>DGHQ01000024.1:0-34414 GCA_002392915.1 Bacteroidales bacterium UBA3844 | reverse complement strand
GTACCATGCACTGTTATCGAAGTAGGTCCTTGTGTTGTTACACAGATTAAGACTATTGAAAATGATGGTTACGCTGCATTGCAGTTGGGCTTCGACGAGAAGAAGGAGAAGAACACAAACGCAGCAGAGATGGGTCATTTCAAGAAGGCTGCAACAGCACCAATGAGACACTTGGCCGAGTTCAAAGAGTTCGATAAGGAATACAATCTAGGTGACGTAATCACAGTAGATTTGTTTGAGGACGCTCAGTTTGTAGATGTGATCGGAACATCTAAGGGTAAGGGCTTCCAGGGTGTAGTAAAGCGCCACGGATTCGGTGGAGTACAGCAGTCTACACATGGTCAGCACAACCGTCTTCGTGCTCCAGGTTCAATCGGTGCTTGTTCGTACCCAGCAAAGGTATTCAAAGGAATGCGTATGGCTGGCCGTAAGGGTGGTGAGCAAGTTACAGTTCAGAACTTGCAAGTGTTAAAGGTAATTCCTGAGAATAACATCCTTGTTTTGAAGGGTTCACTTCCAGGAGCTAAGGGTTCAATTGTAATTGTAAATAAGTAATGGAACTAAGCGTATATAACGTAAAAGGACAGGAGACAGGAAGAAAGGTCACATTGAATGATTCAATTTTCGGAATTGAGCCAAATGACCATGTTATCTACTTGGCTGTAAAGCAGTACATGGCAAACAATCGCCAGGGTACACACAAGTCAAAGGAGAGAAGCGAGATCTCAGGAAGTACAAAGAAGTTGGGTCGTCAGAAAGGTGGCGGTGGAGCACGTCGTGGAGACATCAACTCACCAGTATTGGTAGGTGGTGCACGCGTATTCGGACCTCAGCCAAGAGATTACTCTTTCAAGTTGAACAAGAAAGTGAAGAAATTGGCTCGTAAGTCAGCATTGGCATACAAGGCAAAAGAGAACGCTATCATTGTTGTAGAGAATTTCGATTTTGAGGCACCAAAGACAAAAGATTACGTTGCTTTTACAGAAAATTTGAAGGTTTCTGATAAGAAAAACGTTTTGGTTTTGTCAGAACCAAATAAAAATGTATCTTTGTCAGCCAAGAATCTTCAGAAGTCTCAGGTGTTGCTAACACATGAGCTAAATACATATAAGATTTTGGATGCAAAGTGTTTGCTTTTAACTGAGGCTGCTCTTGCAGAACTAGAGAATACTTTAAAGGATTAAAAGAAATGGAGATCATATTAAAGCCAATCGTAACAGAGAAGGTTACTGGTTTGCAGGATAAGTACAATCGCTACGGATTTCGCGTAGTGATGAGTGCTACTAAGTCGCAGATTAAAGCTGCAGTAGAGGATTTGTATGGTGTTAAGGTCTTGTCAGTCAATACAATGCGTGTTGATGGCAAGAATAAGTCACGTTATACAAAAGCTGGTGTGATCGCAGGAAAGATGCCTTCATACAAGAAAGCCCTTGTAACATTGAAAGAGGGTGATGCAATAGACTTTTATAGCAATATTTAATAAAAATGGCAGTTCGCAAATTTAAGCCCACAACACCGGGGCAGAGACACAAAGTTATTGGTGCGTTCGAGACAATTACCTCGAGCACACCAGAAAAATCTCTTGTGAAAGGCATGAGAAAGACTGGTGGACGTAACAACGTCGGTAAGATGACAATGCGTTACATCGGTGGTGGTCACAAGAGAAAGTACAGAGTAATTGATTTTAAGAGAGAGAAAGACGGTGTGCCAGCAGTAGTAAAGACAATCGAGTACGATCCAAACCGTTCGGCTCGTATCGCACTATTGTTCTACGCTGATGGTGAGAAGCGTTACATTTTGGCTCCTGCGGGATTGCAGGTAGGTCAGAAGCTTATGTCAGGTGCTGATGCTGCGCCAGAGGTAGGTAACTCGCTTCCATTGCAGGACATTCCACTAGGTACAGTTATCCACAACTTGGAGTTGCATCCAGGACAGGGAGCTGCGCTTGTACGTTCTGCAGGTACTTTTGCTCAGTTAACATCTCGTGAAGGTAAGTATGCAATTGTAAAATTGCCTTCAGGAGAGCTTCGCAAGATTTTGTGTGCTTGCAAGGCTACAATTGGTACAGTAGGTAACTCAGACCACTCGCTTGAGAGATCAGGTAAGGCAGGTCGTTCACGTTGGTTGGGACGTCGTCCTCGCACTCGTGCTGTATGTATGAACCCAGTAGATCACCCAATGGGTGGTGGAGAAGGTCGTCAGTCGGGTGGACATCCTAGATCAAGAAAGGGTCTTTTGGCTAAGGGTTACAAGACACGTTCACCAAAGAAGGCTTCTGATAAGTACATAATTGAAAGAAGAAAGAAATAATTGAAATAAAGTATTTTTATGAGTCGTTCATTAAAAAAAGGTCCATATATCAACCTTAAGCTTGAGAAGAAGGTTCTTGCCATGAACGAAAGTGGCAAGAAGTCTGTAGTCAAGACATGGGCTAGAGCTTCAATGATATCTCCGGATTTCGTCGGACATACTATTGCAGTTCACAACGGAAATAAGTTTATTCCGGTATTTGTCACAGAGAATATGGTAGGACACAAACTTGGCGAATTCTCTTTGACGCGTAACTTTAGAGGTCACGGTGGTAACAAGAAGAAGTAATCAACGTGATTAAATTTAATTAAAAGTTCGAGAAAAATGAGTTGTTCAAGAAAAAAAGTATCAGCTGATGCAAGAAAAGAGGCGAAGAAGTCCCTTTATTTTGCGAAGTTGAATGATGTTCCTACTTCTCCACGTAAGATGCGTTTGGTCGCTGATATGGTACGTGGAATGGAGGCTTTCCGCGCTTTGGGTGTCCTAAGATATTCAACTAAGGAAGCTTCTATCAAGCTAGAAAAGTTATTGCGTTCTGCTATCGCAAACTGGGAGCAGAAGAATGAAACTAAGGCTGAAATGGGCCAGCTTTACGTAAGCAACATTTACGTAGATTCAGCTCGTCAGTTGAAGAGACTTCGTCCTGCACCTCAGGGAAGAGGATACAGAATCCGCAAGCGCTCTAACCATGTGACAATTTTTGTTGATGCTATTTCTAACGATACTAACGAATAAAAGATGGGACAGAAAGTTAATCCAATAAGCAACCGTTTAGGAATTGTAAGAGGTTGGGATTCCAATTGGTATGGTGGAAAGAAGTATGGTGATACAATCATAGAGGATTCAAAGATCCGTAAATACTTGTCTGCTCGTCTTGCTAAGGCTAGTGTTGCTAGAATTATCATAGAGAGAACTCTTAAACTTGTTACTATTACAGTCTGCACTGCTAAACCTGGCATTATCATCGGTAAGGGTGGACAGGAAGTTGATAAGTTGAAGGAGGAGTTGAAGAAGATCACAGACAAGGAGATCCAAATCAACATCTACGAGGTTAAGAGACCAGAGTTGGATGCAGTTATCGTAGCAAGCAACATTGCTCGTCAGGTAGAGGGTAAGATCGCTTACCGTCGTGCTGTAAAGCAGGCTATCGCTTCTACAATGCGCATCGGTGCAGAGGGTATCAAAGTGCTAGTTGCAGGCCGTTTGAATGGTGCTGAAATGGCTCGTTCTGAGATGTACAAGGAAGGACGTACACCACTTCACACATTCCGTGCAGATATCGACTACGCACAGGCAGAGGCGCTTACAAAGGTAGGTATTATCGGAATCAAGGTATGGATTTGCCGTGGTGAGAAGTATGGAAAGCAAGATCTTTCTCAGCAGTATGTGGCAAGCAAAGAGTCTGTACGTTCCAACAATCCTGCTGGAAAGAAGGGCGGTTTCTCTAAGAAAAGAAAACAATCTGTTTAAGAGTTAAATTAAGGAAAGATGTTACAACCTAAAAGAACTAAGTTCAGAAGACAGCAGAAAGGTCGTGCAAAAGGTATCGCACATCGTGGAGACCAATTGGCTTTTGGATCTTTTGGTATCAAGGTACTTGGTACTAAGTGGATTACAGGACGACAGATTGAGGCTGCACGTATTGCTGTCACAAGATATATGCAACGTCAAGGTCAGATTTGGATCAGAGTATTCCCTGACAAACCAATCACTAAGAAGCCTGCTGACGTACGTATGGGTAAAGGTAAGGGTAACCCTGAAGGATTCGTTGCTAGCGTGACTCCAGGAAGAATTCTTATCGAGGTTGAGGGTGTTCCATTTGAAGTTGCTAAAGAGGCATTGAGATTGGGCGCTCAGAAACTTCCAGTAACTACAAAGTTTATTGTTAGACGCGACTACGATGCGCAAAATCAAAATGCTTAATCATGAAAGTAGCAGATATTAAGAACATGTCAAGCAAGGAGCTTCAGGAGAAAATAGCTTCTGAGGAAAAGAGATTGAACCGCATGCGTCTTGACCATGCGATTACTCCATTGCAGAATCCATCTCAAATAAAGTCTCTTCGTAAGGACATCGCGCGCATGAAGACTATCTTGGGTCAGGCAGAGTCTAAATAATAATTTTAGAGTTTGAGAAAATGAGAAATTTAAGAAAAGAAAGACAAGGAGTTGTTTCAAGCAATAAGATGGACAAGACCATTACTGTTGCTATCAAGTGGAAAGAGAAACACCCTATTTACCAGAAATTCGTCAACAAGACGAAGAAATATCACGCTCACGATGAGAAGAATGAGTGTAATATTGGTGATGTTGTGAGAATCATGGAGACTCGTCCTTTGAGTAAGACAAAGAGATGGAGATTAGTATCAATCGTAGAAAGAGCTAAGTAATTATGATACAGCAAGAATCAAGATTAACTATTGCTGATAACAGCGGTGGTAAAGAGGCATTGTGTATTCGTGTACTAGGTGGCACAAAGAAAAGATATGCCACTGTAGGCGATATCATTGTAGTTACAGTGAAGAGCGTAATTCCTTCAAGCGATATGAAGAAGGGTGCCGTTTCAAAGGCTATCGTTGTTCGCACAAAGAAGGAAGTTCGTAGAGCAGATGGCTCATACATCAGATTTGATGACAATGCATGTGTATTGTTGAATGGAGCTGGTGAAATGAGAGCGAGCCGTATCTTCGGCCCAGTTGCAAGAGAGTTGCGTGCTTCTAATATGAAGATTGTGTCATTGGCTCCTGAAGTTCTATAATTAAAAAGTAGTAAGGTAATGAGTAAGTTACATATTAAGAAGGGCGACTTAGTTTACGTTCTTGCAGGTAAGGACAAAGGTAAGACAGGAAAGGTTCTTTCTGTATTGGTAGCTGCAAACCGTGCTATCGTTGAGGGAATTAACATTGTTTCAAAGAATGTTAAGCCAAGTGCAAAGAATCCTCAGGGTGGTATCGTAAAGATGGAGGCTCCAATCCATGTTTCTAATTTGAATTTGGTAGATCCTAAGTCGGGAGATACACCAAAGCCAACACGTATTGGTATCAAGGTGATCGACGGCAAGAAGGTTCGTGTCGCTAAAAAGTCAGGGGAGGTTATTAAATGAATACAGCTAGTTTAAAGCAAGATTACAAGCAGCGTATTGTCCCTGCTTTGAAGGAGAAGTTTGGTTACTCTACAGTAATGCAGGTTCCAGTTCTTGAGAAGATTGTTATCAATCAGGGTCTAGGAGAGGCAGTTGCTGATAAGAAGGTGATTGAGATCGCAATCAACGAGTTGACTGCAATCGCAGGTCAGAAGGCTGTTCAGACACTTTCTAAGAAGGATATCGCAAACTTTAAGGTAAGAAAGAAGATGCCTATCGGAGTTCGCGTCACTCTAAGAAGAGAGAGAATGTACGAGTTCTTGGAGCGCCTAATCAAGGTTGTTCTACCTCGTATCCGTGACTTCAACGGTATCAACTCTAAGTTGGATGGTAGAGGTAACTACACTCTTGGTGTTACAGAGCAGATCATATTCCCAGAGATCAACATCGATTCAATTTCGAAGCTTATGGGTATGAACATCACATTCGTAACAACAGCTAAGACAGACGAAGAGGGTCTTGCCTTGTTAAAGGAATTTGGTTTACCATTTAAAAAATAATTGGAATGGCAAAAGAATCAATGAAAGCACGCGAGGTAAAGCGTGCTCGCCTTTGCGCGAAGTATGCTGAGAAACGTGCTCAGTTGTTGAAGGAAGGAAAATACGATGAGTTGCAGAACCTTCCAAAGAATGCTTCGCCAGTTAGATTGCACAACAGATGCAAGTTGACAGGTAGACCTAAGGGTTACATGCGTCAGTTTGGTATCTCAAGAATTCAGTTCAGAGAGATGGCATCTGCTGGTTTGATTCCAGGTGTAAAGAAAGCAAGTTGGTAATTATTAATCTTTAATTTAAATATTGTCAGGCATTTGTCTTGATTAATTTAATTTTATTATGACTGATCCAATAGCAGATTATTTAACGAGACTGCGCAATGCTATCAATGCAAAGCATCGCGTGTTGGAGGTTCCGTCTTCTAATCTAAAGAAGGAGATCACAAAGATCTTGATGGACAAGGGTTACATTTTGAACTACAAGTTTGTAGAGGAAGGTGTTAACAGAACAATCAAGATTGCGTTGAAGTACGATACGGTTAACAAGGTTAACGCTATCAAGAACTTGAAGAGAGTTTCTACTCCAGGTTTGCGTAAGTATGTTGGTTACAAGGACATGCCAAAAGTTCTTAACGGACTAGGTATTGCGATTGTATCTACATCGAAAGGTGTAATGACAGATAAGGAGGCTCGCGACCTTAAGGTAGGTGGTGAGGTATTGTGTTACGTTTATTAATTAGGAGGAAAGAAGATGTCAAGAATAGGAAAATTGCCTATCAGCATACCTTCAGGCGTTACTGTCTCAGTTAAGGATAACGTAGTCACAGTTAAGGGTCCTAAGGGTGAATTATCACAGTATGTAGATCCATCAATCGAGATGAAGGTTGAGGATGGACACATTACTTTCGCAAGAAATTCGGAGGATGCTGAATTCCGTTCAAAGCATGGTTTGTACCGTGCTCTAGTTAACAACATGGTAGTTGGTGTTTCTCAGGGTTACAAGAAGGAATTGGAGTTGGTCGGTGTAGGTTACCGTGTTTCTAACCAGGGTCAGGTTATCGAGTTCTCTCTAGGTTTTACACATGCAATTTTCATGCAGTTGCCTTCTGAGATCAAGATTGAGACTAAGAGTGAGAAGAACCAGAATCCACTTGTTATTTTGGAGAGTTGCGACAAGCAGTTGCTAGGTCAGGTTTGTGCTAAGATTCGTTCATTCCGTAAGCCAGAGCCTTACAAGGGTAAGGGTATCAAGTTTGTTGGTGAGCAAATCAGAAGAAAGGCTGGTAAGTCTGCTGGTGCTAAGTAATTATAAATTCATGTTGTTATGACGGAAAAAAATCTAAGAAGAATTAAGATAAAGAAGAGCATCAGATCAAAGGTGTCTGGTACATCTTCAAAGCCGCGTATGACTGTCTTTAGAAGCAATAAGCAGATTTATGTTCAGGTAATCAACGACGAGACAGGAACAACTTTGGCTTCAGCGTCTTCATTGAAGATGACTGAGAAGTGTGCTAAGAAGGAGCAGGCTGCTAAGGTTGGCGAGGCTATTGCAAAGAAAGCTATCGAAGCCGGAATTTCGGAAGTGGTATTTGATAGAAACGGTTATTTGTATCACGGACGTATCAAGGAGTTGGCTGATGCAGCTCGTAATGGTGGTCTTAAATTTTAATAAACATGGTAGAAACGAAAAATGTTAAGCCTGTAAGCTCTGATGTAGAGTTGAAGGATAGACTCGTAGCTATAAACCGTGTAACTAAGGTTACCAAGGGAGGTCGTGCATTTAGTTTTGCTGCAATCGTAGTTGTAGGTAACGAGTCTGGTGTAGTAGGATATGGACTAGGTAAGGCTAGTGAGGTTACTGCTGCAATTGCTAAAGGTGTAGAGGCTGCAAAGAAGAATATCGTAAAGATTCCTGTATTGAAGGGATCTATTCCTCACGAGCAGTCAGCTAAATTCGGTGGTGCAGAGGTACTTTTGAGACCAGCATCTCACGGTACAGGAGTAAAGGCAGGAGGTGCCATGCGTGCTGTATTGGAGAGCGTTGGTATCACAGACGTCTTGGCTAAGTCAAAGGGTTCGTCAAATCCACACAACCTAGTAAAGGCTACTATTAAGGCTCTTTCTGAGTTGAGAGATCCATTCACTGTGGCTCAGAACAGAGGTGTTTCAATGGAAAAGGTATTTAAAGGTTAATTCTTATGGCTACAATTAAAATTAAGCAAGTTAGAAGTAAGATTGGTTGCCCAAAGAACCAGAAGGCTACTTTGGCAGCACTAGGTCTCAAAAAACTTAATGCAGTTGTTGAGCATGAGGATAATCCTTCCATTAGAGGAATGATCGAGGCCGTTAAACAATTAGTAGTTGTTGTCGAATAAAAAATTGTGTGTAATGGATTTAAGTAATTTAAAACCCGCTGCAGGTTCTGTTAAGACACGCAAGAGAATTGGACGTGGTCCAGGTTCAGGTCTTGGTGGAACTTCTACAAGAGGTCATAAGGGAGCTAAGTCTCGCTCTGGTTATTCAAAGAAAATTGGTTTCGAGGGTGGTCAGATGCCTTTGCAGAGACGTCTTCCTAAGTATGGAGAAATGCATGTGTGCAATCCTAAGATCTACAAGGCAATCAACTTGTCAGATATTCAGGCATTGTGTGATGCAGCTAAGATTGATGTTGTCAACAAAGAGGCTCTATTCAACGCTGGTTTGGTAGGTAAGTCTGACAACGTTAAGATTTTGGGTAATGGAACACTTTCTGCCAAGGTTAAGGTAGAGGCTGCCGCATTCTCTAAGAGTGCAGTTGCTGCTATCGAGGCTGCTGGTGGTAGTGTTGAAATCAAGAAGTAATGAAGGCAATTCAAACGATAAAAAACATTTGGAAAATCGAGGATTTGAGAAATAAGATTCTTTTCACATTTCTCTTGATTCTTGTATATCGTTTTGGATCATTTATAGTTCTTCCGGGTGTAAATCCGGAAGGACTTAAACCTTTGGAGAATCAGACAAGTGAAGGTTTGATGTCTTTGCTTAATATGTTCTCTGGAGGAGCTTTCTCTAATGCTTCGATTTTTGCACTTGGAATCATGCCTTATATCTCGGCGTCTATCGTAGTCCAATTGCTTACAATCGCTTTGCCTTACTTCCAGAAAATCCAGAAGGATGGTGAGAGCGGACGTAAGAAGATTACACAGTTGACGAGATATTTGACTGTTTTCATATTGTTGATACAGGGTCCATCTTATCTTATAAACCTATCAATGCAGGCTCCTGACGCAGTCCCTGGTGATTTCTTCTTCAAGATTTCTTCAGTGATAATTATGTGTGCAGGCAGTATGTTTGTGATGTGGCTAGGAGAGAGAATCACTGATAAAGGAATCGGTAATGGTATCTCAATCATTATCTTGATTGGTATCTTGGCTAGATTCCCAGATGCTATCGCTAAGGAGTTGGTTTCTGCAATTTCTGGTACATCAGGTGGTTTTATTATTCTTTTGTTGGAGTTTGTCTTCTTGTTTGTTGTCATTATGGCTTCTATTGCATTGGTGCAGGCTGTACGTCGTATACCTGTACAGTATGCAAAACAGACAGCTGCTATGGCTGCAAAATCTGGTTCGGCTGCTAGCAGAATCGGTGGTGTAAGACAATATATTCCTTTAAAGGTTAATGCGGCTGGAGTAATGCCAATTATCTTTGCTCAGGCGATTATGTTTATTCCTCTATCGGTTCTACCATTCGTGGCAAGTGATGAGACAGTTCAGAGTGTTCAGAACTTCATGAACTTGAACAGCTGGCAGTACAATGTTGTGTTCGCATTCTTGATTATTGTGTTCACATATTTCTACACAGCGATCACTATTCAGCCAAATCAGATGGCAGAGGATTTGAAGAGAAATGATGGATTCATTCCAAAGGTAAAACCAGGAGCAGAAACTGCAGAGTATATTGACGACGTTATGTCGAAGATCACTCTACCTGGAGCCATATTCTTGGCAATCATTGCTGTTATGCCAGCTGTAGTGTCAAGCTTGGTTGAGGTAAATCAACAATTTGCTCAGTTCTTTGGTGGAACATCATTGCTAATCATGGTAGGTGTAGTACTAGATACTCTACAGCAGGTAGAGGGTCATTTGTTGATGCACCACTACGATGGTCTAATGGAGAATGGTCCAATTAGAGGAAGAAGTGGTATGATGTCTACTAATAATGCTGAATAAATTATTAATTTATGGCAAAGCAGGCAGCTATCGAACAAGACGGTGTGATTCTTGAAGCTCTATCGAACGCCATGTTCAAAGTAGAGCTAGAGAATGGTCACCAGTTGACAGCCCATATCTCAGGCAAGATGAGAATGCATTACATCAAAATCTTGCCAGGAGATAAGGTAAGAGTAGAAATTTCTCCTTACGATTTGTCGAAAGGAAGAATAGCGTTCAGATATAAATAAAAAAACAATGAAAGTTAAAGCTTCTCTAAAAAAACGTACTCCAGAGTGCAAAATTGTGCGTAGAAAGGGTCGTTTGTACGTAATTAACAAAAAAAATCCTAAGTTTAAGTTGCGACAGGGTTGATTTTTTTTATTTTTGCAAAAAAAATAAGATTTTATGGCAGTTAGAATTGTCGGTGTGGATCTTCCACAGAACAAAAGAGGTGAGATTGGTCTTACTTACATTTTCGGAATTGGTCGTAGTAGTGCGGCAAAAATTCTTAACGAAGCAGGTGTTGATGTAAACATCAAGGTTAAGGATTGGACAGATGATCAGGCAGCAAAAATTCGTGAGATTATTGGTGCGAACTACAAGGTAGAAGGTGATTTGCGTTCAGAGGTTCAGCTAAACATCAAGAGATTGATGGATATTGGCTGTTATCGTGGTATTCGCCATCGTCTAGGTTTGCCTTTGCGTGGTCAGAGCACTAAGAACAATGCTCGTACTAGAAAGGGTAAGAAGAAGACAGTTGCAAATAAGAAGAAAGCAACTAAGTAATTTAAGCTAAGTTAAAAATACAATGGCAAAAAAAGCAGTAGCAACAAGAAAAAGGGTAGTAAAAGTTGATGCTAACGGTCAGTTGCATGTTCATAGCTCTTTTAACAACATCATCGTTACTTTGACAAACAACGAGGGTCAGGTTATCTCTTGGTCTTCAGCAGGTAAGATGGGTTTTAGAGGTTCTAAGAAGAATACTCCTTACGCAGCACAGATGGCAGCACAGGATTGTGCTAAAGTGGCATTTGACCTTGGTCTAAGAAAGGTTAAGGCATATGTTAAGGGTCCAGGTAATGGTAGAGAGTCTGCTATCAGAACTGTACACGGAGCTGGTATCGAGGTTACTGAAATCGTTGACGTAACACCACTACCACATAATGGTTGTCGACCACCTAAAAAGCGCAGAGTTTAATATTTTTTACTAATTGTTCTAATCTTTTGGTTTTGAATGATTGCAAAAAACCTCTCTGCAATCGCGGCTAGATATTAAGAGATTAGGGTACTAATTTTTAATAATAATGGCTAGATATATAGGTCCTAAAACTAGGATTTCTAGAAGATTTGGTGAAGCTATTTTCGGTCCAGATAAGGTATTGAGCAAGAGAACAAACCCTCCTGGACAGCACGGTGTAAACAGAAGAAAGAAGTCTTCTGAGTACGGTGTTCAGCTTAACGAAAAGCAGAAAGCAAAATACACTTACGGAGTGTTGGAGCGCCAGTTCCGCAACTTGTTTGACAAGGCTGCAAGAGCTAAAGGTATTACTGGTGAAATCCTACTTCAGCTTCTTGAGTGTAGACTTGATAACATTGTGTACCGTTTGGGTATCGCCCCAACAAGATCAGCTGCTCGTCAGCTAGTGTCACACAAGCACATTGTTGTAGACGGTCAGGTAGTTAACATCCCTTCATACTCGGTAAAGCCAGGTCAGGTTATCGGTGTTCGTGAGAAGTCAAAGTCTCTAGAGGTTGTCGAGAACTCATTGTCTGGTTTCAACCACGCTAAGTACGCTTGGTTGGAGTGGGATAACTCTTCTATGTCAGGAAAATATCTTCATATTCCTGAGAGAGCAGACATTCCTGAGAATATCAAGGAACAGTTGATCGTCGAATTGTATTCAAAATAATAATTAACGCATGGCTATACTCGCATTTCAGAGACCGGATAAGGTTATAATGTTAGAGGCGGATAGCTTTCATGGAAAGTTTGAGTTCCGTCCGTTGGAGCCAGGTTACGGTATTACAGTAGGTAATGCTCTACGTCGTATCTTGTTGTCTTCTCTTGAAGGATTTGCTATCACTTCAATTAAGATCGCAGGTGTTGACCATGAGTTTGACGTGATTCCTGGAGTAATTGAAGATGTTACAAACATCATTCTTAATCTTAAGCAAGTTCGCTTTAAGAAAAAAGTGGATGAGTTTGAAGAGGAGAAGATTTCAATTAACGTATCTGGAACTGAGGTATTCAAGGCCGGCGACATTTCTAAGCACCTTACAGGTTTTGAGGTTTTGAACCCAGACTTTGTGATCTGTCATATTGATCCTAAGGCTTCGTTCCAAATTGATTTGAAGATTGGTAAGGGTCGTGGTTATGTCCCTGCTGATGAAAACAAGGTTAGCGGCTCTGAGATTGGTGTGATTGCTATCGATTCTATCTTTACTCCTATCAGAAACGTAAAGTATACTGTTGAGAACTATAGAGTTGAGCAAAAAACTGACTATGAGAAGTTAATTATTGAGATACAAACTGATGGTTCTATCCATCCTAAAGATGCTTTGAGAGAGGCAGCAAGAATCTTGATTTACCACTTCATGTTGTTCTCAGATGAGAAGATCACTCTTGATTCTTCTTCTGACAATGATAATGAGGAATTCGATGAAGAGGTTCTTCACATGCGCCAACTCCTAAAGACAAAGTTGGTCGATATGGACTTGTCTGTACGTGCTTTGAATTGTTTGAAGGCTGCAGACGTAGAGACTCTTGGCGAACTAGTTGTATTCAACAAGACAGATCTATTGAAGTTCCGCAACTTTGGTAAGAAGTCGTTGACTGAGCTTGATCAGTTGCTCGACAACTTGAACTTGTCATTTGGAATGGATATTTCAAAGTATAAATTAGATAAAGAATAAATCATGAGACATAATAAGAAATTCAACCACCTTGGTAGACAAAAAGCTCATAGAGACGCATTGCTTTCTAATATGGCTTGCTCTTTGATTAAAGCAAAGAGAATCAACACTACTCTAGCTAAGGCAAAAGAGTTGAGAAAGTATGTTGAGCCTCTTTTGACTAAGGCAAAGGACGATTCTACTTCTTCTCGTCGTGTTGTATTTAGCTACCTACAGGATAAGGAAGTCGTTAAGGAGATGTTCCAGGAGGTTGCTCAGAAGATCGCTAACCGTCCAGGTGGATACACTCGTATCATCAAGACTGGTTTCCGTCTAGGTGACGCTGCTGAGATGTGCTTCATCGAGCTTGTTGACTACAACGAAAACATGCTTAAGGGTGACGCTGCTAAGAAGCCAGCTAAGACTCGTCGTTCTCGTAGCAAGAAAGCTGCTGCTGAGACTACTGAGGCTGTTGAGGTTGCTTCTGAAGCTCCAGCAACTGCAGAATAATCTGATAAGATTTTCTCAATATAAGGGAGTTGTCTGCTTATGCAGACAACTCTTTTTTTGTCGTCGTACTAGAAAAAAATTGAATTTTCACTAAAAATAGAATGCTTTTATGGCTTTGAGTTTCCAGAGATGTAGAGAGATAAGTAACATGACTCCTTTAAAAGTTTGAAGAAATCGTCAGCAAAACAGAAAAAATCAATAATTTTGTCTCCAGTATAGCAAAAATTGCGAAATATTTTTTTATGTCCAATGAATTAATACGACAGAATATGAAAAATTTTTTGTTCGTTTTCTCGGTCTTGTTAACAATGACTACTTGTACTGATAAACAAATAGCATCTAAAAAGGTCGTGTCTCAAAATGACCAAGAAATCTCTTATTTCCCTGCCATTGATCGTTATATGGTTAAGGAATTAGGACGTTATTATACTGAAGGTGAACATTGTGTGCCTTTTCATAGCATAGTGGCTGTCGATGAACGTAATGCGGATGATATCCTTGTTTGGGGCGACTTTTGGGTGTTCAACTACAATCAGATAGGTGATACGATGAAATGCGTCGCAGGTGGAAGCCATCCAGGTTTGATGCACATTAGTCAAACCCGTAGTGGAAATGATGTGGTATATCAGGTGAAGGCTTTTGATCAAGTGGAAGACGGTGCCAATTTTTTGCAGTCTGCCAAGAAAATATTTGGTGATAAGTTTGATGCTTTCCAAACAATCAATAGTGATGAACAAAAGCGTGAAAAGTTGAGATCAGAAGTGCTGGCTTCATATGCCAAGATGAATGGACTTTCTGCCGCTTTCTATCAAGACTATGGATGGCCAGCAAAGAAAATAGGAGAGTGAAAGAATTGAGGAAATATCTCTGATCTAGTCGAAATTTTGTCACTTTTTGCACCTTTGTCACGGTTCAAATTTCTCTGGCAATCCTGCAATATAGAATTTGACAAAATATCTTTACGAAATAGCCTTCAGCCCGACGACGGAGATGATCAAAGTAGTGATGAAGAACAATCTCCAGAATGTGGATGGCTCGTTGAAAACAAAGATGCCAATCAGTACAGTGCCAATGGCACCTATCCCTGTCCAGACTGGGTAAGCTGTGCCCAATGGTATTGTCTGGGTCGCTTTGGCCAGCAACGTCATACTCAAAACAGAGAAAGCAATAAAACCTCCTATCCAACCACACCATTCTATCCCGGCAACGTCTTTTGCACGTCCGAGACAATAGGTGAAGCCTACTTCGCAAAGTCCTGCGACAATCAGGATAATCCAATTCATAAACTTCAATGCCTATTGAGGGCTGCAAGACTGTCTCGGCGACTCCTTCTAAGGCGTGACAAAGGTATAAAATTATTTTTGATAGCGTATTTGATTCCTTGGAACAAAAATTGCTATTTTTCGGATAGCCGCAATAATTTGGAGATCCACATATTACCAAATCTGCTTCTACTGATTTTGTGGAATGGGTTGTAGATTGTCTTTAAGCGTGCAGACTCCCTTCTCCCTCCGTCGATTTTGCAGGCGAAGCACTTTATGTTTTGACAACAATCGTGGAGATTCTCAAGCTCAACTTCTACACCTGTCTCACGTGATTATCTCCTGTATCTTTCTGCAGCTAATATCAGTTCGTTAGCTATCCTTTGCTTTAGATGCAGAGGCTCTATCACTTTGATGTGTGAACCATATCCAAGCAATTTACGTTCCAATTCATAATTTATTATTATTCTTATCCTGAATACCTTACTCCCGTCTTCATTTTCCTTCTCTACCTCCTGACTTTCATGGAAAGGCTTTGTCTCAATATAAGGCGTTTGATTGGCGTCAACCCAGAAGATCACTGTTTCTACGTTAGACTCAAGATCCCTCGTCACACCAATCATTTCATTCAGATATTTCTCTGGATTGAAGACGGTGTTGTCGACATACTTATGGTTGTCGTCTTTTCTTATTTCAATGATTCTGTCTAATGCGAGTGTCTTCACCTCTTTTTGGGGCGACACTCCAATCACAAACCATCTGTTGTTGTATTCTTTAAGTATGTATGGAGAAATGTAAATTCTTGATTCTCTCTTTGCCTTAAATGATTTATATTCAATTATTAATGCATCTTTCCTTTTGACGGCATCAAATAGTGGTCCGAGAAAATTCAATCCTTTAAGCTTATTGTTTGTCTCTATATATACTACCTTATTATTGTCTGTCTGACACGCAATCTTGTCTTGCATTCGCGTCAGAATATCTTCCTGCCCACTCATATTGTTGAATCCATTGTAGTGTTTGATTATTTCCAAAGCACTGCTCAACTCATTCAAATCTTCTTTCGACAACGGAAGCTTTGTGATGCTAAAGTCTGGATCTTCATATGTGTAGTATTTTTTATTTTTGACAATTATAGGCGCGTTGTAGCCAAGTTTGTCACTTCGCATCAACTCTATGTCTCTCTGGATTGTTCGTGTGCTTATACCGCAGATGCCTTCTTTTTCAAGCAATTCCTTTTCACAAGCTTCACGCAAGTCTTCCAATGTCCATTCTCGTTGTCTGCGTTGCAAACATTCGTCGATGATACGCACACGCATCAGTGTATTTCTATTTAATGGCATAGTAAATTTTTTTTACAAAAATGCAAAAAATATTTCAAACTGCGACAATACGTGTCGTAGTTGGGGCGAAACTTTGCGATGTGAAAATAAATAATAGGTAAAGTTATGATACAGAGAGTTGTTAATGGCACAAAGTTGTCTGCTAAACTTTGGCTGGATGAGGTAGAAGATTCATGTATGGAGCAGATAGTACGTCTCGCGTCGCTTCCATACGCTTTCCATCATGTCGCTATTATGCCAGATGCCCATACTGGTGTCGGTATGCCTATTGGTGGTGTGTTGGCGACAAAAGGGGTAGTGGTGCCCAATGCGGTGGGCGTGGATATCGGTTGCGGAATGTGTGCTGTTCGCACAAATTTAAAGGCGAGTGAGTTGGAAAGAAGCGATATCACGTCTGTGATGAGACATATCCGCAAAAACATACCGCTTGGTTTTGATCACAGAAAAATGCCTATGGACGAGAGTCTTCTTCCTGAAGCTGATTTCGATAAGCTGCCGTTGTTGAAGAATTTGAAAGAAGCTATGCTTCGTCAAATAGGAACGCTCGGAGGAGGTAATCATTTTATTGAAATTCAAAAGGATGCCGCTAATGATGACGTGTGGGTCATGATTCATTCAGGCAGTCGAAATGTCGGTCTGACAATAGCTAAACACTATGCAAAAATCGCTGCGGAATGGTGTGTGAAATGGCATTCAGAGACTCAGCCAGGATTAGAGTTCCTTCCTATTGAGTTTGATAAAGGAAGAAATTACCTCAATGAAATGAACTATTGTGTTGAGTTTGCTTTGGCTAATCGAAAGTTGATGATGGATATTATTATGGAAGGATTTCGTCTTATCAGGCCGAATGTGGAATTTGATGAAATCATCAATATTGCCCATAATTACGCTGCTTTTGAAAATCATTTCGGAGAGAATGTGATTGTCCACAGAAAAGGAGCGACACGTGCAAGATTGGGAGAAATAGGAATTATTCCAGGCTCAATGGGCACAAAGTCTTTTATAGTGGAAGGACTGGGCAATCCGGAATCTTTTTTAAGTTGCTCACATGGCGCAGGCCGACGTTTGAGCAGGGCGATGGCACGTGAGACTCTTTCATTGGAAGAGGAATGTCAGAAGATGGATGAAAAGGGAATCATTCATGGTATGCGACGCGATGGCCTTGACGAGGCTCCCGGTGCATACAAGGATATCGACAGTGTGATGCAGTTTGAATCTGATTTGGTAAAACCGGTTGTTGAGCTTCTTCCTATGGCGGTAGTCAAGGGGTGATGCCAAGATTAATGAGGAAGACGTGATTTTTCACGTCTTCTTTTTGCTGCTGATTATTAATGATTTATAAATTCATTATTTTTAGCGGAGTGTCGGGGCTTATCCAAATTTTGGATTCTCAGAGAGTTAACTCTGTGAATTTTGTCAATTTTAGTTTCTCTTGTGTTGGATTTAAAATAAAAAAGGGGAACATTTCTGCTCTCCTTCTTGTCGAGATGAAGGGATTCGAACCCCCGACCCTCTGGTCCCAAACCAGATGCGCTAACCGGACTGCGCTACATCTCGATTGCTAATTGATTGCTTTATTTCTCAATTGCGATGCAAAGGTAGTGCTTATTTTTGTATCTGCAAATCTTTTTTGGATTTTTTTTGAAGAAAATATGCTTTTTTGATTGCTGTTTATGTTTATCTGACTTTTTTATAGAAAATTTGTCTGAAATGCAATACCATAAATAATGTTTCTCGTCTCTTTTCCTCAAAAAAGTCGAAGCCTTTCTCTTAAAATTCCGAGTCTCTGTGTTTATTCTATATGTGCTTGTCCTTGCGGACTCACAGATGATGGGAAGTTAGGGAGTATCGCCCTTTACAATTCTAAAAAATCAGTTTCTAAATGTAGAATTTTTTTATTTTTTTTTCAATTTTTACATAAAACGCTTGCTATTTCAAAATTAGTGATTACTTTTGCAACCGTTTTGTTCCGGATTACATGACAGTGCAAATAATCGGAACGGATATAACAGTATATTTAGAATGAAAATTTAGTCGGGAAAATGGCGATTAGGTTCATAATTTTGATTTTATTATTCATATCGCAGTCCGCATTCGCATATAAATGGCAGAATGTCGACGGTGGTGTCTTTTATGTCTGTGGTAACAATGGTGTCCAGAAACTTCAGATGATTGATCATTCTGATGTGAAAAGTGTTGAATTTCAACAAAATGGAAATAAACTCCCGTCTACTGCATATTCAATATCTGCTATATATGACGGAATGACCGTCGATGCTGTGATCACACTCAAGGATGGCAGTGTCGTCACTGAATCGATTGAAATCAAGGATGAGCCTAAATGGACGCTTCGTGTCGACGAGAGCAAATCCCAGCTTTGTAATGGAAACTTGGGGACTCTTAAGGCTGTGGTCCGTCAGGGAACAAGAAAAATCCCGGCTGAATTTTCTTGGCAGAAAGACGGTGCGGAGGTCTCTTCTGAAGAATCATTTTCAACTACTGTCGCTGGTCTCTACTCGTTGACTGCCACTGCTTTCGGCTGCACTAAAACAGTTGATGCGTCTATAATTCCGTCGCCTACACCTTCCATTTCTGGCAATGAAGGGCTTTGTCTTGGCGAATCTCTCACTTTGATGGCTTCCGACATGGATACCTACGAATGGCAGGGTGGGGAGACTTCCAATTCCGCAACTTTTACAGCAAGTGGCGACTATTATGTGGTCGGATCCAAAACAATCGGGAAAAATGTTTGTCGTGACACTTTGCATTTTACGATCAAACCGAAGATGAGCGCGAATATTGAGTTTGGTGGGGTCACTGCATTTTGCCCAGGCACCGTCGAAACGGACATCTCTGCGGATCATGATTTGTCGGAAAACCAGATTGTTTCGTATGAGTGGAGTCGTGGAGGTGTCCCTTTCTCTAACGATAAGAAAATTTCGGTCTCGGAAGAAGACAGATATCGTGTTGTTGTGAAGACGGTGGACGGTTGCAAATCATCAAGTGAAGTGGTTGTCGCTCATGTCGACTCTGTGGCGGATGTGGTGATCCCCAACCTTGTAGATGAAATTTGCAGCGGTCATCAAACTACAGTTTCGGCTGAAGGTGTCGACCTTACATATTTTGAATGGAAAGGTTCAGGCACGAGTTTTGGAACTGGAGAAAGCCAATACGCATTGTCTAAAGAAGGCGATTATAGTGTCGTCGGCTATACAACAAACGGATGCAAGAGTAAAGAATTTGTATTTCACATAACGGAAATTCAGAGCCCTACTATTTTCCTTGAATCTGTAATCCCTTGTGAAGGGGATGAGGAGACCATTAGTTGTACTGTTACTCAGGGCTCTGAATTTTTTTGGATATCCCCGGATTCTATTTCTGGAATCACGTCTACTACTATAAAAATATCCAATTCAGGTCAGTATCGTGCACAAGTGAAGGATCCTGTCACGGGGTGTGTCAGTGAAGCGTATACCGATGTGGAGTTTTTGCCGTATCCAGAGATTTCTTTGATAGGAGATCTATCGTTTTGCAAGAATGAAGGAAGTGTGTTGCAGGTCGAGGTGGACAATCGCTCCAACACGAAATATAAGTATTCATGGGTCGACGCGAATGGAAAAGTGATAGACTCGGATTCCTTGGCGGTGATGAAGAAGAGTGGTGATTATCAGGTGCTTGTGTCCAACTCACATAATTGTGAGACTCGAAAAAACTTTTCTGTTATGGCGAATCCCGCTCCGAAACTTAAAGGTGATACGTTGAAACTTCTGTGTGAAAATTCTACGGTAACTCTCACTGTGAATGGCGCTGAACATTATCAGTGGAGCAAGTCGGGAAAGAATGTCGGTTCGGATAGTAATAAATACAGGGCTTCAAGTTCGGGTACATTTATGGTCGTCGGAACTTCTGCAAATGGGTGCAGCGATACTGCAAAGGTGAAGGTGGAGTTGGCGGTCAAACCGAAGATCACGGACATTGTGAAACCTGCTTGTGGCACGACCGATGGATTGATCGCATTGCAGACAGACAAGAAATGTATGTTTAAATGGCCGGACGGTTCTGCCGACTCTACTTTCTCTTTTTCCACAGAGGATACATATACAGTTGTTGTGACTGACAGTCTGTCGGGATGCCGCACAAACCATAAGGTGGAATCCGTGGTGCGAGAAATCCCCGTCGGCTTAATAACCTCCGCAAAATTGGATGCGTGTGAAGGAGACAGCCTTACGATAGATGCCTCTTTCACGGCTCAAGACGGAGATGTCAAATATTCGTGGAATTGCTCCACTGACACTTTGCCGACGACAGTTGTGAAGCAGAGTGGGAGAGTGGTGGTGTCGGCAACTGATTCGTTCGGATGCGTCGGCACTGCGGCCGCTGACGTAGTGTTCCATAAACTGCCACAGTTTGAAATCCAATCCGCAGATGTTATTTGCATGGATAGCACTGCTACTCTTGTTGCCCAGTCGGGAGACTCCCTTTCCTACGTGTGGCAAAATGGGTATGTCGGAAATTCCATCGTCGTCGACACTGCCGGTACTTACACATGTACAGCTACAGATGCTAATGGATGTGTCGCGTCTAAATCGAAATGCTTATTACTAAATAGTCCTAAAATACAAATTCTCGGAAGGTCTGAGATTTGTGTTGACTCTTTATCCTATTTATCAGTGAATGGTGATTTCCAACAGTTTTATTGGGATAATAAGGCTGTTGATACTCCATTCTATTATGCTCACGCAGGGCTGGTGACGGTGGTAGGAATTGATAGTTTTGGATGTAAGGCTTATGCGGATTTTATGGTGCATGAGAGAAAAAGGCCATCATTGGTCGCTCCTGATACAACGTCGTTTTGTGATAGGGAAGGTGTTGATATTCAGTTTTTTTCAATAGATGCAGTTTCTTTTGAATGGGATGGAATGGCTCTGTCTGGAAATTATGTGTCCACTGATGAGGAAGGCGAACATTTGGTGGTCGGCTATGATACGGCAGGTTGTCCGTCGGAGACTCAAAAAATCAATGTGAAAAAGATTTCTTTGCCTACGTTGGATATTGACGGCAAAGGGTATTTGTGTGGCATGAATGATAGTGTGACGCTTGTTGTCGACGTTGCTGACTGCAGTCGTCTGCATTGGAATACTGGTGACACAGCCAGAAAAATTGATGTTTATCGTCCCGGAAAATATACAGTTGTCGGATATAATGGAGAGTGTGTGTCTGACACTGCGGAATTTGTAGTGACCAGAACTACCTTGCCCAAAATTGAATTTGTGGGAGGAAAAACAAAGTCGTTCTGCAAGGGCGATTCTGTCGCTTTTGAGGTGGTTCATTCCGACGACGTGATGATAAAATGGACAAATGAAAGATTAAACAATAGCAGAAAAAATATTAGTGCGGAAGGTTTTTATGTGGTGGAGGCGTCGGACTCCTTTGGCTGTATGACAGTTGATTCAGTGTATGCCAAGGAGTCGCCGTCTCCATTCCTTTCTATTTCCGGAGATACTATTGTTTGTGAGAATAGAGAAATAGAGCTGGTGGCAAATGGGGTGGAGTGTGAAAAAATAGTGTGGAGCGACGGTAGTGCTGATAAAACTTTTTCTGTGGACAGTGCTGGAGTATACTGGGCAGTCGGTTATGATAAATTAGGGTGTGGTTCAGACACAATATATCATTTGGTGAAACAACGGAAAAATCCGACGGTATCAATTTCTGGAATAACACAAATCGCTTCGTCTCAAACAGCAACTCTTACTGCGAATGTGAACGATGCGGATAGTATAGACTATCGTTATTTGTGGATGCCGGGTCGTGAAACATCGTCTCAGATTGTAGTGGATGGAAGCCATATAAATATGTATGAAAACTATTCTGTCACTGTCTATGATAAGTATGGATGTTCAGGTCACACGGTAGTCCGAGTCACCTCATCGCAACTGTCAGTTGATGGAAAATTCGAAATTTGTGAAGGAGATTCCACTGAGATTACTCTGTTCGCACCTGCTTCTAATTCAGTTGTTTGGAGTAATGGAGGCACAGAAAGAAAAGCAATTTACAAAGAATCTGGGGCTCATTATGTAGTTTCAATGTCGCCAACTGGAGCGTCCGACACTGTTTGGTTTAAGATAAATGTACATCCAAAACCATATTTGAAGATTGTCGGAAACACGTGGTTGTGTGAAGGCGACTCTTTGATTTTGAAGGCGTTGACAGACGGTGAAGGACACAACAGTGTGGCAGACGGCTCCATATATTTGCAGTGGAGTAGTGGTAAAGCTGAGAATGAGATTTCTGTATACGGTGGAGGAAAATATACAGTGGTTGCAACGGATGGTTTTGGCTGTATGAACAGAGATTCTATATTGGTGGTGGAGTATAGTTTGCCTACGATTGAGATCTCTGGAGCGGATACCTTACGACGAGGTGAAACTGCGATTCTGACTGCATCAGGTGGTAAAATGTATAGTTGGGGAACGGAGAAAAGGACAGTACCGTCTATTGAAATCACACACGGAGGACGTTACAAAGTGATTGGCACAGATAGTGTCGGTTGTTCTAATGTGGCGTACAAGGATGTGATGGAGATAGATGTTCCCGTTCCCCTTATTAACGACGCTTTTGACGGGGAAGTGACTATTTGTGAAGGAGATAGTGTGTTGCTGATAGCTTCTGGTGGTGATTATTATATTTGGGATGACGGAAGAAGAAGGCCAGAAATATATGCGAAGGAGAGTCGTCGGTATAAAGTGTCGGTGTGCCTTAATAATGGAGAATGTCGAGACGCTTCATTTGGAGTGAGAGTGTTGCCTAAACCGGAAATAGATGTTATAGGGAAAACTCATATATGCGACGGTGAAGTGGCGACTCTGAATGTATTGCAAAAGTCTGGTTGTAAGCTTATTGACTACGATTGGAGTAATGGAAAGAAAGATTCATTTATTCTTGTGGCAGATTCTTGTTTGGTGTCGGTGAGTGCAAAAGATGAGAATGGATGTGTCAGTGAAAGAGTGGAGAATGCTGTGCATAAGTATGACTTAGATGAGGTAATTGTTGATGGAGATTTTGACATTTGTGAAAATTCAGATGATGTGGCAAAGGTGTATGTTTCCAAATCTAACGTTGCTAAATCGTTGTGGATTGACGAAAGCAATGGAGATACATTGTCTAATTCAAGAGAATTTGAGATAACTAAACATGGAAAATACTCTGTTTCCGTTACTGATAAAAATGGGTGCAAAGGTCAGAAACAGTTCATAATCAATCGAAGAGAGACGCCTAAAGTGGAAATCGCAGGTGCTGAGACACCTGTTTGTAATAAGCAATACGCAAGATTGACTGCTATTTCGGATTCCAAATGCAAATATGAATGGAGTACAGGAGATGATGGTGCGGAGATTAGCACTACTCAGAGTGGAGAATACAGTGTCGTCGCTATAAATGAGTATGGATGCAAATCATCCACGTCTACTGAATTGATATTCAATGATATTCCAGATATGTTGACGAGTGGAGATTCCAAACTTTGTCCAGGAGAAAGTATTGTCGTTGGGGTAGCAGGAGCGGAAGAATATGAGTGGAGTGATGGAAGTAGTGGAGATGAATGCGCATTTACAGAGGCATGTAACGGATATGTTATAGGCAGAGACAGGTATGGTTGTCAAAAGCGGATTGATTTCAAAATTGAGGAGATTCCGGTCCCGACAGTATCAATTGCAGCAGTGCCGGCCAAAATCAAACGGGGAGATTCAGAAGTGAGTTTGTCTTTGGATAGTGGGGATGATTTGAGTGAATGCACATTTATTTGGCTGATGAGTGACGGCAGCACATCCTCGCAACAAAGTTTCAGCCATGAATTTAATGTTGATGATGCGTCGCTATTCTCAGCAGTGGCAGTGGT
This sequence comes from Bacteroidales bacterium UBA3844, assembly GCA_002392915.1. GTDB lineage: Bacteria > Bacteroidota > Bacteroidia > Bacteroidales > Paludibacteraceae > UBA1723. Next base: position 10,379 of record DGHQ01000024.1, on the reverse strand, counting down.
TGAAACAAAAGATGGATGCAAATTGCGTCTACATACAACGATAGAAACAGAATTTGTTATTCCAAACACCTTTACGCCAAATGGAGATATGATAAATGATCATTTTATGAAAGGATTTCATGTGGAGATAAAGGATAGGCATGGAATAATGTTGTATCAGGGAGACGATGGATGGGATGGAATTTTGCCTAATGGGAAAGTCACTCCCGACACATATTATTATATAGTGACGGACGTGACAGGTCAGAAACATTATGGATATGTGACGGTGGCAATGTAAAGGATAATAATATGGGTTACGCAAAAAAAAGGATGTGTAACCACATCCCTAAAAATTGAAAGTAAGCATTGACCGCCTTGCATTCAATTATGGCGTAAAATTATATATAAATAATCAATCGGACAAATTTTTATCTGTCATTAAAATATCATGTTATGATAAATGTAAATCAAACATTGTCTGACCTTAAATCTTTTTTTGAAACACTTGTCAATATACGAGCTCTAAATGGAAAGATAAGTGTAAGTAGACAAATAGTTTCGTTTTATGTTTATAAAGACAGACAAGGTAGGATGCCTTTACAGATTTTGAGAATCTCTGACCATCGTCCAGATATGTTTTATATGGTAAGAGACGATGCTTCAAGGCCATCTTCTGAGGATTTCGCGAATTTAAGTATTGAATTCTATGTTCCTAAATTTGGCGAAAATGGAAAAATGAAACAAAATAAACTTAAGACAAAGGTGAAAATTTATGAGGAACCGTTATTAAAACCGTTTTCGGTGGATTCTTACAGTTATACTCCGGAATTGTTGACAAATGACGATGTTGGTAAAATTTTTGCAGCTATTATGAAATGGTTGTTTCCAAGTCAAGATAAAGGGGTGGTCTCTTATATAGATCCTTTTGTAAATACCGACAAAGAAGCCAAACATAAAAAAGGAGTTTCGAAAATAATTTTTAGAACTGATACTCCTCAGATTGATAATATGTTATAATTTGAAAACTAGTGATATATGGATTTGTTTAACAGTTGCAAAAAAATACACTCAAGGCTCATCTGCATATTTATGGTTGTATCATATACTTTAACCATATCTGCCCAGACTGATGCCAATGCGTTACATTTCTGGACCGACAGATCTCCATTTTCACCATCTTACCTGGTGCCGATGACTCACGCCTCTCTGCTTGGCCGTATGCAGCAGGTGGGGTATGAAGGTCAGCCGCTGTCGTTTTGGGGATGCTTCAGCCAGTATAAACCAAAATTGAGGTCGCTGTTTGGAGGCAAGATGCAATTTGATCTTGCTGGGTACACGTCTACGGTGAAGATTGACGGCAATTATATATTCAGCCTTGGTTCTGATAATGACAGGGTAAATCTTGGTTTGGAAGGAGGTGCGGTTGTCCAACAGAAGGATGTGAGTAAAATTTCAGCTGACGATATGGACGACGCATCTCTGTATGACAACAATGAGGTGAATCCGAATTTCAGTTTTGGGGTGGAGTGGATCCATAAACGACGGATTGTGGGAACGGAAGATGGCGAGACCACCGTCGGCATATCAGCGAAAAATATGGAGGATTGGCTGACACGTCAGGACAGGCGGATCACCGTCAACGCTTTTTATCTATATGGGTCATACCGCCGACCGACGCTGAGAATGCTTCATTTATACGCAGGAGGAATGATGCAGTTGTATGATTCCGACCGTTTGCAGGGAGAGATTCACGTCGCCTTGATCAAAGCGAAGAATAGGGAAGTCGACGCATGGGCAGGAGGCATCAGTTGCCGGCACAGTCTGGTGGGGAATGGCTCCACCGACCTGATTATAAATGCCGGTGTAGCTCTTGGCACCCATCTTTATCTAGGATACAGTTTTGATTTGGTGGTGCATGGAGATTTCGCGTCGCCATTCTCATCTCACGAAATCATCCTGGAATATAAGTTTAAGGACAAACGATGTCATGCCGACAAATCAACATATTATTTGATGGGCGGAAAATGACAACCCACCATACGCCGTCAGATACGTCGTCAGACGTTCCATGTCGGTAGGGGAAACGATCAATGTCGGAAAAAATCCCGCCATACGCCACCATACGTCGTCAGACGTCCAATGTCGGTAGGGAAAGCGATCAATGTCGGAAAAAATTCCGCCATACGCCGCCATACGTCGTCAGACGTTCCATGTCGGTAGAATTTAAATTTGGTATAATTAAATATCGTTAATATATGGCAAATACATATACACAGATTCATATACATTGTGTTTTTGCAGTGAAATATCGAAAAGCAATGATTGACAAAAGTTTCAAGGAAGAATTATATGAATACATTACAGGAATAATACAGCAAAGAGGTCATAAGATGTTGGCGATAGGAGGAACATCGAATCACATCCATATATTTTTTGGATTAAGAGTCAATGAAAGTTTATCCGATTTGATGCAAGCTGTGAAACGAAATTCTTCGTTATGGATAAATCAAAATCATAAGACACAATCCAAATTTGAATGGCAAAAAGGGTTTGGTGCATTTTCATATAGCAAATCGCATGTCAATGCAGTTGTCAATTACATCAAAAGGCAAGAAGAACATCATCGAAAAAAAGCGTTTAGTGAAGAATATATACGAATTTTGAAGGATTTTGATGTGAAGTATGACGAACGGTATATTTTGCAAGATGTGTAGGTACCAACATGTAACGTCTACGACGTATGTAGGGGTTGATTGTAGTGTCAAAGACGGAGAGCTTAACTCCATAGTTTAGCATTTCGCATTTATAATTTTATTTCATTCCTCTTGTCTCTTTCACCACATTCCAAGCTTGGTTGATCTGTTTCATCGATTCTGTGGCTTGGCGAACAGCTTCGTCGCCCAACGAAGAAAATTTATCAGGATGATACATCATTGCCAACACACGGTATGCCTTCTTGACTTCCGCATCCGATGCGTCGCCTGCCACTCCAAGGATGTCGTATGCGTTGTTCACGGAAACACTGCTGAATTTATGGCTCTCTTTATTCTCTTCGTTCTGGTTGCTATGGTCATAATTCTTATGGTTTTCTTTATTTGAATTTTGACGTTGATCCTTTTTATTATTGCCAGATTTAGAGGATTTCTTTTTTGATTTCGATGATTTCGACTGTTTGGTAAAATTCTTTTTCCTCTCTCTTTGCTCCACTTTGAAACGCAGAAAAATGTTTTGGTATTCCGCACGTGAGATGTTAAGATTATGTCTTATTTGGGTGAATGTGAACTCTTCGATTTTGGAGAATATATCGTCAGCATAAGCCACATTCAACAGCTCGATGATAATATCCGATTTTGCAGTGTGATCGAATTTTTCGTTGATGCGACGGTAGACTTCATCAATGTCGTAGCCACCTTCAAGGATAGTTTGAAACTGTTTGAGTGCAGCCTTTTGTTCTTCTTCTGATTTGTAACGTTCACGTATTGTAGTCTTGATACGATCCATTTCACAAGTCTTGTAATTGCTGTCTGCTTTCATCATTTCTGCGAGCAACACAAGGATGTAATAGTTGAGTTCTGATTTGTTTTTTGAACTATACCATTTTTGGTCGTAGTGGTTGTTGTATGTGTTTTCGCTGAACCCAGTGTATTTGTAGGTCTCTTCTTTGTAACATCCGCCATCGTTCTTCTCCTTGAAAATGGCTTTGATGCTTCTGTATTGCTCTTGTGATATATTCAGATTCTCTACGATAAATTGCATTTTTGTTTCCTCAACGCTACGGAGATAGTTGTCGGCATATGCCACTGCCAACAACTCCATGATAATCTCAGATTTCGCAGCGTAGTCGAATCCTTGATTGATTCGGTTGAAAATTTCGTCTAATATAATGTTATTTTTGTTAAGGATAGACTGGAATAGCTTAAGGGCTGCCGCTTGTTCACCTTCCGTTTTGTAGTATCTGTGTATTGTAGATTTTACACTGTCCAGCTCACAAACCATCGTTTTCTCGTCTGCTTTCATTATTTCCGCAAGAAAAACAAGGATGCAATATTTGAAGTCGGATTCGTAGTTGAATTTTTTCCCCTTTGACGATTGTTTGTCTTTCACCTTTTGGTTTATGGATATTATTGTGATGATTGCCAATACGATGCCAATGATCAATGGAGACCACGCCATAATAAAAACTATAGAATTAAAAAAAAATCTCTCAATCATGATTTTGTATTTTGTGGCAAAAAAAATAAAATGCGAAATGCGAAATGCGAAATGCGAAATGCGAAATGCGAAATTTATTCCCCTACCGGCATATAACGCCTACGGCATAATTTAGCATTTCGCATTTATAATTTATAATTTTATTTCATCTCATTCCTCGTGCCTCTTTCACCACATCCCAGGCTGCGTTGATCTGTTTCATCGACTCTGTTGCTTGGCGGATCGCTTCGTCGCCCAATGAGGAAACTTTATCTGGATGATACATCATCGCCAACACACGGTATGCCTTCTTGACTTCCGCATCCGATGCGTCGCCTGCCACACCGAGGATGTCGTAAGCCTCACTCACTGAAATGCTTCCGGATTTGCTGCGGTTAGAATTCGATTTCGATCTATTTTTATTTTCGTCTTTCTTTTTATTTTCGTTGCTTTCATTATATTCATTGCGATTTTCATCATATTTATACTCTCCCTGGTTGTATTTTTTCCTGAAGATATTCTTGATGCTTTTATACTCCTTTCGAGAAATTTGCAAATTAGTCACAATCTTGTTTATTGTCGACGCTTCAATCTCGCTGAAGTTGTCGTCGGCGTAAGCCACTGCCAACAGCTCCATGATAAGCTCTGATTTGGCGGCATAGTCGAATTTTTGATTGATAATGTTGCATAATTTGATGACGTTGGCTTTCTTTTTGTCGTTGATGATTGACTGAAACTGTTTGAGCGCGGCTAACCGTTCTTCATCAGTTTGATAGTATCTGCGGATAGTGGCTTTCGCTCTGTCCAGCTCACATTTCATCTGTTTCCCGTCTGCCTTCATCACCTCGGCAAGCAGTTGGAGTATGGCATCTCTGAAGTTACAATCCTTGTTGTTATTGGAATTTGTATTAGATTTTTTTTGTTTGTACTTTCCCTTTTGTTCGTACTTTTTCTTAAAGTAATTCAGGATATTTTCGTATGCGTAAGATGAGATTCCCAGATGGTTGACGATCATTTGTATTTCATTTTCCTCACTGAACAATCCTCTTTTTTCAAAATCGCCGTCGGCATATGCCACAGACAGCAACATCTTTATAAGTTCCGATTTGTTCGTGTAGTTGTATCCGATTTTTTTGTTTATAGAGCGACAAATTTCGTTTAGATTATACTTTTTATATTTGTCAATATTGTTTAGGATAGACTGGAGTTGTTTGAGAGCTTTTTTTTGTTCATCCTCCGTGATATAGTATCTGCGTATTGCTGACTTGACGACATCCAGCTCACATTTCATCTGTCTCCCGTCGGCGTTCATCACTCTGGCGAGCAGAACAAGGATGGCATATCTGTAGTCGGATAGTTTTTCTTGGTCGGATTTTTTTTCATTGTCAGTGGATAAAAATATATATCCTATTATTCCTATAATAATAAATAAGGAACCAAGAGCAACCTTGACATTTATGATAGCCAGTAGACCTCCGCCTATTAATGCTAGAATCCCCCAATTTTTTTTATCATCCATAATTTAACGTGCCGACATTTAATAATACTTACTGCATCATTTAGCATTTCTAATTTGATGTGTAAATGCCGAAGCATAGATCCGATTCACCACAATTTAGCATTTTGCATTTAGTATTTCTAATTTTAATTTTATCTCATTCCTCTTGCCTCTTTCACCACATCCCATGCCATATTTATCTGTTTCATCGACTCATTTGCCTGGCGAACTGCCTCTTCACCCAAAGCCGCCGCATTGTCGGGATGGTATTTCATCGCCAGGACGCGGTATGCTTTTTTGATTTCCGCATCCGACGCATTGCCAGCCACGCCAAGAATGTCGTAAGCCTCACTCACTGAAATGCTGCCTGACCTGCGGTAGTTGTTGTTGCTGGAATTCGAGTTGGAATAGCCATTGTTGTAACCGCTGTTGCTGTTTGTGTTGTAGTTGCGGTTGTAGCTCGAATCACTGTTGCGATTATAGCTGCTGCCACTTGAATTGTTAGAACTGCTGTTATTGTTGTAAGACGACTGCTGAGACCTCTCACCGTTATAGTATCCCTGCTTGTATTTTTTCATGAAAAGCATGTAGATACTTTTATATTCTTGCGACGTGATGTTGAGATTTTTTACTATTTTCTGAATTATTGACTCTTCTGTGGTGTCAAAATGGTCGTCAGCGTAAGCCACCGCCAGCAGCTCCATGATAAGCTCTGATTTGGCGATGTAGTTGAGACGTTTGTTGATACTGCTGCATATTGCCTCAAGATTATGGTGATGGTCGAGGATAGTTTGAAACTGCTTAAGAGCTGATTTCTGTTCATTTTCAGTCTTATAGTATCTGCGTATAGTCGCCTTCACTCTGTCCAACTCACAGCTCATGAGTCTGCCGTCAGCCTTCATCACCTCACTGAGCAACACCAGAATGCAGTATTTGAAATTGTTTTCGCCTCCTTCATTGCCGTCGCCTGAATTATTTTCTTTTTCCTTATTGTTAGAAAAAATAATGGATCCGAGCACAAAGCCTATGATTGCTCCCAACGGACCGCCTATGAGAAAGCCTATAGCACCAGCGTAAAATGATTTTTTATTCATATAATCATATTTTTTTACAAATATACTAAGAAGCTTTTTAAAATTATTATAATTTGAACATATTGGTCAAAATATCAATGATATGGCAAAAAAACTATGATTTTTTATAATTTCTAAGTTGCTGAAAAACAGAGATGTTGATTTTCTCTTTAACATTTATTTGTTTTTGAAAGTAGAAAAAAATGAAATATTATAATCCATTTTGAACATTTAGCACTATCTTTGAGCCCGAAGAAACAAAATAGTGTTATTTTGAAAAGTAAAAAAACGATATGAAAACAGTGATTAAAATATTCGCCGCTTTGACGTTGTTGTTTATGACAAGTTCTTTTGCGGCAGCACAGAATTCTTTGGTGAAACACATTAATCAGGATGAGTTCCGTGCACAGATTTGTGATTTTGTCCAGAGTCCGACTTGGCAGTATAAGGGCAAGAAGCCATGTGTGATTGATTTTTATGCCACTTGGTGTGGTCCATGCCGTACAATTTCTCCATTCTTGGACAAGTTGTCGGTGAAGTATAAAGATCAGATTGATGTTTACAAGATTGATGTTGATAAGAACAGAGACTTGGCTCAGGCATTTGGAGCGACGAGCATTCCACTTCTGATTTTTGTTCCTGTTAACGGTGAACCTCAGGCTAACAGAGGAGCCTTGCCAGAGGCTGAGTTGGAAAATGCAATTAAAACGGTTCTTTTGAAAAAATGAAAGGTATAATTTTGGCGGGTGGCAGTGCCACTCGCCTTTTCCCATTATCTAAGGCCATAAGCAAGCAAATTATGCCTGTTTATGACAAACCTATGATCTATTATCCTTTGTCGACATTAATGTTGGCAGGAATCAAGGAAGTTTTGATTATTTCTACCCCTAGAGATTTGCCGATGTTTGAGCAGTTGCTTGGAGACGGTAAGTCGCTCGGAATGCGTTTTGAATACAAGGTGCAGGAAAAACCTAATGGTTTGGCTCAAGCATTTGTCCTTGGTGAGGAGTTTTTGGCGGGCGACGACGCTTGTCTGATTCTTGGTGACAACATGTTCTATGGTCAGAACTTTTCATCGATGCTTAAGAAAGCAGCTCAGATTAAATCAGGCGCTATGGTTTTCGGATACTATGTCAGGGATCCTAGAGCATACGGTGTTGTAGGTTTCGATGAAAACGGCAACGTCACTTCATTGGAGGAAAAACCTGCGCAGCCTAAAAGCAATTATGCGGTGCCTGGATTGTATTTCTATGACAGCACCGTCTGCAAAAGAGCAAAAGAGCTTAAACCAAGTGCGAGAGGAGAGTATGAGATCACAGATCTTAACAAGACATATTTGCAGGAAGGCACTCTGAAAGTAGAACTTTTCGGACGTGGATTCGCATGGCTTGACACTGGAAATTGTGACTCTTTGCTTGAAGCTTCCAATTTTGTTGAGACAATCCAAAACCGTCAAGGTTTTTATGTCGCGTGCATCGAGGAAATCGCATGGCGTAACGGTTGGATTTCTGATCAACAGCTTTTGGAGCTTGGAAATAGTCTGAAGCAGACAAAATACGGACAATATATCATATCGTTGGTTAACAATAATTTTGATTGAAAATTATGAATTATATTGAACAGTCGGTAAAAGGCGTGTTTGTTATAGAACCTAAAGTGTTTGGTGATAGCAGAGGCTATTTTTATGAGTCGTTCAAACAGGCCGAGTTTGACGAGCATATTGGACACCATGTAGAGTTTGTTCAGGAAAATCAATCGAAATCATCTAAGGGAGTGTTAAGAGGTCTCCATTATCAGAAAGGAGACGCATCGCAGGCAAAACTTGTGCGTGTGGTAAAAGGCTCAGTCCTTGATGTAGCTGTTGATATAAGAAAGTCATCACCCACTTTTGGAAAATACGTGGCCGTGGAGTTGAGTGAGGAAAATAACCGTCAGCTTTTCATCCCACGCGGATTCGCTCACGGCTTCTTAGTGTTGAGCGATGAGGCTGTTTTCACATATAAGGTGGACAATGTGTATGCTCCTCAGGCAGATGCGGGCATTATGTATAATGATCCGCAGGTAGGAATCGAATGGCCTAAATTAGATTGTGAATTTTTATTGTCAGAAAAAGACACAAAGCATCCTTTGTTGAAGGACGCTGAGGTGTTCTAATATATGTATCGGGAAGATGAATATTTTTGTTACAGGAGGAAACGGTCAGTTAGGTAACTCTTTCAGAAAGATCTCTGTCAACTATCCACAGCATAGTTTCACTTTCACAGATATGCCAGAGGTGGATATCACGGATTTGGAATCCCTACGTACAATATTGAAAAATGCAAAAGCTGATGTTATCATCAACTGTGCTGCATATACAGACGTCAACAAGGCGGAATCGAATGAGGATATAGCTCATAAAATTAATGCGGTTGGTCCGGGCAATTTGGCTGTCGTAGCCAAGGAGATTGGGGCTAAGCTAGTCCACGTCTCAACAGATTATGTATTCAATGGCAAAGGAAACACACCGTTGAAGGAGAGTGATCCTACGTCGCCATTAGGAGCTTATGGAAGAACGAAATTGAGCGGAGAGACTCTTGTCAGAGAGGTGGGTGGCGACGCTGCGATCGTCCGCACAGCATGGCTATACAGCGAGTTCGGAAATAATTTTGTAAAGACGATGATCCGTTTGGGCAGCGAGCGCGAAGACGTTTCTGTTGTCTACGATCAGGTAGGAACACCGACATACGCCACAGATTTGGCTGAGGCAATCATGCATTTAGTAAACAAAGGCATCAAGGGATGTGAGGTTTACCATTATACAAATGATGGAGTTGCAAGTTGGTTTGACTTCACAAAATATATATTCAAGTTGGCAGGATGCAAAGCCAACCTTCATGCGATAGAGAGCTATGAGTATCCGACACCAGCGGAGCGACCAGCTTACAGTGTGTTGAGCAAGAGAAAGATAGCTGAGGCTGGAGCATCTGTTCCATATTGGACAGACTCTCTTGAGAAGTGTATGAAACTTTTATTAGCAAAATAATCATGTTTAAGACGAACGAATATTTCGACGGTAATGTAAAGAGCATTGCGTTGGAGAGTGCGGAAGGCCGTGCCACAATCGGAGTCATGGCAAAAGGAGAGTATGAGTTTGGCACATCAACAATAGAGATCATGACAGTAACGTCAGGAAAGTTGGAAGTGTTGATGCCAGGAGAGACAGAGTGGAAAACATATAAGAAGTTTGAAACTTTTGTCGTAGAGAAAGGAGTAAAGTTCCGTTGTAGAGCGACGGAAGACACACCGTATTTGTGTTTGTATAAGTAAAAAATTAGGTATCTTAATGAGAGGAAGACGCGAGTAATCGCGTCTTTTTTTGTTTTTCCCCGTAGCACCGCAGGTGCGACATCCAATAGCGTAGGGTTTCAACCCTACGCGACATGAATGTAAATGTAAATTTGGAATCTCCCAGTGCCGAAGGCACGACACATCATAGCGTAGGGCGTGAGCCCTACGCAATAATCACCCTACGTGACGTGACATTACACTCTAAATGTCCCACGCAACGGTGCCGAAGGCACGAAACACCCCAACCTAGGGCGCGAGCCCTAGGACTTAAATATCAGCGATTTATGAACATTTCTGAAAAATAA
>DGHQ01000003.1 GCA_002392915.1 Bacteroidales bacterium UBA3844 | reverse complement strand
TGTCGTCGGAATGTATAAGGTGGAACTGGGTGTCATGAAAAAGAAAAACAAGTAATTCTCGCCACGATTCCTCCGCCACATAACGCATGTAGGGCCTGCATCCCTGCAGACCCTACATACATCTTACTAACTAATTACTAACTAAAAACCTAAATGCACTATGAAAAAGAAAAAACAAATCTAACTTATTATTATAACGTATGAATCTTAAATCTTCGCGGTGTGATTTCTCTTTACCACGATGCAAAATTACTGGGATTATCGGCTCATTCCAAATAATCCTGCCAAATCTTCTCCGACTTGTTGCGACGGAGTAGGAGAGATGCGACAAACCGCCTCCAAGCCCCAAAATCCTGTCGTGAGTCTTTTGAAATATTAAAGAAAAGGCAATAAACATTTTTTTTATCTCTATTTTCTTTATTTCCATTTTTTCTTTATAATTTTGTGGCCAATATGAAAACAAAAGGAATAAATATATCAGATTTCCCAGAACAAACAACGGAAGACGGTGTTAAAGTTTACGGCCCCACTTCGTATGAAACACAGGTCGCAATCCTTAGTCACTATCTTCATACCCTTGATGGTAAACACGATATTGCATCTGGAGAGAAACGCTACGAAATTCTCGAAGCGATACGCGACTATATAGAATACAAGCATCAGCAAGACAAGAAGAATCCTAAGTGGGATGATGTCAGCAACGAGACAGTAATGAAGGCAGCTGAAAGTCCGTTGGAGAATGATCTGTTTGCTGAATTCTTCAATGTAACATTCCCAGCGCCAAAGAATCCAAAGTTTACTTTCATTGATTTGTTTGCTGGTATTGGCGGCTTCCGTATTGCTATGCAGGAACTTGGAGGCAAGTGCGTTTATTCATCAGAATTCGATGCACAGGCACAGCGCACCTATTTTGCGAACTATGCTGAAATGCCTTTTGGTGATAACCCCCTACGATTAAAGGCAACTGCATGATGAAAAGGAATCCCAATTGGACTGAGGAAGAACTGAAGATGGCAATCAATGTTTATTGCAAAATTCCGTTCATAAAAGCACGTAAGTCTTCCCCTGAAATCATCAAGTGGGCGAAAATTATCGGTCGCTCGCCAGGTGGTTTATATACGAAAATATGTAATTTAGGTCACTTCGATAGTGGTGTGGAAGCAAAAGGTCTGTCACATGCAGGGAAACTCGACCCTATCATTTGGGCAGAGTTTGAGCAGAATCCAGAGAAGGTGATTTTCGAGAGCGAACAGTTGTTGGCTCAAAGGATGGGCCAAACGTTGGAAGAATACACAGAAATCAGCACGGATGACTTGCCAGAAGGTAAGACACGTGAAGTTGTGGTGCGTCAGCGTGTGAACCAGCGTTTCTTCCACGACACCGTGTTATCAGCCTACGACAATCATTGCTGCATCACAGGTATTTCAAATACTCCGCTGTTGGAAGCTTGCCACATATCTGGCTGGGCAAATGATACGAGAAACCGCACCAACCCAAAGAATGGTTTATGTATGACTCCAACCTTCCATCGCGCTTACGACAAATACTTGATAGCAATCACGCCCGACTATGAGATTGTCATATCAGAACAGATGATTGATGGAGCGAAGGATGAACAGACTCAACATTATTTGGTTGGCTTGCACCATAAGAAGATGCTGATGCCAGAGAAGTTTGCACCAGACGTTGAACTGTTAGATCAGCATTACGAATGCTATCTGAAATCTGTGGTATAAACTCACCAACTTTCTGGCCCGTGTGTTTCTAACCAACTTGCTAACGCTTCATATGCAAATTCTTTTTCCATTTGGTCGATGGTATCCTTAACTTTATCTTTGTCAGAGCCGAAATCTGCATATATCCATTCCGCATCTCCCTCAGCTAAATCCTCATGGTCTATATAGCGTGAGTAGATGTCGTAGTGAAGAACGTCATCACGATGGTAATAATCAGGCAGGAATTTTTCAATAAAAGCCCATACATCACCATCGCCGTGTTTTATAGAAGAAAGAGGTGTGGCTTTGATGGTCGCATCGGCATCCTTTGATACCTCTATTACAATTTTATTTCCAGAGTCTTCCGTATGAGGTTGTATAATTGAAAGTTCCAGTCTTCCATGATTTTCCAAAACCTGTTCAATATACTTTCCGGCAATTACTGAAATGATACGCTGACACATGTCTGCAGCTTCGACTTGTTTAAATCTGTATTCCATTTTTTCCGCAAAGGTAATGCGATCTTTCTGAGTCTCAAAATATTCCGGCATTCTTTAAGATTTTACCGGGTTTGTTAAGATTCCAAGGTCAAACTCTCTTATAATTGTTAAAAATGAAGAACAAAGCATAAATTTCTTTCATCATTACACTTAAAAGTGAAATAATTGTTGTATATTTGCAGCGAATAAAAACGAATACAATTATGAGCGAAGCCGAATTAGTTTTAGTAGAAGAAGCAAAGAATTGCACGCTTTACACCATCCAGTTCCTATCGGAAGACGATACGGAGTTTGAACAGTTTTTCAACAAGTTCAAAGACGATGTGGAGTTCAGCCCTGATTTGATGCGTATTGTGGTCTTCCTTGGTAAAATTGCCGACTTCGGAGCCTTGGAACGCTATTTCAGACCTGAGGGGAAGATGAGTGATCGCGTTGTTGCATTGCCTACCGTGCAGTCGAAGCTACGGCTCTATTGCTTACGTCTGTCTGACAAGATTCTAATTCTTGGTAATGGTGGTGTGAAAAACACAAAGACCTACGAGGAGAGCAAGGAACTGAGCGGTTATGTACTGACGCTTCAGAACTTCGACCGCCTCATAAAAGAGGGAGTGAAAGATGGCACTATTATGGTGTCTGAGAACAAAATAGAAACTGATAAAACGTTTGACCTATGAAGACGATGAAAACCCCATTCAAACAGATGTTGGCGGCGGTGCCTGCCGACATCCAGCAGGAGGTAGACTTGGAGTATGCCATCTCCAATCGCATCAACGACCTGATGGTGCAGCGTGGCTTGACGAAACTGGAGTTTGCTCAGGCTTTGGGCAAACGTCCTAGTGAGGTAACAAAGTGGCTCAGTGGTCAGCACAACTTCACCATCCGTACCTTGTCGGCAATCTCAGCTTTTTTCGGAGAGTCGCTGGTGCGCGTGTGTTAACAAGCCGTTCAATTGATTAGCTGAAATGCTAAGGGTGAATCTGTTTTTGGGGAGAACCTGATGTTGGTGGACAGCATGTTACCCCAAATCGTTTCAGACCTTTTAGTTCTGAGCTATAGTGAAGACACGCGCATTCTTTCTACTTTGACAGATAAACTAAGCAAAATCAATCCAATAAGATTCCCAATGAAAACAAACAAGAAAAACAATATGAAGCAAAGGTCAGACGGTTTGTTACTGATATTGCATTGGGAATGGTGCCAAGCATGCCATGGGAGGCAGCTCATCAGGCATACGGGATGTTAGTCGTTAACACGAAAGGTGAGATAGGCTGCTACCATATTATTTACAGGAAATCTCTTGAGGACTATCTATACAAAAAATTAAAATTCGAAACTCCATCTGCATGCAGATATGGTTTTGGGAAAATTGAGACAGGCCCTAATGGCTGTCAGTATTTCACACAGAACATATAGTTGAGATTTACGAAGTGTCAATAAGGTAAAGACTATGGACCACCTCACTACACAACAACGCCATAAAAACATGGCGGCCATCCGGGGGAAGGATACGAAACCCGAGATGATAGTGAGGCGTGGGCTGTGGAAGAGGGGATTCCGCTATCGGCTCTATCACAAGCGGCTGCCTGGACATCCGGATCTGGTGCTGAAGCAATACAGGACATGTATCTTCGTGAACGGGTGTTTCTGGCATGGACATAAGAGCCTTGTCACTAACCCCTCTCCAAAGGGAAAAGGGGACAATTACATGTTAACGAATAGTGAGTGCTGCAAGATTCCGAAGACGAACCGTGAGTTCTGGGTGGCGAAAATCCGCAGGAACCAGGAGCGCGACAAGGAGGAGCAACGCAGGCTGGCAGAGATGGGGTGGCACTGCATCACGGTGTGGGAGTGTGAGCTGAAGCCGCAGAAGCGCGAAGCGACGCTCGACTCGATTGCATTCACGCTGAACCATATCTGGCTGCAGGATCATCAGGTGGAGGTCGTTTCCCCACCGCAGGAGATGGACTCACAGATGCC
>DGHQ01000035.1 GCA_002392915.1 Bacteroidales bacterium UBA3844 | reverse complement strand
AATTGACTTTGCAAATCTAAGGTTTTGCATTAAACCTTATGAATAAAGTTCTTTCAACCACATAAAAGCCAACAGGGTCACAATAATCATACAGCAAATTATATTTTTCCAATCTTTTGATATAATTTTGCCTACAAATATATTTCATGACAAACTCATCAAAGATCTAATTATGAACCAATTCAGATTATATACATGGCAATTGGCGTCGATTCTTTTCTGCGTCAGCATGACATCTTGTTTTGAAGATGACGAAAACGAGGAAGATCCGGAAGAAGAAGATCTTCATGAATATGTTGATCTTGGTTTGCCAAGTGGACTCAAATGGGCGACAATGAACGTTGGAGCCATCAAACCTGAAGAATACGGCGGATACTATTCATGGGCAGAAATTGAAGAAAAGGAGATTTATGGTTGGATTAATGGATATGAATACGACGATTCTGAAGACATTCTATTAGTAAAAAATGTTGTAGACTCATGCGGTAATCTCACATATTCTCATGATGCGGCATCCATGAATTGGGGTGGACTATGGAGGACTCCTACAGAATCAGAATTCAAAGAACTTATCGACCATTGCGACTGGAATTGGACGAATCTAAATGGAGTGAATGGCTATATGGTATCAAGTAAAGAGAAAGACAACAAAAATTCAATTTTTCTTCCAGCCGGAGGAATCAACGTTTACCCAGAACTAGTTAAATCAGGCGAGTTTGGCTACTATTGGTGTGCTAATACCAGCGATGACTATTCCTTGTATTCCACCACATTTCAGTTTAATTCCGACATGAAAAAACTAGGCAGAATCAGTTTGCGATATTCAGGACAAGCGGTCCGTCCAGTCGCAGAATACTGATATATTCCATATCATCATCTGTAAATGCACGTAGTATTATTCAATGATATCCATTTTCGGGAAAGCTCAGTTTTTTCTGAAAAACAAATCTCTGATTATTTCCAAATTAACCACGGAATACATATTTTTGCATAAAAACTTATGGTTGATGGGATACAACCATATATTTTTCAGAATCTAAAATTTTTAAGTTATGTCATATTCCGAATTAGCTAAATTAGAATTGTGGAATGCAGTAAACTGTATCCATTCACAATCTGATCTTGACGAATTCAAGAATCTAATTGCAAAATTCTTCGCAGAAAAAGCCCAAAAAGCTATAGATGCATTATGGGAAGACGGAGCTATAAATGAAGAGACTATTGAGACTTGGGGCAAGGAACACATGAGAACACCATACAGAAAATGAGACTTATTGTTCTAGATACCAATTGTTTGCTACAATCATTACCATCCAAGAGTCCATTCCATAATGTTTGGACATGTATTTTGGATGGTTCAGTTTCTCTGTGCGTCAACACTGAAATTCTCAATGAATACGAAGAGATTATCAGTCAGAAAACGACAAAAGAAATCGCCTACAATGTTGTAGAAGCGATAGCCAAACTTAGTACTACTAAATTCCAAACCGCTTATTATCATTTCAACCTCATCAATTCAGATCCAGATGACAACAAATTTGTCGATTGTGCAATAGCTTCAAACGCAGAACTCATTGTAACAAACGACGCTCATTTTGACATTCTCAAAACAATAGAATTTCCGAAATTGGAAATTTCTACCTTACAAAAATTTTCATCTGGTCTTTAATCCTCATAATATAAGGGATCCTTCAATCATCCATAAAAATGCCATTGTTGCGTCTATACAATTGCGATATCCATGCCTATATGTGAAAAACCTTCGATATCTTCCCCATCAATTTCCGCATTATGCACTACGAATTGCGCATTATAAATTAGATTTTATCGGGCTTTTGATGTAACTTTGTGGCTGGAAATATGAAAAAAATACACATTACATTGAAAAAAATATTACTGCTTCTGCTCTCTTGTGTTTGTTTTTCGTCTGTTTGGGCTGAAAATGAGAATCCAATCATACCTGAGCAGGATTCGTCTGTGCAGAAAAAAATTCCGAAAGTGGCTCTTGTGCTTGCGGGTGGCGGTGCGAAAGGTTTGGCTCACATTGGTGTTATCAAAGTGCTTGAAGAGGCTGGTCTGCCTATCGACATCGTTGTCGGCAACTCTATGGGCAGCATCGTGGGGGGTCTGTACGCTATCGGCTATGATGCCAACCAGTTGGACAGTCTGACTCGTGCCACGGACTGGAGCGACCTTCTTTTAGACTCTCCTAATTATGGAAATAAGCTGTTGACTTCCAAGAAGATGAACGAGACTTATCAGCTTCGCGTCTCCCTTGATCCGCAACGTCGAATCCGCCAAGGTGGTTTGACGGGATTGATCGATGGAATGAACATTGAAAGTATGCTCACTCATCTTACCGAAGGAGTGGACGACAATGTGGATTTCAACACTCTTCCCCGCCCTTTCGCATGTAATGCGACGGATGTGAAAACCGGCTCAATATATGAGTTTCACAATGGAGACATTGCTATGGCGATGCGCGCGTCGATGGCTATTCCCGGCGTTTTTACCCCTATTCATAAAGACTCATTGATGCTCGTAGACGGATTTGTGACCAACAACTACCCAGTGGATGTGGCACGACGTATGGGCGCGGATATTATCGTGGGAGTCGACCTGGTGTCGCACTCACAGGAGGCGGTGAACTATGATAATTTCACCAATCTTATGACTCACCTCCTTGAACTTAGCAGCTCGAATCTCTACGACAAAAATATCAAGGACACACATATATATATCGACGTCGACGTGACAGGATTCGCAAGTTCCAGCTTCGGCAAAGAGGAAATCGACACTCTGATAAAACGTGGAGAGACCAGAGCCCGTCAGCTATTGCCACTGATAGTGCAGCTACGTGACTCTCTGCTGAACGACGGGCACCGTCCATACAATCATATAGTTTATACCGCCCCTAAAAAATCAGATACTGACGACGACCAGAATAATGCGTTCAGAAAAACATTCCGCACCAGCTCTATCAACTTAGGAGCTCGATTCGACAACGATGAGTATGCGTCGCTGCACGTAAACCCTCAATTCATGCTGCCTACAAAGAAAAAGAACATGATGGTGCAACTGTATGCACGTCTTGGACTACGACTGAAGGGAGAGATGAGTTTTGACAAATTCACCGAAAAAAACAGTCGCTTCGGATCATCCTATTTCTTTGAGCACGGTGAGTTTCAATTCTACAACTATGGAGAACGCGCTGCCGTAATCACATCATATCACCAATGTCCACGCTTCTATTTCTCGCAGGAGTGGAATAAGGTGCAATACACATTCGGACTCCGCTTCGACTGGTATAAATACACTGATATTCTCGTCGACCAAGGGCTTCCGTCGCCAAGCACAGAGAAAAACGACCATTTCTTCACACTCTATGCCCAAGCGGAATACAACTCACTCAACTCAGAAAATTTTCCTTTGAAGGGAACTATTTTCAAGTGTAGTGCAAGCCTGGTGACCAGCAATCTCATATATTACATTAACGACAGACCACTTCCAGTGTTCCAGATGAATTGGAAGACTGTTATTCCAATAGGAACGCCTCGATTCACCGTTGGCCCACACGTGCGTGGACGAGCCCTCCTAACAGGGGTGGATGACAGCCCGGCACCGTTTGCCCTGCTCAATACAATCGGAGGATTGAAATCAGGAATGAAAATGGACCAACAGATTGTTGCGGCAGGTATGGCAAACGTGGAATTAATCGCAGATAATGGTATTTTGTTCGGAGGAATTGATCTACAGCAGCGTATCGGAGACAATCATTATATACAAGCGACTGTCGACGGTGGAACAATCGCCGATCGCGTCAGAGAAGCTGTCATGAAAGACCACCTCACTTGGGGTGCGCAGTTAGGCTACAGCTACGACACTGGCGCGGGGCCGCTCTCACTGACCGGTTATTGGGGTGAACGCACACGCAGAGTAGCATTTATGTTTAATTTCGGATATTATTTCTAAACACAAAAAATGAGGGCAGGTTCTATCCTGCCCATTTCTTTGTCTAATTGCAAGTTTCTACAAGTGAATAAAAGATCACTTCTGATAAGAGATCTCTCGCCATTCCAGCATATCCGTCTCATGAGTTTCTTTTTCTCCTCCGCCCAACAAAGACTCGCTGTTCATAACCATCTTTGCAGACCTTTTGGTCCAATTTCCTATACTGTCAGTCTCAAGGATTTGATAAGTGACGACAGACACCTCCTCCGTGCCTTCAGAAACCAATTTCTTCTTCGATGATATACAATTTTGGTTGGAATCATATTCAAAAGAGGTTTCAGAATAACCTAAATTTTTAGAGATTATAGAGTCTACAAAACCATCGGCATTATATTTATATGTATTGCACGTAGTAATTCCCCAATCAGGAAGCACATTTTCCACTCTCACCAGCTGACCTTTTTCATTTCGGGACTCTTTATCACCACGTTCTTTTGGAGAAGCCTTTCCTTTTTTGTCGAACACATAAGACTCCTTTTTCCACTCTTGTTCCAAATAAGAAGACGTGGATTTATAATAATCAGCACTATGCACCACCAATTTCACGACATTACCACGGACATCCAATCGCTGACGGTCGGGAGAAGTGAATGGAACAATTTTTACAAATAGTTTCGTTGAATCCAAAGATTCCGTTTTCACCTCTTTACGAAGCATCACATTTGTACCCGTCTGATTACAAGATAGTAATAAAGGAGATAGGACTAAAAAACAAAATTTACTTTTCATTTCAATAGAATTTTTCGCTCATTGAGACTATTTAAGTTCATTTTCTAGAATTCATGATTTTCATTCTCACAAATTCCATTTGAGATTCAAATTTATAATTTTTTCTTATCTAAACCTGCGGATAAAGAATAAAATGTCAGATCAGCATTAATTTCACAATGACAATGTGGCAAAATGCCCAATTTATTTAATTTTTAGAAATATATGTCCATACATCCCCACGTGACACATCTCAATTACGCATTTATAATTTTTGATTGAACCAACTCGTATGGCAGTTTTCGAAACCTGCCCATCACAGACAAGGAATCCTGGAAAAGTGGAAATTTTCAAGCAAAACATCTTGGAAAAATGGAAATTTCAGCCAATTTTACATTGGAAAAATGGAAATTTTTGGCAAAAATATCTTGGAAAAGTGGAAATTTTAGCCGTTTTTACCTTGGAAAAGTGGAAATTTCGGGGTCAAAAAGCTTGGAAAAGTGGAAATTTTGAGCGAAATTTGCATAGAAAAATGGAAATTTTAGGTTATAGCAACATTTTACGAAAAGATAAAATATTATGATTCAAAGAAATATATTAACATACTTAGAAAATTTCTACAAAACATCCAAAAAAGCACTTCTGCTGACAGGTGCAAGACAGATAGGAAAAACATTCGCGATACGAGAATTCGGCAAAAAATTCAAAAGTTTTGTGGAGATAAATTTTGTGGAAAACCAAGAATTTGCAGATGCAATCAGAAATGCGAACGGAAGAGAAGACATACTGTTTCGCATATCTACAGCCACAAAAAAGCCATTGATCAAAGGAGAGACACTGATATTTTTTGATGAAGTGCAAGTGTGTCCGGAAATAGTGACGGCGATAAAATTTCTTGTCGACGACGGTTCATACAAATACATCATGAGCGGATCCTTGCTTGGTGTGGAGCTTACTGATCTGCGTTCAGAACCAGTGGGATACATGAGCGTGAAGGAGATGTTTCCACTCGACTTTGAAGAATTCATACGCGCGATAGGCATCGGCGACAAAGTGATCGAGCATCTGCAGCTATCGTGGGACAACCGCACTCCCGTCGACTCATTCATACATCAGAAAATGATGGAATTGTTCAGACTATATCTTGTAGTGGGAGGAATGCCAGAAGCCGTAAAGAAATACCTGGAGACAAACAATCTTCAGGAGGTGATGGCTGCACAACGCGACATCATAACGCTCTACAAACGTGACATCACCAAATACGACTTCAAAGACAAGCTGCAAATCAATCATATATACGATTTGATTCCGCCAGAACTTAATGAGAAGAACAAACGATTCATTTTGAAAAGCCTCAACGAAAATGCCAAATACGACCGTTACCACAACGGATTCCTTTGGTTGAAAAACGCAGGTGTGGCCATTCCCGTCTACAATGTGGAAGAACCAAAGATGCCACTCAAGCTGTCAATGTCTCGCAATCTGCTCAAGCTGTTTCTAAGCGATATCGGTCTGCTTGCCGCACAATACGCCAACGGCATCCAACTACGTATCATAAATGGTGACAAGGATATCAATTTCGGCTCAGTATACGAGAATGCCGTCGCACAGGAACTGATAGCACATTCGTTTGAGCCATTCTACTACAACAATAAAAAACGTGGCGAGATAGATTTTGTGATAGAATACCACGGCAGAATTCTTCCGATTGAGGTGAAATCAGGCAAAGATTACGAAGTGCACAGAGCCCTGTCTAACATCATGGACTGCCCAGACTACGATCTGAAAGAGGCAATAGTGCTCTGCAACGACAATCTGAAAGTGGTGGGCAAACTGACATACGCCCCAGTCTACATGACTATGTGCTTGAAAAAGAACGACTACGCTCCAACTTTCTACAAAGTGGACATCTCAATGGTGAGGGAACCGGGAATAACGTATGGGAAGAAAGAGGATTGAGGATGGAGGATTGATGATTGAAGATGAAGGATTGAGGATTCTCACAAAATTTGATTATCTTTGAACTACAAAATCGAGTCGGGAAGAAATGAAAGTTTGCATAGCAGAGAAACCGAGTGTGGCACGCGATATTGCTCGTATGCTTGGAGCTACAGCCAAGATGGATGGTTATTACGAAGGTAATGACTACCAGGTGACTTGGGTGTTCGGCCACCTCTGCACCCTAAAAGAGCCACACGACTACGATCCGATGTGGAAATCGTGGATGATGGAGACGCTGCCAATCATTCCGTCGACTTTCGGAATCAAACTGAAAAGTGACAAAGGAGTGAGCAAACAATTCAATCTCATCAAACGACTTATCGACAAAGCTGAATACGTGGTGAACTGCGGTGATGCCGGCCAGGAGGGTGAACTTATCCAGCGCTGGGTGCTTCAGTATGCGAAATGCAAAGTGCCAGTCTACCGCCTTTGGATATCCTCACTTACCGACGAAGCCATATCCCAGGGTTTTGCCAACCTCCGTCCTTCATCGGAATACGACAGCCTGTATGCGGCAGGAGCACTCCGAGCTATCGGCGACTGGCTTCTCGGAATGAATGCGACGCGAGCATATTCCATCAAATATTCTGTGCCTGGCACTCCCCTTTCCATAGGACGTGTGCAGACGCCAACTCTGGCTCTCGTCGTGGCTAGACATAAGGAGATTGTCAATTTCAAGCCCGAGCTCTACTGGGAATTGAAAACGCAATTCTGCAACACAAATTTCTCATGCACAAAAGGCAAATTCAAAAAGAAGGAAGACGCGGAGAAAGTGTTGCAGACGGTGACAGGCCAACCGTTCACAATCACCAAGGTAGACAAAAAGGCAGGCAAGGAGTTGCCTCCTAAACTGTTCGACCTGACTTCTTTGCAGGTGGAGTGCAACCGCAGATTTGGCTACACTGCCGAACTGACCCTTAAATGCGCACAGTCGCTCTACGAAAAGAAGTACACCACATATCCCCGCGTCGACACAAGATTCCTACCTGAGGATGTGCATCCGAAGATTCCTCAGATAATGGGTGGAATACAGAACTATTCGTTGCTGACTGCACCTGTGCTGCAGAAACCGATCCCAAAACTGAAACGAATCTTCGACAATTCAAAGATCACAGACCACCACGCAATAATCCCGACAGGAGTGTTGGCGACAAATATGACTCATGAGGAATTCAACGTATACGATATTGTAACACGTTGTTTCATAGCCAATTTCTATCCTGAATGCCAGATTTCGACAACTACTGTGGAAGGAGAATCAGCACAAGTAGGATTCAAGACATCAGGTAAAGAAATCGTGGATCCGGGTTGGAGACTTGTCTATTCCGACGACGTGAAGCCAGCCAACCCATCGGAGGATCCCAACAAAGAGGAGGGCAACACCGTCATCCCGGCATTCACTGTCGGGCAAAACGGACCACACAATCCATCAATTGTGGAGAAACAGACCACTCCACCCAAGCCATACACCGAGGCGACTCTGCTCCGCGCCATGGAAACGGCAGGAAAAAATGTGGAAGACGAAGAGCTACGTGAGGCAATGAAAGAAAACGGTATCGGACGTCCGTCTACTCGTGCCGGCATCATCGAGACACTCTTCAAACGAGAATACATGATCCGTCAGCGTAAGAACATCATCCCTACCGAAAGAGGAATCAAGCTGATCGACACTATAAACCAAGAGCTTATCAAATCAGCCGAACTGACAGGACAATGGGAAAAGAAACTGCGTTTGGTGGAGAAAAAAGAATATCAGTCGGCCGACTTCATGGCAGAACTAAAAAAGATGGTTTGCGAAGTTGTCGACGCAGTGAAACGAGACGTGTCGACGGTGAAAATCGCAGAAAAGAAAGAGATTCCAGCACCGTCGACAGCAGAGAAGAAGCCACGTGCTCCAAGAAAGAAAAAAGCTGACGATGGCAGTGAGCCGACAGCAAAAAAGACGGTGAAAAGGAAGAAAACAGAAAATCCAGCCCCAACAACGTTAGCAGAATGTGTTTGTCCGATCTGCAAACGGGGACGTATTCTGAAAGGTCGCACAGCATACGGATGCTCCGAATATGCGTCGGGATGCAATTTCAGAATTCCATTCTTCATCAACAATATCGCCATCACCGACGAAGACGCAGTAGCATTATTGCAGGGCAATGCGGTGAGAGGTGTGATGCTGAACACGTTGCTGGGGGTTAATGGTTGATAGTTAAGAATTAAGAGTTAAGAGTTGCATGAAAAAGAAAATTGCCATCATATTCCTGCTCCTTCTATCCGTAGCCATCGGTGTCTGTTGGGCAAATAAGCAAGATGATTACAAGGAAGGAGATATTCTCTTCCAAGTGTCGAAAAGCCGTCAATCGCCATTGATCCAGAAAGCCACTGGATCAAAATGGTCTCATTGTGGTGTCGTGGTTGAGAAAAACAAGCAGACATATGTGTTGGAAGCAACCAAAGTGGTCCGACTCACTCCTCTGCAACAATGGATAAAGCAAGGTAAAGACGAGGATGTCAAGAAGGTGCGTGTGAAAAAGGAACCAGTTAAAATCAAGTTCAATAAATACTTAGGCAAGCCATACGACCTTGCATTTAAGTTCAACAACGGCAAATGGTACTGCTCAGAGTTGGTTTACGACATCTACAAATCACAATTAGGCATCCAACTTTGCCAACCCAAACAGCTACGTCAGTATAAGATCGACGGCATGGAGGATGTGATCAAAAAAAGAGGCATGAGTCTCGATCAATTGGTTGTCGCTCCATGCGATTTATTGGATTATTGATTATCATTAGATTAAAGCTAAATTTTACATTTTTATGAGGGATCAATTGGTTCAATTTCACACTTTTATTGTGGATCAACCAATCTAAATCCACACTTTTATGAGGGATTATTCTTCAATTTTTCACACTTTTATGGGGGAATGAGCCAATAGGCTGAGGCATCTCAAACTGACACTAGACCTATATTTACGGCTATAGACGTGCAGTGAATGCCATATAGACTTTCTTTATCGTTGTTTTCTGTCTAAAAATCACAAAAAATGAGAAAATCTACGTAAATTTGCGGAAAATTAAGAATATATGATTGAAATTATTCCAGCAATTGATATTATCGACGGGAAATGTGTCCGTCTTAGCCAAGGAGATTACGACCAAAAGAAAGTTTACAATGAAAATCCTCTTGAGATAGCGAAAGAGTTTGAAGACGCAGGTATTCGTCGTCTTCACCTTGTCGACCTCGACGGAGCTAAGGCACACCACATCGTCAACCATAAAGTGTTGGAGACAATCGCCACTAAGACTAACCTCGTGATTGATTTCGGCGGTGGTCTGAAAAGCGACGAAGATCTTAAAATAGCGTTCAACAGCGGAGCTTCAATGATCACAGGAGGAAGCATCGCCGTGAAGGATCCAGACACATTCTGCGGATGGATCGACAAGTTTGGCGGCGAGAAAATCATCCTTGGAGCCGACGCGAAGGATGGCAAGATCGCAGTGGGCGGATGGATCGAGACAACCCAGGAGCCATTGATTCCGTTTATCTCCCAGTACCGTCGACGCGGAATATCAAAAGTGATCTGCACAGACATCAGCAAAGACGGAATGCTAAAAGGAGCCTCAACGGATCTCTACAAAGAGATTCTTGCCGCAGAGCCGGGTCTTTACCTTATCGCAAGCGGAGGTGTGAGCAAGATTGAGGATATCATTGAGCTTGACGAAGCCGGAGTGCCAGCCGTGATCACAGGAAAGGCTATCTACGAAGGCAAAATCACACTTGAACAAATATCAAAGCTT
The DNA here is from genome assembly GCA_002392915.1 of Bacteroidales bacterium UBA3844. GTDB lineage: Bacteria > Bacteroidota > Bacteroidia > Bacteroidales > Paludibacteraceae > UBA1723. Next base: position 48,022 of record DGHQ01000035.1, on the reverse strand, counting down.
CTCGCATAATTATCGCAATTTATTTCTAAATTTGCACAAAACTATTGAATATGACTATTGATTTCGATAAACTTGGTGGACTTGTGCCAGCTATCATCCAAGACGACGCCACATTAAAGGTGTTGATGCTCGGGTTCATGAATAAAGAAGCGTATGAGAAGACGGTGGAAACAGGCAAAGTGACTTTCTTTTCACGCACACGCAACAAACTTTGGACCAAGGGTGAGACAAGCGGCAATTTCCTTAACCTTGTCAGCATCAAGAACGACTGCGACAACGACACTCTTCTTATCCGTGTCAACCCTGTCGGACCCGTTTGCCACACAGGCACAGACACATGCTGGGGAGAAGTCAACGAAGGAGGAATGACAGTTCTTGAGGCTGTGCAGAAGAAAATCAAGGCAGACGTTGCAGACCCTTCAACCTACGCAGGCAAAAACCACGCAGAAGGCAAAAACCGTGTGGCTCAAAACCTTGGTGAAGAGGCTGTGGTAGCTGTGATAAAAGCATCTAAGGGTTCACGTGAGGAAATCATCGAGCAGAGCGGATCACTACTCTACCATCTGCTTGAGATGCTTACAGAAAACGGAATCGACATCAACGAAATCAAAAAGATTGCACCAAAAGATTAAAACTTTACGACTGTGAGCGAGATATTGTTAGACTATAAAAACGTATCAATCAACCACTCTGAGGTGACAGTGTTGAAGAATCTGACACAGCAAATCAGAGTCGGCGAACTTGTCTACCTCACAGGTAAGGTTGGAAGCGGAAAGAGTTCGTTTCTCAAATCTATATATGCGGACGCAGAAGTATCAGCAGGAAGTGCGACGGTACTAAATTATGATATCCGCAAAATAAAACGGAAAGAAATCCCATACCTACGCCGCGAACTTGGAATCATATTCCAAGATTTCAAGTTGCTGACCGACAGAAGTGTAGAGAAGAACCTCGACTTCGTGTTGAGAGCGACAGAAGTGAGCGACAAAAGTGAACGAAAGGAAAGAATCGCAAATGTGCTGGCATATGTGGGCATGGACAACAAAGGCTACAAAATGCCACATGAGCTGTCGGGAGGTGAGCAACAGCGCATCGTCATCGCGAGAGCATTGCTCAACGACCCCAAAATGATCCTTGCCGATGAGCCGACAGGAAACCTTGACGCAGAGACAGGAAAGGATATTATGACGTTGCTTCACAAAATTTCGCTTGAAAAGACAGCGGTTGTGATGGCGACACACAATATGAAATGGCCACAGATTTTCGAAGGCAGAGTGTTGAAATTCAACGAAATGGAAATCAACGAAATATCAGTAGCCGAAGCAGTAACAACAAAAAATGAAGAGTAAATGATAAAGTTTTTATTCATGCTGGTGCTTATAGGCATACTTTTTATGCTACTCGTCCCCATCATTTTGAAGGCGGTCGTCAAAAGTCTTATAGGCAAAGCCACACAAAGGCAACAGCAACAATATCAGCAATATGACGGCAATGATACTCAATCATCCTACTCCACCTCAGAAGAAAACGATGAGAGTTATTACGAAGGCAGTGTGCTAGTGCATGATGAAGAGAGTGCACGAAGAATGAAGAGGATGAAAGCAGAGGCGGAAGATGTGGAGGCTGTGATAATAGACGAACCTGCCAAGGAAAGAATAGAAATAGAAGAGAGGGAAAAGGTTAGAGGTTAAAAATTAAAAGTTTAAAGTGAAAAGTTCGAGGTTGAAAGGAGAGACTGAGGACTTGAAACAAAAGAAAAAATATAACAATAAGTATATAAAAATGGGAAAAAAAGCATTGTTGATGATCCTCGACGGTTGGGGAATCGGTGACAAAACAAAGTCTGACGTAATCTCGTCTACACCAACACCAAATTGGGACGCTTTGATAGCAAACTATCCAAACTCACAGCTTCAGGCATCAGGAGAGAACGTAGGTTTGCCAGACGGACAGATGGGAAATTCAGAGGTAGGACACTTGAATATCGGTGCAGGACGCATTGTATATCAAGACCTTGTAAAGATTAACCGTGCTTGTGCAGATGGTTCAATCATGAAGAACCCAGAGGTCATTTCAGCATTTGAGTATGCAAAAAAGACAGGAAAGAAAGTTCACTATATGGGCTTGACATCGACAGGTGGAGTACACTCATCTTTCGATCATTTGTTCAAGCTATGTGAGATAGCAAAGGAATTCGGGGTTGCAGACAAGACATTCATCCACTGTTTCATGGATGGTCGTGACACAGACCCTAAGAGCGGTAAAGGCTTCATCGAGCAGCTTACAGCACAGGCAAAGAAGACAGGATGCACAATCGCATCTATCGTAGGTCGTTTCTATGCTATGGACCGTGACAAGCGTTGGGAGCGTATCAAAGAGGCATACGATTTGTTGGTAAACGGAATCGGAGCACCAGCAACAGACATGGTCAAGGCTATGCAGGACAGCTACGATGCAGGAGTGACAGACGAGTTTGTTAAGCCAATCGTCAACACATCTGCAAACGGAAAGATTGGAGAGGGCGACGTGGTTATCTTCTTCAACTACCGTAACGACCGTGCTAAGGAGCTTACAATCGTATTGTCGCAGAACGATGTGCCTGAGCAGGGAATGAAGACAATTCCAAACATCCAGTTCTACTGTATGACTCCATACGACGCTTCGTTCACAGGCGTTCACATTCTATTCCCTAAGGAGAACGTAAGCAACACATTGGCTGAATACCTTTCAAACAAAGGATTGAAGCAGCTTCACACAGCAGAGACTGAGAAGTTCGCTCACGTAACATTCTTCTTGAACGGAGGACGTGAGACTCCATTCGACGGAGAGGAGAGAATCTTGGTTCCTTCTCCAAAAGTGGCGACATACGACTTGAAGCCAGAGATGTCAGCGTTCGAGGTAAAAGACAAACTTGTTGACGCCATCCACTCAAAGAAGTTCGACTTCATCGTTGTGAACTTCGCAAACGGAGACATGGTTGGTCACACAGGCAAGTACGAGGCTATCGAAAAGGCAGTTGTAGCAATCGACCAGGTTGTAAAAGAAGTTACAGACGCGACACTTGCTGAGGATTACGCTACAATCATCATCGCAGACCACGGAAACTGTGATTACGCAATCAACCCAGACGGAACACCAAACACTGCGCACTCACTTAACCCAGTGCCATTCGTTTACGTTGCAAACGACGCTAAATCAGTGAAGGTTTCTAACGGAGTTTTGGCAGACGTTGCTCCATCAATCTTGTCAGTGATGGGTCTTGAGCAGCCATCTGAAATGACAGGTAAGAACTTGATTTCAAAGTAATTTTGAGATTGAATAATAATTGTAGAGACGTGGGAATCCGCGTCTCTACTTTTTTTATTAGATGGAATGTAAAAATTGAGGAGTCCAAAGTGCGGAACCAAATTTTAAGTTTAGCGGACCACAAAAAAAGGTTTGACAAAACATCAACATTCAAAATTCACCTATTTATGTAATTTTTTATTTTATTTGCATCATATAAAAACAAACATCATGAAAATGAAAGAGTCAATTTTAGTCACATTCTCAATATGTATACTGTTGTGTTCCGCAGATCTTTATGCGGCAGAGGGGAACAGAATTGTTCATGGACATTTATATGAGTACAATTATCCTTCACAACAGTCAAAGGACACATTAGGCAAAGCCACAATTTATACACCAGACGCAAAATCAGATCTTGATAGAGATGTGCCACCTGGATTATTGCCACAGTATATGAACCCGAACTACTATGGTTACAAAGAGGTGAAACACAGCAGTTCGGCAGGCTCAGAATCCAGCAATAATTATTCCACACCACATTTCGGAGAAAAGGTGTCAAAGAGACGTGCGACAAAGAATTCATTTCAAATACGTCATTCTGATGGAATTTATCACTATCGCGATGGAATTTTCTATTTGCAGAAAGAAGACACATACGTGATTCATGAGCCACATGTAGGATTTAGAGTGCCTACCATTCCCGTCGGGCGACGTGAATATACATTTAACGGCACTGCTTACTACTATTACTATGGGACTTTCTACGTATTTAATCCTGTAGTGAAGATGTACGACGTCGTAGTTCCACCTGTTGGTGCCATTGTTGATTGGATACCGAAAAATGCGGAAATGAAAGAGGTGTTAGGAGAAACATATTACATTGTGAATGGAGTAAAATACAAAGAGGTCTCTTTGAGTGTCGCAAATTCAAAATGGTACCAAGTTGTCGCAGTTGACACAAAATAAAAGACCACGACTTTTCACAGCAACATTTTTTAACATAAAAAAGTTGTGTTTTCAACACGTATAGATTATATTTGCAATTATAATAATTTATGCGTAGATAAGGACATGAGTAAATCTAAACTATATGCATGGATATTGTCGATACTTGGATTTCAAATGCAAGGCTGTGACTTTACAGAAACAGAAGAATACGGATGCCCTCACACGACATTCCGAACAAGTGGCACAGTAAAGGATGAAAATGGAAACTACATACAGGATGCAGAAGTCAAAGTTAAGATAAAAGCAGTCAATTCTTCCAGACCAAATGATAGCGAAACAAAAGCCAACAGTTCCGTCATCAGCGACAACAAAGGTGCATATCAAACGAGCGATGGAAAATGCGACGGAATCAACAATTACGAAAAACTTCAATATGAAGTAATCACCAACAAAACCGGCTACAAACCAGACACAATCATCAAAGAAATCAAAAAAGAAGATTTAAAATTCAAGAAAGATGACAGCTGGAAAAAAAGCACAAATCAAGAAATCAACATCGTTCTAAAGAGAAAATAACAAGAAATGAAAAACTCTAAAATATTAGCAGCCGTTTTGGCTGTGCTTGGATTCCAAATGCAAAGTTGCGAATACGGATGTCCATACACCACATATAAGACTCAAGGCACCGTAGTAGACGAAAAGGGAGATAAGATAAAAGGTGCAGAAGTCAAAGTAAAGATTGAGTCACGTCCAGATAGTCTCCATTTAAGCATAGACAAGACTCATCCCGTCATTTCCACAAAAACAGCCATGAGTGACAGAAAAGGCAAATACGAAACAACACATAAAGATTTAGATGATATTGGCAACGTCAAACTAAACTATGAAGTAATCACAAACAAAGACGGATACCAACCTGACACTATCCGTAAAGATGTAAAAAAGACGGACTTCAAGTATAGAGACGAAGATACATGGGAAACTATCGCAACTCATGAAATCAACATTGTACTAAAGAAAAAATAAAAGATAGATATGAAAACAACTAAAATTTTAACCTGGCTATTGGCCATACTTGGATTTCAGATGCAAAGTTGTACAGAAGAAGAGGAAAGTCGTGAAGAATACGGTTGCCCATACACCACATACAAGACTCACGGCACCGTAAAAGACGAGAATGGCAACAAAATCCAAGACGCAAAAGTCAGCGTAAAAATTGATGCCGTTGCGGAGACGACGGATTCCATCGGTGTGCAAAGCGATACAATATGGCACTCCAAAGAATCTGTGATGAGCGACAAACGTGGCAACTATGAGACAAGAAGAACCGGAGTCCATCTCAATAGCGATGCCATATATCATTATGTAGTCATCACCGACAAAAACGGATATTTGCCAGACACTATACGTAAGGAAGTGAAAGGAATGGATTTAAAATTCGAAAAAGGAGGCGACTGGGAAACAATAGCAAAAAACGAAATAAACGTCACTCTAAAGAGAAAATAAATAATGAAATCATCCAAAATATTGGCCGGTATTTTAGCTATGCTTGGGTTTCAAATGCAAAGCTGTGTAGGGACAGACGAATATGGCTGTCCTTACACCACATATAAAACCAACGGCACTGTAAAGGACGAAAACGGCAACAAAGTACAGGGAGCTGAAATCAGCGTGAAGGTAGACGTGATTGTCGAAAAGGAAACCATTTACGGTGAAAATTCCAAAGACACAATCTCACAACCAATTCAAACTGTCTACTCCAACAAAAAAGGTGAATACGAAGTAAGTCACGGAGATTTGCTAGATGAATTTGGCAACAAAAGTATAAACTATGAAGTCATCACCAATAAAGATGGCTATGAGCCCGACACTATCCGCAAAGAAGCCAACAAATCAGACTTCAAATACAAACATGTAGGAGACTGGGAAACCGTCGCCACCCAAGAAATCGACATTACTCTAAAGAAAAAGTAAAGGATGGCAGAAAAAAAGATTTCTATCCGTAAAAGGATTGGCTTAGAGCTTACCCGTAAGATAAGGAAAAGCACACCACCTCAACTGCGTGTCCTTTTTTGGGAATGTACATTGCGATGCAATGCCGCTTGCAGACACTGTGGCAGCGACTGTAAGGCGACAGCCAACAGCAAGGATATGCCTGCCGAAGATTTTTTGAGAGTGATAGACAGTCTGACTCCACATGTGGACACTCATAAGACATTTATTATATTTACAGGAGGAGAAGCACTTGTCAGGCCTGACATCGATTATGTAGGCACAGAATTGAATAAACGAGAGTATCCTTGGGGCATCGTCTCAAACGGATATTTGCTCAACGCAGAACGTTTTAAGCGTCTGAAAGCAGCAGGTATGCATTCCATCACCATCAGTCTGGACGGTTTTGAAGAGGCTCACGATTGGATGCGCCGCATACCAAATGGATTCAAACATGCGGTAGATGCCATCAAACTACTCGTCGCCGACAATGATATTGTTTATGATGTCGTGACTTGCGCGAACCAGAAAAATTATGTCTCGCTTTCTGAATTCAGAGATTTCCTCATCAGCATCGGAGTGAAAGAGTGGAGAATCTTCACTATATTCCCTGTCGGACGAGCCACTGAAAATCCAGAACTTCAGTTGAGCGACCGTCAGTTTACCGATCTGATGAAGTTTATTGCAGACACCCGTAAAGAAGGGAAAATAAAAGTAAGCTACGGATGTGAAGGATTCTTAGGCGGATATGAGACGGAGGTGAGAGACACATTCTATCAATGTAATGCAGGAGTAAACGTAAGCTCAATTCTCGCAGACGGCAGTATATCAGCCTGTCCAAGTATCAGAGCCAACTACCACCAAGGCAACATCTACACAAATGATCTTTGGGATGTGTGGATCAACCGTTATCAGATGTTCCGCGACCGCAGTTGGATGAAGAAAGACGAGTGCGGCGAATGCAAGATGTTCCGTTATTGTGAAGGCAACGGATTCCACCTGAGAGACGAGAATGGCAAACTGTTATTCTGCCACTACCACCGTCTACTTGATTGATCTTTACAAGACAATAGATTTTTATTCCTCATACAAAAATAGGGAGGCTTTACAGTGAAGCCTTCCTATTTTTGAGTTATGGGAGTCTTCTACCCCATCCTATTCATCAATGTAGCAAAGTCACATGGCCAACATACTGTCTGTCTGATTCGTTCACATCTATCACATACCAATAATCTGTAGACGGAAGGGTTCTACCTGCGTAATCTTTTCCGTCCCAGCTGTTTTCTAGATTATCATAGGCATCAAATTCTCTAACAAGCTTACCCATCCTGTCATAGATTTTCACAGTAATGTCAGAATATAATTCTACATTCTTTATGATCCATCTGTCATTTTCTCCATCCGAATTAGGTGAGAACATAATTTCTGGCATAAGATCATTAGCCTCGTATGCTCGTGTAAGATTCAAATAAACAATGCTATCACAATCAGACTCACTAACCAGTGTGACTGTATATTCTCCAGCCTCAGAATATTCAGCATCTCCTATTTTATAGGTTTCATCACCCTTAATAACAGCCTTGACAAACTGTTTCTTGACGCTATTAATCACTACTGGTGTCATCAGAGTGAATGATTTTCCTTTATATTCATATTTGACGGAATAAATGCCAGAATTCGATTTTGTAACTTCATCAATAGTAGGGTTTTGTTCTGTCGACTTAAAGTCGTCTGGTCCCGACCACTCATAAGATACACCTTCTGGAGCATCATCAATGTAGAGATATAAACGTTCACCCTCACACAATGGACTGTTATTAGAAATTATAGCATCTTTCAGTTCTTCTACAGTTAAAATGAGAGTGACGATGCTATCACAACCTGTCTTGGCACTAACCAATGTGTCTTGGTATGTGCCTGAAACTGATAATCGCTGACCATTGAACAAGATTGTTTCGCCTTGCAAAATAGAGTCCGCTATTTCTGTGTGCTGGATTTTGTTAACCACGACATCTGTTTCTGCTGTTGGCAAAACAATTCCATTTACAGTAACAGAAAGCGAATACCTTCCGCTGTTTGCATCAGACACATTATCTAAAGTCGGTGATTCTTCTTTAGAAGAGAACCCGTTCGGGCCAGTCCAAGAGAACGTTGCGTTTTTAGGAGAGTTGAAAACCTTAAAAGAAATAGCATTCCCTTCACAAACAGGACTATTACTAGAAATGGTAAAAGAATCTTTATCCAATACCGTAAGTGAAAGGTTAACAACACTATCGCAACCAGTGGTCTCACTTGTAAATGTCTTCTGATATTCTCCAGAAGTTGTTAATATCTCATCTCCAAAAATGTAAGATTCACCCTCTTGAATCTCCTTCTTTATATCAACGACATGTCTTTTGTTAACGACAACAGGCACCTCCACTTCATCTGAAGACACGCCGTTAGAAACCATCACAACCGTATATATACCAGAATTCTCTTGTGTAGCATTGGAGATAGTAGGATTCTTTTCTGTAGAAACAAATCCTTTAGGCCCCGTCCATAAGAATGTGGCTTCATCAGGAGCGTTGTTGACATCCAATTCAAAAGACTCCCCTTCACACACCGGACCAACAGTCATAGCGTCAACAATGATCTTACAATTGGTTGTTGCTGTTCCCGCAGTCTTATTAAAAGAAATAGTACCTGGCTTTTGAGAATAATTTGTAACTAAGAATAAATACCATTCCCCATTTTTTGCTTCTGGTATGTAACAAAATTCCTTACTGCTGGTGCTATAACTACAATCGACCATGGATTCCAATGGATAATTATCATTATAACCTCTAAAACATGGATTTGTCATATCAAACTGTACAGGATCAGGAGGAAATATCACATGTTCTTTCTGTTCTGTTTCATCAATACATGAATATAACTTTTCTTCTTCGGCGTCACAGTAATCAAAGTATTCAGAAATATTGTCAAAATCAGATGGGTCTAACTGGAAAAAATGTTTATAGCAATCAACATATATACTATCCGACAATGCCGTTACTCGATCGAATTCGTCAAGATAACTCTGAGAATAACACGTGTCAGATACAACGTAGGCATCCTCGTCGTATAAATACTCATCCTCAACAGCATATATTGTAATATCTTTATTAATACTTTTGATCACCTCTTGCTTGTTCTTTCCTTTGAATGGTCCATAACAAGCAAAATCAACATCATACCCTTCAGAATGTTCTATAGTGATTCCAAGCAAACCAGGCTCATCGATTTGCATAATAAACCATTGTGGAGACGAGGAGCTTTCTAAACATCCGCTGATGAAATCAAATGCCTCTTCATCGGAAGTTCCTGCAGGAAAACGAATTCCCAAATCATTCTCTTCTGTACAAAAAGAAATTACATTTTCATTTGAAAAGAACTCCTGTGCACTTACCTGCATATTATTTCCAATCAAAATGAAAAAAAAACACGAAATTTTACTTATTGTTCTCCTCATACCACAAATTTTTATAATCATCACTAAATACAAAGTGAAATATCGTATTACTTTTGGCAAATGTATTGATAATATGCAAACAATCAAATTTTATTTGATATATATGCGAGCCATATCGCTATTTCTTAACAATTTTCTATGTTTTTATTTTATTTTGCACACAACCTTAAAATATTGTTTATCCATATTTTTTAGATTAGAGGGAAAACCACAATACTGAATATACATGACGACAGTCTATCGCATCCACAATGACTATTTTGTTACGACTAATAAAACTAAATAAAAATCAGCAACTGTCATTTAAGGCTAGTCAGGCAAAAAAAGGAGAGCCTATTGACTCTCCTTCTATAAAAAAAATGTCTAATCTTAACATCCTAATATTATTCTTACTTTAATTTAGCCAACGCCTGTTCTAGCGTCATGCCTGCATAATCTTGTGCCGAAATGATTCTACCCGACTTTTTATCGTCGACAAACACTCCCAACACAACACCTGGCAATGCACTCTCTGGCGCATTAGGTGCGTTAGGTCCACCCAAATCTGTGCGACACCAACCTGGATCTGTAAGATTAAGCACCACATCAGTACCGTCGATTTTAGAGGCCAAATCCTTAGTGATCTTATCAAGACCAGCCTTGCTTGCTGAATAAGCAGCCTGCTCTGGTTCAAGGTTGATACCACTTGTCGTGTTAACGATTCTACCGAAACCAGCCTTGATCATACGTGGCAAGTAATGATAGCAGATAAGCATTGGAGCTATTGTGTTAACCTTCAAGCTTTCCACAAAATCCTCAGCCGGAGTATTATAGTATTCTGGATAAGCACGATATGTCACCTGAATACCAGCATTATTTAGAACTATTTCAATGTTTGTGCCATAATCGTCGATCTCTTTAAGCATACGTTTGACATCCTTGTCGTCTTCCAACTGACACTCTACCGAGTATGCCTTAACACCCATATTCTTGACCTCAGCCAATACAGCATCAAGATGCGATTTCTTTCTACTCTGAAGAACGACGTTGCAGCCTCTTTCTGCTAAAAATTTTGCTGCCAAAGCTCCGATACCTCGCGACGCACCAGTAACAAGTGCCCACTTTCCTTTTATCTCTGTCATAACTGTTTGTTAATTTTTTGCAAATTTAGTCATTTGTATCTACAAATCCGCATTTTTATGAATAAAATTCAAAAAATATTAACAGAGAACGAATAGATTTTGCAAATCACTACAAAGCCAATTCTTGCAAAAGAAAACATGCAGTGACAAACCCTGGATTTGTTTAATATTTTATATATTTGCATTCGACTTGAGAAGACAAATATCTCAGGCATATATTAATTATTCAACACTCACTAAAAGATGAAAAAACTTTTAATTTCAGCGTTTTCTGTTGCTTGTGTTCTTGCCTCTCTTTCATCATGTAAAAAGGCAGAAAATGCAGAAACAGCCAACACAGCAAAATCAGTATGCTCTGCGACAACAGAAGATCAGGTTTGCACAATCGACACTTTGGTGGCAGACTCTATTATTCTTCCCGCTCCTCAGACAACTGGAGGTATGCCAATCTATGATGCTTTGTCAGCACGTGCCACATTCCGCAACTTCAAGCCAGACGCTTTGTCGGACCAGACTATCTCAAATCTTCTTTGGACTGCATCCGGAGTAAACAGACCTGTGGCTGATGATCCACGTCTGACAGCACCTACTGCAAGAAACGCGCAGGAGATCGACATTTACGTATGCACTAAGACTGCGGTTTACCTATATCAGCCAGTCGGTCATAAGTTGAAATTGGTCAACAAAGGAGATTTCCGTGCTCAGGCAGGCAAGAATCCATTCCACGCAAATGCAAGTGTAGACTTGATCTATGTGGCGAACTACGACAAAATGGAAGGTTTCGACGATAATGGCAAAGCTTTCTACGGAGCTACAGACTCTGGATTCATAAGCCAGAATGTTTATTTGTTCTGCGCTGCTGAAGGTTTGAAGACTTGCGTCTGCGGCCACATCGACAGAGAGGAGATCGCCAAGTTCATCAACTTGAAGAACGGCTACATCACTCTTACTCAGCCAGTAGGAAAATAAAATTGTACAGGATCTAAAAACTGACAACATTTTATAAAAACAAAGCCGGACTAAAATCCGGCTTTTGTTGTATAAGATTTGTTCTTGATGAGCAGCAACAACGACTGCCCTAAAATTTATCATTCTTCTTTTGATGTTGGCTTCACAATCACTTCACGCCACGTTTCACAAAGCACCCACTGGTAATCCTCGCCCAAGAATTGTCCATAGTCGAGTGGATGCTCCTTACGTGCCTCTTGAATATCTTTGCGTTGTTCTGCGGCATTACTGAATGTGTTTTTCAGCTCGGTGTAATCCACCTTTATATTCGCCTCCTCACGGTAAAGTATTTTGATTTTCTCATAGCCTAGCGGAGTGTATACAATCGACGTCTTCATTCTGTCATTGTCTGCCTTATACTGCCACACCTCATAATATTTTCCCTTATAGCATGCAATTGAAGACGGTTCTTTTTTTAAATCAGCCATCAAACTGTCGGCAGGTTTTTCTTCAGGATCGTAATAAAAGCCATTTTGTTTTAAAGCAGAAGGCAAGATTGTGTCCCTCACCAAATCAAGGCTGTTCTCAAGTTGGTCAATCGCAGGGATAACGAACAATTGTGTATAGCGGATTCCGAAATCAGAAGGATTATTCTTCATCAAATCCTGCATTTCAGCTTTCTTAGAATCCTCCTCTGAATTCATGTTGGTGACGAAAAGAGCATTCTGATAGTCGATAGCCATTTCTGTGATCAGTTTCTCGCCCAGTTCACTCCAAACAAACTCACACTTTTTCTGTGTCCTCTCTTTTTTCAACTCTTCTGGAGTGATACGACGATAATACTCTGACGCAGTTGCAGTAGATGTCAAACCAATCAAAGCCAGGCAACTACAGGCGAATTTTATAAGATTCAAATTCATTTTGATTAAAAGTTTAGTCTATTATTCGATTATTTGTAATCGAGTGCAAAATTAATAAAAAAGGAGACGCGAATAATCACGTCTCCAATATTTTATAATGGGAAGACAGGAGAAATCCCGTCTCTACTTATCAAAGATCAACTTTTGGCATTGTAGCCCAGCCTTTCTTGATATCCTCGTCAGATGGGATATAGTCGCCCATTTCGCCATTGTTGTATTTCTCATAAGCGACAAGGTCGAAATATCCAGTACCAGTAAGACCAAACAAGATTTTCTTTTTCTCTCCCGTCTCCTTGCATTTCAACGCCTCATCAATTGCGACACGGATTGCATGAGAGCTCTCTGGTGCAGGAAGGATACCCTCTACACGAGCGAACAATTCAGCCGCCTCAAACACGCTAGTCTGCTCAACAGCCACAGCCTCCATCATCTTCTGATCGTAAAGTTCAGAAAGTGTAGGACACATACCATGGAAACGAAGTCCACCTGCATGGCTTGCCGACGGAATGAATCCGCTACCAAGAGTGTACATTTTAGCAAGAGGGCAGATCTTACCAGTGTCGCAGAAATCAAACGCATATTTTCCACGAGTGAAGCTTGGGCAAGACGCTGGCTCAACAGCGATGATTCTATAGTCGGCCTCACCTCTCAACTTTTCGCCCATAAACGGAGCAATAAGTCCGCCAAGGTTTGATCCACCACCTGCGCAACCGATGATGATATCTGGTTTAACACCATACTTATCTAGAGCAGTCTTAGCCTCCAATCCAATCACACTCTGGTGAAGAAGCACCTGATTCAACACACTACCCAATACATAACGATAACCCTCAGTGTGAGTGGCTACCTCAACAGCCTCAGAGATAGCGCAACCAAGGCTACCCGTTGTGCCAGGATACTCTGCAAGGATTTTGCGTCCGACCTCAGTTGTGTTTGAAGGAGACGGAGTGACAGTAGCTCCATAAGTACGCATCACCTCACGACGGAATGGTTTTTGCTCGTATGAGCACTTCACCATATACACCTTACAGTCCAAGCCAAAATAAGCACTTGCCATAGACAAAGCAGTACCCCACTGTCCAGCTCCAGTTTCAGTTGTGACACCAATCAAGCCCTGCTTCTTAGCATAGTAAGCCTGAGCGATTGCGGAATTAAGTTTATGGCTACCTGATGTATTGTTACCCTCAAACTTATAATAGATTTCAGCAGGAGTACCCAGTTTCTTCTCAAGACAGTAGGCGCGAACCACTGGAGAAGGACGATACATCTTGTAGAAATTACGAATTTCTTCTGGAATAGCGATATATGCAGTATCCTCATCAAGCTCCTGAGCCACAAGATCACTGCAGAACACCTCACTCAACTCTTCAGCAGTAAGAGGTTTTAGAGTAGCAGGATTTAGAAGCGGAGCTGGTTTTTTCTTCATATCTGCACGAAGGTTATACCAAGCAGTAGGGATTTCATCCTCCGAAAGATAAATTTTGTATGGTATTTTCTGTTCCATGGAATTATAATGTATCAAAATATTTTCTACAAAGTTAAGGATTTGAATTGATTACACAAAATAAAATGCAAAATGCTATTCCGTCTACTTATATATAATGAATATAGACGGACGTTTATTCAAATCAGGCAGTGTCATTTTTTTCCACTCAGACACTGTTTTTGTGACTATATACTCAGTTTCAAGAGTCACATCACAAGCCACGCAAAGCAGAGTGTTCGGCTGGAGTGTCTGCAGAAGCATCTGCATCATCTTCATATTGCGGTAAGGAGTCTCTATAAAGATCTGCGACTGATGTTCACTTTGAGCGCGATGCTCCAGTTTTTTTACAGCATTCAACCTGTCGGCAGATTCAATCGGAAGATATCCCACAAAAGCGAAACTTTGACCATTGAAGCCTGAAGCCATAAGACCCATAAGGATAGACGACGGTCCGACCAAAGGCACCACCTTTATATCCTTTCTCTGAGCAATCTTCACGACCTCCGCTCCTGGGTCAGCCACACACGGGCAACCCGCCTCTGAAATAATCCCCACGTCATTTCCGTCGAAAAGAGGATTCAAGAAAGTCGAGATTTCTTCAGGAGACGTATGTTTATTTAAAGTGTAGAAAGACAACGAATCTATATCAATATCCTTGTCTACCTTTTTTAAGAATCTCCGGACAGTACGGACATCTTCAACTATAAAATGACGAAGTTTACGAATCACCACATAATTATATTGTGGGAACAAATTGTCAATGTCGCAATCGCCAAGTGTATTTGGGATTAAATATATAGTACCTTTTTTTGCCATGTCATATAAAAATACTGAGACAAAAATAAAGAAAAAAAACGGAAACACTTGTCAGATGCACAAAAAACGCTATTTTTGTAATGCCACGCCGTCAATTGATTGTTAAACTTTACAATTATAACAACATTCCGGGTGAAATTGTCGTTTACAATGGCGGGCCTCGACTCAAGGTTGCTCGCAACCTTGTTTTGCATCGCACGGAGGATTACAAAGTAGACGCGTACCCCAATTCCTTATTTCAGAGGAGTTTAATTTAATCACGGCGTGGCTTTTTGTTTTGTTTTTATGTTATACAATAGGCAACCGTTAAAAAAATCAAAAAAAAGCATACTCCATTTAAAAATTTATTATTTTTGCTATATAGAATAGAATTGAATGAAAAATAAATAATAGGGGTTTACGAGTATGATGAAGAATTTTACTAAAATATTATTAGGACTGATTGCATCAGCGACGACTTTATCAGTCAATGCCATGGAGTGGCGTACAGTATCAAATGAGGATTTTGGAGGAAACAACGCATCTGACCCAGTGATATGTACAGCGTCTCCCCATGACGACGACGCAGATAAAGAGGAGGGATTTTATACGCCTTTAAATTTTTCCGGAATAATAAATCCTACACCTGGAAATTATATGGTAATCAAATCTACAGGATTAGCGGAAACCACGTGGGGTGACAAGCTTACCGATTGTGGAAATCAAGGTGCATGCTGGGAAGATTTCGGAGACCACACAAATCCATCAAATCCCCAGCTAGGATATTTTATGGTGTTTGATGCGATCGACAACGGTCCTGCAGTTGACATAAACAACAATCTAATATTGTATAAGAAATCGTTAAAAGTTTCTTGTTCAAATGTACAGTTTCGATTCTCTTCATATATGGCAAGTGCGTCAAAATGGGGAGGAAATACTGTAAGATTATCTATTCAGGACGAGAATGGAAATGACGTTGCCGACCCAATAAACGACGATCTGGCAGCTAGCACAATAACACCTGGCAACTGGAAAAAAATGGAAACCATGTTTCAGGTGAAAGAGAAGAACATCTCAAAAGTATATTTTGTGGTAATGGCGACTGCGGTCAGCAGTTCTGGATACGACCTTGCACTCGACGACATCACAATTGAAGTCAACCAACCTACACTTGAAATAAGTGCCAGCGATTTTTTCTATCAAAAGCCAGCAACTCTGTCTGTAAAATACGTTCAGTCAGAGTTTGACAATTTCTTCGACGATTCATACACAAACGTTGTGTATAAATGGTATAAACGCAACGAATCAACATTAAAATTTGAAGAGATCAGTAGTGCAGGTGGCAAATACGAGTCTGGAAAAGACATTAGTTATACAATTCCGTCATTTGAAAAGGACAAACATAACGGAACATATAGGCTTATTGTTTCTACTGACGACAACGTAGGCAACAATTTATGTTCTATCCAAAAAGATTTTGTCATAAATGAAGACAAAGACAAAATTGAAGTCATTATGTGCAAGGACTCTACAAAAGTAATGCCAGACGGAACAGTCTTGACTACAGAAACAAATGATGTGCAGTGGATAGAGGCACCGTCTGTTGATTATTTCGTAATATGTATCCCATATGTTATATTGGAATCCAAATATGATATGCAATGTTTGAATAACGACTATCCAACAGTAGGCGACATCAAATTAGACGATATTATCGAAAGAGACCAAGAGTCTGGATGTCCGACATCTATACAAAAGCACTATATAAGAGTGACAGACAATGTTGTAATGGATGACCCTAAACATCTATGTGAAGGAGACAAATATATCACCAACGACAACGTTGACAAAATTTACACAGATGTAAATGAAATAGAAGGAGACTCTATTGCTTTCGACAAAGATGGTTGTCGTCATGCCCAATACGTTTTTGTCCACCCTAAATATGAGTTAGAGGAAGAGGTCACGGTATGTAAGGGAGATTCATCTGACGGAGTACCATACAACAAAGTCGGGACATACAAAGGATCAGATATAAAGTTGCAGTCAATTTGGGGATGTGACAGTATAATCACACCTAACATCACTGTTGTTGAGCCTGTAGAAGTCACGAAATCTGCAAATGTATGTCCATCAGATGGCTACGAATTTGATGGCAAAATATACGACTATCCGATTGACACAACCATTGTCCAGACGCTTAAAGGCCAAGCCAGCAACGGCTGTGATAGTACAACAATCCTTCACTTGGTCGTAAACGAAGGAGGTGAGGTTCATCTTGACACTTTGATCTGTAGAGAACAAATTCTGTTCGGAGACTCATTTATGGTTGCTGGATCATTCCAAAAGAAAATAACTGGATTCACAGAATCAGGATGTCCAAGAGATACAATTTGGAATATTGAAGTTGTTCAGATATCATTGCGTCTAAGAATGTTTGGAGGCCAGGATGAAGTATGTGAAGGACAACCAGCCACTATGGAAGTCAATCTAAAGGCATATGATTCAAAGAATGGAAAAACTTACGTTCCAACCCACTATTGGGAGCCAGAGGTTCCACAGAACGTCATAAGTCCAACTCTTTACTTGAATGAGACGACCACATACACAATCTATGCCGACTTGGATCTGCCTTCGGATGTAGACAAGAATGCAAAAGGTTGTCACGCCAAAGAATCTAAGACAATCACAGTCCATCCAGTTCCAGAATTAAGTGTGGATTCGGTAAACCCTGACGATAGAAGCGTCGAATATACAGTAACTGGAGGAACGATGCCATACCATATGTTCCTTGGTTCAAAAGACCTTGGACTTTTGGAAAGCAACTCTGACAAAAAAGACCGTTTGCCATACGGAAAGCATTTGCTTCAAGTTCAAGATAGCACAGGTTGTTCGGCAGAGCAGGAAATTGTTGTTGAAGCAGTTCAACCAGAGCCAAGTGTGTTCTTCACACCTAACGGAGACGGAGAGAATGACCGTTGGAAAGTTAAGAATCTGGATACATATCCAACTTCAACAATCAAAATATATGACAGATACGGCAAATTACTATACTCTTCAACTGCTCAGAATTTTGAGAATGGTTGGGATGGCACATACAATGGATCCAAATTGCCAGCCACAGATTATTGGTATGAAATAGATATTGACGAAATAGACCAACAGTATTTCGGACATTTCACTTTGATTAGATAAAATTATTCATCTATCAATATCAAGAGGAGCACAAATAAGTGTTCCTCTTGTTTTTTATGCATTTTTACATTCTGCATTTGGCATTTATAATTGCATATCACCGTCACAAATATTATTTTTGCATTGTAAATGAAAATAAACGACATGGAACAAAAAAGCAACACTGCGATACTTCTTATTCACTGTCCTGACCAAGAGGGTATCTTGGCAGCAGTGACCAGTTTCATAAATGTGAACAAGGGAAACATTCTTTACCTTGATCAGCATGTGGATTATCAGCAGAACACTTTCTTCACTCGTATCGAGTGGGATCTAACTAACTTCCTTATTCCTAGAGACAAACTGGACGAATACTTCTCAACATTGTTTGGCTCACGCTACGACATGCAGTTCAATCTGTATTTCTCAGATATCAAACCTCGCATGGCTATATTCGTATCAAAAATGTCTCACTGCTTGTTTGACATTCTTGCACGCTACTCCGCAGGGGAACTTAATGTCGACATTCCATTGATCATTTCCAACCATCCTGATTTGGCATGGGTCGGCGAGAAATTCGGCATTCCATACCATGTGTTCCATGTGACTAAAGAAAACAAAGCAGAAATAGAGAAAGCCGAGATGGATCTTCTAGCAGAGAACAACATCGACTTCATCGTTCTTGCCAGATATATGCAGATAATCAGCGAGGATATGATCAACAAATACCCTAACAAGATCATCAACATCCACCACTCTTTCTTGCCAGCATTTGTAGGCGCGAAACCATACCACCAGGCCTTTGAAAGAGGAGTGAAGATTATTGGAGCAACGTCTCACTATGTGACTACCGAGCTTGACGCAGGTCCGATTATCGAGCAGGATGTGGCACGCGTCACACACAAAGATTCTGTGAAAAGCTTCATTCACAAGGGAGAGGATCTTGAGAAGATTGTACTTTCTCGTGCTGTGGAAAAACATATCGACAGAAAAGTGTTGGTTTACAAGAACAAGACTGTCGTATTCTCATAATTCATGCAAGATTTTTTCTCTGCCGACACATTAGCCTTTATCGCCGCTCATCAGGACGATGATGTGGCGAAATTGGCGTTAAAATTCTCGTCGCGCAAGGATATTGATATTCGTGCAGCCTTACAACAGATCGAAGGTCGTCAGATCGCAAAATCAAAATTGCCCCTGTTTGCAAATGCTGAAAATATAGTATATCCCGTCAAATTATCCATGGAGCAATGTTCTTCAGAAAAGACGGCGTTATATAAGCAATCGATTGCTGGCGACGGTGCTTCCATGATAGATCTGACATCTGGATTGGGAATAGACTTCTACTTCATGTCACGCAATTTCAAAAAAGCGGAATACGTGGAACGCAATGCAGACCTCTGCAGAATAGCTTCTCATAATTTCAAGTCACTCGGCGCGACGAATGTATCGACGACAAATACCGACGGCATTGAATACATAAAAGCATCAACGTCTCATTACGATCTGATTTTTCTTGATCCTGCTCGCCGCGACAAAAACGGCAAAAAAACAGTGGAAATAAAAGATTGTGAACCTGATGTCGTAGATCTTAAAGAAACATTGCTGAGCAAATGCGACCGAATGATGCTGAAACTGTCACCGATGCTCGACATCAAGTCGGCGATAAGAGATTTAGGCTGCGTAGAAGAAGTGCACGTAGTAGCCGTAGACAACGAATGCAAAGAACTAATTCTTGTTTGCAAGGAAAAGACAGAATTAAAGAGGATTGTGGCGGCAAACATCAAGTCTGATGGGACAACAGACAAATTGGAATCGACATCAATGTCGCCATCGGGATTCTCTTCTTACTCTGCTCCCCTCTCCTATCTCTACGAACCCAACGTCGCAATTCTAAAAGCCAACATCTGCGACTTCCTAGCTTCCGATAAAGTAAAAAAAATCGCCCCATTCAGCCATTTATTCACGTCTGATGAATTATGTGAAGACTTTCCTGGAAGAAAATTTGAAGTGGAGAAAATCTTTTCCATGAACAAGAAAGAGCTCAAAGAAAACCTCAACGGCATAAAACAAGCAAATATCACATGCAGGAATTTTCCGTTGCAGGCTGATGATCTTAGAAAAAAACTTGGAATCAAAGAGGGTGGAGACAAATATATCATTGCCACCACAGATGAAAACGAAAACCATTTATTAACAATTTGCAGAAAAGTATAATGTCTACAAAAGAGCTATACGCTATGGCATACTTTTTGCAGTGTTTTGAGTGAAACAATAAAAATGATGAAAAAACTATTAGCATTAACTTGTGGCATTTTATGTGCTACGCTAGCTTTTTCCGCTCCTGCAAAAGGAGGAAAAAAGAAAGGTGCGAGTGCAGCATTCACAGAAGGCAGTGTGGCGATGGATATCACCATCGGTGCACCGACTCATTCAGGGACAGACTTTAAAGAAGTAATGATTCCACCTCTATCATTGTGTGTAGACGGTGGGTTGGCAAGCTTGGGGAAAAGTGGCAAAATGGCAATATCTTTAGGAGGTATGGCAAGCTACTATCTATATGATGTGTGGGGTTACAAGCATGGTTACAACTATCACGGATATTACTATTACACCAATCTATTTTACGATGCTGAATTGCACAATATTTTCGTAGCTTTCCGTGGAGCATTCCACTTTGATCCGACTGACAGAATAGACATATATGCAGGTTTGCTTATGGGTGGACACTGGAAGATTTGGAACTATGTGGAAGACATTGAATTCTACAACTACTTTGGAGAGAATCCAACCCGTAATAAATTCAGCTTCGGTCCATTCCTTGGAGCTAGATTTTTCGTGACTAATGGATTCGGATTCAAAGCTGAGTTTGGAACAGACTCTGGCAACGGATTCCCTTATGCACAGGCAGGTATTACATTCAAAATAAGATAAACTATATCGCATACTGTAGATTCTTATACTTCAATTTATAAGAAGCTACCGATGTTTAGATATGCCAAGCGTCATCTCATTCTCTTGTCTGAGATGACGCTTCGCTTTAAAATTTATATAAAATTATAGTTGACGTTGCATAATTCAAAAAGCATCCATATATTTGCATTTGAGATCGTTTAGTCTGTTTGGATTAGACACTAGTTAGTACAAAATTAATAATAGCAAATGGCAAAATTCATTGATTTGCAATGTGATTTCGGGTTCAAATTCTGCATGTCATCCCCGATAATCATGAAATTCTTTCTCAATACAATCCTAGAAGAACGTATTAAAAATATCGTCCCATCGTTTTTCGAGCAATCAGAAGAACAGCTACTTCATCTGATGAAAAGGCTAAGGTTGGAGCTTTTTCCGATGATGAAACGGACATGGAGTAGCATGGCTTTAAAATAGGCGTTGAAAATCTTTAATTCTCATCATTCAAAAACAGAAGCGTTAATTTGACGCAATCATATGAAATATTTTTTAGCAGCTGTGCTTTTCATTTATTCATTAGTAGCAGTTTCTAACGAAAAAAGCACACACTCACAATCAATGGGATCAGTATCAGTTTACGACGATTACCACACAAACTGCTCATTTTCTGCGTCGCTTGAACAAACTGAGGTATGTTTGGGCTACCACAACAGTTTTTTTCTGTCGGAATTGGGAGAGACCACACTGCACATATCTTTCCCAACATCAAATCTGGTCCATAGCTATACATTATCCACTTTTGGCTATTCCGACTATAACGACATCACAGCAAAAGTGTCTTTAGCTCGGATGTTCACTCCACGAATGAGCGCTGGAATCTCCACAGCATACATTCTCCACCATCACGTTGGAGCAGAGAAAGGAATGTCTGGATTCTTTGTCTCACCGGGAATATACTGCTATTTTGCTGAAGACAACCTACTGGCTTGCTACGCTGAAATCGGAAGCCAGCCATTGTCTATTGACAATTATAAATTAACATTTTCTGCATTCGTCGCCTATAATCTCACCATCAACACATACGTCAATTGGGCAACTGAAATAGGCGTTGAAAACAACGATTTCATCGGACGAATGGGATTCAGCTACAAAGTGGAGAAGTTTTCGCTACGGTGCGGTGCGAGCCTGATGCCGATACGTCCGTCGGCAGGAATAGGATTCGAAATCAACTGTTTCGATTTTTCGTATGCCGCCGACTACTGTAATACCCTCGGCACACGGATGTCATTAGGATTCTGCTGGAAAATTCAAAATAAGAAAAGAAATGCGAAATAGTTGGATTATAATACTACTATTGTTGATTTGCTCCGTTGCCTTCGCCAATGAAGAAAGTCTCATTGAAAACTATATGGAGAATTTGGAAAATATAGATGACGAAACATATGTGGATGTGGAGCAAATGACAGACGAAATAACGGAACTGTTGTCTAACGGAATAGAATTAAACTCCGTAGATGAGTCTTTTCTAAAAAAATTACCGATGCTCGGACAGAATGCAATCAACGGAATCCTGCGTCATAGAGAATCTTACCGTCGATTCTATTCGATATATGAATTGAAAAATTGCGACGGAATAAACGAGAAAGAATTGGATTTTCTTAAACAATACGCATATATCCGTGATTGTGACAGCGTCAAACGAGACGACAGTTTCAACCAGATCCATGCCTCATTGACTTCTTTCGCAGGGAGAATATACCCAGATAAATCTGGTTATAAAAAAGATGTAAAGAATCCATATCTCGGCAATCCTTGGCAAACATACATCAAGTTGAAAGTGACTGCAGGATCAAAAATGTTTATGAATTTCAGTATGGAGGAAGACGCGGGAGAACGATTCTTCAGCACCGGCAATGGAATGACAGACTATACGTCGGCAAGCATAGAGTTGCGAAACATCAAGATGATTGACAAAATTATCGTGGGAGACCATCACGTCTCTTTCGCACAAGGGTTGGCGATGGGAGGATATAATCTCGGCAAATCAAGTTGCATTAACGGAGATATTCTGTCATACGAAGGTATCACCCGTCATTCTTCAACTTCCGAATACGGATACTACAGGGGATGCGGGACAATGATTTCACCTACAAAAAAACTTCAAATAACCTCATTTTTTTCACATCAGAAAATTGATGCGAACCTATCAGACTCCTCCAGCATCAACAGCCTCAAAACAGACGGATTCCATCGCACTGATGCCGAACTTGCCAAACGCAAGAATGCAGAACGCGTGATATATGGAGGAAACATAAAATGGAAAGAGAAGAAATGGAGTATAGGATTTACAGGCGTCTACTACAAATACAATCATCTTCTAACCCCTAACTCGCAACCATACAATATCTTTCGTACCCGCAACCGGGCAAACAATTATAATGCGAGTGTTGACTATAAAATAAAAATCAGGAATGTTCAGTTATGCGGAGAATTCGCAAAATCAGCAGACGGAGGATTTGCCACGGTCAACCATGCCCAAATACACGCCAACAGCAGGATGTCATTCTCGTTGGTTCAACGTCTGTATACTCCAGACTACAACGCCGATTTTTCCAATGCATTCGGAGAAAACAGCAGAAACCAAAATGAGAGAGGCATGTTTATCGGAGCCGACCTACTCCCCTATCCTCACATACACATACGCGGATACATAGACGTGTACAGGTTCGACTGGCTGAAATACCAGGTCAACGAGCCAAGTGTAGGATCCGACTGTATGGCGACAATAGACATCGGGTTGGGATATAACAGAAAACTGACAGCAAAATACCGCAAACATACAAAGACTCTGACTGGCGACAACAGCCGTGTATATGAAAAAGAGATGCACACTTGGAGGCTGACATACAAAAATGAAAGACGCACCACAATAAGCTATAAAACAATAGTAGAGGCGAACAGACTGTTTGGCTGGGGATATGTCGCTGCTCAAGATTTGACGTTATCCCGTCGCAATAAAAGAGCTAACATCTCCATCAGATACGCATATTTCAACGCCGCTGAATATCAAAACAGAATTTATCTCTCTGAAAAAGACGTGACAGGCTACTTTTCAATGCCAGTATTCTACGGAGAAGGGCATCACGTCGGAGTGACCGCACAATGGAAAATAACCCCACGTCTACAGATCTATGCCAAATATAGCGGATTGTTTTACACCGACGGCAGGGAACAGATCGGAAGCCAGACCAACGAAATCATCGACGGCAACAAATCCACGCAAATCAGATTCACAATGGTGTTTTCGATGTAAAAAGAAATGGAATGACAGACAGAGAAATAATCGAAACAATACTGGAACAAAAAGGTAATGATCTAAGAAAAAGGTTGATTGAATACATTAATCAAGTTAATTTTCATGACTACGACAAGGACAAAAAAATACACTTATGTCCAGGAGCAGAGGATGAAGAAGACTACAACAACCTTATTATCGGTGCCACTATATTGGCAAAAAAGGCTGATGATATTTGGTTTGTCATTAATTATGAAAGAATGCCATCTGCAGATTTCATCGTTAGATATGGATTATTGTACAAATACATTGACCAAAAGACAATAAATAGTTTTGATTCAATCGAACAAACGATACGGAAACATCAATTACAAGCAAGACGTTTTTTCTTAAAAATTGCCATTTCTCCATGTCGTGCCAATGATTTTGCCGCACACATACGAAAATGTTTCTTTCAAAATGAAAATTTGTCCGAAATCATCATATCTGAAGGAGGCAAATACATCTCCATTCTTAGGAATGACGCAATAAGCAAGAAGTTTTTCGAATGGGTAAAGAAAAATTGGAAATAAAAAAGCGTAGATAATAACTACGCTTTTTCTGACCGCACTTTATTGTGTTGGGTCCCACAGTAACGTTAACTCTGTAGACGGTCTTTCAACACTGCAAAGATAACAAATAAGCCATATAAAGCCAATAATCAAAGGCATTTTCTTTTTAGGCATCATTTACAATACAGCCAACCACCTTCATTGCATGTTATTATTCCTTTCTCCTTCATGTCAGCAAATTCCCTTTCAAAATCGGCGAGACGGAATTGATATATATGGCGGAGCGTGGCTTCGTTGATATTTCCTTCACGAAGATGGACGCGCAATTTGATTGACGTACGGAAATCTTCTATCTGCATCTTCTGAATCTCTGCTGGAGATTTTTTCCCAAGTTCACGGCAAACATCACAAGTGCCACACGGTTTTGCCTCAACATCTCCAAAATAGTGGAGAAGCATCTGGCTGCGACATTTGGTGTTGTACCGCACATACTGTATCATATTTTCCATACGATAAATCGCGCGTTCCTTTCGGATCTCATACGATTCTTTGGAAATAGCCACATGTTGCGGTTCCTGACGATTGACCAGAAACTCAATAAACGTGGCTTGTTTGCCAGGCACATACTTGATGATGCCAAACGAGCGAAGGTTTTGCAGTGCATTGTAGATTTGCTGTCGGGAGTCGCCATACACACCAAGTTCATGGGCTATCTCCGTCTCATCAACGAACACATAATCTGCGAAAACGCCAGGATACAGACGCATAACAGTTTCCATCACACGGTTGGAGAATTCCGGCACAGTGTCATAATCATCACTGTATAAATCATCCCGTCGCACATTGAACATCAGACGAGACGGACGTGTGGCATTCGGAGAGTAGACAAGATAGCCATTCTGAGAAAGTATATTCAGACACGACTCCACTCTCTCATATTTATGATTTCTCTCCTTGCAAAACTTCCACAGATCAATCTCCGCATTCCATCCTGCCCCCTCATGAATCGGGATATTGAGATATCTGCAAATTTCATCATAGACGATTCGGACATAATCCTTCAATGGAAATTCATCATACAGATGTTTCCTAAATGCGCCAAAATCCTTATTGTCGTAAAGCAATATAGCAAAGGAATCTTTCTCGTCTCGCCCGGCACGACCAGCCTCCTGAAAATAAGCCTCAAGATTTTCAGGCATATTATAATGGATGACGGTGCGGACATCTCCTTTGTCGATTCCCATACCAAAAGCATTTGTGGCGACAATCACACGCACACTTCCATTTTTCCACTTATTCTGCTTCTCATCTTTTATACGTGCTTCAAGTCCGGCATGATAGCTTTCAGCGGATATTCCCAGCGAATTCAGACGTGCGGCGATCTCCTCTGTCAGTTTACGCGAACGCACATACACAATAGACGAGCCCTGTCCCTGCTGGCTGTCGAGAATACGTTTGATATATTCAATTTTATCATCAGTCTGACGGACAAGGTAAGAGAGATTCTTGCGCAGGAATGTTTTGCGGAAAACATTCTTCTCCTTAAATTTCAGTTTTTCCTGAATATCATCCACCACCTCAGGAGTAGCCGTTGCCGTAAGGGCAAGCACAGGAGTACGCTGCAGCAGATCTCGTATTTCGCTTATTTTCAAATAAGAGGGTCGGAAATCGTAGCCCCATTGCGAAATACAGTGGGATTCGTCGACAGCAATCATACAGATGTCCATACGGAAAAGATTGTTGCGGAACGAATCAAGGGACAGTCGTTCAGGCGAGATATAAAGGAATTTGTATGCGTCGTAACAAGCGTTTTCAATCACACGATAGACTTGCTTTGGCTCCATTCCAGAGTGGATATATGCGGCTTTGATTCCAAGACGTTGCAGATTCTCCACTTGGTCTTTCATCAACGACACAAGTGGTGTGATGACAAGGCAGACACCGTCTTTAGCCATTGTTGGCACTTGGAACGTGATACTTTTTCCTCCTCCTGTAGGAAGCAGAGCCAACGTGTCCTTTCCAGAACCTATAGAAGTGATGATTTCCTCCTGCATCGGACGGAAAGAGTCGTAGCCCCAATACTTCTTCAAGATTTCACGATACGTCAAACCTTCCGATTTGGCATTGTTAGCTATCGGCATTTGAGCCTCACAGTATTGTCGAAGCAGCTCGTCGGTCTGCGGATCTATATACGGAATGTAAGCCATATCTGAATGATTTCTTGTTTGACACAAAGATACAAAAAAGGCCGTATCATAAGATACGACCTTTATGTTTAAGAAAAAAGATTCTTAGAATTTATAATTATATCCAATCTGCACGTAGTAGATGTTGGATTTAAGTTTATCATCAAACAGGAATCCCGCAGAGACGGAATTGTGTCTGTCGATTTTTTTCTTAGCTCCGACAGCATACTTGACTCTGTTGCAATCTTTTTTTGCCACTTCGTAATATGCCTCCGCAGAAATATATGGATACAATTTAATCTGAGGAAATTCATATTCAACACTTGCCTTTCCTCTGACAATCTGTTTTGGATTCACTTTATAAGAATTACCATAACTTTCATCTTGGAATGTCGCCTGATAACGTGCTCTAAGAGAAAACTCAAAGTTTCCAGCATACGTAGATCCGGTCAATGTCGCGATTGCACGGTGGTTAAGCAGACAATAATTCATTTCATTATAAAGCAAAGCTGAATATGCCACTCCACCCTTAAGATGTTTTTTGATCAGTTTGAAATCCGCTCCAAGAGTTGAAGCCAAACGGTCGAAATGGCTCATGTTTTGAGTTAGACGGACCTCCTCTTCCAAAGAGATGTCTATCTTTTTACTGAGTTTCTTCGACAATTCAACAGATATATTGCCACCAAAATCATCCTCTGCCGACACAGAAAGTGCAGCACAGGAGAAAAGCAACAATATGTATTTCATCAAACCTTTCATCAAACTTAATCTTTTTGGGCTCAAACCTTTTTTATTCAGTGAAATCTTTTGCTCTACGAATACCGTCTACAGTATTGATAGATTTGTCGGCAGTCTTATAGTATACCTTTACCAAAGCGATGTCTTTAAGGAAATCGATATGACCTACCTCAAACTTTGTGATTTCCAAACCTGTGCGAGCTTTCAAATCAGCCATCATCTCATCATACTTGTCTGGTGTGATAAGATTGATTTTCTCATAAGTCACAAGCTTAACATTCACTCTGTCCATCAAACTGCTGCGCTCCATCACCCATGCAGCTGCAACAAAGATAAGGTTAGTGACAATCAACTCAACGTAAGAGACACTTGTAGCCAAACCATTGATTACGGCAATACCGATAATCATAAACAAGTATGACATCTCACGAATCGCAATGGCTTCCGTTCGATATCGCACAATACCAAAGATTGCGAACAATCCAAGAGCCAAACCAATCTGAAGTTTTTCGTGACCAAGCAAGAAAATCAAAAGGAATACAGTGACTGCAATCATAGTGAAGCAGAAACACCAGTCCTTACGCTTACTGCGAGAATAATAAAGCCATCCAATGATAATAAATGAGAACAGCATTGTTACGGCAAATCGAACAAGCATCTCAATAAGTCCGTCAACATTAATCAACGGAATACCCAAAAGTTCAATTTGAGATAAATCCATGGTATTAAAATTTTACTTTTTTGACAACATTTTTTCTATATAGCGGAGTTTCATCTTGAATCTATTCTTCTTCAAACCAGGATCAGTAAGAATCATACCAAGACAATATTTGCTTATACTTTTCTTCTTGATTCTGAAATCAGCCATATAGCTTGTAAAAGGGGAATAAACATTTCCATCGCGTTTCACCTCCACAATACAAAGAGCAGGAATAGTGTTCTTGTTGCCAGTAACACAGTTTTCAAATTTTATACTGATATCAATGGTCAAGCGTTCTGTCTTGCCTTTGTTGACGAGGGTGATACGAGAAAATTGGTTTCTAAGACGTCCAGAAATCTCATCAATACTATATTTTGCTGATTTATTGATGAAATCCACAGCGTCTTCATGAGACTTGATATTTTCGTCAGGCACAGGAATTCGAATCTTCTTAGTTCTACCCTTATTGCTCTTGTTTTTTATTTCCAAGAAAGTCAGGTTAGACTCCACATATTCACGGACTCTGATTTTCTGACGATTGAGTTTTCTGTCATGATGTATTATGTACATCTGAGCATCCGCTGTATCCCAGTACAATGTACGGTAGAAAGCTTTACGCTTTCCTGCAATCTCCTGCACAAAATAGTCGGATTTCGCTTTATCCAAAAGAGCAGGCAGGCGACGCACATCGACAAGATACTTTGTGTCGATCCTATTCATCAGCTTGATACCGCTCATCTGCTCCAATGTGATTGGATCCATCTGAGACAGTTTCGAATCAATAGTGGAAATCAGTTCCTCCATATCCACATCCGGAAAGACGGGAGTATGAGAAACATTAGTCAACTCCTGCATGATATTGTTTGTTTAATTACTCGGTGATATACTCCACCTCTTTCACACTCTTCACTTTGCCCTTGGCATCGTAAGAAGTCTCCTTTGATCTCTTTCCGAATGAGTTATACTCAATAACTGTTTTCTTCTCCAACTTATTGAACTCATCGTACTTGGTCTCAGTTATACACTTGCCATTAGCGTTGTACTCAAATACAGTACGCTCCTTCTGGCTTCCGTTTGTCTCATACTTGATCTGCTCGATTCTCTCTCCATTAGCATCGTACTTCGACAACTCTGAAAGAGTACGCTTGCCAGAATCAATCTTCCACTCTTTAATCTCCTTTATCTTCTTTCCGTTGATAGTCTTTTTCTGGGCATCAACCGAAGAAAAAGCGATTAGGGAAAGGATTACAGGGAAAATAATCTTCATTGTTCTCATATTTTTTGTTTTTTTGTGTTAGATTTAATATACCTTAGCCTTCAAAACTCCACTCTTAACGATTTCTCCAGCTTTACCTGTGCTTACAGTATCTGTATAAGCTTTGACGATTCCGTTCTTTCTCTGTTCTGCCTCTACCCAAACAACATAATCTGTCTCTGGTTCAAGACGTGAGAAATAATAACTTCCATCGTTATCTGTACGAGTGTCCGACACGGCCATCTGTCCAAGTGCTCTTATATAGACACGTACAGCAACCGCAGGCACATATTCATCGTCGTCATCGTCATAAAGTGAAGCATAAAGAATCTTAACATCACCCACGACAGCTGATTTTCCTGTGTTCTTTCCATCGTGGATATAGATAGGCTCCACTTCCGTGGTTCCCTTTTTTCCACAATGAGCGGTACGCATCACGTATGTGTCGTCATCATTGCATGCGTAGACGGAATAGTCACCTTCACGAAGATATTTGAACTCAAATTTGCCATTGTGGGATGTCTTGATCTTGTCGTCATAAACATCTTCCTGATCATCTCCATATATAACAAAGACATCAATGTCAGGTGCTGCGACAGTGTCACGGACAAAACTGTAGTCATCGCCATTCTTTGCGATATCTCCGTCATCCAAGACCTTATAAACAATACCTGAAATCTTTGCTTTTCCTCCTTCTCCCTCCTCATCAGTACAAGAGAAAAGTGACACTAATGGCATTGTAGCCAAAAAAAGAATTAATTTTCTGAAAATCTTCATATCTTTCTTTTTGGTTGAACATCAATAGTCTTGATGTCCGAAATAATCATCATCTATATTCAACCCCTCCGACTCCAATTCCTCTGCATCAAAGTCATCACTACCAAACTCATCAAGGTAAACACCGTCGTCTGCTGATGAAAGAAATTTGTCATTATAGTCGATGTCTTCTAGCTGCTTTGGAGCATCACCTTTGCTCTTTACACAAGCAGGCACAATCAAAGTGCCCTTCTTGATCGCAGTCAGCTCAATGAAAAACATTCTTTCATTAAGGCTGTCGAACATAAACAATAGACGTTGTCCTTTATCGTGCACAAGTTCTTCCAAACGTGTGTCTGCCATAACATAGTTATCCTCATCAGATGCAGTGAATTTCATTTCCATCAAAGTGATCTCTGTCTCTCTCTCCCATCCTTCATCACAGATAAAGAAAGATGTCATCTGATCCTTTGTGTACCCTACTGAATCCAACAAAGCATCGTTGAAATCTAGAAACGTACTCTCGGCATCAATATCAATTACGCGAGCAAATTTATCATTTTCGTTTGAAATGATAGTAAAACTGTATATCATAATGCAATTTTTTATGATTTTTTATCGTTTTTTTTCTTATTTCAACTCCTTTTCTATAGTTGAAACGCTCTCTCTGATTTCTCGATCTGTCTCACAAAGGTCCATCACTGTCTTCACTGCATGGAGCACAGTCGCATGATCACGATTGCCAATTTGCTCTCCGATCACAGTCAAAGAACTCTTTGTGTATTTTCTTGCGAGATACATCGCTATCTGACGTGCCTGCACAACATCACGTTTTCTCGATTTTGTCTGTATCTCATTAACGGATAGTTTGTAGTAATCACAAACCTTTTCCTGAATATCACTGATGCTTAATGTCTTCTCTCTGAAAGTGACCATGTCACTAACAATGCGAGAAGCCAACTCTATATTAATTGGAGCACCAAGGAACATAGACTGAGCTAGGATCGACGCGATTACACCATCCAACTCACGCAAATTATCAGGCACTCTCTCTGCGACGAAGCGAAGCACATCGTCTGGAATCTCGACTCCCTGCTCCTTTGTCTTCTCCTTCAAAATCGAATATTTCAATTCAAAATCAGGCGACGACAACTCCGTCTGCAAGCCCCATTTGAAACGAGACAAAATACGCTGTTCGAAGCCTTGGATATCCTTTGGAGCCTTATCTGCAGTGATGACAACTTGTTTTCCTGACTGATAAAGATGGTTAAACACGTTGAAGAACAAATCCTGAGTGGCTGTCTTATTTCCTCCAATCTCCTGAATGTCATCTATAATGAATACGTCGACACTCTGATAGTACGACAGCAATTCAGGAATTTTCTGCTCCATCACAGCACGCTGCATGAAATTCAAGAAATCATTTGCAGTCAAATATAGCACGTTAAGTTCAGGATGTGCCTTCACGCAGGCCATACCCAAAGCGTTAACCAAATGAGTTTTTCCAAGACCAGAATGACCAAACACGAATAGAGGATTATAGAACTGAGCTCCTGGTTTATGAGCCACATTCATCGCAATCTTTCTGGCAAATGTGTTGCTCTTGCCTTCTATGAAATTGTCGAATGTCCACTGTCTGTTCAGATGATTTTCAAACGAACGTCTACGTACAGCAAACGGATCATAGCCAAGTTCCTGTAGTTTTGCCGGCTGGGACACCGAAACAGACTCGCTCTCATTGCGGCTTGCTACGACCTTAACCCTCCACTTCAGGTTGACCTTACCGAAACATCTTCCGATACATGCTGTGAGAATCTGTGAAAAATGATCCTCCAAATACGCACGCACCATATCACTCTCTACCGCAAGCACAAGGTTGCCGTCAGCAAAAGAGACTGGCACTATTGGTGCAAACCAAGTGACATACTGCTCATCAGAGACAATGTCCTTTATACGTGAGAGGCACTCGCCCCATTTCGTCTGGCATTCATTCAAGCTTTCATTCTGATCCTTCATAATTGCTATATTTTGTCCTAATTCGTGATTTACTCTTCGTGATTTAAATATTATTTTGCCGATTCTGCAACCTCTGTTTCTCCCTTCTTCTTACGAGAGAATAATGAGAACTGAACATATCGGTTAGGATTCTTTTCTAAGTCTTGCAACAACGAATTTGCGCTGCTCGCTGTGTTCGACAGATTATTATATAGAGAAGGGTCTTTTAGCAACAGGCTAATCGAACCTTTTCCATTCTGAATTTCGTCTGATAGAGAGTTGAAGCTAGTCAGAGTAGAATTAACTTTTGTGAATGTCAACTGGAAATCCACCTGACTCAAATTGCTTCCCACTTTGTTGAATGTGTTCACCATAGTGCGTGCATCGCTCAACAATGGCTGAACCTCCGTCGACATCATAGCATTGAATTTTGCTGACGCTCCCTTCAAATTATTCGTGATGTCATAGAAATTGGATATCGACTGTGAAAGTTTCTGATCCTTGCTTATCATGCTCAAAGAGAGCATCAAAGAATCAAGCTGTGGTATGATTTCCGCGATTCTAGGCATAATCTCATTCGAAACAGCGTCAAGCATACCTGGCACGAATAGCGACGGAATTGTGTCTCCTGGCTTGTAATTATCACCTGAGCCATCACTCTTCAAGTCGAGAGAAAGAGCAGCTCCACCCAAAAGTTCACAAGCCAGCAATGCCTTTGTTCCCTTTGGCAACACAAGCTGATTGTCACAATTAAGTCTGACCACTACAGGTGCTGTAGGATCCTTGTAATTATAGTCGATTGAATGCACATTACCGACTGCCACACCACGCGACATGATCTTGCTCGACTCAAGCAGTCCGTTTACATTCTCAAATTTCACATAATATAGATTGCTGGGGGTCATGACCTTGACACCCTTCAGATAATGAATTCCAAAGTATAGTATAGCGACTGTGGCTATAACACATAATCCGATTAAAAATTCTCGACTATATTTAAAGTTCATTGTTATATAGTTTTTCTTTGTTTTTCTACTTCAAATATGGGCGGGCTTCCGCGCCGACCAATTTTTCCCCATTCTTGAACACCACTATAAAAGCATCAGGAAAATCCTGTTTGGCTTTGCTTCGAAGCAACTGAGCGTCTGAAAAAGTTTTCTCTTTACCATACATATACTTGTAGAGTCCACCCTCCTGCATCTCAATCGCCGGTGTGCAAGATTTGAATTTTTCAGAGTTGGCAGGCAGCTTTTTGTTCGACGAAAACAGTTGGACTCGATACACAATTTCATCTTCTACAGATTCGTCCCTTACATCGTCAAGCGTCTTGCTCTTCTTTATGAATTCATCTTTATACATCACGATTGCCTGATAAATAGACAATGCGATTTTCTCTATATTCTCTTCTTTCGAAAGGTATTCCTCCTCCATTGTGTTGGAAAGATACCCCATTTCAATCAAAACTCCAGGCATCAATATATGTTTCAACACCCAGAAATTTGCTTGTCTCACCTCTCGGTCTACACGGTCGGTATTCTCCTTGAATTGAGACTGCACCAACTGTGCCAACCTGATGCTCATCTCTCCGCCACTACCAGCGTCGAGCATCATATTGCTGAAAATGAAACTTTCGTCAGTGTCGTCCTTGAAGTTATACTTGTTGCTATAATTTTCCTCAAGTTCAACAACTTTGTTCTCTCGTACAGAGACGTCATTCCTGCTCTCTCCCAATGTGTAGGTTTCAAAACCATTCACCGCCGCTGACGGTGATGCATTGGCATGAATTGATATGAACAAATCCGCCTGAGCTCTGTTGGCTATCTTAGGTCGTTCATCCAACGGAATGAAAAAATCTTTCTTTCGAGTGAAGATGACCTCCGTGTTTTCATCAGGATTCAACAATTCCCCGACTCTCAACGCGACCTTCAAGTTCACATCCTTCTCATAGACTTTCTTCTTTATTCCGATGGCTCCACAATCTCGACCTCCATGGCCTGGATCTAGAACTACCTTGAACTTTCCAGCCGACACTCCCTGCAACGACAAAAATAGCGTTACAACAATGAAACTCACTATTTTATAAGTCAAAGCTCTCATTGCACAAGATAACACAATAGCAAAGATAAAAATAAATTTTTATTTCACCATCTCAAAATGCATCAAACAAATTATATCTTTAAACGATCCATAGTTGCGATCAGTATGCAGCACCTCGTCAAATATATAATTATCAACAAGTTTTGATTCTGAATTTTTGTCAAAATATTGCTGAAAATCTTTTTTCAAAACTATCAAATAACCATCAGCTGGTTTTTCTTTGACAAAAAGATGTATTCTGTCGTTAAGATAGTAGTCGAGTTCAAAAAAATGGAGCGGATTGCCATCCGGAGTCAAGTCGACCGGCAAGAATGAATAGATATTTCCCGTCGGAACGACCTTCTCTATATCAGCTGCAAATCTCTTCACACTCTTTGTGTTCAACACCGTAGGCAAATAGACAGCATCCAACAATGCGAAAAACATTATCGACAGTGCGACCATCGCCGTCAACAATTTCTTTCTAGAAAAATAAAACGCCAAAGCAGCAACTATAATGATCACAACGAAAAGTGTAATTTTGCTATAACCTGCCAATGCTGCAAACATTGCGTAATCCAAATCTTTCTTTGGATAGACACTCTCCGGCACTATGCCAAACACAAGCGACAGATGAATCACAAACACTGTGATTATCAAACCAATCATGACATTTTTGAATATCCGACAGCATTTCGGAAACTCTTCCGCCAAATACTTGATATATTCCGCCATGAAATATGCGATGAATGGGAACGAAGGCATCAAGTAGACACTTCTCTTGCTCTTCGGTATACAGAAAAATAAGACTATCAAAACAGCACATAAGAGTGTATACAGCCTGGCATCAGACATCGACACCATCTCGCCATACTTTTTCTTCAACCATCCCTTTACTCCCAATCCTTTCGCAAAAGAATATGATTTCCATGGCAAAAAGAATAAGGAGACGAGCAAAACAAATGTCCACGGCAAGAATCCAGAAATCAAATAAACGAAATTGATTATAGCGGGTCCTTCATGCGACGCATATGTCATCGTACCCGTCAGACGTCCTACATTCTCCTCATAAACAAGTGCCCAGAAGCTATCACCTCCCTGATTATATGCTGCGACATACCATAATGACGGTGCGATCATGGATATTATAGCCACCAACGCAAGTTTCCAAACTATAGTCCAAAACTTGACTCCTCGGATCAACAGGAATACTGCAAACACTGTACAAGGCAGACAAACACCTATCGGGCCTTTCGTGAGTGTGGCGCAACTCATAGTGACAAGAGCCAACCATGGAAGTTGTTTCATCCCGTCTTTCCACCATCTGAAAAGCAGAAACTGCGAGCAAACCATAGCCATTGTCAGCATCATGTCGACGCGACAATTCATTCCTGCTCGATGAAGTTCAAACGAAGAAAGGGAAATCATCGCAGTCAGCATTGCCAACTTTTTGTCGGTATATTTTGCATAGAAGGCAAAAGTGGCGGCGATCATGGCAACTAATGACAAAGAAGACGGAATGCGAGAAGTAAACTCACTCACTCCACCTAAAATCATTGAGACTACTGCTATGCACCAATGGAAAAAAGGTGGTTTATACGGAATGTCTCCACCATTGTTAACTGGAAGAATCCAGTTGTCCTGCAACAACATAGAAAGGCTCACCACAGCCTCTCGCGGTTCTCCTTTTGTATGAAATTCATTAAGACCGATGAATGGCAAAACAGTCAATAACGCTACAATAGCTACAAACAGCGTCGTTTTTTTTCTGCTCATAAAATCTACCATCATCAATTACTGTCTGCGTGTATAAACGAAATCCAAGCTTGGACGTTTTTTTGCATTTTTTTCATCACTGGCATGCAAACGCAAAGCTGAAGTAGTAAGAGTCTGCTTATAGCACACATTACTTCCAGCAGACATACCGGTAACAGGCAATAGCACCAAATCGTCGAACACTTGTTCATTACCTTTCAGATATTGCTGAGCTGCGAATGCGATATCAAATGAATATGATGCAGAAGCCGTATCGTAAACAGCGACAAACGATTCCAAAGCGTCTGGACCATTGTTGTTATAGAAGAAATCCACAATCTTATCACGCTTTATCATCATCAAATATGCGTTTGGCGTCTTGCTCAAATAAGTTTTCCAGTTTAGCTTCTCAATAGGAAATTTCAATTTCACTGCATTAAACATCACATTCGACACATTACCTGCGCCAACTGTTTTCACAATACTATCCTTTACATCTTCAATAGGAATAGTCACATTGGCATATAGTCCAGCAGGAGTGAAGATATAAGAGTAAGGCAGAGTTTTTAGGGTCTCCAACTTTTCATCCAAATCAGGATGAGAGAATAGGTTCACCTGATTCACTCCTTTATTGGCAGTAAGCAAAAAGCTTGACACCAAAGGATTTACATTTCGGCCATTAACAATGATGCTACGTCCAGTAACCACGGTGTCTCTGCCGTCATACTTAGTGTATATATCTCCGTCAAACGAATAATATACCTGCAAACCGACCGATGTACATGTTATCACTGCTCCCTCATTAAATGAATGGCTGATATAGAAGCCCTTATACAAATCGCAAAACTCTTCCTGTGTGGAAATAGTTTTGTTGACATAGACATCCATAAGTTTTTGGGCATACTCATCATCTAGCTTGATTCTGATTGTCTTATCGCCACAGATTCTGTAAGTAGTTTTACCCAAAAGCACTGATTTGTCGCAATAATCCTCAACCTTCATATTTGAAAATGAGGCGTTCATGCTTGGCAATGTCTTGTTCAATTCATATAGTTTAATTGATTGAAGAGCAGTGCTGTCACCAACATAACTATTGGAATATTGTATATAAAAAACTACAGAGTCTACCTTTACATCACGTCCGTTTCGGATAGACGAGATGTTTCCATAATGGTCGTCGATAGCATTCAGTATTCCTGTGCTGATTCCCGAAACTGAGTTTGAATTCGACACAGTCGTATCTGGAATCTGCAAATTGCCAAGTCGGCCGTCTATCTGAGTCATGAATTCAGCACGAGTGATACCGAACATATCGTCGGCATACTGACCAAGATATAGATAATCAGATTTAGCTAAGACCGAATCACATTTTTCTGTACCTGTAGAACAATACACCCTTGCCGAATACGTGGACAAAAAATCCTCATCCGGCTGAACAGACAAACCGATACCGTCATCATCTTCACAAGAAGAAAACACAAGAGCCAAAAGGCATGGAAAATATATAAATAATCTATTCATTACAATTTAGGACTACTTGCTACCTTATCATACAACGCATCAATAGGATCGACGTAATTCTCGCCCTGGTATGGCACAAATCTGTCGCCCATATTCTGCAAATCCGCGATCAAGTCTGGATTAATGTTCTCACTACCCTGTACCGCACCGTCAGAATATTTCAACGCAAAACGAGTAAGGTCGACAAAACTAACCTCTTTGTCCTTGATATCAGCAACGTCTTCATCAGAGATGCCATTTATTTTCAACTTCTCGGCAAATTTCGCTGAGAAATTATTCTTGAAATCATCGTCGTAAACCGAATACACGATACGAGAATCCTTAAAGAAAGGATCATTATTATAAGCGCGCTTAATATAAATAGGAGCCAAAGCAGAAATCCATCCATGACAATGGATCACATCCGGCGACCAACGAAGTTTCTTCACTGTCTCAAGAACTCCGCGAAGGAAAAAAATCGCACGATCCTCATTATCATCAAACTCTCCGTTCTCATCTGCAATATCATACTTGCGCTGGAAGAAGTCCTCATTATCAATGAAATAGACCTGCATACGAGCCTGCTGGATTGACGCAACCTTAATAATCAAAGGATGGTCTGTATCATCTATACAGATATTCATACCAGACAAACGGATAACCTCATGCAACTGGTTTCTACGTTCGTTTATATTACCAAACTTAGGCATAAAGATACGCACTTCCTTGCCTTTTTCAAGAATAGACTGAGGAAGTTGCCTACACAAATCTGCACGCACAGTCGACGGCAAATATGGGGTAATTTCTTGCGAAATGTATAAAACTTTTAATGCGCTCATCTGCGATTTTATAATTATAGAATATACAAAAGTAGTCAAAAATGAGCAAAGATTGGTCGGTTTAGCCAAAAAAATATTTTTTTATGTTCTATAATAACTTTTTAATGACTACTTTTGTGCGTCTTTAGCAAAAATATACGGACATGAAGATTGTAAAAAAAACATCTGAGTTAGAAGTTTTAGTTTCATTATTCAAGGAATTAGGACTAAAAATCGGTTTAGTGCCTACTATGGGTGCGCTTCACAACGGACACGCATCATTGGTAAAGAAGGCGGTTGCGGAAAATGACGTTGTCATCGTCAGTATTTTTGTCAACCCAACTCAGTTCAACAATAAGAATGACTTGGCAACTTATCCACGTACAGTGGAGGCAGACTGTGCTTTGCTTGAGAGTCTGGGTGCGAACATTGCATTCACTCCTACTGTGGAGCAGATTTACCCATACCCTGACACACGTCAGTTCGATTTCACTCCACTCGACAAAGTGATGGAGGGCCCTATGCGTCCAGGTCATTTCAACGGAGTAGCCCAGGTCGTTTCACGTTTGTTTGACATAGCTCAGCCAAACAAAGCATACTTCGGAGAAAAAGACTACCAGCAGTTGGCTATCATCCGTGAGATGGTACGCCAATTCAACTATCCAATCGAGATTGTCGGTTGTCCGATCATCAGAGAAGCAGACGGAATGGCATTGAGCAGCCGTAACACTCTTTTGTCTGCAAACGAGAGACAAACCGCTGTCAGAATATCTCAGACACTGGCAAAAAGCCAATCTCTACTTAAAGAAAAGAGTGTCAAGGAACTTCAGCAATGGGTGATAGATGAGATCAACAGAGGTGGAGAGCTTGAGGTGGAATATTACGAAATCGTCAACGGCACTACCCTACAGCCAATCAACAGCTGGAACGACTGCGATAATCCTGTGGGATGCATCACCGTCTACTGCGGAAAAGTGAGACTAATCGACAATATCCAATATAAAAAATAAGAGACGATGTTTGTTCAGATCCTAAAATCAAAGATTCATAGAGCCGTTGTGACGGAAGCCAATCTCAACTACATCGGCAGCATCACAATAGACGCCGAGCTAATGGACAAGGCAGGCATTTTGCCAAACGAAAAGGTTTATATCGTCAACAACAACAACGGAGAACGTTTCGAGACATACGTCATCCCCGGAGAAAGAAACTCTGGAGTCATCTGCCTGAATGGCGCGGCAGCAAGAAAAGCTGAGGTCGGCGACGTCGTGATCATCATGGCATACGGTCTGATGACAGAGGAAGAGGCTCAGACAAGACAACCTAAGATTGTCTTCCTGGATGCCAAAACAAACAAGATGGTGTGAGAATAATGCCAAATGCTAAATAAAAATGGTGTGTCAAATTGAAGTTTGACACACCATTTTTTACTTCTGTCTGTTTTATTTTAGATATGTTACAGACTTGCAACCTACGAATGTGTTAGGCCCCACAGTCACATTTTCTTTTGAATTATCAATCACAACATCAAGATTAGTACAATTGTAAAATACACCATCAGCAATACTTGTAACATTCGATGGTATAACGACTTTCGTCAAACCTGTACAATTGATAAATGCAGCTTCTCCTATAGAGGACAAAGTAGATGGAAAGACGACGCTTGTAATCTTTACACAATCCATAAATGCCACCATATCTATGCTAGTCACATTGTATACTTTGTCAGAAATCTGGACTTTTGCCGGAATAATCAATGTGTCCGACAACTTAGATGAATCATTGCTTGCAATACCTGCAGTATAGTTATAATCATCCAACACATAGAAATTTATTGGAGATTCAGAGGCAATCACTACTGTTGAGTCAAAAGCAATAGGTTCTGGATCATTTTGTGTGAATGTAACTGATTTACAACCACTATAAGCATACATGCCTCGTTCTACTTTACTAGGTGCATTATCAATAATAATATCTAGTTTGTTGCAAGATTCGAAAGCATGACCTTGAACCCAACTTACGCTCGAAGGAATAAACACACTTTCCAAATCAACACACTCACAAAATGCATAACCTCCAATTGTATGGACAGTCGAAGGAATAACTACACTTGTCAATCCTTTAACTTTCCAGAAAGACTCTGGACTAATCTCACGAACCTTATATACAACTCCATCAATCCGTACATTTGCCGGAATAACAATTGAACCCAAAATCTGAGTTGTGTCTTTACAATAAACAGAAACATAGTCGGATGATTTAATACTGAATCCAAATGGAGAATCAGCTGCATCTACCACAATAGAATCATTATATGCAATTTCATACACCGACCTATCTTTTAAGTATCTCACCGACTTACATCCGGCAAAAGCATTTTCTCCAACAGATAATCCATCTTTTGAATTATCTATAACAACATCAAGTATGTTCCATCCATAAAATGCATTTGCTCCTATGGTCTTGATACTAGATGGAATTTCCACGTATGTCATATAAAAGTTTTGTATATTTCCACCAAATGCATTTGCTCCAATGCTCGTCACATCATAAAATTTTCCTCCAATCTGAACTTTAGAAGGAATGATAAAAGTATCAAGATGAGCGGAATAATCAGTAGAAGAGACTTCAACAGTAGAATCTGGCTTTATAGTATACCTCAATCTGGAATCTGCAACCGAAGAATCGTATGGTTTTGTAAATGTGACAGACTTACAATTAAAGAAAGCCGCCTCTCCAACTCTCACATTATTCCTTGAATTATCAATCACCAAATCAAGATTTTCACATTCTCCAAACGCGCCTTCTCTAATAGAAGTAATACTCGATGGAAGTACAAGAGTTTTCAAGCTAGAACATCCAAAAAATCCGTATTTGCCAATATTTTCAACTCCTGGTTCTATTTCGATATGTTCCAAACCAGAACATCCATAAAATGTTCTATGACCAAGATAAACACCAGAACGGACAACTACACTTTTCAAAGCACAATTATTAAATGCTTCATATTCAACCGAAACATTCTCCGGAAGAACAACACTCTTCAAACCTGAATACTCAAATGCATTAGACCCAATCATTTCTACACTTGATGGAATAACAACATCTACCAAATTTTTACACATAGAAAATGCTCGTATACCAATTCTTGTGACGACATATACCTTTCCGTCGATTCTGACTTTTTCTGGAATGACAACAGAGTCTAATTCCAAATAGTTACCTGAAGTCACCTCAGCTGTGGAATCTGATATAATTTTGAATTCTAAAGGAGTGTCTGACACATCTACCACTGTTGAATCATAAGCCGTAGTGTCATTAAGAGTTGAAGGACCAAAATAAACTTCTTCTACATCGTCTACCGTATACTCGACGATTTTCCCATCCCTAAACTTGACAAACATGTTGTCTGTTGCAAACATAAGCATACATAATGCGAATGAAGCAATAAGCGAAAACAATTTCTTTTTCATTTTATTAGATTTTTAAGCTTTTTCATTTTCGTGTATCATCATTCTTTTCTCTACAGGACTAACAATCAAGTTGAAAGTCGGACTAACATCATGACAATAACATTGCAAAATTAGCCAACAAAAATTACAAAACAAAAGATTGTAACGTAAAAATAACTACAGGCACAAAAAAATGGGATGAACTTTCGTCCATCCCATCTAAACTATCTTATCAAAAAATTACTTCTTGATGATTGTCTGAGTGAATACCTCTCCACCGTAGATTGCGCGTAGAGTAAACTGACCGATTCCGATTGATGCAGTGTTAAGTGTAACTACATTGTCTCCAGCCTCTAGGTTGTACTCACCATAGTTCTGAATCAAACGACCTGTAGCATCCAAGATTTCCAATGTCACTGTTGCTGCCTTTGGTGCATTCAACTTAGCATTTACCACTGTCTTGAATGGGTTAGGATATGCGCTCATCTCAAACTCGCCCTGTGCATCTGCCATGTAAGAATCCATCTCAAACGACTTCAAGCTCTTCAATGCTGTCTGAGTCTGGTAGAATGCCTCCTCTGTGTGCGACTTTCCACATGAGCAATTGCAATCGCTCTGAGTATCGTTGATCAATGCGATCATAACTGGGTATCTCACACCTGGAGCGAAATACTGGTAGCGGATAGTGTGGATATCGTAGTTGTACGATCCAAACTGCTGCTTGTAAATTTTCTCCACCTTAACACGAAGAACATCATTGTAAGTTGTTCCGTCTGGCAATGTAAGCGTTCCCCACGCATCAGCTGATGTGAAGTAGTGTCCTTCGATTGGATATGTCTCACCTGTATTCTCTGTGTAGACACCGTCCATCGAACCTGTGCGGATATCTCCATATGAGAATGGGAAAGGAAGATCTACGATTGGCTCGTTAAACTCAATCTTTGCGCTCTTCGACTGCAATCCCCAATACATCTTGGCATCCTTGCTGATCTCGAAGTATGTGTCCTTCTCTCCACCCTCATCGCAAGCGAACAAAAGATTAGATGAAGCAACGTTAAGGTTTCCCATCGGCTGTCCATAGTTGACATTCTGGTTTAGCACCATTGTGCCTGTCTCCTTGGCTCCTGAGTAATTCCATACCTGATTGGCTCCTTTCTCACCCTTATCTACATACTCAAACTTAGTCAAAGTACGTGAATCACCCTGAATAAGTCCGTTCATCTTATATGTCACGGTAGTCTGCGCCATAGCAGAAACTGCCATCATCGCACCAAAACAAATAAATAAACTCTTTTTCATATTTTTCACTTTTACTGTTGGTTACACAAACTTATTCGCAAATATATACTTATTTTATGAAACATCAATGATTATCTGTGATTTTTAAACAATTTTAATGTTTGTTACTGCATCCGCTCACTTTCCATGCTCTGCCTTGACTCTCTCTGGCAATTCTGAAAACGGGAAAAGCGAAATTCCGTCTTCCCTGCGAGAAATACAGATATGCTGAAGACCATTGCTCGCCACCAGAATTGGGACCGGGAGTTCTCGGTTGTATGCAAAGATCTGATCCATCACCTTCTGCGTCAAAGGGACGGTCGGTGCTTTGAACTCAAAAATCACAATCGGCTTTAGACGTGAATTGTACACAACTGCGTCGCATCGTTTCTTCATACCGTTGATTTCCACCACCTGTTCGTTGGCCACCAAAGCTCGGTTGATTCCCGTCGACTGAATCACATGCTCCATCATGGTCTGACGCACATACTCCTCCGGCGTAAGTTTCACCCACTTGCGTCGACATCCATCCAACACATATAATCCATTGGATTCCCTTTTGACATTTAGATGGCATTTAGGAAGTGCTAATTCCATATTTTTACTATTTTTGCATATGTTTTACTACAAAAGTAAAATTAAAAAGTCTAAATTCTTTAACTATGGCTACAAAAAATTCTGATGCAGACGCAAAAGATATAATTGCAGACGTGAAGGCAGGAAACATCAAGCCTATCTACCTGTTGCACGGTGAAGAGCCGTATTATATCGACTTGGTGTCGGACTTTCTTGAGAACAATATTGTGGCCGACGAGAATAAAGACTTCGATTTCTCTGTGCTATACGGTGGTGAGATAAGAATGCAAGATGTCCTTGCAGCCGTGTCGAGCTACCCGATGATGAGCAACTACCGTCTGGTCGTGGTGCGTGAAGCTCAACAAATTAGAGAAAAAGATTATGAGCTATTGCAACTCTACGCAAAAAAATACAATCCGAAAGCGGTTTTAGTGCTTTGCTGCAAACATAAGAAACTTGATGCTCGAAAGGGGTATTTCAAGGAGGTGCAGAAAGTGGGAGTCGTGATGGAGAGCAACAAGCTTTACGACAATCAAGTGCCGACTTTCATCGTCAACTATGTGCGTGAGCGTGGAAAGGATATTAAAGATCAAGCGGCTCTGATGTTGAGCACATTAGTCGGCCCGAATCTTTCTCTTCTTGCCACAGAATGCGACAAACTGATACTTACGTTGAAAGACGACGAGAAGGTTATCTCAGAAGAGTCTGTGCAGAAGATTGTTGGAATGAACCGTGAGTTCAACTCGTATGAATTGCTCAACGCAGTGGTGGCAAAGGATGTGCAGAAAGCCAACACTCTCGCGCTTGTAGTGGCTGGAGATAAAGTGGAACTGCCTCCTCTCGTGGCTGTTTTCTTCACATTCTTCCAAAATCTGATGGTATTCTATAAATACTGCAGAAACATGGACGACAACACGGCAGCCACAAAAATGG
Organism: Bacteroidales bacterium UBA3844; assembly: GCA_002392915.1. GTDB lineage: Bacteria > Bacteroidota > Bacteroidia > Bacteroidales > Paludibacteraceae > UBA1723. Next base: position 3,080 of record DGHQ01000035.1, on the reverse strand, counting down.
GCATCCGTCCGTTCTTCGTCAGACAATATCGCGACGCAACGTCAAAATACAATGGATTCCAAGTGCTGAAAGTGATCGGCATCCTTCGTGAATACGACATGAAGAGCAAAGGTGTCGATATCATGCCAGGCACAACCAACGGTCAGCTTTTGCAGGAGATGATATACAAGATCATGCACTGCAATGGCAAAAATGACCCATTTTAGTTTTTTCACAGAACAAAAAGACAAAATATGAAAATCAAAAGTGCAGAATTTGTAATTAGCAATGCCAAAGTAAACGCATTACCACAGCACGACATGCCGGAATACGCATTCATCGGCAGGTCTAACGTAGGCAAATCGTCGCTGATCAACGCTATTGCCGGCAACAAAAATCTAGCCAAGACATCACAGAAACCAGGCAAGACACTTTTGATGAACCATTTCCTGATCAATGGCGAATGGTATCTCGTCGACCTTCCAGGATATGGATACGCTTCTGTCAGCAAAAAGATGCGAGACGATCTTGAAAAGATGATCAAAAGCTATGTGCTTCAACGTGAAGCACTTACAAATCTTTTCGTGCTTATCGACAGCCGCCATGAGCCCCAAGCCATCGACTTGGATTTTTTTGATTTCCTTGGGGTCAATGGCATTCCGTTCTCTATCATCTTCACCAAAATAGACAAGCTTTCCCAAACACAGCTCAACAAGAACATCAAGAAATATCACGACAAACTATTTGAGACATGGGAAGAACTGCCTCCTATGTTCGCAACGTCGTCTGAAAAGAAAATAGGAATCGACGATGTGCTCGACTATATCGAAAGCATCAACGAAGAATATAAAAAAACAGAATAATCGTCGTAGGGGCGAGTTTCAAACCCGTCCGATGTCATAAATAATTGTGGGACAGGTTAAATAAGAAAATGAAAAAGACAGCAGTAGTCATCCTGAATTATAACGGAGAGAAGATGCTCCAGCAATTTCTCCCATCCGTCGTCGAATATACGCCAGAAAACATCGCCGACGTGGTTGTGGCAGACAACGCATCAACAGACCGCTCGCTTGAAATCCTAAAAGAGCAGTTTCCTTCCGTTAAGACGCTGGTGCTTGATAAGAACTACGGTTTTGCAGGAGGCTACAACCGTGCGATCGCCCAACTTGACTACGAGTACGTACTGCTGCTAAACTCCGATGTGGAGGCGACGGAAGGTTATCTGGAGCCATTGGTCGAAGCATTGGACAAAGATTCCAATGTCGTGAGCGTCCAACCTAAATTGCTGGCTCAGAAAGACAAAAGCAAGTTTGAATACGCAGGAGCGGCAGGTGGATTTCTCGACAAATATGGATATCCATTCTGTCGAGGCCGAATATTTGAGAACGTCGAAACCGACAATCACCAATACAACGAAGAATCAGATGTGCTCTGGACCACTGGGGCGGCAATGCTGGTGCGACGTAAAGAGTATCTCGACAATGGTGGTTTGGACGACCGTTTCTTCGCCCATCAGGAAGAGATCGACCTGTGCTGGAGACTATCGTCGAGAGGATATAAGTTGCGTTGCATACCGTCGTCGATCCTATATCACGTGGGAGGAGGCACACTGGACGCTTCAAATCCAAGAAAGACATTTCTGAATTTCCGCAACAATCTATGCATGATTTATAAGAATGCAGTCGACGCGAATAAAATCCTCCTCATACGATTTTTCCTCGACTATATGGCTGCCGCTGTCTACCTGCTGAAGGGAGAAACCGGCAACGTCAAAGCAGTGTGGAAAGCGCGACGCGAGTTTAGCAAGATGAAGACGGAATTGAAGAAAGACAGAGATGAGAATCTCCGCAAGACAGTCTGCAAACCAACTGGGCTAATGGATTTTTCCATCATAGTGCAGACGAAGTTGAAAGGAAAGAAAACGTATAGGGATTTAATTAAATAATTGGGTTATAGAAATTGAGGATTGTTAAGGGCGGAACGCCCTTTCCCCCAAGTGCAAGCCGTAGGCGAGCACTCAGAATTTAATGTAAACACAGAGAAACATCGTTCACAGAGAAAAGTCTTCGACTTTTATTGAGGAAAGGAGACGGGAATCTGTCATAAAATTTCTAAGAGAAATAAAGAACGCCGTAGAATTAAAAATCTTTATAGACTAAGGTTATTTCTTGGAACGGACAGGACGGATTGGAGAACCAATAAAACGGACTATTTTTCCAATTGTTGCTTCTTCAGAATGAAAATAGAAGTACAGGTTATACGCAGCAATATAGTCGTCGAAAGATGATGCCCAATAATATCCGACATCACCTTCATTGTAGACAAACGACTCTTGGGTGCCAGCCGCAGGAAGGAAAATAGAATTGCCGTTAGAGGAAGTGAACTTTGCCCCATTCACTCCATTGATCTCCGTCCAGCAATATTTACAATTTTCATATAATTCCACAATCTCTTCTTTTGTAGGCATCCTCCAAACTTTCCCCAAATTGACAGTAGCAGCATCATCCTCAGGGAGAAGATTCGAAAGGGAATCAACCACACCATAAGCTTTGTTAAAATTATATCTAATCAAAGAGTCTATATCCCCCTCTGAATTTAATTTTGTCCATTTATAGGTACTCCAATCATAAATCTTTTTAGGCATAGTTTCCCCCCATGCGAAATAGAATCCAGATTCCTCAGGTTTAGTTGCACCAATGTTACACGTTGCCCATAACGTTCCGCTCGGTAACCCAAGATCCACATATTCTTTTGAGGTCCCCGCATACGAGGAGAATCCAATATTGTTCATATTCTGATTTCCATCAGATTGGATTTCAGGCTCTACAACAACAGATATGCATAACAATGCCGACAGAAGCGATACAAGTAGTTTCTTCATCATAGCGACTGGATTATCATTAGACTGTCACAAAAGTAGGAAATAAAATGGAAAAATGGATGGGATTGGACGATAAACGATGGACGATGGCGGTTGGCAAACAGCATGATTCTGTATTGCCTTCCAGGCAAAGATTGGGCATTGTGGATTTCATACCCGGGACTTCATCCCGGGTTACTCCCGCTTCGCTCTGTGGCGTCTTCCAGACGCACTGTCTCAC
>DGHQ01000031.1:79793-89712 GCA_002392915.1 Bacteroidales bacterium UBA3844 | reverse complement strand
TCTCGATGCAAACATAGGAACTACAAATTCGGTTGCCAAATCACGGAAAAAGCTATACATTTGCAATCAAAAGCATCTAATAATGGATTATTTTGCAACATTAATATCGGATTTCAGTTCATTCCTGTGGAATGGGCCAATGATAATCTGCCTTCTCTTCACCCATATATTCCTGACTATCCGTCTAAGAATTCCGCAACGTCATATATTAAAGGCAATCCGCCTTAGCATAAAAAAAGAGGAAGGAAGCCAAGGCGACGTTTCTGCATTCGGAGCTTTAGCAACAAGCCTCGCAGCCACTATCGGCACAGGAAACATTGTCGGAGTAGGCACAGCTGTCGCATTAGGTGGACCAGGTGCTGTATTCTGGTGTTGGATTACAGGTGTGCTTGGAATAGCCACCAAATACGCCGAAAGCATGTTGGCAGTCAAATATCGTGTGAAGACATCTCAACAGAAGATGATTGGAGGACCGATGTTTGCTCTCAGTCGTGGGCTTGGAATGAAGAAATTAGCAATACTTTTCTGTATTTTCACAGCACTAGCCGCATTTGGCATCGGCAATACTGTCCAGGCAAACGCAATTAGCACACTATTATATGAGAGTTATGCCGTTGAAACATGGATAAGCGGGCTTGTTATCGCGTCACTCGTTGCGGCAGTCTTGATATTCGGTGTGAACGGCATTTCAAAAGTCTGTTCGCTTCTCGTACCTGTAATGGCTCTATTATATGTATGCGGATGCTTATATATTCTGTGTTGTAATTCTGAATTTCTCGGTCAGACACTATCTCTGATTATATCGTCAGCATTCGATGGCAAGGCGGCAATAGGAGGAGCGGCAGGAAGTGGAATCATGGTTGCAGCACGTTATGGTATCGCGCGAGGATTGTTCAGCAATGAGAGTGGGATGGGATCCGCACCTATTGTGGCAGCCGCCGCAAAAAGTAATTCTCCGGTGAAGCAAGGTCTGATTTCAAGCAGCGGAACATTTTGGGACACCGTCGTCATATGTGCGATGACGGGATTGGTGCTCGTCAGCACACAAATAGCCAACCCAGACATTTCAGCCAAGGAAGGAGCAATTCTTACGAAACGAGCTTTTGAATGTATTCCCGTCGCCGGACCGCTTATTTTAAGTTTCGGACTTCTGACATTCACTTTTTCGACTATCCTCGGATGGAGTTATTATGCAGAACGCGCAATTGAATATCTTTTCAGCGGGAAATGGCAGAAAAGGAGCAGACTGAAATATTTCATCAGTGCATATAGGATCACATGGGTGATTGCCATATTCATTGGTTCAATCGTCAGCCTGCAGGTGGTTTGGGATTTTGCCGACTGCATGAATGCGTTGATGGCATTGCCAAATCTCCTATCGTTGATATTACTATCAAAAATCATTGCAAAAGAAAGCGACTTCAACTGCTGATTTTTTGACAAATCCAATACTAAAACCATAAATTTTTTATTTATCTTTGCACTCGTTATGTTTCATTTTGTCGGCATAACACAAAATTACCTACCAAAATGTAGGTAAAAGAAGAAAAATACGAATATTTAGTATTTAGAAAAAGATTAATTAGAACAAAAATACAATTATGAGTAGCCGCAACGGATTTGATGGTGAGAAATACATCAAGATGCAGAGTGAGCGCATCAAAGAAAGAATAAGCAAATTTGGAGACAAGTTGTATCTCGAATTTGGAGGAAAATTGTTCGACGATTTCCATGCGTCGCGCGTGCTTCCTGGATTCCAACCTGATTCAAAAATCCGTATGCTTTGTTCTATGAAAGACGAAGCTGAAATCATCATTGTGATCAATGCTCAGGATATCGAGCGCAATAAGGTGCGTGGCGACTTGGGAATCACGTATGATCAGGATTTGCTTCGTTTGGTAGACGCTTTCCGTGCATATGGACTTTACGTTTCAAGCGTTGTGTTGACTCGATTCAGCGGGCATCCAAATCAGATAGCTTATCAGGAAAAATTGGAGAAACTTGGTTTGAAGGTTTACCGCCACTATCCTATTGAAGGCTATCCTTTAGACATCCAGCATATCGCCAGCGAGGATGGATTCGGAAAATGTGAATATGTGAAGACGGAGCGTCGTTTGGTAGTTGTCACTGCTCCAGGACCAGGTTCGGGCAAGATGGCGACATGTCTTTCCCAACTTTATCATGAGAACAAGCGTGGAGTGAAGGCTGGATACGCAAAATTCGAGACGTTCCCAATCTGGAATCTTCCCTTGTCTCACCCAGTAAACGTTGCATACGAGGCTGCCACAGCCGATTTGGCCGACGTCAACATGATAGACCCTTGGCATCTCGACGCATACGGAGAGACCACAGTCAACTACAACCGTGACATTGAGATTTTCCCAGTGTTGAAAGGAATGCTATCAGCAGTGCTTGGATCTTCTCCATACAACAGCCCGACAGACATGGGTGTGAACATGGCTGGTTTCTGTATCGTCGACGATGAAGCGACTAGAAAAGCAGCTAAAGAAGAGATTGTCCGCAGATACTATACTGCACTGACAAACCAAAGAAAGACAGGCGGTGAAGAGCAGACTATCGAGAAGCTAAAGATTCTGATGGAGAAAGTAGGAGTCACTCCAGAAGACAGACTTGTGGTGAAGGCAGCTCGTCAGCGCGCTGAAGAATCAAACGGTCCGGCAGCAGCTATCCAGCTTAACGATTCCAATCATACGATCATCACAGGAAAGACATCCGAACTTCTTGGAGCAAGTTCAGCCCTATTGCTAAACGCATTGAAGCACCTTGCCGGAATAGCCGACGACGTACGTATGATATCGCCAACAGTGTTGGAGCCAGTATGTAAATTGAAGACTGGAGCACTTGGTCATCGCAATCCACGTCTGCATACAGACGAAGTGCTTGTTGCCCTTTCAATATGTGCAATCACCGATGAAAACGCCCAAAAAGCGTTGGATAAATTGCCAGAATTGAAGAATTGTGAGGTACACACAAGCGTCATTCTTTCCCAGACAGACGAAAGAGTGTTCCGCAGACTTGGAGTCAATCTCACACAGGAGGCAAAATACCAGACATCAAAGTTGTATCATCAGTAATTGATTAACGATTAATGATTGATGATTGACGATTGGCGATTACAACAAACAAAATCCCCGACTTACTCGGGGATTTTTTTGATTTAATTTTAAAAGTAATCATCTTCGTCTTCTGATTCCTCATCTACCTCAACTTCGCTTGACACTCCATTGGAGACGCCCAGGACATCACATAACGTATCCCTTCCACTCGTCTTTGCCAATATACTATTGCATTCTTCCACAAACGGGCATGTCTGATCACACTCTTCCTTGCCGTACTCCTTGCTAAAGAAGGTCAAAATATCGTCTTTTGTCAAATTCATAATCGGTCGACTCTTGAAAAAAAAGGCAGGTATAAAGCCTGCCTTGATAAAATGTTTTAACTGAAATTTCAATCAATAGCTCTCGTTTTCATCGGGAAATTTGCCTTTTTTCACATCCGAGCAGTAATTTGCTACCGCATTGGTAATCACCTCATCGAGATTAGCATATTTTCTGACGAACTTTGGCAACTTCATCTGAGTCATGCCGAGCATATCCTGAATCACAAGTACCTGTCCGTCTGCCTCCACTCCGGCTCCAATACCAATGATTGGCATAGAAACCTCGTTTCTCACTATCTTGGTGAGCGACGCTGGTATTTTCTCAAGTACAATAGCATAACAACCAGCCTCATCAAGCAGTTTGGCATCGGAAATCAGTTTGGCTGCTTCCGCCTCCTCTTTTGCTCTCACTCCATATCCGCCAAACTTATTGACCGACTGCGGAGTAAGTCCAAGATGAGCCATAACAGGGATGCCAGCGTTTATGATAGCTTTGATAGTGTCGAGATACTCAAGTCCACCCTCAATCTTCACTGAGTCGGCCCCCGTCTCCTTCATTATTCTGCACGCATTACGCACTCCCTCTTCTTTGCTGGTCTGGTAGCTTCCGAAAGGCATATCAATCACCACATGTGCACGTTTGACTGCATTCACCACACTCTTTCCGAAGACAATCATCTCATCCACCGTGATTGGAAGAGTAGTCTTATTGCCTATCATTGTGTTAGACGCAGAATCGCCCACAAGAATCACATCAACTCCCGCCTTATCGACAAGCTGAGCCATAGTGAAGTCGTATGAAGTAAGCATGGAGATTTTTTCTCCCGTCGACTTCATTGATTTAATAACTGTCGCGGTTACTTTTTTCACCGCACTACTTGTAACTTCTGCCATTTCTATAAGTTTTGCGTTTAACCACTGCAAAGTTATCTAAAAATTGATACTTTTGTCAATATAAAAGGATTGATTTGTTATGGGAATTAATCATAAATTAACATTTTGGAGACAAAAGCTGTTGATTTATCTCCGTAATTTTGTGGTGTTTTTTTTCGCTTCATCACTTATTATGGTGATTGTCTACCGTTTCGTGCCTGTCTACATCACACCATTGATGCTTATCAGATGTGTGGAATATGCATGGAACGGGGAAGACGTGCGTGTGTTGAAGAAATGGACCCCTATCGAAGAGATGCCGGAATACCTTATAAAAGCAGCGATGTCTTCCGAAGATCAGAAATTCGTAGAAAATTCAGGATTTAATTGGGAAGCAATACAAAAAGCATTCAAACACAATCTTAAACACAAAAATATCATTGGAGGAAGTACCATTTCACAACAAACAGCCAAAAACGTATTTTTATACCCACGCAGATCTTACATTAGAAAAGCTTTAGAAGCATATTTCACCGTATTGATCGAGTTTTTTTGGAATAAAAAACGCATAATGGAAGTATATCTGAACGTAGCAGAAACCGGTCATGGCATATATGGAATGCCAATGGCTTCTGAAATATATTTTGACAAAAAACTAAAAAAATTGTCAAAATCAGAAATCGCAACATTAGTAGTTTTATTACCTTCCCCACTCACTTTCAATCCCACTAAACAATCACGAAAATTTACCAGAAGGAAGAATTTCATAATGCGCGAGGTGGATCGCATTGTTTTATTTGATCTTGACAAAAGGATATGCGTCAGAAAATACAAGCGTAAGAAAGAGAATAAAGGTAAACAATGACATGTAATAACATTCTCAATATCTAAAATCTTTTTTTGTTGAAAATCTAAAGACTTTTGATTAGCCACAAATGTTAAAAAAACGCTAAATTCGCATTGCTTTTTTGCAAACGCATGAATAATAAGATTGGAAATATATCCAAGCTACTTTCTGCAAATATGATTGCTCAAGTGGTTGGCATACTTATATATCCGCTGTTGACGCGAATGTATGAGCCTGGTGACTTTGCTTTGCTCTCTCTTTTCCTCACTATTGCCAATGCAATATTGATAATATCGACCGGAGATCTTCAATATGCTATTCCTTTACCCAAAAATGAAGACGGTGCGTATGCCCTGGTAGGCACGATGGTCATCTCCTTGTCTGCCACTATCATTCTGACTCTGACAACATGTTATTTTTATGAAGATATAGCATCCTTTTTTGAAGTTCCCAATCTTGAATTGGCATTATGGAATTTACCTATTTACGTACCTGCGGTTGGAGCCTGGCAAGTGCTGATGTACATATACAACCGTGACAAGCAATACGGGAAAATCGCCACATATCAAATAGTTCAAAGTCTGTCCAACGCCATACTTAAGTTAAGTTTCGGTTTTTTTGCAATAGGAGGAGTTGCTCTAATCGACGCTTCCGTAATCGGACCTCTTATTGCGCTGGCAATTGTCGGACCATCCAAAATAATGGAAGTGGTTTCTCATTTGCGACAGATACCTACTCACTTGGCAAAAGAATACCTACAAATATATCGTGGTTTTCCACTCTACTCAATGCCAAAGAATTTGATTTGCCATCTGAGCAACGGGTTGCCAGTGCTGATGCTAACATCCGTATTTGGAGCAACTGATGTCGGATATTTTTCGCTGGCGGTCACCATAGGTTATCTTCCTTTGTCAATGATTGCAAAATCTATATATCAAGTGATGTTGAGGAGCACTTCGGAAAAAATAAACAACGGCAAACCTATATTCCCTGAAATACACAAATTCTGTGTCTATTCAACAATAGCTTTATGCGTTTCTTTCAGTATTCTATTTTTTATTTTGCCAAGTTTGACGGAATTCCTTTTTGGTCCAGGATGGGGGAAAACAGGAGAGATACTAAGAATACTCCTTCCTTGGCTCGCCACAAGTTTCATTTCAGCCACTCTGGTATTTGTGCCAGAAGTTTTGCTAAAATTGAAAACCAACCTTATAATCGAGGTTTCTTTCATCATTCTAAGAATTCTTGCTCTGGCATACGGGATCTCTAATTTGAGTTTTATCGCCACAATAAAATTATTCTGCGTCGTTTCGTTTGCGATCAAACTGCTACAGGCAGGCTGGTTTATATGGATTGCCAGACAACACGACAATAATATCGGGAAAGTGGATTCAATTGATGTAGGATAAAAACATCACATCAATCCACACCTCAGAACTCCATGTGTCTCTTCACTTTTTCCTCATACATATCCGCAGTAGTAACAAGCAATCCCGTCTCATAAACATTCCCAAAATCCTCATTAATTGTGGAATCAAACGCAATCATAGTCGGAGACACATTCATATAAGAATTAACCAGCGGAGGTATATGACGATCTAGTTTCTTCAATTCTCGTTTCAATACGACATAATCGTCTTTATAATTGTTGCCACAGAACAAAGATTTTATTTCTTCAGAAACATCTGTTTTTATCGGATTTTTTGCATAAACCAAATTCCGTGAATCCGCGAAATACAAGTTGAGAAAATGACGGATTATAGCAAAAGCGTCATCTCCAAAATGTGAATATATAGAAGCCTTACCGAAAAGATATTTTGCCTTAAATTTGACGATCAAAGCTCCTATACCATCCCACAAATTGTCGAGCGCGTACATGCTCTTTGTCGACGATGCTCCAGACTGATATTTCGGACGAATGAAACTTCTTCCCAGTTCTATAGTGTAAGGAAGAAAATCCTCGATGAATTCAGGAGAATAGTCAAACAAATGTTCGCTTGTCAACCACGGCTTGCCATCTATGATTTTAGCATCAGCACCACAAATAAATCTGTATCCGCCGATTATTTCTCTTTCTTTTGGATTCCACAGCACAAGCTGTCTGCACCCGCTGCCTCCATCAATGTCGAATTTATCAAGATCACAAGCCTTGCCTGTTCCCCCACCTGCATCGCGGAATGTAAGTTCTCTCAATCTTCCTATTTCAGCAAGAGTATTGGGAGACGAAAAATAGTCGACAATGTACAATTCATTGCCCGATTTATTCGTCTTTCTAAGCAGACCCGCGTCTTTCAACTCGATCTCTATCAAATCCGTATCTATCTGTTTTATCAATGGTCTCATGCTAATTTTTCTTTGATAAATTATAGCATTTTTCCCGTATCACTCGAGCTTTTTCGATTGCAGGCATATCCCGAAGAGAATCGCAACCGATAGTATCACCTATGACAATGTTGAAATGGGCAAACTTGTTTTTATACATTTCATCTGCCAAATACAACATTTCAATATTCTGCCGTATTCCAAATTTTGTCCGCCAATATGCCAAGTTATAGAAAAAATTAGAATTTCTACCGTCAAAGAACATTGGGACGACATTCCTTCTATGCTCTATACTCTTTGTCACAAAATTCTTTTTCCACTGCAAGTCAGCTATATTTCCATCTTTATCCCGTCGAGACACCTTGCCTGAAGGAAAATATAGAATTGGAATTTCACTCTCCATACATTCGTCGATCAAGCTCACACTTTCCTTATTCTGTTTGTCGCCAACAACATTTACAGGAATAAATAGCGATTTCATCGGAGAAATATACATCAGTATATCATTCACCACCACTTTAGCCTCACCATATTTGTCACACAACATCTTCAACAATATAATTCCATCAAGGCCGCCCAAAGCATGGTTACAGACAAATGTGTTCCTGCCACTCTCTGGAAGTTTGTCAGCACCGTCTATATCATAAGAAATCCCCAATTCAGCGAGGAAATTGCCAATAAATGTGATTCCCTCTTCATTCCAATTCTTTGAGAGGAACACATTAAGCTCATCTTCATGAACAATGCGTTTGAGATAGGAAACCACAAAGCCCGGCAACTTCTTTTTTAAAGACGGTGCCTTCGCTTCAAGAACAGCATCTATATCAATATATTTGTCTGTCATTTTGCTATCTCCACTTATACATCATATGGCAAATATACATTTTTTATCGTTAAAAGAGATATAAGTGCAGGATAAAGCCGACAACTTTGATTACTTTTTTCTATTTTTGCCTAAAATTAAACTGAAAGCAATATGTCTGATTTTAAATGTGAGGAAGTAATGCCTTTTGAATCCTCTGCGAGTGGCAAGACGCAGCAGATAGAGCAGATGTTTGATGATATCGCTCCACACTACGACACCATGAACCGTCTCATGTCGCTTGGTCAGGACAAAAGTTGGCGTCAGAAGGCGATCAAACGTTTGAAACAGACCAATCCCAACACAATTCTTGACGTCGCCACCGGCACAGCCGATTTTGCGCTTTCAGCGTATGATGCGATCCAACCGGCACGTATTGTTGGCGTCGACATATCAGAAGAGATGATCCGCGTCGGAGAGGAGAAGGTAAAAGCAACAAAAAAGAGCGATTTCATCGACCTTATGCGTGCCGACTCCATGAATCTTCCTTTCGACAGTCAAAGTTTCGACGCTGCGACAATTGCTTTTGGAGTACGTAATTTTGAAAGTCTTGAAAAAGGTCTGACAGAGATCTGCAGAGTCATCAGAGACGGAGGTTCACTTGCGATTCTTGAGTTAAGTGTCCCGACGAATCCATTTTACAGGTTTGGCTATCGCATCTTCACAAAAATATTTATTCCGATAATGGCTAAAATATTGAAGACAAATAGCACCGCATACTCATATTTACCCGAATCCATCGATGCTTTTCCTCAGGGAGAAGTGATGAAGGCATTGCTTTTAAAGGTAGGATTCAAAGAGGTAGAGATAAAGAAATATACGATGCAAACCTGCACTTTCTATTTTGCGACCAAATAAAAACGATTATAAACAAACTTAAACAAAATAAAAATGGCAATAGTAAAACCATTTAAAGGTATTCGCCCACCTAAAGAATTGGTGGAGCAGGTAGAGAGCCGTCCATACGACGTGCTAAACAGCGAAGAGGCACGTGAGGAAGCCAAAGGTAACGAGAAGTCTCTTTACCACATCATCAAGCCTGAAATCGACTTTCCAGAGGGAACAAGTGAATATGACCCTCGCGTCTACGAGAAAGCCGCACAGAACTTTCAGATGTTCCAGGACAAAGGTTGGTTGGTACAAGACAACAAAGAGCAATACTACATCTACGCCCAGACAATGAACGGCAAGACTCAGTATGGTCTTGTGGTTTGTGCATACGTAGACGACTATATGACAGGTGTGATCAAGAAGCATGAGCTTACACGTCGCGACAAAGAGGAAGACAGAATGAAGCATGTCCGCGTCAACAACGCAAACATCGAGCCTGTATTCTTCGCATATCCGGACAACGCTGTCCTTGACAAGCTTGTAGCAAAATATGCCGCTTCCACTCCTGTATACGACTTTATCGCCCCTATCGACGGATTCGGACACAAATTCTGGATCATCAGCGACGACGCTGACATCAAGACAGTGACTGAAGAGTTTGGCAAGATGAAGAATCTTTACATCGCAGACGGACACCACCGTTCAGCGGCAGCCGCGCTTGTAGGCGACGAGAAGAGAAAGCAGAACCCTAACCACAAAGGCGACGAGGAGTACAACTACTTCA
>DGHQ01000031.1:0-79752 GCA_002392915.1 Bacteroidales bacterium UBA3844 | reverse complement strand
AACTACTTCATGGCTGTTTGTTTCCCTGCAAGCCAGCTTACAATTCTCGACTACAACCGCGTGATCAAGGACCTTAACGGATTGACAGACGAGCAGTTCCTTGACGCATTGAAGAAAAACTTCGATATAGAGTGTAAGGGTGAGGAGATGTACAAGCCAAACGCGCTTCACAACTTCTCCCTTTACCTATCAGGAAAGTGGTACAGCTTGACAGCGAAGAAGGGCACATACGACGACAACGACCCAATCGGCGTGCTAGACGTAAGCATCTCATCCAAACTTATTGTCGACGAGATTTTGAACATCAAGGATCTTCGTTCTTCCGACAGAATCGACTTCGTAGGAGGTCTACGCGGATTGAAAGAGTTGAAGAAGAGAGTTGATTCTGGAGAGATGAAGACAGCGCTTGCTCTATACCCAGTGTCGATGAAGCAGATCATGGACATCGCAGACAGCGGCAACATCATGCCACCAAAAGCCACATGGTTTGAGCCAAAGCTACGTTCAGGTTTGGTTATTCACAAGTTGGTGTAATTAAAAAAGTTGAACAACAAACACGTCAACAAAAAGAAAATTTATTATTTTTGCCGACGTATAATAACGAAAAATATTTAATTTTTTCATAAAATGGTAAATTACAAAGAGTTAGGCTTGGTAAACACTAAGGAGATGTTTGCTAAGGCACTTAAGGGCGGTTACGCTGTTCCAGCTTTCAACTTCAACAATCTTGAGCAGCTTCAGGCTATCGTAACAGCAGCAGCAACAGAGAAGTCACCAGTTATCCTTCAGGTTTCTAAGGGTGCTCGTAACTACGCTAACGGAACAATCCTTCGTTACCTAGGTATGGCAGCAGTAGAGTACGCTAAGGAGCTAGGTTGGGAGAAGCCACAGATCGTTCTTCACCTTGACCACGGTGATTCTTTCGAGCTTTGCAAGGACTGTATCGACAACGGATTCTCTTCAGTTATGATCGACGGTTCACACCTTCCATACGAGGAGAACGTAGCTCTAACAAAGAAGGTTTGCGACTACGCACACAAGTTCGATGTTTCAGTTGAGGGTGAGCTTGGAGTATTGGCAGGTGTTGAGGACGAGGTTTCTGCAGACCACCACACATACACTAACCCTGAGGAGGTAGTAGATTTCGCTACTCGCACAGGTTGTGACTCTCTAGCAATCTCAATCGGTACATCTCACGGAGCTTACAAGTTCACTCCAGAGCAGTGTACACGCGATCCAAAAACTGGAAAGCTTGTTCCACCGCCATTGGCATTCGACGTTCTTGAGGGCGTAATGAAGAAGTTTGAGAAGCAGGGTGGTTTCCCTATCGTTCTTCACGGATCTTCTTCAGTTCCTGAGGAGTACGTTGAGATGTGCAACACTTACGGTGGTAAGTTGCCAAACGCAATCGGTATTCCTGAGTCTGAGTTGAGAAAGGCTTCTAAGTCAGCTGTATGTAAGATCAACATCGACTCTGACTCTCGTCTTGCTTTCACAGGTGCTGTTCGTAAGCACTTCGCTGAGCACCCAGATCACTTCGACCCACGTCAGTACTGTGGTGACGCTCGTAAGGAGATGATTAAGATGTACACTCACAAGATCGATAACGTTCTTGGTTCAAAGGGCAAGGCTGAATAATCAATTCAAACGATAAAAATTTAGGGATGCTGGTTTCAGCATCCCTTTTTCTTTCTGTTTTATTCAATGCAATCAAAATCATCAGAAAAAGATTTTGACATCACAACTGCTGACGCGATTCCGTCCATAATCAGTTTTAACATAGGATTCTGATTTTTTGGACAGAATATTTGAATGAAAAGAAAACGTTTTTGGAACCGCAGTCTTGACATATGCGGTAATAACAAAATACCGTTCGATATAGCAGCAATTTGCTTTTTACTTTAAAGTGGACAGTAATGGATAGTCTGCAGTGTCAATACAAGCATCAGTTTATCTCTATGTTGGAGGAGCAAGGTTTGTATAAAAAAAGAAGAGAAAAAGAGGAGAACGTTGATGATTAAAGGTTTATGATTGATGATTAGCATGTTCGTAGAACCTGTATTGACGAAGTCAACGGCATATTTGATTTCTTGGCGATTCCTGCGAAGCCGGTGTCGGAATCAGGAATCGAAAAATAAGATAAGTATATAAAAAGATACAATTTGAATAAAAGAAAATGATACGTAAAAAACTCTATGTCCTGCTGGGCATCCTTTTATTCGCTGTGGTGGTGGCTCACGCTGACATCACAATGATTGACGATTGATGGTTAATGATTGATGGTGGAAGGTTAAATTGATATTAAATAAAGAATGCCGCATAATAGTGGAGACTACACAGTGGAAGCTAGGCTATGAGCTAATCGCTTATTTTCACCTCCTAATTATTTAATAGATTTCGCAAATTGTGTAAATTTGCAGAAATCAATCAGGAAGCCAAATGAGAGTGGAAAATAAAGAAAATATACAAAAGTTGCAGAATCTGCCCATCGGTATACAGGATTTTGAGAAACTGCGTTCTGGAAACTATCTGTATATAGACAAGAGTGCAATTATGTACGAGCTTGTCTCAACTGGCTGCTATTTCTTTCTTTCCCGTCCACGTCGCTTCGGCAAGAGTATGCTCATCTCCATGCTTAAAGCCTACTTCCTTGGTAAAAAAGAGTTGTTCAAAGGCCTTGCTGTAGAGCAGTTGGAACAAGAGTGGCTTGAATACCCTGTTTTGCATTTAGACCTGAATACAGCGAAATACATAGAGGAAGATTCTCTCAACAATGTTTTAAACAATGCTCTTGAAAAATGGGAGACTCTGTATGGCGCTCGAAAGAGTGAGGTTGATTTCGGACTACGTTTTGAAGGGGTCATTCAGCGTGCCCATGAAAAGACCGGTCGACGTGTGGTGATCCTTGTTGACGAGTATGACAAACCGATGCTACAGGCAATTGGCAATGAAAAACTTCAAGATGACTACAGGGCCACATTGAAGGGCTTTTATGGCGCACTCAAAAGTATGGATGCCCATATAAAGTTTGCCATTCTTACCGGTGTGACCAAGTTTGGAAAAGTCAGTGTGTTCAGCGACTTGAATAATCTGAAAGACATATCTTTAGATAGTCGGTACTATAATGTTTGTGGCGTCGACCAATCGGAACTTCACGGGGTGATGCGTCCGTACGTTGAGCGTCTCGCAAGTGAGCAGAAAATATCGTTGGACGAAGCTTATTCCGAACTGAAAAAGCGATATGACGGATATCATTTCTCGGAAGACACGGATGGCATGTATAATCCGTTCAGCGTACTTAATACATTGGATTCCTGCAAGTTTGGCAGCTATTGGTTTGAAACAGGCACTCCTTCATATCTGGTCCAATTGCTCAAACTGCACAACTACAACCTTGAGCAGATGGCAAACGAAGAGGTGACATCAGACATCCTGAATTCGATTGATTCGACGTCGACGAATCCAATCCCCGTCATCTTCCAAAGCGGATATTTGACAATAAAAGGCTACGAAAAACGATTCGGAGTCTATAAACTTGGTTTCCCAAATGAGGAGGTAAAGGAAGGATTCCTGAAATACCTGATGCCATACTATACATCTGTAAATGAAAACAATACAGGTTTCCAGATAATGAATTTTGTGCGTGAGGTTGAGACTGGAAAAATCGAAGCGTTCATGGATCGTCTGAAAAGTTTCTTCGCCAACACGCCATACGAGCTGGTACGCGATCTTGAAAACCACTATCAGAATGTGCTGTTCATCCTCTGCAATCTCTGCGGACTATACACCAAAGCCGAATACCACACCTCTGTGGGTCGTATCGACATGACCATCGAGACCACCGACTATTGCTACGTGTTTGAATTTAAATTCGAGGGGACTGCTGAAGAGGCTTTGCAACAGATAAAAGATAAGCAATATGCCCTCCCATTCATGTCCAGCGGCAAGAAAATCATCTGCATAGGAGCCAATTTCAGCGCGAAGGAGAGGAATGTTGAAAGGTATGTGGTGGAAAGTTAGAGGCTAGTAGGGTATTGGAATGTGGGGGTAGATGTCCTAACGGATCATTATGTCGTGTTTGACGAAAAAACTAAGATTATAATAAGGTTGTGGTTTTGGAGGCAATTGCAAAAAGAGGAGCGGCAGAAGAGTCGGATTGTCCTAAAGATTGTAATAAGAAAGTGTGTAGAAATCAAGTTAGAAAATCTATATACAATAGAAAATCAAAGTCATAGAGTAAACATAAAGGTTGGTTAGGCTATTTTAGAATGATAGAACGATAAAATTAAAAACTAAATAAAATGAATAAGTTTGTTTACTTATTGGCTATTTCCCTAAGTTTTTTATTCTGTTTATGCACAGAATGAAAATACTGATGAGGTTGGCTTAGAAATTCCAAAAAATGATTTTTTGAATCTGCGGAGAGAATGTGTGTACACACTTTCAAGAGATTTCAAATGTTCTGATTTCTGTGTGCTCGCCTTCGGCTCGCACTAGAGAAAAGGGGTTAGGACGTTCCGTCCTAAACAATCCTCATCTATACATCAACTAGACTATCTGATTAATTACTGAACAAATCCAATCCAAATGAAATCAGTCGCCAACCACAATACACTCCCAAAACAAACTTCACCGTCGTCGCCACAATGAATCCGATAAGGTTGCCCATACCTGATTTCACCGCAACATCATTGCTTTGCCCAGCTATGTACTCTCCTATAATAGCTCCCAAAAACATGCATATAATCGATGCTCCAGGAATAGGGATTGGCAAAAACAACCCTGCCAACAGTCCGACTATACTGCCATAGACTCCCGCTTTTGTGCCTCCAAACTTTTTCGTCGTCCACATCGGCAAGAAAAAATCAACCGCAAACGTGGCCGCCACAAGTATAAAAATGACAAACAATTCCAAGTTTGACATTTCCACGTCTCCACAAAAACGGGCAATCAACATCGCCACCAAATACAATGGAGTTCCCGGCAATCCCGGTATAACACTTCCTACAAGACCCGCAACCACCAAAAACAAACACACTACTAAAACCACACCAATCTCCATAAGCTCTTCTTTTTATTTGTTATATCGCAAAGTTGGCAAAAAATCATCGACTAACCCTAAAACTAACCCACTAATTTTATTACTTTTGTAAAAATTTGTGAAACGACTCTATGGATAATATAGTAGATAAAGTTACCAACGAAGATTACAAGTACGGATTTACCACCGATATTGAGACAGAGGTCATACCTAAAGGTCTCAACGAGGATATCATCCGTCTTATCTCAAAAAAGAAAAACGAACCTGAATGGCTTCTTGAATTCAGACTTGAAGCATTTCGCCATTGGCAGACACTTACTGTGCCAACTTGGCCTCATCTCTCAATTCCTGAAATCGATTTCCAAGACATTTACTACTACGCTGCCCCAAAAGCAGAAGTAGAAGGAAGTGAAAACAAAGAAATCGACCCTGAGCTGCTTAAAACATTCGACAAACTCGGAATTCCTCTTCATGAGCAGAAAGCTTTGGCTGGAATGGCTGTCGACGCGGTGATGGACAGTGTCTCTGTCAAGACTACTCAACAAGAGGCCCTGGCTGAACTTGGCATCATCTTCTGTTCGATCGGAGAAGCAGTCCAAAACTATCCTGAGCTTGTACGCAAATATCTCGGTTCTGTGGTAAGCCACACCGACAATTTCTATGCGGCTCTTAACTCAGCTGTGTTCAGCGACGGAACATTCGTATACATACCTAAGGGAGTACGTTGTCCGATGGAGCTTTCCACATATTTCCGTATCAACGCTAAAGGTTCAGGCCAGTTTGAGCGAACTCTCATCGTTGTAGACGACGACAGCTACGTCTCCTACCTTGAAGGATGCTCCGCTCCTATGCGTGATGAGAACCAGCTTCACGCTGCGATCGTCGAACTTGTTGCTATGGAGCATTCAGAAATCAAATATTCGACGGTGCAAAACTGGTATCCGGGCGACAAAGACGGCAAAGGTGGAATCTACAACTTTGTTACCAAACGAGCTTTATGCAAAGGCAACGGATCAAAAGTGTCGTGGACACAGGTGGAGACAGGTAGCGCAATCACATGGAAATATCCAAGCTGTGTGTTGCTTGGCGACAATTCAGTCGGCGAATTCTATTCTGTTGCCGTCACAAACAACTACCAGCAGGCAGACACAGGGACAAAAATGATACATATCGGCAAAAACACCCACTCTCACATCGTGTCGAAAGGTATTTCTGCCGGACATAGCCAGAACAGCTACCGTGGTTTGGTGAAGGTCGTTGAAAATGCTTCAAACGCAAGAAACTACTCTCAGTGTGACAGTCTTTTACTTGGCGACAAATGTGGAGCACACACATTCCCATACATGGAGGTGAGAAACGAGACTGCCATTGTGGAGCACGAAGCGACAACATCAAAAATCAGTGAAGACCAAGTGTTCTACTGCAATCAAAGAGGAATTAAAACAGAAGACGCCATCGCTCTAATCGTTGGAGGATACGCAAAAGAGGTGATCAGCAAACTGCCAATGGAGTTTGCTGTAGAAGCTAAAAACCTTTTGAGCATTTCATTGGAAGGCAGCGTCGGATAATCAATAAAACAAAAAGAACTATGTTACTAGAAATAAAAAACTTACACGCTATAATCAAGAGCAATGGCAAAGAGATTCTAAAAGGCATCGATTTGTCTATCAACGCAGGAGAAGTCCACGCGATCATGGGACCCAACGGTTCAGGAAAAAGTACACTTTCATCAGTGTTGGCAGGAAATCCGAGCTACGAAGTGACTGAGGGAGAAGTGATCTTCAATGGCAAGAATCTGCTTGAACTATCTCCAGAGGACAGAAGCCACGAAGGTCTGTTCTTGAGTTTCCAATATCCAGTGGAGATTCCAGGAGTGAGCATGTCCAACTTTATGCGCGCCGCAATCAACGAGCACCGTAAATATAAAGGTCTTGAACCTCTTTCCGCTTCTGATTTCTTGAAACTTATGCGTGAGAAGCAGGAGTATGTGGAGCTAAACAACAAACTTGCCGGACGATCAGTGAACGAAGGATTCTCTGGAGGAGAGAAGAAACGTAATGAGATTTTCCAGATGGCAATGTTGGAGCCTAAATTGTCTATTCTCGACGAGACAGACTCAGGTCTTGACATCGACGCTCTACGTATCGTTGCAGGAGGAGTCAACAAATTGAAGAGCAGTGAGAACGCAAGCATCGTCATCACTCACTATCAACGTCTGCTCGACTATATTGTGCCAGACTTCGTGCATGTGCTTTACAAAGGAAAGATTGTGAAGAGTGCAGGCAAAGAATTGGCTCTTGAACTTGAGAAGAAGGGTTACGACTGGATTAAAAAAGAGTTAGGAGAATAATCTATGGTAGAAGAATCATACATAAACATCTACAACAAGCATAGAGAGTTGCTGCAGACCACCTCTGCCGCACCACTCGATGCCATACGTGACGAGGCATTTGATGTGTTCTGCCGCATGGGATTCCCTACAGACGAGCAAGAGCGCTACAAACGCAGCAACATTTCAGACGTCTTCGCCACTGAATACGGAATGAATATCCGTCGCATAGAGATTGCCAGCACAACAGCTCCATACAAATGCGATGTGCCCGGACTTAAGACACATAATTTCTATGTGGTGAACGACATCTTCGCAGAAGCTATTGCAAAAGACGAGATAGCAGAATTGGCGAAACTTGGCGTCGTTGCGGGTTCACTCAGCGCCATCGCAAAAGAACATCCAGAAATCATCAGCAAATATTACGGAAAGATAGCGCCTCACTCATCAGACGTGATGGTGGCATTCAACACCGCTTTTGCGCAAGATGGATTCGTGCTGTATGTTCCCAAAAACGTCCAGATAGAACGTCCTATCCAGCTGATCAACATGATGCATGCCGACTTCGATTTGTTGGCGACGAGCCGAAACCTCATCATTTTGGAAGAGAACGCATCAGCAAAAGTGATCATCTGCAACCACAGCGAGTCTGGGCATAAGTTCCTGGCAAACAGAGTGACAGAAGTCAGTTTGGCAGAAAATTCAGTCTACAGCCACTATGAAATTTCAGACTCCGAGCGTCAGACGACAAACATCGGTTCACTATATGTGGAGCAGACAAAATCCTCTGTGGCAAATATCAACAATATAACTTTGCGCACAGGATACACTCGCAACAACATCCGCATCAATCTAAGTGGAGAGCATGCCGAAACGACATTGTGTGGAATAGCTATTGGCGACGAGCATGACCACATCGACAACGACACATATATAAACCACAAAGTGTCTCACTGCAAAAGCACAGAGCTTTTCAAATATGTCATGGACGACTGCTCATATGGTTCATTTGCAGGGCGAATACTTGTGGAGAAGAACGCACAGAAGACAGAAGCATATCAAAGCAACAAGAATATCTGTGCCAAGACAACAGCCAAAATGTATACAAAGCCACAGCTTGAAATCTATGCCGACGACGTGAAATGCTCGCATGGAGCGACGGTAGGTCAGATCGAAGACGAAGCTCTGTTCTACCTCCGTACACGAGGTATCTCAGAAAAAGAGGCAAGAATGTTACTGCTTCTTGCTTTCACCAACGATATCGTGGAGAAAATCGACATTGAGGCTTTGAGAAACAGAATCAAAGTGTTGATTGAAAAACGTTTCCGCAGAGAGACACACAAGTGCACAACTTGCAATTCATGTCACAATTAAAAATCAACAGAGAAGAATCATGGTGTTAAACTACGTTTGGATAGGCTGTTTCATAATTGCGTTCTTCGTCGCAATCCTGCAATGTGTCATATTTCAGGATTACATGGTGTTTGAGCGCATCGTACGCAGCACATTCCACATGTCGGAGTTCGCCGTGATGAAAATAGCTCTTCCTCTTGGAGGAGTGATGATTTTGTGGCTAGGGCTGATGAATATTGGGGAAAAAGCAGGCGCTATAAATGTTCTTTCTAAGATCATCGGTCCATTCTTCAACAAGCTGTTTCCGGAAGTGCCCAAAGACCATCCCGTCAACGGGCAACTTCTCATGAATTTTTCAGCCAATATGTTAGGGTTGGACAATGCAGCCACACCACTAGGTCTGAAGGCGATGAAAGGGTTGCAAGAATTGAATCCAAACAAAAAAGAGGCGAGCAACGCGCAAATCATGTTTCTTGCCCTCAACACCTCAGGACTGACACTTATTCCAATCACCATCCTTGCTCAAAGAAGTGTGCTTGGAGCCGCCGACCCGACAGACATATTCATTCCGTTGCTGCTTTCCACATTCATTTCGACAGTAGCCGCGATCATCTACGTCGGCATCAAGCAGCATCTCAACCTCTGTAACAAAGTAGTGATCAGTTGGTTGGCTGGAATCAGCACCGTCATCGGACTAATGATGTATGGATTCTCCCGTCTCAATCAGGAAGAAATGATCATAACATCAAAAATCGTCAGCAATGCCCTACTCTTCACAATCATAATCACATTCATTGGTGGAGCCGCCTACAAAAAAGTGAATGTGTATGAATGCTTCATCGAGGGAGCCAAGCAAGGGTTTGAGACCAGTATCAAGGTAATGCCATACTTGGTCGGAATGTTGGTGGCGATTGGTGTGTTCAGAGCATCAGGAGCGATGGATTATCTGATGTACGGGCTAAAATGGCTATGGAGCTGGACAAGCCTCAACACCGATTTTGTAGACGCATTGCCAGTAGCGATAATGAAACCATTATCAGGAAGCGGAGCAAAAGCAATGATGGTGGAGACGATGCAGACATTCGGTGTAGACAGTTTCACCGGCAAGCTATCCTGCCTGTTCCAAGGAGCGGCAGACACAACATTCTACATCGTAGCACTATATTTCGGATCGGTAGGCATCCGCAAGACAAGATATGCAGTCACAGCCGGACTTGTGGCAGATACCGTCGGAGCTATAGCCGCGATTTTCATAGCATACTACTTTTTTAGGTAAATTATTCTATTTTAAGGATATTTAAGATTAAATCAGATGTATCCTATAGAATATATTTTAACTTTGCATAAACAAAACATAACAAATAAAAACGGATAGTTATGAAGATAGGATATTTTGGAATAGCATTGTGCGCTACTGCATTGTCAGCGACAATAGCAAATGCACAGGACATTAACGCATACAAATTATTGAACCTAAGTTTGGAAGACCCGACATTGGGATCAGCCCGCTACTCTGGAATGGGTGGAGCCATGGGAGCTATCGGAGGAGTCTCAAGTGCTTTGAAAGACAATGCAGCCAGCATTGCAGCAGGCACAAAATCAGACATCGGTTTGACTTTTGACCTTTATTCAAACAATGACGGTCAGTGTTCATTTGCAGTGAGTGACGCTTCGTTGCTTTTCAACATAGATCACAACAACAATAGTGGCTATATGTCGTCAGCGATTGCCATCACTTACAACCGCAACCGTACATTCGACAGCGACATTTATCTAAAAGACAGATCCTTCAATTCAACAACAAATGACCACGAAGAAGGAGGAACTGATGCTATCAATTTTGCATACGCAGGAAACATCAACAACCAGTTCTACTTCGGTGTCGCTGTAGGAATCACAGATCTACGCTTTGAAAAGTCTAATGTTTACAAAGATGCAAATCTAACTGACGATTTAATATCAAATACAGACGGAACAGGCTGCAACTTCAACGTAGGTTTGCTTTACCAGCCTACAGATTTCATGCGTGTCGGTGTTGGAATCCAGACTCCTACCCTTTACAACATTGACGAATCATGGTCGTTGATAGAAAACGGAGTCGAGACTACAGATTTGTTTTACGAATACTCATACAAGATCCACACACCTATGAAATTCTCAGCCCAATTGGGATTCATGGTCGGAGACAGAGCTAACATCGGCATCGACTACTCAATGAGAAACTACACAAGAATGTGGGGAGAATATGCAAACTTGAAGATGAGACATCTTGAAGAGGACATCAAAGAAATCTGTAAGACACAACATACTTTAAAAGTTGGTGCTGAGGTAAATGTCGTTGGCGGATTGGATCTACGTGCAGGATATGCGATTTGCACAGCTCCAGTACTTGAAGCAAAAGAAGCTTGTGACAAACTTGCATCATTGGGTGGTGCATACGTCGGAGATTATTGGTATCCTGATTATGACAAAGATGGCAATCCTATTAGCGATGATTATTATCATGGACCGCTTTATTCTTTCACTTCTCCTAAATTGCGTCAGTACATCAGTGCTGGATTTGGATACAGTGGAAGAGTGGCATACGTTGATTTCGCATACATCCGTAAAATTGCAACAGTTCAGTACATGTTTCAACAGCCATTTGACGAAGGCACTTGCGACCTCGTATCCACATACGCTAATGAGTTAGGCGACCAAAAGTATGGAAGCAACCACTTCATGCTTTCTTTCGGTTTCCACTTCTAATAGACAACAATTATTCATAATTATATTTCAAGCGACGTGAATATTCACGTCGCTTTTTTTTGATATTGACTTTAGTGTCCACCCACATGATAAATTAAATCAGTTATTTCATCAAACACATTCTCTTCTTTTTGCAGCAATAAAAGATGACAATGCCTACGAAGAAAGGCTCTGTGGTTGAGGGAGGGTATATTAGCACAAAATACTATCGAGAAATGTATATGCCGTCTCTATAAAAAGCTAGAGTCTATGCCACAACAACTGGGATTATTTATTTCACTGGTCTTAATAAAAACTGCATTTTGGGAGATTTAAACAATTGAACAAGTAGGTATTCAACAATAGGCACTATAATAAACAAGCCAACTAATCTTAATTTACTATTTATATCAAATGGTTCCGTCACAACATAATAAAGACGTATTACCAGATAATGTGTAACATACAGAACCATTGAATTCCTTCCTACACATGATAAGAGCTCAAACCTATACGGAATTCTTTCAAAAATAGAATTGATTGTAATGCAACCCGCAATAGCAAAAACAAACCAATGCAAATAAATCCCTTGTCTCAATATATTCGGGAACATATCTACAAATGTTATTCCAAAAATAACAAACAATATATATGTAATAATCGCAGTCACGCTAACATATGGAGAAAATTGTTTTTTTCTCAATACGTAACCCAATGTATAAAACACCAATCCTGAGTTTACATTACCAAAGTACCTTGGTAACGGATTATCATACAAAAACAGTGCATAAACAATAATAATTGCCGGAATTATAATGAATATAGGATATTTCATATTGTTTTCCACAACAGAAAATATCACCTGGACAATAAAAAAAGAAAATAAAAACCATAAAGGTTTATTTCCATATATAGACCCATCCAGGACCAATTCCTTTAACGGAATAATAAAATAATCAGACAACTCATGGTTTCCTTCCGACAAAAATATAAGTACATAAACCAGATATCCTAAAATTGTAAATGTGAAGAAAGGATACAAAAGTTTTTTTGCTGATTTTTGAACACAATCCTTAAAACTTTGACGTTTATAAAACATGCCTGATTTGAAAAAAAACCATGGCATAAAGAAGCTCAAAAATATATGGAAAGGTAATGAATAGCAATGATATGAAATCATATTTAAAATCATAATACCAGCGACTGCGTCTATTCCCATCATTCTGGCAGTTTCATTTTTTTCGTTATTACTCATAATTCGACGGACTTTTTTACAAATATAATATTGTTATTCCCCCAATGGCAGTTCATGAAGAATAACATATATTCTAAACATATTCTCTTTAATTTTGAATATTTATTTTAATTTTAAATATTTATTACAAAGATACTCAATTTTATCCACCTGCGTCTCAAAAAAAACATTAAAATCATCAGATATCATTTTAGATCTGTTTTTAGACAATCCTCTTTTTCTAGATATTTAATTGTTTTAATTAACCTTTGGCTAATTGCTGATTCCTATCACGACACATGATTATAACAATAGAGTGATTACATATTTATGTCATATTCTAAAATCAGAGAAGACCACATATGATGAATGCCACATAGAGTTATCTGTAACATTCAGTTGTTACAAATTGCCATTTTTTTTCGTTTTTTAGACTTCATAAACAAAAAGTCATTTTTTCGTATTTCAAATATATATGACAATAGACAAAAAAAGCCTATCCGTCTAAAAAGGAAAAAATCGTCACACATTGCCTTTTTTTTCACACATCATAGGGGGTCCGTCATTTACCTTTGCTTCGTTTCTAATTAGGAACATTTTAATAATCTAATACTAATTATATTGTCATGAAAAAACACATTATTACTACGTTACTGGCATCTTTTGCCAGTTGTACAATGACATTCGCCCAATTTCCTGGCGGAATCGACTTTGGTGGCGGTGGCGGTGCAGGTTCCGGCACACTCTCAAGCTACACAAGCAAAACAAATATCGACTATGTCGGTGATAATCACGTCGGTCACAAACTTGACATCTACTATCCTAACGATGGCAAGGCGACTCACAACGTCATCATCCATATATATGGTAGTGCATGGGGAAGCAACAACAGCAAGGGATCAGCAGACCACGGAACAGTAGGTAAAGCTGCGTTGGAGGCTGGATATATCTTCGTCACTCCAAACCATAGAACTTATGGAGACGCTTTGTGGCCTGCTCAGATCAACGACATCAAGGCTGTTGTCCGCTATCTTCGTGGAAACAAGGAGGATCTTAAAATCGACGACTCTTTCATCGGTATCTCTGGATTCTCTTCTGGAGGTCACTTGGCTTCCATGATGGGTGTGACAAACGGAGAGAAAGTGGTGAAAGTAGGAAGCGAGTCGATCGACATCGAGGGTAAGCTTGGAAAGTTCACAAGCGAGAGCAGTAGTGTCGACGCTGTGTGCGACTGGTCCGGTCCTGTCGACTGTAGAGACAAAGGCTGTGGTAATCCTATTCAAATGTCGCCAGAGAACGACATGGTCGGTGGATGCGGACCTCAGCAGTGTCCCGACAAACATGCCACTCTCGGCACTAACACTTACATCGACGCCAACGACGTGCCTCACATGATCTGCCACGGTACTACAGACAATATCGTGCCTAGCTGTGAGGGTGAGAAATATGCCAACAACCTTAAGAAGGCTGGCGTTTACGTTGAGTGGTACAATCCTGGTCACGGACATCAGGTGAACGGCGACTACACCGACGAGATGATCAAGTTCTTCAACAAAATCCGTTCTGAGAAAGGCGAAGGCGGCGGTGAACAACAAGGCGGCGGTGAACAACAAGGCGGTTCTACAACTACGTCTCCATACGATGGCACAGCAGCAAGCGTTCCTGGCAAAATCGAGTGCGAGCTATACGACGAAGGAGGTTCGGGCAAGGCATATAATGATGCAGACACTAAGAATCAGGGAGATGCCTCTTTCAGATCTACAGAAGAGGTTGATCTAGTAAAGGCAGGCGACGGAATTGCCGTTGGATACACAACAACAGACGAGTGGCTAGTATACACTATCGATGTAAAAGAAGATGGAGATTACTACGTCGGTGCAAACATGTCTAACGGTTCAGGCAATCCAGTCATAACACTCTTTGTCGACGATAAGAAGGCAGCATCCATCACAGGTAGCGGAGTGAGCAACGATTGGGACACTTACGCAATGGGAGTAGCGTCAGGCAAAATCACACTCTCTGCAGGAACACACGTGATGAAGATGGAAGTCGGAGCAAGCAACACAAACATCGACTATATCCTGATCTCAAAAGAGGAAATAAAAGCCACTAATCCAGGAGGTGGCGGTCAAGGTGGCGGACATCAAGCAGAAAATGCATGCGGTGACTTCCCTGCTCTTTCTGGCAATGGCACAGCCATCTCTGGAAACACAATCAAGAATATCGGCAAAAACGGATTCAATGTAGAGCAATGGTATCAGGGAGGAAACAACTCGATGACAGTATATCCTGATCAAGATTGTGCATTCAAGTGCAGCTGGAACGGAACAAACGACTATCTTGCACGTGTCGGCTATATGTGGGGACAGAATAGCGGCAAGACATATAAGAGTCTTGACGGCGACATCCACGCAGAATTCAACTTCACAATGTCTGGTTCTGGCGGTGGCTACTCATACATCGGTATCTACGGATGGACAGTTGCGACAATGGTTGAATACTATATCGTTGAGAATTCATTCGCATACGGCCAGGGAGGTATGTACTACGGTGCGAACAAAGTAGGAACATATACAGTGGACGGCGACACATACACGCTATACAAAGGTATGCGTTACAACGCCCCTAACATCACAGGTAAAGATCAGGACTTTCCTCAGATATTCGCGGCAAGAGGCGACGGTGGTAGAGGAGGAGCAAGAAACTGCGGACACATCAACGTCAGCGAGCACTTCCGTCAGTGGGCAAAATTGGGAGTAAAAGAGATCGAGACAGGTCAGCTTTACGACTGTAAGCTTCTTTGTGAAGCAGGCGGTGGACAGGGATCGTTCGAAATGAGATACGGAACAATGTGGATAGGTGTACCAGCAAACGTAGAAGAGTTCAACAATGAAAAAGTCAACAACATTGTCTTGACTCCAAATCCAGCAGAGAGTTTCGTAACTATCAGATGTAACGAGGATATCGAGAAAGTGGAATTAATCAACGCAATTGGTCAGGTTGTATCTTCACAAAACAACACTAACCTACTTGAGTTGTCAGTGCCATCTGGAATATACTTCGTAAAGGTCATCACAGCGTCAGGCGAGGTATACGTGGAAAGATTGGCTGTAAAATAAAAAGCTAGTTTTAGAAACGCAACTATTTTGAGGAAAGAGTCGAAGGCAATGCTTTCGGCTCTTTTTTTATTAATCATCTAAATTGAAGATTGCAAAATGCTGAACTTCGTTGCCATCTCCACTAGTGCTAGCCGAACGCAAGCGGATAATGAATATAGAATAAACACAGAGACTCGGAATTTAAAAACTGTTCTAATTTAAATTAGATATTTGGTTATAGAGTCGAGGATTGTTAAGGGCGGATCGCTCTAACCTCTCCCCAAATGCGAGCCGTAAGGCGAGCACATAAATTTAACGTGAATTCGACGAATTTAAAAATAGGAGAAAATGACAGTTGAAGTGTCATAAACGAGGATTGTTAAGGGCCCATGTTTGATTGATATTGGCCCTAACCCTTCCCACGTGCGAGCCGTAGGCGAGCACAAAAAATTAATAAAACCACAGAGAATTAAAGTTTACAGAGAAAAGCTACGCTTTTATATGAGAAAAAGAGATGAGAATCCAATCAGAAAGTGGAATATGATCAGCAGATTACAATTCGTCGGACTCACGTTAAATTAATTTGAGCAGTCTCTAACTCAAATAAAAATGTCTTAAAAATCAATCAATTCTTTTGAAAAAACAAATAAAACTAGGTGGAACGTGCCCAAAAGAAAAAAATCGTTATGCATTGCCTGTTTTTTCATAGTCCTAAAAAAATTGCTTATCTATCTTTGTAATGCGAAAAGAATTAAACCCTAATGTTTTGGTCATGAAAAAACACATCATCACTACTTTGTTGACAACTTTCATCAGTTGTTCGACAACATTTGCACAAGCGGATGGAAACATTGATTTTCAGCAAGGAGATTCTTCTGATTGCGTCGATCCATGCTCATATACAGCAACATACTCTGGCGGATCAAGCCTCACAGAAAATGGCCTAAAGGATATCGACAATGGCTATCACGCGGAACTATGGCGTGACACTAATACAGGAGACATGACAGTGTTCGGAGACTCGGCAGACTGTGCTTTCAAGGCAAACTGGAACAACTCCGGAGACTTCTTGGCACGTGTAGGATACTTCGATGAATCATCCTCAAAGAAATACACTGATTTAGGCGAGATCTATGCCGTCTACAATTATATTAAGAAAGGAGACGGTGGTGGAATTTATTCATACATCGGTATCTATGGCTGGACAAAGAATCCTATGATCGAATACTATATTGTGGAGGACTCTTTCACCCCTGACAGTGAGAAGATGTACTGGGGAACAGAAGAGATAGGAAAATACGTTGTGGATGGTGTAGAATACACATTGATGGTTGGAATTAGAAACAATGTCCCTTCTATACTAGGAAACGCAAGTTTCAAACAGGTATTCGCGGTTCGCTCCTCATTCCAGACTTGCGGTTCTGTCAACGTGACTGAGCACTTTAAAAACTGGGAAGTTTTGGGTGTCAAGATGGGCAACATCTACGACTGCAAGCTGCTTTGTGAAGTGGGTGGAGGTTCTGGATCTATTGAATACACATGCGCTAGTATGTCGTGGAAGGGACAGAAAAGTTCACTTGGCAAGTTGAATTGCAACAGTGTAGAGGATCCAATAATTGAAGATCCTGTGATTGAAGATCCTGTACCAGTAGATTCTTCTAATTGCGTCGACCCTAGCAAATACACAAAAAAATATACTGGTGGAAAAGAAATCGCAAGCAATGGTCCGAAAGATATCGGCAATGGTTACAACGCTGAATTTTGGCGTGAAATAAATAAAGGAAGCATGACAGTATTCGGCGACAAAGCCGACTGTGCTTTCAAGGCTAATTGGGAGAATTCCGGCGACTTCTTGGCTCAGGTAGGTTACTTTGATGGGTCAGCCACTAAGAAACACACTGATTTAGGCGAGATTTATGCCGTCTACAACTACTCTAAGACAGGAAATGGAGGAAACTATTCTTACATCGGCATTTACGGATGGACTAAGAATCCGTTGATCGAGTACTATATTGTGGACGACTCCTTCACACCTG
Organism: Bacteroidales bacterium UBA3844; assembly: GCA_002392915.1. Classification (GTDB taxonomy): domain Bacteria; phylum Bacteroidota; class Bacteroidia; order Bacteroidales; family Paludibacteraceae; genus UBA1723. The sequence goes on along the minus strand of DGHQ01000031.1, from coordinate 61,934 downwards.
ACGGAAGCAACATGTTCAATGGCACGGAAGAAATAGGAACATACAAGGTTGATGGCATAGAGTATACATTGAGGGTAGGACAAAGATACGGAGTTGCATGTATTGAAGGAATGGGTGATTTCAAACAGATCTTCGCAGTTCGATCTTCATATCAGACATGCGGTTATGTCAAAGTATCCGAGCACTTCAAAAACTGGGAGCGTTTGGGAGTCAAAATGGGAAATATTTACTCATGCAAGTTCCTTTGTGAAGTAGGCGGAGGCACAGGTTCAATCGAATACACTTGCGCTAGTATGTCGTGGGATGGACAGAACAGTTCACTCGGCAATTTGGAATGCTATAGTGCTGTAGAGGAAGAAGAGGAGGAAGGCGATTCCATTAACATCAACCCATGTTCATACACAACTAAATATACTGGCGGTTCAACCATCACCGGCAACGGACTGAAGGATGTTGGCAATGGTTACCACGCAGAGATATGGGGAGAGAGAAACAATGGAAGTATGACTCTGTTCGGTGGAGAAGCAGGTTGCGCATTCAAAGCAGAATGGGACGACACAGGCGACTTCTTGGCTCGAGTAGGTTATTACGACGCGAAGGCATCCAAAAAATATACCGATTTAGGCGAGATATACGCCATCTACAACTATTCTAAGAAAGGAGACGGTGGTGGAATTTATTCATACATCGGTGTCTACGGATGGACTAAGAATCCTATGATCGAATACTATATTGTGGACGATTCTTTCACCCCTGACAGTGAGAAGATGTACTGGGGAACAGAGGAAAAAGGAAGATACGTTGTGGATGGAGTAGAATATACATTGATGGTTGGAATTAGAAACAATGTTCCTTCTATACTAGGATCCGCTAGTTTCAAACAAATCTTCGCAGTACGATCTTCTTATCAGACTTGCGGCACTATCAACGTGACTGAGCACTTCAAGAATTGGGAGAAACTTGGCGTCAAGATGGGCTACATCTACGACTGCAAGCTACTTTGTGAAGTGGGTGGAGGTTCTGGATCTATTGAATACACATGCGCTAGTATGTCGTGGAAGGGACAGAAAATCACCCTTGGCAAGTTGAGAAACGGCGAAGGAGCCGACGCTCAAATAACTGACGCTGCCACATACAGCGATACGAAGGAATTCGATATTGTTCCAAACCCAGCGTCTACAGCAATCTATATTCAGAGCGACGGTGAGATAGAGAATGTTGTGATTTTCAACGCTATTGGCGACGCGGTAGCAGAATCAGGAGAGTCGAAAATCGACGTTTCTACCCTACCAACAGGCATCTACTTTGTGAAAGCGACTATTGATGGAGAGACAGCAGTCAAGAAATTGGTTGTGACGAGATAAAAAGTGATAAAATTATTCCATTCCCTAATTGGAGGTAGAGACGTTGCACTGCAGCGTCTCTACCTTTTTTGTCACAGTTACCGTCATTTTATTACAAAATCACCCGATTTTTACCGTCATTTTATTACAAATTTGTCGAAATTTTACCGTCATTTTATTACATTTGCAGAGTCAAATTATTGAAACACAGAAAATTACCAACATAAGCAATAAATGATATATAGCGAGGACATGTGACAGAGCATATTGTCGGACATTTTTGGGAAAAATTGGGAAAATTCATTAACGTGAATTCGACGAATTTTAATGAATTATAAAGCATTCGAATCATAAGAGTACATGTTTGATTAATATTGCTTCGAAGTGACGTTAATTACAATTCGTCTCGATCTCACATTATCAGCCAGGGCACATCAAAACTAACTAAGTAGCGATATACCCTATTTGAGAGGCGAACCACAAATAGCCGAACAAATCAGCCACAAACAACCGAACAAATCAGTCACAAACAACCGAACGAACCAGCCACAAACAGCCGAACAAACCAGCCACAAACAACCGAAAAGTATCTTTTTCATATTAGAAATTAGCAAAATATTATTATTTTTGCTGACGTATAAAAAAGCTAAATATGTACAAGAAACGTATTGCAGACATTCTGTTAGAAAGAAAACTTGCCGGGAAAGGTGCAGTCCTTATAGAAGGGCCTAAATGGTGCGGCAAGACTACGACCGCGTCTATGCAAGCAAAAAGCATTTTAGACCTTGGAGACAGCGAGATACTAAAAGAAAGTAAAAGCATGATAGAGATAAGTCCAAGGAAACTACTCGAAGGGGAGACGCCAAGACTTATCGACGAATGGCAAACTTTGCCTGCTCTTTGGGATTCAATCCGCAACTTAGTAGACAAAAGGCAAGAGGTCTCGCAATTCATTCTTACAGGATCGTCTGTTCTTCCTGAAGCTTATGAAACAACTCATAGCGGAACTGGCAGAATTGGCAGAATCAGAATGCGACCTATGAGTTTGTATGAATCAGAAGAATCTAACGGCAGGGTAAGCTTAAAAAACTTATTTGAAGGGAAAGATTTTGAAATTCAAGAGAATAGTCTCACAATTGATGACATTGCGTTTTTAGTCTGCCGTGGAGGATGGCCAGCGTCGATAAGTATGAGACGTGAAATCGCTCTTGATCAGGCACTGGATTATATCGACTCCGTTGCCAACTACGACATTCAACGAGTAGATGGCACAAAACGAGATCCTCAAAGAGTTTATAGATTATTGCGATCATACGCAAGAAATATCGCAGGTCAAATCTCATATAGCACATTCAAAACCGATATGATGAGCAATGACACCGACACATTAAGTGAGGACACGGTTGCCGACTATATAAAAGCCCTTAAGCGATTATTTGTCATTGAAGATCTTGAAGCATGGAACCCAAATCTGCGAAGTAAAGCAGCCATACGTACAAGTGACACCCGTTATTTTGTCGACCCAAGTATCGCAACAGCCTCATTAGGAATCGGTCCAGACGACCTTATCAACGATTTAGAGTCGTTCGGCTTAATTTTTGAAACTATGGCTGTCAGAGACCTTCGCGTCTACGCAGAAGCATTGGATGGCAAGCTATACCATTACAGAGACAGTACCGGATTAGAATGCGACACTGTTCTTTATAGACGAAATGGAACATACGGACTTATAGAAATCAAGTTGGGCGGGGAAACAAGAATAGAGGAAGGAGCCACAAACCTTAAAAATCTGGCAAACAAAATAGACACAACACGAATGCCAAACCCATCCTTCATGATGGTTTTGATCGGAATAGGCAAATATGCATACCGTCGTCAAGATGGTGTATATGTCGTTCCCATTGGTTGTCTGAAGCCATAAAATCCTTGGGTTAGGGTATAAAATCTGTGTAAATCACAAAAATGTCCCCTATCCTTGCATATCAACCTCTTTTCTTTACAAAAAAGAATTTGTAGTGCTTAACCTTTTTTAATTCTTCCTTTATCCGTAAATTTGCGAAACTTTACAAATAATGAAGATGAAAGAAATCGACTATATCTCGTTAAGCGACATTGAGGATATCCTCTACAAAGGCGAAGAAATTTCGTTCGCTTCCAACGTGTGGGACAGAATAAACAGAAGCTACGACTTCCTGAAATCATTCTCCGTTGACAGAATCATTTACGGAATAAACACTGGATTCGGACCTATGGCTCAATGGCGTATCTCCGACGAAGACCGTGAGGCTTTGCAATACAACATCATCCGCAGCCACTCTACCGGTGCCGGAGAACCTTTGCCAGACATCTACGTCAAAGCCGCAATGATTGCGCGAATAGGCACATTTACCCAAGGTAAAAGTGGCATTCACAAAAGTATTGTTGAACTTCTTATGAATTTCATCAACAAAGGAATCACACCATTTATTCCTGAGCACGGAAGCGTGGGAGCCAGCGGAGACCTCGTCCAGCTCGCCCATCTCGCTCTAACAATGATAGGTGAAGGTGAGGTGTTCTATAAAGGTGAGAAACGTCCTGCAGGAGAGGTGATGAAAGAGTGTGGACTTGAGCCAATCAAGATGTTTATCCGCGAAGGTCTGTCGCTTACCAACGGCACTTCTTTCATGACGGGAATAGGCCTTGTCAACCTTATAAATGCAAAAAAACTTCTCCGTTTCGCCACTATCGCAAGCGTGATGATGAATGAAATTGCAAGCTCGTACGACGATTTCATGTCGGAGCCGATAAATGCCGCTCGTCGCCAACGCGGACAGGGCGTCATCGCAGAGCAGATGCGTGAGATAGCGAAAGGAAGCAAATGTATGCTCGACAGAAAATGCGAGATGTACGACAAGAAACACACAGAAAAAGTGTTCACCCACAAAGTGCAGCCATACTATTCGCTAAGATGCATTCCGCAAATTCTCGGCCCAGTGTTGGAGACGGTGGAGAACGTTGAGAGAGTGCTCATCAACGAAGTCAACTCGGCTTGCGACAATCCGATCGTCGATCCAGAGACAGAGGATGTCTACCACGGAGGTAATTTCCATGGCGACTACGTATCGTTCGAGATGGACAAACTGAAAATTGCCGTCACGAAGATGACGATGCTGTGCGAGCGTCAGATGAACTATCTCTTCCACGACAGGATCAACGGTATCTTGCCACCATTCGTGAATCTTGGCAAATTAGGATTGAACTACGGTTTGCAGGCATCACAGTTTACAGCCTGCTCCACAACTGCCGAATGCCAGACATTGTCCAACCCAATGTACGTGCACTCTATCCCTAACAACAATGATAATCAAGACATTGTGTCGATGGGAACAAACTCAGCCCTGATCGCAAGACGAGTGATAGACAACTCATTCCAGGTGATCGCAATCCACTTCATGGCGATAGTGCAGGCGGTGGACGCACTCGGATTCGCCGACAAGTTGTCGCCGCTCACAAATCGCGTCTACAAGGATATCAGAGCCTTTTTCCCACGCTTTGAGGACGACACTCCGAAATATAAAGACATTGAAAAGATGATAATTTTCTTGAAAGAGCAAAGTTATTAACAATTAATTGCATATATTTGCAGAAATATTGTTTATCGGAAACGACACAAGATATGAAAAACACGTTTTTAATAGGTTTGGCACTTTCGCTTTTTGTATGCTTCAACGCATCCGCAAAAAAGTCGAGTGATGCGAAAAAAGCAGAGGCTGCGCAAAAAGCCCCTCTAACAGCAGACAGCTTCGATGAGGCAACAGCAAAGGAGAGAAATCCAGAATTGAAAAAGGAGGATTGCTTGTATGAGCCACGTGAAGTGATGTTGGAAGTCCATGCAGGTCTGAACATGTCCGACTACTCGTCCGACTATCACCAGACAGACTACAGATTCGGTCCAATGATCGGTATCGGAGCTGATTTTCCAATCAAGAACATCTTCTCAATCGCCCCAGAGCTTAACATCAGCGTAATTGGAGCGAAGGTGAACTATACAGACACTATTAGAGCCAAAGAGCGTCTGACATACTTGGAGATTCCGCTTTACGCAAGATGGCAGTTCTCCCACAACCAGTCGAAGCCGTTTGTGGCAATCGCCCCAACAGTAGGCATCGGACTTGGTGGCAAAAGATGCTACGAGGACAACGCCCGTCTGATGGATCAGTCGGAGCAGGAGAAAGTGCCTTTGTTCGCGCCAAATCAGGAGACAGAAGAGACAAACGCGATCTATAAGAAAGCAGATTTCGGATTTAAGATCAAAGCAGGTGTATACGTAAAGACAAAATGGGCTGTGACAATCGGTTACCAGCTTGGACTTGTCAACATCTGCAACGACAAATACTTCAAAGAAATTATTCCGGGCTACTACAATGACAGAGTCATCGTCAATGCCCCAAGTGTGAAGAATTCCAACATATTTGCGACTTATTCATACTACTGGTAATAAAACAGCATGACATTAAGGGTAGTCACATTGCTTATAATCAGTTTATTGACATTGGAAAACTGTTTAGCTGAACAGTTTTCCAAATTCTTTGTTGACTTTTTTGTAGACACAAAGACTCAGGCTGACAAGGTGGCATACCCGTATTTCTATAATGGAGACAGGACGCTCGTGAAGAGTGGATGGCAAGCGCTAAACCTAAAAAACAAGAACCGCATTGTGATTGTATGCGCCGACTCACTTGAATCCGTAACCAAAGAGGATGCAGTCGACGTGGCGATCACCAACGGAGCCAATTTGAGCGGTGTGAAGCATCACTTCAGCAAACAAGGACAGACATGGAAGCTCAACAACAGCCGTGGAATTCCGTCGACAGAATACGCCGACAAAGGATTCATGACATTCATTGAGCGATTCTCCACCGACGTCGATTTCCAGAAAAAGAACATTATATTCCCATTGCCCGAGAAGACGGTACAAATCTCAGCTGACGGAAAAGAGACTCAGTCCGGCAGCAAACTACACATGCCACGCACATGGGCACCCGTAGGATTCATCGGGCAGACAACACAGATATGCAGTTTCGTGCAGACGGGAGAAGATGCCAACAACCGACGAATAGTGATATTCGAGAATGGCGAAAAAAGCCTAAGCTACAACTTCATCAGCATCCGAGGCAACTGGTTTTTGATTGAGATTGAGAGATATGCGAGGTAAAATCGTTTTAACGATTTACTATACTTGTTTTATCTTGGCAATCAAAGGACTACTGAAGGACTCGGAGGGGGAAAGCTATAAACTGAAGGAAACAGAGAATTTTATAAAGGATAAGGACTAAATAATTATATTCGATAATATACCGAATATAAATCAAACCTATGTTCCATTTTGATAATTTCTGTTCAATTTTTAATTATTTAAAAGGATAATCGCATGATTGAATTATTAAATAAATATTGTATAGAAAGCCAGAACAATACTGGATTATTCTTGTTGGATATGCCAACTGGAATTGGTAAAACATACAGTGTTCTAAAATTTATAAAGGATTATCTCAAACAGAAAGAATCCAAAAGAATTTTCTTCATTACTACATTAAAGAAAAATTTGGATGATCCTTGTCAGGATTTGAAAAAAGACTTGTCTGATGATCCCGAACTTAAAAATTCTATTTTTAGAGTTCTATCAAATACGGAATATCTTATAGAGAATTTCAATAGTGTAAAGGATCGTATTAAAAATTATGAGATAAGAAGCTCAGAGTGTTTCAAGCAGATATATGCTCTTATGGCTACAGATTCTCGTAAACCTGAGCTGTATACTGTTCCAGAAAAGGAGTTCAGACGATTGATCAGCAGACTTCTTTCAAAGAAATTCAAAGATAAGAAACAAAAACTAAGTGCCATAAAAAATGACAAAGAATGGCAATGGGTAGGAGATCTATATCCAGTAGTGTTCTCAGAAGAAAAGAAAGTCTTTTTCTTGACAATGAAAAAATTGATCAATCAGTATGATACAATAGTAGAAAAAAGTGTCAGACTATATGAATCAAACATTTTCAAGGATTCATTAGTTTTCATAGATGAGTTTGACGCCACTAAATCTGATATTCAAGATGCAATTGTTCAAAATGGCCTTACCAAGGGCATTGATTATATTGACCTTTTCAGAAATATCAAGATTTGTCTTGACAATCATGAGACTATTCCCAGCAACATCTGGAACAATGTAGACAACAAACCAAATCATAAGTCGGCATTAGAGAAAAACATAAAATTGTTTGACGATATTGCAAAGAAGTATCATCTTATGCAGCATCATAAATCTATTAATTTTGATGAGAAAAAAGTCGTCCTATTTTCTGATTTCACACACAACAATTATACGACAGGAGATGAAAATGTCATCGTCAATTTTGATTCAAAGAAAAATCTCAACAATCTGGTATTAGTTTCCAAAGAGGAAAAGAATAGGTCTTTGTATGAAGCTTTGGATCGCATAAAGGGAGCTATTTCATATTTTGCTCGTTTCGTCACAATCCTTTCTAACAGCTACAGAAAGAATAAGCTTCAAAACAAGCAAGACGAGAAGTCTTATGGAGAATTTACAGATAACCATGCTCTTGACACTGTGCTTGATTCTCTTCATCTGCAAGGCGAAAGCTATAGGATCATTAGAGATATGGCATTTACATTTAGCAACCATCTTAAAGCCAAATCGAAAAATGGAGAAGATTTGAAAGATGATCTTTCTTTCTATGCGAATGGATTCAGTCACTATGATTTCATGGATGATTATTCTCATGATAATACAACAATCATAAGAAAATTCGTTTTTGAAGAAACTCCTGAAAGTATCCTATATACCATTTGTAGAATTTCTAAAGTGATAGGAATATCCGCTACTGCCACTTACAATACTGTTTTAGGTAATTATGATATAAACTATTTGAAGTGGAAGTTGGGAGAAAATTACTATGAACCATCAGAAGAAGACAAAGAAAAACTTAGAAAGGATTTCGAAAGGCAGACGGTGGGATATAAAAATGTAGATATTAAAGTTGAATTGACTAAAACGTCAAGTAAAGAAGCTCCCAATTGGGCGAATATCTATAAAGATAAAGAAATTGTAAATCTTGCGAATAATAATATAACGGAGAAATATAAGACGACGGACGGTTACTTCAAAGCAGTAAGGTACTACAAGGCAGTTTGGGCGTTCAAGCAGTTTATGGATAACGATATGCAGTCGTTTTTGGCACTCTTTTCAAAATCGTTAAAGTCAAACGATTTTGATTTTGATCAGAATGTATTAATGCGACATATCAAGTTATTAGTACAAGATGGCAAATATGCCTTTAAGGATGAAATGATTGTAGTATTGGATTCTGAAAACTTTGAGGAGAAGAAGAAGAACCTTGTCAAGGAATTAGGCACTGGAGAAAAGCGATTTGTCATTTCAACATATGCCACAATCGGTGCTGGCCAGAATCTGCAATATAAAATTCCGGATTCCAGATTAAATGATGTTGTCAAAATAAACGACATGAGAAGCGGTGATGAAATGGACTTCGACGGCATTTATTTGGACAGACCTACTAATCTTATTAATAATTGTTCTGACGAAGAGTCTAATGCAATACACCGTGTATTTCAAATGGAATATTTGAATGAGGTAAATGTCATATCTCATGACGAAAAAATGAAAGAGATCTCCCTATCATATAGTAATATTGGCAGAGAAAAGAACAAGATACAATGGAGTCCATTAAATTTATATGATAAACGCGATGTCAAGGTTTATGCTACCAAAATAATAGTTCAGGCTATGGGAAGAAAGTGCAGAACAAACTATCGAGGCAGAAAGAATTATGTTTATGCGGATTCCGAGCTTGGCGTAATACTTGACTATGACACATTATTTAGCGAGGGAAGAATGTTTAACTTAGAAATGGTTAAACTCGCTGGAAAATTCCATATAGTTCAGGAACAACCAGATGAGAATCGAATTATAAAAAATGCGATCGAAACTTCATATATTTCTAACAAAAGAATCCTAAAACTCTTAAATAGAAGTTTTGACAGCTGTTGGAATGATGAAGATATTAGTTTGTGGAGCAATATGAGAGAATATGTACTTCAACATCCTACTTTGACTGCAGAAGAATGGAAGGATAGTCCATTCAGATGGCATTATATCACGTTGGGAAAACCAGTAAACAAATATTACTACCAACAAACAGGTGATTTTGACACAATTACGAGAATATCAGAAGACTTTTTTAATGGAGCAAGTTGCGTATCACATGATGATGTTAACCTTAAAGACATTTTTAATGTTTGGCATGATGATGCAATGCTAAATTTGTTTATCAAAGAAGGTTATGCTACAGAGTTTAAGGAAGCTGACTATATAATGTCTCCACCTCTATATAACAATATTTACAAAGGGGCATTAGGAGAGAAGGTAGGTCGTGAAATATTTGAGTTTTTCAAAATCCCATTAGAAGATTTGAACTCTGATGAACATGAAATGTTTGATTATAAAGTTTCAGGAAAACCAATATATGTGGATTTTAAATACTGGAAAGAAACAACCCTATTTGATGCAGAAACATACCACAATAAAGTAATAGAAAAGGCTCATAATTGTCAGGACATCGAAACTGTCATCATTGCTAATGTTAGAGATACCGGACACGAAGAACCATCTCACAAAAATCAAGATGGAATAGAGATAATAGAGATTTCTTTAATTTGTAATGGAAAGCTTTCGCAAAGAGCGGCAAAAGAAATTCAAAAATGGAAATAAATAGAATACAGATTAATAGAATAGTTGCATCTCTTCAATATGAAGTTTTGTCTGCCAAATACGAGATATTCAATGTAAAAACTTCAGATAAGCATTTTTGTAGAGGTAATAATGCAGCAAAATTAGTGGATGATTTTATCAACGAAAGCTTTGTCTTATCTGTTGTTTATGAACAAGGGAATTCGTTTTATATGCTACTGAATAAGTCAAATGACAATAAGATCAACATTAAACAAGCATTAAAGAGACTTTCAGGAGGCGAGAATCTTTCATTGGAAGAAGTCTCAATAGCAAGTGTTCCTCAAAACATCATGGTACAGCTTCTTATGAATTCTTTGGGCACTTTCGAAGGAAAAGTGCTTGGATTTCATAATGTGACTGGTCATTTCTATATTCATCATCATTCTTGGACTAAATCAAAGGATAAGCAGATAATTGCTTTAGAGCTAAAGGTAACTAAGGATCTTGTATTAGATTGGAGTGTAAGAACATTCACATCGGTTACACTACAGAAATTCATCAAATTTGGAAAGAAGAAATTTCAAGACTATCCTGAATATGTATTTGGGAAAGACAATATATTGAAGCGAGTAGAAAAAGGATCTGATCCAAACGCTTACATACTGCGTCAAATAGGAGATAAGAAATCAACTATTAAATTTCTTGAAATAGATAACATCGAGAAGTTCCAGAAGACTAAGATGGGAGTTTTATGCGACAGCATTGACAAATTTAATTCCAAATTTAATGGAATGGCTCATTTGAAATTTGATTCCTTCAATGACTATAACAGCGTCGATGTCTCTCAGAAAATGGTCAAAAGCATGGAGAAAAGATTCGATGATATTGCATCTACACATAAAGTTGTTCTGATAGACAAAGTGAATGAAATGTCTGAAACATGTATGGAAAAACTAAAAGAGCAATTGACTAAAAGATTTAAGTGTAAAGTTTCTGTTCTTAAGAAACCGAAGGAAGATGCAACAAACCTCATTCTTATACATGAAGACGAGTGGTATAAGGACAAAAAGGATCCTCATGATATTGTTTATGACGGTTGTGCAGTTCAACATATCACAATTGAATCTATAATGCATCTTGTGAACAAAGAAAATATGGGAGATTCAGATTGGAAGCCATTGTTGGATTGTATCATGCAAGAAGTTTTGATTAAAGAAGATCTAGTCAGAAAGCAGATTACATTAGCAGATTGGAGTAGCTATGGATATACTGAAAATATAGATTTTGGCATTTTATATAAGAATGACGACGATACAAAACATTTCTATTTCATGACAATTTCTCCAACTGGAACGTTTATCATAAAGGAGCAAGAGAACAATTTGTTTGAGCAGGATGAATATCAGGAATGTATTAATATTTTCGAGATAGATGATGTTGTTGGAGTCGTGAGAAAAGGAGAAGACATAAACGTCATTCACAATACAAAACTGAGAACAATCCCAGAGATTGATCTTATTAAGGAAATATTAGCAAGTGGGGATAATCGTCTTCGAGGTCAGGAACGAAGGGAAGAATTGTTTCCTGCAGTCACAGACATCAAGTGTTTTGCTAAGAACAACTATTCATTAAATTATTTTTCTGGAATAATTGGAGAAGGAATGCGTAGAGTTATTCCCACAGCAGCAAACATCAGATTAGTAGAAGCATATCTAAATAGTAAGCTCTTCTTCGATGAAATGCTTAGATTAATGGCCGTCACCTTCGTAAGAAATGGACAACTGACAGTGATGCCTTTCCCTTTTAAATATCTAATGGAATATGCAAGAAATAAAGAATTAGGATAAAACATTTGAGTCACAAATCTAAAGGCTCAAAATTCCTGAATATCACCCCAAAATACCCTCATACACAAAGTGACATAGGCATACCAACTATGTCATTTTGTTTGTTCCAACTATATCATACCTATCCATCCATTCTTTCAGGAGTCATAGCTACTTAGGCAGCATCCATTTCCATAGCGGCACGACCTCTATTTCAGTGTCGTTGACATAAATTGTTTTCTCCTCATTATATGTCACAATCAGGAGTTTTTTGTATGGGAATCTTTTTGCCAGAGTCACAAGTGATGTTGTTTCTCGATTGAATGTATCACTACCCTCGTCTCCAAGCGTATAGCAAACCTGAATGGCCATCTCCTTTTCTGGTATAACAAAATCTACCTCTACATTATAGTTGTAGAAGTAAACTCTATCATCAATACCATACCTTCTCATCAATGTCAGCGCGACCACATTTTCAAGTTGTGATGTCAGACAATCAAACGTCAACAAATCTATGATTCCATTATCAATAAAATAATATTTCTGATTTGTCTCCCTTTCTGTAAAGTTGTCCGCAAAATTCTTAATCGGGAGAATCAAAAATGAATCTTTAGCATATCCAGCATAATTTATCACGGTATTTTTCGACACTTTTGTTCCCACAGAATTAATTATGTTGGCAAGTCTCGTAAGTGCAATCGGCTGCTTGACGCTCTCTGCCATCTTTATAAACATAAGTCGCAAAGCATTTGGATTCTCCACTTTGTTTCTCATTGCTATATCACCAAGAAATATCTTTTGGTATAATGAGAGCAGGTAATCTTTTTTTTCTTGATAAGCAGCACATTCAGGAAAACCTCCCTGCCGCACATATTCGTCCAGCAGTCTTTCACGCGTATCTTCTTCAAAAAACAGATCGTCTTTGTCTATACCATTTGCATTTAAGTATTCATCCCATCCATAAGGGAATACATTCTTGACGACGTATCTTCCTCCTAGTGTAGTGGCGACATCTGAGCTAAGCATTTTGGCGTTTGACCCTGTTATATACACCATATATTTGTGGTCGGCCAATCGTCTGGCAAATTTTTCCCATCCTTCAATATTCTGAACCTCGTCTAAAAAGAGAATAGGATCCTGTCCGCCCATTTCTTTGTGGACAGTCAGAATCGTATCAAAATCATGTACATCAAAACCATATAAACGATCGTCCTCAAAATTTATATAGAGCATATCATCCCAAGACTTGCCCTTTGCCAAAAGGTCTTGCATCCTCTGAAACATCAGGAATGATTTGCCTGCACGTCTGACTCCCACAAAGACATAACGTAATTCGTCACGAAGAGCGACGTCTCTCCTAATGACTTTCATATTGGCAACCATTTTACGATTGTCGATCAGAATTTCTCTTAATGCAGCTTTGTCTATCATGTCTATTCTTTATTAACGCAACAAATATACACTCATTTTGGCTAATCGACAAGCCAAAATTAAATATTGTTGAATTTTGGTCAATTAATTAGCCAAAATTAAAATCCAGCCACCAATATTTTACACCTAAAGGTGTATTTGAGGATTGCAAAGAACCCATATTTAAAGATATTGTCCCTTGCCCTTCCTCCATTTTGACCACTCGTCCTTTTGACTCGAGGAAGAGAGGTGGGGTTAGGGTGTTCCGCCCTTAACAATCCTCGTAAAATCATCATAAACTAGGACAGAGCCTTCAAAAAATACGCCTTTAGGTGTAATATATCGGTAGATTCCCCCACGTCTCCACAAATTGCTACAAAAATTTTCATTTACACATTAAAAAAACTAATTTTGCAAACAAATTGCGATTTTACACGAAAAATATAAAAAAAGTTCTAATATAAAAATGAAGCAATACAAGCTACTTAACAATGTCGTTGGCGGAGTTGTGTTTTTGATCTCGTTGGTCACTTACCTTCTCACTATCGAACCGACAGCAAGTTTCTGGGATTGCGGTGAGTTTATCAGTACCGCATATAAGTTGGAAATCGGACATCCACCGGGAGCGCCATTCTTTATGTTGATGGCGAGATTCTTTACCCTATTCGCCTCGGATGTCCACGAAGTAGCTAAAATGGTCAATATATTCTCGGCGTTCATGTCGGCTTTGACTATTCTATTCCTTTTCTGGACAATCACTCATTTGGCAAGACGCTTGGTGATCAAGGCTGAGTCTGACTTCACTCTTGGCAACACTATCGCCATTCTTGGAGCTGGCACGGTAGGTGCGTTGGCTTACACATTCTCCGACACATTCTGGTTTTCAGCTGTGGAGGCAGAGGTTTACGCATCTTCATCAATGTTCACTGCCATTGTCTTCTGGGCAATGTTGAAGTGGGAAGACGTTGCAGACCGTCCATTCGCCAACAGATGGCTGGTATTGATCGCATACTTAATGGGTCTTTCAGTAGGTGTCCACCTATTGAACTTGCTATCCATCCCTGTGCTTGTGCTTGTTTACTACTTCAGAAAATTCAAGTTCAGCTGGAAGGGAGTCGGAATCTCATTCGCCGTATCAGTAGTGCTTTTGGCTGTGATCCTGTATGGTATCATACCGGGATTCGTAACTGTGGCAGGATGGTTTGAATTGTTGTTTGTCAATGTATTCGGATTCTCATTCAACACTGGAGTCATCATCTACAGCATCGCGCTTATCTCTTGTTTGGTGGGAGGCATCTACACTTCATATTCAGAGAAATTTGAAGATTCTAAATTGCCGACAATACTGTTCATCGCATCTGTAGCGCTTCTTGGCATTCCATTCTTCGGATCACATATTGTATTAGGAATTGTGATTCTTGTTGCGATGGCAGGCTATTTCTTCCTCACAGAGAAAGGACGCAACACCCAGATGTCGCTGCTCAACACAGTGCTTACTTGCTTGACTGTCATCCTTTTAGGATATTCGTCATATGCGACTTTGGTAATCCGAAGCAATGCCAACCCTCCAATGGATCAGAACTCTCCAGACGATGTGTTCACATTGAAGAGCTATCTGAACCGTGAGCAGTATGGCGACACTCCACTTCTTTACGGAGAAAGTTTCGCATCAGAGTTCAAATACGACAGAAGTGGTTCAGTTGCAAAAGAATACGGAGAGGATCTGTGGGCAAAGAAGATCAAGAACAATGAGAATGAGCCAGATGAATACTACGCATACGACAAAAAGACAAAGTATATTTATCAGAGTCAGTTCCTAATGTTCTTCCCTCGTATGTACTCACGTCAGGGAAGCCACATCTCAGCCTACAAGAGTTGGTCTAACTTCACAGGTCAGAAGATTAAGGCAGACGATGGCAAACGAGTGGAGGCTCCTACATTCGGCGACAACATGACATACTTCCTAAGATATCAGGTAGGATTCATGTACTGGAGATACTTCATGTGGAACTTTGTAGGACGTCAAAATGACATTCAGGGTCATGGTGAGATCACTCACGGAAACTGGCTATCAGGAATCGACTTCATCGACGAGTTGCGTCTTGGCGACCAGTCAAGCCTACCAGACGATTTGAAGAACAACAAGGGAAGAAACTGCTACTACTTCTTGCCCTTGATCCTTGGTCTGCTTGGTATTCTTTACCAATTCAACAAACAAAGAAAAGGAACCGAGAGTTTCTTGCTAGTGAGCGTATTGTTCTTCATGACAGGTTTGGCTATTGTGGTCTATTTGAACCAATATCCATTCCAGCCACGTGAGCGTGACTACGCATACGCAGGAAGTTTCTATGCGTTCTGTATATGGATTGGTCTGGGTGTCCTTTGGATCTTCGATTTGATCAAGAACTACATCGACAAGCGAATTGCAGCAACAGTGGCTACTCTATTGTCGTTGAGTGTTCCGACAATCATGGCAGTAGAAAACTGGGATGATCACGACCGCAGCGGCAGATACACTTGCCGTGACTACGGTGCGAACTACCTAAAGACTATTCCAGCAAACGGTATCATCTTCACAAACGGAGATAACGACACATTCCCATTGTGGTACAACCAGGAGGTAGAAGGAGTCGGAACAGATTGTCGCGTCGCCAACCTTTCATACTTGCAGATGGGATGGTATATCGACCAGATGCAGAATGACGCTTACGATTCAAAGGCTATTCCAATGTCGATGAAGAGCAAAGATTATTCTAATGGCAAGCTAGACGTCGCATATATCGACAAACGTATCGACAAAGAGATGACTATCGACGAAGGATTCAAATACCTGCTCGACAAGCGTACTGCAAAACAGCTTGGATACAGAGAGGGAATCGATGTCCTTCCTACTACTAAACTTGTCCAGCACGTCGACAAAGACGCTGTGGTTGCAGCAGGACTTGTGTCAGCAAGCGACACTGCCCGCGTTTTGAAAGACACGGTGATGATGGTCAACGAGCCAAATCCGAACAACGGAGGAAAAGTGGAGCCTCATTTAAAGAGAGTCATAATGGATATGACTGAGAAGAGAATTGAGGACATCAAGATCGACTTGAGCAAAAAGAGCTATCTTGGCAAACAAGATCTGTTCATCCTCGACATCATCCGTTCAAACAAGGATTGGAAGACACCTATCTACTTCGCTGTCACAGTCGGAAGAGACAGTTATCTAGGACTTGACCAGTATCTTGAGCTTGAAGGTATGGCATACCGTTTGGTACCATACAAGACTCAGGGAGGAGTAAATACAGAGGTGATGTACGACAACATGATGAACAAGTTTGAGTGGGGTAACGTCAGCCAGCCAGGCATCTACATGGATGAGAACAACTGCCGTATGGCAAGAACATTCCGTCACATGTTCGTGCGTCTTGCATCCGAGCTTGCGGAAGAAGGCAAGAAAGACAAGGCTATCGAAGTGCTCGACAAATGTATGAAGGAGATTCCGACATACAATGTGCCAGCCGATCTTACATCATGCAACATCGCACACTTGTATGCTGGTCTTGGAGAGAAAGAGAAGGCAGAAGCCATCATCGACGAGATTTTTGATATTTGCAAACAGTATAGAGTTTGGAACAAATCTCTTACTAAGGAGCAGAGGAAATCAGCATCCGAAGATATCAACGAGCGTTTCGACATGATGAGATATGTCGCAGCGACTGCAGCGAAAGCATGTAGCAAAGAGAAAGCCGACGAGATTCGTAAAGAGGCTGAAGATTTTTATCAGGAGGTAGAGCAATAATAGTTCACTGATGATTATAGAACAACCGCCACGTCTGTTCAGGGCATTTTTTCCCTGGACGACGTGGCGAATAAAAAAAGACAAAGAGAAAACCGTATATCTGACATTCGACGACGGACCTATTCCCGAAGTGACGGAATGGGTGCTCGACACACTCGACCGTTACGGTGTCAAAGCGACTTTCTTCTGTGTGGGAGACAATGTCCGCAAACACCCGGATATCTTCAAGATGGTGGTGGAGAGAGGGCACAGTGTAGGCAACCACACTTTTAATCACCTCCGTTCGTGGGGAACATCAGCGAAACGATATTGCGAAAATGTGGAGAAAGCCAACCAGCTTATCCATTCTCCGTTATTTCGCCCGCCTCATGGAATCATCCGTCCTACCACAATTCGCCATCTAAGAAAGAGATACAGGATAGTGATGTGGGATGTGGTGACAAGAGACTACAACAAGGATCTTACACCGGATGACATCTTCGACAAGGTGAAACGATATACCAGAGATGGGTCTATCATCGTCTTCCACGACTCCTTGAAAGCGAGGAAAAACATTGAAGGTGCATTATGCAGAAGCATCGAATGGCTTCTTAACGAAGGCTATTCATTCAAAAAAATTGAGTATTAAAATCACTCACAGAGATTAGGGAATCCACGTCTCCACGGGTAAAAAACAAAAATAGATGAACGTACTAATATTGGGAAGCGGAGGTAGAGAAAACGCCTTGGCTTGGAAGATTAGAGAGAGCAAGAAAGTAGACAATCTTTTCGTTGCGCCTGGAAATGCAGGAACAGAGCTTCTTACAAGAGAAGTGAACGGAAAGACTGTAGGTTGCAAGAACGTCGCCATGAAGGCAGACGATTTCGACGCAATCAAAAAGTTCGTGCTTGAAAACGACATCGAAATGGTAGTCGTTGGTCCGGAAGACCCACTGGTAAAAGGAATCTACGACTACTTCAAAAACGACGCTGCCCTTAAGAGCATCAAAGTGATCGGACCATCTAAAGAAGGTGCAAGATTGGAGGGAAGCAAAGACTTCGCCAAAGCATTCATGATGCGTCACAATATTCCGACAGCAAGATACAAGAGTTTCACTAACGAGACAATCGAAGACGCATTCGCATTCCTTGCTGAGTTGGAAGCTCCATACGTGCTTAAAGCCGATGGTTTGGCTGCCGGCAAAGGTGTGCTTATTCTAAACACATTGGAAGAAGCAAAGGCAGAATTAAAGACAATGTTAACTGGAAAGTTTGGTGATGCCAGCAAGACAGTTGTCATTGAGGAATTCTTGTCAGGAATCGAGTGCTCAGTATTTGTGCTTACAGATGGCAAAAACTACAAAGTGCTTCCTGTAGCGAAAGACTACAAGCGTATCGGAGAGGGAGACAAAGGCCTTAACACAGGAGGAATGGGAGCAGTCTCACCAGTTCCGTTTGCCGACAAGACTTTCATGAAGAAGGTTGAGGAGCGAATCATCATCCCAACAGTTGAAGGATTGGCAAAAGAGAACATCACATACAAAGGATTCATCTTCCTAGGTTTGATCAACGTGAAGAATGAGCCAATGGTGATCGAGTACAACGTCCGTATGGGAGATCCAGAGACAGAGGCAGTCATGCTACGTGTCAAAGGCGACTTGGTTGACGCATTCGAAGGTGTGGCAGCAGGAGATTTGGACAAGCGTACACTTGAGGAAGATGAGCGCACAGCCGTCACAGTGATGTTGGTGTCAGGTGGTTATCCAGAGGAGTACGAGAAAAACAAAGTAATCACTGGACTAGACAAAGTGAAAGACTCTATCGCATTCCACGCAGGAACAAAGATGGTCGACGGTAAAGTTTTGACAAACGGAGGACGAGTGATCTCAATCAGTTCATACGGTGCGACAAAGGCAGAAGCACTTGCAAAGTCGTTCGCCAACGCGCAAGTAATCGACTTTGAGAAAAAGTACTTCCGTCGCGACATAGGATTCGACCTATAATCTTTACGGGCGGATTTTTAAATATGATTTGACGGGTGGGTTTGAGTCCACCCCTACAGATAACATAAAAAGAGAGCAGATGTACAACGGTAGTTTTCAAGACAAAGTTAAGCCATCGGTGATCGCATACATTGTAACTGTGTGCGTAGCTCTTCTTTTGTGGCTCATTCCATTCGACCCAACATTCTATCTGTCGAAAGCAGGCAGCCTGAGATTCATGGCATTGATGGAAAGTTTGGTTGATATTCCCGACATAGTAGCATATTGGGTGAATTTCGCATTTATTTTGTTGATTGGATTCATATTAGGATTCATCAACAATGCATTTTCACTTTTAAGAGCATCGACGATTTTGCCGACAGTGCTATGCATATTTGTAATGATTATATCATTGGAAAAGGACAGTGTCAGCCATGGATACGTCCTCACACTGATAGAGTTAGCGATCATTGCCTCAGCGTTTGCATTGTCGGAGAGTTATAACGAGACGCATTCATTCAATATCGGAGGATTGATCACAATCGGTTCGATTGTATACACTCCATTCTCACTCAACGTGATTCCAGTTGTGGCGTTTCTCTACTTCAGCAACCGTATGCAGCTGAAGAGTATATTAAGCATCATCATAGGAGGATTGACAATAGCCATCTATGCCGTGGCAGGAATCTACCAGTTGGGCTACTTTGAAGGAATGTCGTGGACAGCGACCCCAAGTTTCAGTCTCAACGATTTTTCCGAATTTGAGACATTTGGAAGGTTCAGCAAAATATTCTACGGATATTTGCTTGCATTCATTCTCGTATGTACGATGCGTCTTTCCAGCCACTACAGCAACAAGAGCATCCAGCAACGAGGAAAATTCTCATTGTTAGTAGTGATAATTATGCTTGCCATATTCTTTGCAGTAGCGATGAATTATGGTTTTGAATCAATGTTGAGCACAATCATCACTCTTGGCACATTCTGCATCGGTGGTGCCGTGACACTATTCTACAAACGCGAATTGCTCATCACATGGATGTATCGCTTGTTTGTCTTGTTGGCGATAGGTTATTTAGCAGTCAAGCTTATCGGATTGGAATAGTATGGATTTGTCTTGGCTTGCAGAATACGGATGTTGGGGACTGTTTATAGCGGCATTTTTGGCAGCGACTGTACTTCCGTTACCTTCTGAAGCTGTATTCTCAATCGTTTGGGCATCAGGAGCAAACACATACAGTGTACTGACGGCAGCCATCCTTGGCAACTCACTTGGAGCAATGACATGCTATGCTTTAGGTTATCTCGGGAAGACGGAATGGCTGACAAAATATTGTGGACTTGACGAAGCCAAAGTGGAGAAGGCGAAAAGGTGGGTGCAACAGCGGGGCATCTGGCTCGGCTTCTTTTCATTCACACCAGGCATTGGCGATTTCATTGTCATGGCACTCGGATTGATGCGTTCTCCGTTTTGGGGAGTATTATTCTGGGTTTTGCTAGGAAAGACGGTGAGATACGTGGTTTGGCTCGCGATTACTTACGGAACAATTAGTTTAATCAATTAGTATATGAAACTACGCAATTTATTACTATACATCACTGCTTTCACATTGGCAGCTGTAAATTCAAGTTGTAAGGACGACGAGGAGGAAGACACTCCAGACCCAAGAATCCGCCGTGTCATTTTTTCTCAGTTGGGATCCAATGTTGAGTTTATTGTCAACGACACGGAAGCTAAAATCTACAACTACGACTCATTGACTCATGGCACAAGAGTAGACTCGCTCTACCCTAGTATATACGCATATTCCGACAACAAAATAGCAATCCAATACTCATACGACGGAATCAACTACATTGATTTCAGGAACACCGTGGCAATGGATTTTACGAAACCCGTAAAACTTATTTCCACAAATACAGATAACAATTCAAAAAAAGAATACACTCTGGAAGTGCGTGTGCACAAATATGATGTAGACGCATTTCAATGGACCAACGCAGGAACAATCTCTGGTTTGGAAGAGACAATTCTTTCTCAGAAATCCATAATGCACAACGACCTGATGTGGCAATTCTACCAGACAAGCGGCGCATGCAAAGTCATAACTTCTAAAGACGGAGTGCAGTGGCAGAGCCGTACCGTCGATGCTCCTGAGAGTTTAGAATTATCCACACTCTGCAATATTGATGATTCCCTTTTTGTCCAGGGCAAGTCAGGAGCGATCTACGCCGCAAACTTCACAGCATTGCAGTTCAACAAGTTTGAAGCCATCACAAGCGGACAATTACTTTATACACTCAACAAGCAGATCTGGATGCTTGACGGCAGAGAGATAAAATCATACAGCAAAAGCGGTGAGATCAAAGTCACACAACCCGTCCATGACGAATTTGCGGTAGACACAGTTCGTTCATTCACTGCGCCAAGCGGAAACACAATTCTTGGTTATCTTTACGCTAAAAAAGGGGACAAAGCTGAAATCTGGGGAGCAGACAGATATGGCAACATGGAATGTTTGACAAACACATCAGCAGGGCTTCCTTACCTTGACAAAGCTATCACCTTTGCATTAAGCAATAGCACTCTTGGTATTCTTGGAGGAATCTCAGCAGACGGAAAATATTCGACAACATGCTACACTTCAAACAACAGTGGTTTGACGTGGGCGATAGACCAGCACAAAGATCTTTCCAACACAGTAGGAGCATTGGCCGACGCAGGACTATTCCAAACTGGTGACAAAGGAGAATTCCTTTTGATTGGCGGACAAACAGCCAATGGTCAAAGCAACAAAGTGTGGATGCTTCGTCTTAAAAAACTGCTTTTGGATGAGGCTTTTCTTAACAAGTTAAAATAAAATGAAATTCAATTTCGATGTCATAGTTATCGGTGCCGGTCACGCAGGTTGCGAGGCGGCATCAGCAGCAGCCAACCTCGGTTCGCAGACTCTTCTCATCACGATGGACATGCACTCCATCGCCCAGATGAGCTGTAATCCTGCAGTGGGAGGCATCGCAAAAGGACAGATTGTAAGAGAGATTGACGCAATGGGCGGACAAATGGGTATCGTCACCGACCTTACCGCCATCCAATACCGTATGCTCAACAAGTCAAAAGGGCCTGCGATGTGGAGCCCACGCAGCCAGTCGGACCGTCAGCGTTTCTCTGAAAAGTGGAGAAGCCTGCTTGAGAACACCGACAATCTCTGTATATGGCAGGACATGGCAAATGAATTATTGTTTGAAGGCAAATCTGTTTGCGGTGTTCGCACAGCACTCGGCGCTGAATTCAAAGCCAAAGCAATCGTTATCACTGCCGGCACATTCCTAAGCGGACTGATGCATTGCGGCAGACAACAGATAAAAGGAGGACGTATTTCCGAACCTGCATCCTACGGAATCAGCGAGCAACTGAAAGAAAAAGGAATAAATGTGGGACGCATGAAGACGGGAACCCCAGTCAGAATTGACGGCCGCACTATCAATTTCGATGTGCTTGCTCCACAAGAGGGCGAGAACGACTTTCATAAATTCTCATACCTTGATTTCAAGCCACGTCCGTTGAAACAGCGTCCATGCTTCATCACATACACAAATGAGCAAACCCACGAGATCCTTCGTGCCGGTCTGCCTGAATCTCCACTCTACAACGGTCAGATCAAGAGTGTCGGTCCTCGCTACTGTCCAAGTATCGAGACTAAGATTGTGACATTTGCTGATAAAAACCAGCATCAGCTGTTTCTTGAGCCAGAAGGTGAGACGACACAGGAGTACTATCTCAACGGTTTTTCTTCGTCGCTTCCTCTTCATGTGCAGCTCAACGCACTACGCACGATCAAAGGGTTGGAAAATGTTCAGGTCTACAGACCAGGTTATGCCATCGAATACGATTATTTCGACCCGACCCAGCTCAACCCAACCTTGGAAAGCAAGCTCGTAGACGGACTTTTCCTTGCCGGACAAGTAAATGGCACGACAGGATACGAAGAGGCCGCAGGACAGGGTTTAATGGCCGGAATTAACGCTCATTTGAAGTGCAATGGCAACAAAGAATTCGTGTTGTCGAGAAATGAGGCTTATATCGGTGTCCTGATCGACGATCTGATCACAAAAGGTGTGGATGAGCCATACCGAATGTTCACGTCGAGAGCAGAATACAGAATATTGCTCCGTCAGGACGACGCAGACAGCCGACTGACTCGCAAATCAGCAGAAATCGGTCTGGCACGAAAGGAACGCGTCGACCTACTGACTCAAAAAGAAGAAGAAATCAGCAGATTGAGAGAATTCACGTCGACATTCTCTATAAAGCCAGCTTTGATAAATCCATTCCTGGAGACACAGGGCACTTCTCCACTCCGCGAAGGATGCAAACTTGTGGATTTGGTCAACCGTCCTCAACTATCTTTCGATTCGTTACGTCATGCCATCCCGGCTTTACAGGAAGCCATCGACAAGATTCCAAACAGACAAGAGGAGATTGTGGAAGCTGCTGAGATCCAAATCAAATACAGCGGCTACATCACTCGTGAGCAGCAGATCGCAGACAAGCTCACACGTCTTGAGAACATCAAGATAAAAGGCAAATTCGATTACATGTCGATCAAGACTATCTCTACAGAAGCTCGCCAAAAACTCACTCGTATCGATCCAGAGACTATCGGTCAGGCAAGCAGAATATCAGGAATAAGTCCGAGCGACATCAACATACTATTAGTTCTTTTGGGAAGATGACAGACGAAAACCTAATTCAGATACAGCAAGTCAGCAAAAACTTCGGTGACTTGGCACTTTTTGAGAATGTGACATTCACCATCAACGCGGGCGAAAAGATTGCTTTGATCGGACGCAACGGATGTGGAAAGAGTACGCTGATGAAAATCATTTTGGGTGAGGAGCCTGCCGATTCGGGCAATATCACCCGCCGACGCGATCTGAAAATTAGTTTCTTGGATCAAGACCCAAAATTCAATGATGGGGAAAGCATCCTCGACGGTGCTCTTCGTCACGTATCAGGTGAAATCACATCTGTCATCAAAGAGTATGAGAACGCCATCAACAATGGTGCTGATGCAGATGTCATCTCTGAATTGTCGCACAAGATGGATGCTCTTAACGCATGGAATCTGGAGACGACGGTGATCTCCACCCTATCACGTCTTGGTCTGCGCGACATCAACCAAAAGATCAGCACACTGTCGGGAGGTGCACGCAAACGTGTGGCATTGGCGTCGGCTATCATTTCCGACCACGACCTGCTCGTGCTTGACGAGCCTACCAACCACCTCGACCTTGGAATGGTGGAGTGGCTGGAAGAGATGCTTGTAAAAGAGAAAAAAGCCCTTTTGCTTGTCACCCACGACAGATATTTCCTTGACAATGTCTGCAACAAGATCCTTGAAATCGCAGACACACAAATCTACACATATCAAGGAAACTACAGCTACTACTTGGAGGAGAAAGAGCATCGTGAGGAGGTGGAGCAACGCACTATCGCACACCTTCGCAACACATACCGACGTGAATTGGAGTGGATACGTCGCCAGCCACAGGCACGAGGAGGAAAGTCTCGCAGCCGTATTGACAGATTCGATGTCATTGAAAAGCGTCTAAAGAGCGTGCGTTCGGAATCCGAATTGACTCTCGCATCCAAATCCAACCATATTGGAAGCAAGATCATCGAGCTTTGCTATATTTCTAAAAAGTACGATGAAAAGGTGCTTTTAAAAGATTTCTACTACAATTTTGCGAAAGGAGAGAAAGTCGGAATCGTCGGTCAGAACGGATCAGGAAAGACGACGCTGCTAAAAATGATTCTCAACGAAGTTCGTCCAGACAGCGGAGAAATCAATATCGGCCAAACAGTACGTTTCGGATACTACAGCCAGGAACTTCCAAAATTCAAGGAGACGCTGAAAGTGGTCGACTATATTTCAGAGATTGCTGATCAGGTGGAGGTACAGCAGGGAGTGAAGCTGTCGGCAACAAATCTGTTGAGCAGGTTCCTGTTTGCCCCAAGCAGACAGCACGACTATATATATAAATTGTCGGGAGGAGAGAAACGTCGACTTCAGCTTTGCAGAGTGTTGATGGAGAATCCGAATTTTCTGATTCTCGACGAGCCTACCAATGATCTTGACATCGCGACACTTTCTGTGCTTGAGGAATATCTGATGGAGTTTAAGGGCAACGTGCTCATCGTGAGCCACGACAGATATTTCATGGACAGAATCGTGGACCATCTGTTTGTGTTTAATCCCGACCATACTGTCAAAGACTTCCCTGGCAACTATACAGACTACCGCATCTGGAAAGAAATGTCCGATGAAAAGGAGAAAGCAGAGAAGGAAAAGACCGCCAAACCTGCAGAGGCAGCTCCTAAAAGAGAGCGTAACACGTCGATGAACAAGCCGAAACTGAGTTACAAGGAGCAACGTCTGCTTGAGCAAACCGAAATCGACATCGACAATCTTACCAAAGAGAAAAAAGAGATTGAAGAGAGACTCGGAAGCGGAGAGCAAATGAACAACGACGAAATCATGAAGCTTTCCAGCAGAATGCAGGAAGTGATTGAAGAACTCGATGAAAAGGAGATGATTTGGCTTGAATTGAACGAAAAAATATCGTGAACATTCATAAATCATCAACATAAAAGGAGTCCATACTACCACAAAGTAGCACGGACTCCTTTATTTTTGTAAAATTCTGTTCAAATCTAAATTAAATATTTGGTTATAGAGTCGAGGATTGTTAAGGGCGGAACGCCCTAACCCCTCTCCAAAATGCGAGCCGTAAGGCGAGCACATACTAATTTAAAAATAGATGCACAATGAACGCATTTTTACCGCTCGCCCTTTGGGCTCGCGGAAGAGAATGGGTTAGGGCGTTCCGCCCTTAATAATCCTCATTTTAGTTGAAGGATAAGACTTATAACAAAATATTTTAACAAATTTGAATAGCTTCTAACTCTTCTTCACTTTAGCCTTCAACAGAGCGATGACCGCATTCTTATCCTCTTCGGAGTCGAATCCATTCAAATCAATCGTTATTTGCTGATACTTGGAGACATAGAGCACTAGGTAATTCTTTATGAATTCCCATCCAGTCAAACTACTATAGGGATAGATGGCATGTGCTTCAGGTGTCACTTCATTGCACACATGGCATTCCACTTCTTCATCCTTAAAAAGAAAAGAGTGACGGGACTCCCCTTCTCCAATAATTTTTTTGTATGTTTTCTTCAATCTCTTCGGAGTGCTAATCTTTGATTGCACACGATTGAACGCCAAAACTATCACTCCCAGCAATAAATTAACCCACCACGGAAAAGCTCCGCCATAACACATGGCAAGTTCAACCATGAACACCACAAAAAAAGTGACAATCCAAGAATTGATGATGAACTTTTTCTTTGATATCATCACATCTGTCAAAATCTCATAAGTCAGGCGAGTTTCATTCTTTATCTCCATAAAGCTGTTAAATTTTATATTCTAAGGTCTTCTTAACAAACCGCATTAAATACAGTCAAAAAAAACAGAACTTAGTTTTTCCTGTTTGTTTGCAAAAATAAAAAAAGGATTAATACCTAAAGAATAACAGATGTGTTTTTTAATCATAATATTCTATCTCATCCAAATAGCTGAAGATCAAAATTCCGTTTTTGTATTTTTTTGTTCCACAGAAGCTACCTCTTTCATCATATATAGAGACATGTTTATGTGTCAGATTTCCCAACCAATCATATATACGGCATTCTGTTTCTTTTCCTTGTTGGTTATAAGAATAAGTCCATTTTCCCATAACATCAGATCCTTCATAAGTCAAAATTTCTGATAGTTTGCCATCTGTATCATAGCAATATAAATCACGAGATATAATCTCTCCCGTCTCAATATCAATATTCTGAATCTCTTTCAGATCTCCGTTTTCATTGTAAAAGTAAACTTCTTTTTCCGTTTCCCCTGTCAATCCTTCGTATTTAATTCTTTCCGTTTCTTTATTATTTTCATCATATACACTCACATAACGTGATTCGACGACTATACCATCTAATCTATAATCATCTGTGTTAACTTCAATACAATTACCGTTTTCATCGTATTTATAGCAAGTATCATAATCGATTTGACCATCATCAAAATATTTTGTCTCTACATGCTGTCCCTTATCATTATAGATATAGCAGTCTACAACTCCCTTTTCTCCTTTTTTATTAAGATCCTTTACAAAAATAAGATTCCCATTTTTATCATATTCATAAATGAGATGTTTTATTTTCTTTCCTTTATGGTTGAATCTAAATAAATCTTTGGCTTTTTGATTCTCATTATATGTGACGATGGAACAAATCCCCGCTTTTGTGACATTTTCACCGTCTATATCCATATAATATCGTGTGATTTTCTTCACCTTTCCCGTATAAAATTCAACATTATTTAAGTTAAGGGGAGGAGACGACATCAAATACTTATCGTCATTATTCACACATTCTTCAACATATTCATCTTCTATTTGGGATAACTTCCAACGGTTCAGAAAATTCGTCAGAAGAACGAAGACTCCGCATATCACCCCTAATACAACTGTATAAATCAATAAATCTACGACATATTCCATATTTTACAGAAGCTGTTTATTTGTTAAAGAAACTCATTACGTAGCCTAAAATGAGGATTGTTAAGGGCGGAACGCCCTAACCTCACAACATCTGCGAGTTCGTAAGAACGAGCAGTTATATTTTTTGTGCTCGCCTTCGGCTTGCACTAGGAAAGAGGGGTTAGGGCGTTCCGCCCTTAACAATCCTCAATTCTATAACCAATTTTTTTAAATGAATTCAAATTCCAATTATTACATATTTTTTATTCCTTCCTCTTTCTGCAGATCTGCAGGAATGCACAGAAGTCACAGAATTTGTCGGGATCTTCTGTCTGCGTGAAATCAAGATTTATATTGAAGATATCAGACAATGCTTTTTTCATTTTTTTGTCGAATTCATCGCAGAATTCATCATTCACAACGATAGGTTCATCCACTTTTTTTGGTTTACCTTTATCTCCAACAACCTCTTTCGACATTTTTAAGACGCATTCCACAAACTCACTTTTCTGATTCACAAAATTCAATACAGGAGTGACGTCAACCTTCTTCACTTTGTGGACAAGCGACGAGTATATCAGAATCTGCAACTGATAATGG
Organism: Bacteroidales bacterium UBA3844; assembly: GCA_002392915.1. Taxonomy (GTDB): domain Bacteria; phylum Bacteroidota; class Bacteroidia; order Bacteroidales; family Paludibacteraceae; genus UBA1723. Next base: position 33,657 of record DGHQ01000031.1, on the reverse strand, counting down.
ACCTTCTTTCTGTTTTCGTATGCAAAAAGTTCGTCGATGGATTTAATTGAAGATGGCAGATCTCCACCAGTCTTATAATCCACTATTCTACGCTTTCCACCGTCTACTGAATCCTGACGATCGACGATTCCACCGACAAAAATCTGTTTTGCTTCTCCATTCACATCTATTTCAATCGGCACGACTACTTTTTCCTCTGATGACAGATAAACAAGATCCTTCAATCGTGAATCCACAGCAAGCTGCTTGCGAACAAACTCCAAAAGAAGGTTTCGTGCCAAAAGTAAATGTCCATGGAATTGAGACACAGATTTAGGTGAAGTCTTAAACTTGTCAATCTTATAATAATGGATGTTGATAAAATAATCTATCAACGTATATATCTCCTCATCCTTCAATGATTTCAAATCATCGGCAGAAATCTGGGAATCCCTTTTTTTGCGGATGAACCCATTATAGATTTCCTCCATGACAGCATGGAAGATAGTTCCCAAATCTGTAGATGAAATTCCGTCTTCTTCAGCATTTGGCTCTTTTAGTCCTAACCCATATCTGAAATAGAATTTCAGCGGACATTCAAAATAGGTGTTGATTGCAGAAGGAGAGAGAGGCTTTTCTGGATTGGAAGAGAACCTGTCCAACAATTTTTTTACGATTTCATCGTTCTTTTTCACAGACAACGATTCTGTGGTGATAGATGGAACAAGATTCTGGATATCGTATTTTCTTATTTCAAAATTTTTGTTTTCCACCAACATTTGAAGCATATATCTGCTCATTTGTCCGTCAGTGTTCTGGCTATCACAAGTAGAATTGTAGACGAGGGTGACATCATCCGCACGTTGCACCAAACGATAGAAATAGTAAGCAAACAACGCATTTTTTTGTTCTACAGAGGTCATATTGAATCCAGTGCGGATTGAAAGCGGAATAAATGACGAAATTTCAGCAGAAGGAGGCAATTGTTTATTAGACGCTGACAAGAGACAAATATGAGAGAAATCAAGTCCACGCGTCTCCAAGAATCCCATCACTTGAAGTCCTTCTATCGGTTCTCCATGGAATGGCACTTTTGCCTGCTGGACTACTTTCATAAGAAGACGTGCGGTCAGACCAACACTCATCGACAACTCCTCCGAGCAAACCTCGTCAGCAAACCTGACAAGTATGTTATAAACTCGGAACAAAGATTCATTATACAAGTCGGAATACAAAGAGTAATTAGTCTTATGTGCGGACACTTTCATCACTATTTTTTTCAGTCTGTCCACAAAATCAGACGAATTCACCGAAGGTTTTAGAAGCAATGACAATTCATCGGAATCAAAGTCAGAAATATTAGGAAAAAGATTCTTTTCATCCTTCATCTGAGCAATTTTTTCTGACACTTCCGGGAAGAGAGCTTTTATATAGGCATGGCCAACAATAGGTACAACCATCGACAAAGCCACAGTTTTAGGTCTACGTTCATCTATGTAAACATTATAATTGACCAGAGCGAGCAGCAAACTGAATATTGGAGTTTGCGACACCGGGAATCCCATCGTCACATTCAAAGCTATTCCTTTATCATTCGGGATAGAATGCAAGACAGGAAGGAGAAGTGTCTCATCACAAAGAACAATTGCTGTTCTTCTATCGATTTTTTCCTTTTCACCGCTTTTTTCGTCCTTTACGATTTCGGATGTGTCGTTCAAAAATTTAGTTACATAAGTTGCTTGGGCATTATCAGACGAAGTGCTTACAAAAGTGATTTTCTTTTTTTTCGAATAATTATCAAAGTATGATTTCTCTTTAAGTGACGACGGGAAATCCAGAATATTCTGTCGCATAAACAGACCAGCTTCCTGAAGTGAATCAGGTGCGGAATAATAGATATCATAGTCCCAATAAAAATCCGCGCGTTTGGAATCGCGATATCTTTTGAAGAAAGCATACTCTGTTCTGCTCAACACATTAAATCCGATGAATACGAGTTTTTTGTACTTTGAATCATCAATTTCACCATTTTTTAGTCTTTCTATAACGTCGAGCATCAACATCCCTTCATAGGCGATTTCTTTTGTCTGTAGACGGCTTTTAAATGCTATATAAATAGAATACAGGTTTTCCCAAAGTCTAGCAAAAAGTCTCACCTTCTCATTTTGAGCTTCTACTGAGAAAGTTTGGAAGAAATGTTCAAGCACCTTGATTTGAGAATCGGAAAGATATGAAAAGTCTTTCACATTCTGCAAATCTGCCACATTTGAAAATAATGCCTGAGCATTTACACAATTCTTATCAATATCATCGAAATCGGAAAGTAAAGTCTGCCCCCAGAAATAGAATTTGTCAAACGACGGATCTACCCCCAAAATATCCGGATGTATCCCTTTAATTGTGTGGAAAAGCTCGATTAAAAGGGCTATTTCATCCGGAACGCTGTAAGGAGACAGAGAATGGAATAGATCTTGTATTGTCGTGGATTCCAAAGAAAACACTGGTATGTCGTACTCATCAGCCCAACATTCATTAAAAAACAAGATTGCACGACGGTTGGGGAAGATAAGCAACGTATCCTCCACATCAGCATGACTTTTCAAATCATCAGCTACCAATTTCAAAAATGGCTTAGACTCTGGCACCATAATACGACAATATTAATTCATTGTTTATATATACGACAAAGATAAAACCTCGATGTGCAGAATCAAAGCACAGCTTATTACAAAATCAATAAAAGGCAAAAATCATCCCTTTTTACTTGTCTGATTTCCTTCCGTTTTGTCTTTATCCATAGAATCCTCAATATTCTTTGGAATATCGAACAATTCGCTGATATTTAACATAGGCAGAACAGCAGGTGCAAACTTTGTGACCGGGCCACACAACACCGAGCCTTCTGAATGCTTGTTGTCCATCAATTTAAGTTTCTCGTTGATCGGACCAAGTACATTAAACACCACACTGATCACCAAAGTGTATTTCACCGCTGAGATCAATGCGCCAAGCAGGCTGTTGAGCCATCCAAGACTAATTGCCTTAATCAGTCGTTGGGCACACATTGCCAGCACCTTCACCAGTATCAACGACACAATAAATGCCATGATCATTCCCAACGCAGGACAATAATCCATTCCTACATTGAAAAAGCTATGAATAAACTCTGCAAAAGGGGAGCTGTGATATCTCGACACATATACGGCAATGATAAGGCCTATCAATCCCGAAAGCTCAAAAATAAGTCCTTTTGAAAATCCTCTCACCATACCTGCGACAACAAGCAAAAGGATTAAAAAATCAAGCCAATTCAATTTAATTGATATTAATAGTTAATAATTAATAGTTAAACACGTAGAGACACACGGACGTGTGTGTAACAATGATAAATCAAATACAGATGCGTATCTAGTTGTCGACGTGTGTGCCCGATACAAAATCACCATGTTTTAACAATCTATCTCTAAACAAAATTAAGAATCAGACTCATGCCCGATTCTTAATTTCATATTTAAGTTTTCAATCGTCTAAATTACAACTTACGAGCAACCTCAATTGTCTCGTATCCTTCAATAATATCACCTACCTGAATCTCATTGTATCCAGCAAGAGCAATACCACAATCGAATCCGTTTGCAACCTCCTTAACGTCATCCTTATAACGCTTCAACGACTGCAAATCTCCGGTGAATACGACAATTCCGTCGCGAATCAAACGGACTTTATTAGAACGTTTGATCTTACCATCACGTACAATTGAACCCGCAATGACTCCGACCTTACCGATCTTGAAGATTTCAAGAACCTCAGCAGTACCAGTCACCTGCTCCTTCAACTCTGGAGCCAACATACCTGCCATCGCATCCTTCAACTGCTCAATTGCATCATAGATGATTGAGTATAGACGGATATCCACACCCTCTTTCTCTGCAAGTTTACGCGCTGACTGAGAAGGTCGAACCTGGAAACCGATGATGATTGCATTTGACGCTGATGCCAACATGACATCCGTTTCTGAAATCTGACCCACTGCCTTGTGGATAACGTTGATCTGGAATTGCTCTGTAGAACAGTTCTGCAAAGAATCTGACAATGCCTCTACAGATCCGTCCACGTCTCCCTTGACGATGATATTCATCTCCTGGAAGTTGCCAAGAGCACGACGACGGGCGATCTCATCAAGAGTGATAATACCATTACCAGCACGCAAACCTTGCTCACGTTGAAGCTGTTCACGTTTGTTGGCTATTTCACGAGCCTCCTGCTCTGAGCCAAGCACGTTAAAGTTATCACCTGCCTGAGGAGCTCCATCAAGACCCAGGATCAAAGCTGGCTCGGAAGGTCCAGCCTCCGTGATACGCTGGTTACGCTCATTGAACATAGCCTTAACCTTACCGTAGTGAGTACCTGCGATAACCACATCACCAATTTTCAGAGTACCGTTGCTTACAAGCACTGTAGCCACATAACCACGACCCTTATCCAACTGGCTCTCTATCACCGAACCGCTTGCCTTACGGTTTGGATTAGCCTTCAAATCAAGCATTTCTGCCTCAAGAAGCACCTTATCCATCAATTCATCTACACCGATACCCTTCTTAGCGGCGATATCCTGTGACTGATACTTACCACCCCACTCTTCTACCAAGTAATTCATCTGTGCCAACGACTCCTTGATCTTGTCAGGATTAGCAGTAGGTTTATCTATCTTATTGATTGCAAACACGATAGGAACGCCAGCGATACTTGCGTGGTTGATAGCCTCTTTTGTCTGCGGCATCACATCGTCATCAGCAGCGACGATGATGATAGCGATATCTGTCACCTTCGCTCCACGAGCACGCATGGCTGTAAACGCCTCATGACCTGGAGTATCCAAGAAAGTAATATGCTGGCCATTCTTCAATGTGACATTGTATGCACCGATATGCTGAGTGATACCACCTGCCTCACCGGCGATCACATTGGTTTGGCGAATATAGTCAAGCAATGATGTCTTACCGTGGTCTACGTGACCCATCACAGTTACAATTGGAGGACGGTTGATCAAATCCTCTTCCTTATCCTCTTCCTCCTGGATAGCCTCACTTACCTCAGCAGAGACATATTCAGTCTCAAAGCCAAACTCACTTGCTACGATATTGATAGTATCAGCATCAAGACGCTGGTTGATAGACACCATCAGACCGAAGTTCATACAAGTTGTGATAACCTCTGTAATTGTGACATCCATCATTTTAGCCAAGTCGCTGACAGTCACAAACTCAGTAATCTTTAGTTTGCCCTGTGCTTCACGTTCCTGAGCCTCACGCTCTTCAGCACGCTGACGGATAGACTCACGCTTATCATGACGGTGCTTAGCACCACTCTTGTTCTGGTTTTTATTAGAAGTCAAGCGAGCAAGAGTATCTTTGATCTGCTTCTGTACATCTTCTTCAGAGATCTCCTGTTTCTGATTCTTCTGCTTGTTGAACTTCTTATTGTTTCCACCGTTGGCTTCACGATCACGATTGTCATTTCTGTCTCTGTCGCCTTTATGACGATCGTTTTTGCCACCTTGTTTTCCTTCTTTGTATTCAGAAATATCAATTTTTTCCTTACCCTGGATACGATTTCTCTGCTTCTTCTGACCACCCTGCCCTTGTTCAGCCTTTTGCTGCTGAAGTTGTTTCTGATGGTCTTTCTTTCTCTCCTCCTTTGTCTTTTTCTTAGGTCTGGTTTGAGAGTTGATAGAAGACAAATCGATTTTACCCAACACTGTTGGTCCTGTGACCTGTGTGGTAGGGTTCAATCTGAACACATCATCTTCAGTTTCGTTTTGTGATTTAGACATATTATTCTGTTTAGCCCCATCTACTGAAACAGTAGATGCAGCTGGTGTTTCTGGTTTTGGAGTTTGTGGTTTTGGAGCGTCAGAGATCTTGCCAACAACCTTTAGTTTTGGAGCCTGCACCTCTACCTTGATATCAACCTCGTCTTTTTTTCCAAATCCTGGTATCTCGACAATTTTCTCCCTCTTGTTCTTTTTTCTATCCTTCATATCGTCAAACTCTGCCTTTGCGTCAGACTTGAACGTTTTGTCCTTATCATATTCCTGGCGAAGGATATCCTCTTCTTTTTCAGACAATTTGTAGTTGGGGTTTGCATCTTCAATTGCAAATCCTTTCTTTTTTAATAGTTCGGTAGCAGTAGCGATACCTACATTTAATTCTTTAGCTAATTGACCTAATCTCGACATAAAATTTTAATTACCACACTTAAAAAAACAACACACTTAACTCATCATAGTATGCTGTTTTTCCCTTCCCACAAAATTAAAAAACAGCAACCACAAATTGCACCCTGTCCATAATGTTTTTCTTTTCCCGAAACAAATACTTTCGGGTGCCAAATCCGAACGCACCCAAAAGTATCCTATATTTCAGAGAAACTCATCCCCAACACCGGGTTAGGAATTACTTTCATCATTGTTGTCGGCACCAGCCTCATCAAAGTCCTCAAATTCAGACTTCAAGATTGCCAACACGTCATCGATAGTCTCTTCCTCGAGATCAGTACGACGAAGAAGCTCATCTCTTGATACGTTCAATACGCTAAGAGCTGTATCAAATCCGTTCTTCTTAAACTCATCGATAACCCACATATCAATCTCATCAGCAAACTCGTCAAGATAGATATCTCCGTCATCGTAACTGTCTGAGTTTCTGAACACTTCTATCTGGTATCCTGTAAGCTGAGTGGCAAGCTTGATGTTCATCCCCCCCTTACCGATTGCCAAAGACACCTCCTGTGGATCCAAGTAAACCTCAGCTTTCTTCTCCTCTTCTATGATTCTGATAGATGAGATTCTTGCTGGATTCAATGCTCTCTGGATATATAGAGAGACATTTGATGTATAGTTTATTACATCTATATTTTCATTACGTAGCTCTCTTACGATTCCGTGGATACGAGCTCCCTTCATACCTACACATGCTCCAACTGGATCGATTCTCTCGTCGTAGCTCTCTACAGCGACTTTTGCTCTCTCTCCCGGAATACGAGCGATTCCTTTGATTGTGATCAAGCCGTCTGCGATTTCAGGAACTTCCTGCTCAAACAAACGCTGAAGGAACATTGGCGACGTACGAGAAAGGATAATCTTTGGATTATTGTTCTCATTGTCAACCTTTGCCACGATAGCTCTCAATGTATCCTGTTTGCGGTAGTTGTCCGACGGTATCTGCTCTGCCTTAGGCAAAATCATTTCGTTACCCTCCTCATCAAGAAGAAGAACCTCCTTCTTCCAAGTCTGGTAGATTTCTCCGACTACGATCTTACCAACTTTCTCCTTATACTTGTTGAACAATGTATCTTTCTGAAGCTCTAGAATCTTCGACGCAAGTGTCTGGCGAAGATTCAACACTGCTCTACGTCCGAACGATGCGAAATCCACCTTCTCAGAGAAGTTTTCACCTACCTCATAAGATGAATCTATCTTCTTGACGTCTGCCAAAGCCACCTGTGAGTTCTCGTCGTCGACAGTGCCATCTTCAACTACTACTCTATTATGATATATCTCGAAATCACCCTTGTCAGGATTGATGATAACGGCATAGTTCTCATCAGTACCATACATCTTAGTGATGACGCTTCTGAATGACTCTTCCAAGACACTGATCATAGTGCCTCGATCGATGTTCTTAAGTTCCTTAAACTCCGAAAATGAATCTATTAAGCTGAGTGTTTCTTGCTTAGCCATAATAATATTATTTGAATCTAATTGAATATTTCGTATATTTTACTTCATCATACTTGAACGAGTACTCTTTCTCCACATCGACTTTTCTCTTCGCTCCTTCCGGTTTTTCCTTCACAGTCACAACCACTGTGAATTCTTCTTCCGTAGCATTCTTCAATACTCCTACAAGTTTCTGTCCTGCCTTTGTAAGCACTTCTACTTCCTTTCCAATATATTTCTTATATTGGCGAAGCACCACAAATGGAGAACTCAAACCAGCAGAGCCTACTTCCAACTCATAATCTTCCTGTTCACGGTCGAACTTGGATTCTATATGACGTGAAAGTGAAACGCAAGTGTCGATATCTATAGAGTCTTCGCTATCAATTGTAACAACAATCTCATTAGCAGGACTTACCTTAACCTCTACAAGAAAAAGGCTTGTTCCGTCAATAAATTCGTTGATCGCTTGTGTAAGTTCTTGTTTATCTATCATCATATTAAAAAAACGAAGGAGAACAATTCGCTCCCCTCCTCATTCCAAATGCAAATATACATTTTTTTACATAAACTGCAAAAAAGAAACTATATTTTTAGCAAAAAGGAGCAATAATAATTCTATGTGGAAATGTCATCTGTTCCTCTGTCTTCAAATAAAAAAGAGACGCACGACCGTGCGTCTCTACATCTAATCTTATTTCTTACAAATGTTCACAAATTCATCCCAAGATACAATGTCGTACTTGCTTCTGTCGACATCTTTACAATTCTTTCCATCTATACAGGTGAATTGCAAACCAGCGGCTAAAGCTCCTCCATCAGAATCTACTTTGTCGCCTACCATCAGCGTCGATGCCAATTCTAATCCATTCTCCTGACATATCTGCGCAAACGGACGTGTCTGTGGCTTTAATGCTCCGAATTCTTCAGCGCAATAGAATTTCTCAAACACCGAGCTGTCTATGCCTAACGACTCGATTTTCTCTTTCGACCTTGTATAGTCAGAATAGACGAGAAGACGTATTCCTTTTTGTCGCAACGACTCCAACACCTCATTTATCTGTGGGCGGGGCTTACAATACTTGCCGATCTGTCTGACCATCAACGGCATGTAGCGATTGAAATACCAATCTCTCATTACACTCTCCTCTTTGCCTGTCTTTTGCGACAACGTAGAGAAAAAGGTATTATAATAATTGTCGGCAGTCATGTAGTCACGACTCTTCATCGCCTTTCTTGTCTGCCTTTCTCTCAAAGCCCACATGCACCTCCATATATCACCTAAAATCAGATGTTTTGCGATTCCTCCGGTGTAGAGTGTACCGTCGACATCAAATATAACTGCTTTGATATTGTCTAAAGTCATTGCTTTATGATGAAGAAAGAACGCAAGTGTGGCTTGCGTCCTTTCTAAATATACCTTAATTACTTATTATTTCTTTACAAGATCCTTGAACTTGGCATGACGGTTCTCATCCTGAAGCAGGATGTTAAGCTTGAACTGTCCGTCTCTTGCTCCCTCGTCGATACAACGAGCCTTGAACTTCTCGAATGAGTTCTCCACTAGGATATGAGCGATTGGATCCTTCACACGGAATGAGGCTCTCTTAGCCTCATACTCAATGTTGACTTTCTTCAAATTCTCGTCCACAATTTTGTTGAACTCATCTGCCTCAGCCTGAGTAATATTCTGGTCTTCAAACTCATAGTAGAAGTGGTATGCAGAGATTTCTATGTCAGCGAAACCGATATAGAACTTTAGCTTCTTGCCTGTAGTCTTAGAAGCATCCTCAACAGCCGAGATAAACTGACGCTCGTGAAGTTTCTCTCCCGTCATAGTGACAATACCATTGATCTTCTGAATCATATGAAGAGTAGGTATAGAATTGAACTTTCCGTCTACCTCAAGAAGGTCGCTCATTGTATAACGGTAAAGTCCTGCCCATGTAGTCACATATGGACAATATTTCTTGCCAAACTCAAGTTCGTGTAGCTGAAGGAACTTAGGGTTCTCGCTGTCAATATCATGTTCCTCCACAAACTCAAAATAGTGCATGTGAGGGAAAACGACGGTACCGTTTGTATCCTTAGTCTCTGGCATCACAAGTCCGGCACGGCACTCAGATGAGAAGTAGCTGAACTCCTGGTGCAAGCAGCAGTCAGGGAAAGAATTCTTAAACTTGTCGAGATACATACGAGTGTTACCACACTTCCAAGTGTTAAGAATCTGAAGATTTGGCCAGTAGTGCTTAGGAAGCACTGTGCCATATTTAGCCTTCAACTCACGTAGCTCAGCCGCACGCTTAGGATTTGGCTTGATATTCTTCTCTGCCAACATCTTCTGGCGGAGCTCGTCTGAGATATTGATTTTCGAGCTGATTGTACCCTTTTCAATATCATCAACGTAATCATCAAAGAACTCGTTCACATTGTTCTGCATCTCAACGATTGTAGACGGATTAGCAGTAACAATAAGAGTGACATCCTGCTCAATACCGAATCGCATGATGCAGTAGTAGCGAGCCTTGTAGTCGGCGATTGTGAACACGTCTGCAGGAGCAGTGTAAAGTTTCTTCACGAATCCCGGACAGTCTCTCTGAGTCACGCCAGACACAGATCCATATAGTGTGCCATCTGGAGCCTGACCCTCTATAGCCTTACCTACAATAGAAACGATTTTACCATTGAAGACATCAGGACGGTTCTCGATGAAAGAGTATAGCCACACCTTAGTCATCTTAGAATAGATGTTGCTGTAGTATTCGTTAGTGATAGGAATCCACTTTGGCTCACTTGTCGTACCCGAAGTAGTGGCATACATTTTCGGTTTTCCAGGGAATAAGACATTCTCCTCACCATGTTTATGTCTCTCTACGTATGGGCGGAAATCCTCATAATCATTTGGTTTGACATTCTGACGGTAGGCCTCGAAAAGAGCGTCATCAGATGTAGCCTCCAAAATCTTCGCAAAATTATGCTCTTTTCCATAGACGGAATCTTTAGCATAATCTAGAATTGCTCTAAGTGTTTCAGCCTGCGACTTCTTACAGTCCATTGAAGCCTTCACCAATTTCTTCTTGTTTATCGAACCGGCGACACTAAGAAGGAATTTTGCAAGTACTGAGTTAAATGATTTTGCCATATATTACCCCTTTATTAAATTCTTTAATTGTCTACAGATGGCAAAATTAACACTTTTTTACAATATACGAATGTTCGTTCAAAAAAAATTGAATGTTCGTTCAAAAAGTCTAAGTATGAAGGCTACCTATTTGAAAAATTCACACAAATTTTGAAGAATAATCTACAATTAATTACTATCCTTCTTTAAGAGGACACTTTATTTTCCCTACAAAAATGCCTTTCACTGATATAGAATCATTTAGGTCATACTGATCCGTCAATTCAATGTCTTTGTATTTATTATTCAACGAATGCAAAATAATTTTTTCATCATCAGTGCCCTTACCTTCGTGATGATATTCTTTAATTACATAATTAGTTTCAGTGATAGAATCATATTTCTCAACCAACACTATTTCTCCTTCTCTTGATCCTATAACACTATCAGGACCATATTTCTTAAATATACAATAATCTCCATCATTGATTTTGGGATTCATAGAATCACCAATTGCCTTGACAACAAACATATCTTCGTTTAAGTTTCCACTGTAATCAGAAGCATTAAACCAACATTTTAATCCTGTATCTGATTGATAAGAGAAATCTCCACAAGCAGCCTGAATATCAAACAAAGGCAGATAAGTACTATATTTCATTGTGTCATTAATCGATCCGGAAATAAACCATTTGAAAGTTTCCGGATATTTGCCGTCGTCCAGTTTAAACTGTGTCAACTTATATTGCTTTCCTCTTATTGCTAGAGAATTGTCAGAGACAACCAAAGATTGATCTTTGTTATTTTTTTCAAGAGCCAACATCAAACAATACCCATCTCCGGTCTCAATAGAATAAACCTTTCCTATCACCTGTCTAAAATTCTCATCTATGAATTCTTTTATAGACTCTTCATCATAGAATTCCAGAAATCGATAGATATTATAATGATCGTCTATATACTTTATAATATTTTTACGAAATTCAGACCTAATATATTTCCTCACTGTTTTATTGTCTCTTCTACTTACATAATTGGAAAGGACATATAAAAAATTAATATCGTAGGTTTGCAGAATCAAGGTATCTCTATCAAATAGTCTGTTAGGAAAATGGAAATTGACCATACTATAATCTACAGAATCATATTTAAGCCCATTCACAGAAAAAGACTTGCTTTTATCCGCCAATATTTCCGGGGTAATTCTTCCGTGAATAAAGAAATTTGGAGTGATGTTGTACCCTTCCGTCAAATCATCTCTATAAGCAAAATTTTTCTTTATGTTCTCTTCTTCTTTCTGGTATCTACTGTCAACACCCTTATTGAAAATATTAATACAATATTGGATGACATTCTTTGCGTATGTGAACTGTTTTGCGACGGAATTAGTTCCTAACTGAGTCGACTCTTTATAATATTTACTGTCTCCGATATAGTAAATATTCATTTGGTTATCGTTATGGATTAGCGAGAGATCCTGATAAATATGGTCTATGGTTTTTCCGTCTCTTTGATTTTTTAGATGTTTCAATGCTTTAGGCAAGTCGTCACCAATCAAAGCATCAACCATACTCTCAAATACATTCTCATACTTCTTCACCACCGTCATTTCAGGCGTATGACGTTTTGTTGACACTTCATACGCCTGCTCAAAGAACAAACGTAATAGTTTGCACAACTGCACAAGATCGTCCACATAATATTTGCGTGTCATGTTTTTCATCACACGAACTCCCTTACCAGTATCAATAAGCCGTTGAATATCTTGTGAACGATAAAGTTCGTATCCAGACTTGTCTATTGTTCCAAAATAGTATGTATTTTGAAGATAGTGCATGACAGAAAGGAACATAACTATCACATCCTCTTCAAAATTTATTGTCTTTTGTCTGTTTACAAATGTCGTATATATTGGTTTTCCTTTTTGAAGGAAAGCTGTTTGTGTACTGATTGTTTTTCTCCAATTCACTCTATTTGATCCGCCTTGTTTATTCACGGCAATAAAAGTAAACAACGACCTATGGTCGTGATAAAATTTAATGAGTGTGACAATAGTGTCCAATAAAGTTTCAGACGACTCTCCCGGTGTCGTGACGACTCGTTGTAAATCTTCAGGAATCACATTATCTTGACCTCCTTTTTGCTCGGCATATCTCTTAATGGATTGATAAAGCCAAACAGAGACACTCATGATGAAACCGCAATCTTCTTTACCGAGTATACATTTTTCTCCAAATCGGACATCAATCACATTCTTGGGAAGGTATCCATTATGTATTCCGTTTGCAAAGACGCGAGTCTCTCCTTTTTTTGGGGAGTTTTCATTAAGAAACACCTTTGGCATTATAAAGACACTATCTTTGATAATAGGAGAATAAAAATATCCGACGCAAGAAAACGAAATATTTTCAGAATCAATATTTCGCAACGACTCTGAGAAACAAGACAACAGATCATCTTGTGTGACATGCAGAGCCTGACACACATCTTCAATCTTATATGTGTATGTTTCAAAAAAAAGTTTCATTAATCTGCTGAAGATTCTGGAGTTGAAACATCAGAAGCATCAGTGGATTCGGATGTCTCAATCAAATTCTTGACTTTCAATTTACGCATGAACCCGTTAATCTTATTGACTTTATCTGCCATCATTTCTCCAAAAGAGAACTCCGTTTCTTCTTCTGTACTCTCATCTTCTGTACGGAAGAAATTATCCTCTGTATGATAATTCTCCTTGCAGATGTCATTCCACAAATAAAACATTACCTTATTGACAAACTCATTCAAAGTGACATTTTTCTTAATAAAATAGTCTCCCATCTGTTTGTCTTCAGAATGAGTTTTATTCTGGATTTCAATATTTACTGCATTTTGGAATTCATTCCAATCATATTCATACTTGCCCTTTTCTACAACAATTTTGAAATGAACCTGATTGCCATCCTTATCAAAATTCTGATTTTTGATAGGCACATGCACCCATTCCCATCTTCTCTTAAAAGCCGAATCCATCGGGAAAAGAGATTGGTCAGAAGTATTCATAGTGGCGATAATATTGAAGTTGGAAGGGAGTTTGATTTTACCGTTTTTAATCGCATTGGGGCTGTTTTTCTCCAAATACTCTCTCAAATCACGATCCACACTTATTGAATATTCCGAGACTCCATTAGCATCTCTATCCAACAATTGGAAGATATCTCCAAAAATCTGTGCACAGTTACCACGATTAATCTCCTCAATCACAAGATAAACAGGTTTGACGGCCTGTGTTTCGACTTCACTTTCAACAATTTGTTCTACTACTGTATCTTCCTCATTTAAATCATCTTCTTTAGATTCACTATTAGCCACTTGTCCTGTAGTAGCAGACGTATTTGAAGAAGATTTAGCTGGTTGTACTCCGCCATAAGCCTCAACCAAAGCATTGACAAACACTTGAGGGACAAAGTCATAAGTGATATCCCCATTCTTCTCTTTAGTTGGCTTATAGCATCCCACAAACTGAGCATAGTCGTAGTCTGGATGAAATGTGGTGCGAAAAATATTATCAGCTTCCATATCGACCTGATCAACATCGATGCTCATGTGTTCTGCTATCACACTCTTGATTGAAAATGACTTTCCAGTGCCAGGTGCCCCATAGAAGATTTGCTGGAGAGGAATATGGGGCAAATTTCCTATTACATTTACTGTTAATGATTCTCCTAATTCGAATTCAAAAACTTTTTTCTTTATTGTCCGAACCAGATTTTTAGGTATTGAAATTCTATTTTTCTCAGTATTTAGATATGAAAGATTCTTAAAAACTAAATTAAATCGAGTATCATTAGCAATTTCATATCTTTTATCTATCTGACTTTTATAATCAGGATCATTCCTATACCGTAAAATTGACTCCACTGATTGTACATAATCATTCCACGAATTGCAGGTGCAAACAAATAATTTCAACTCTTGATCACTTATAGAATATTCATTCGTTGCGTCTCCAATTAGTATTAATACTTTTAGTGTATATAATATAGGTTTTAATGTTTTTCCATCAATAGCAATCTCCATATTTTCTATTTGTTTGTTTATATAATTTTGGTAACGTTCTAACAATTTGAAATTTCCTTCACATTTTTCTTTAATTTCATAATAAGCCTTAGTAAGATTCTTTGAAGAATATGCAGATTTTGCTCCATTTGTTTGATTCATTAAGCCAAAGAACTCACAATTTTTCAAAGCTCTATGAGGAGTGTCATTTATGAATTCATTAAATGGAGACTCTTTCTTCTTTCTGTCAAAAAAAATTTGAAAAGGCTCATTTGGATTGTCATTCCACAATTCTAAAATATTGGCCATAAAACACAGATCTCTGAAATTACAATTCTGTTTTGTAATATACCAAAGATGACTTTTATAGTCTGTTTTTAAGAATTCTAATTTTTTTTCACTCAACCAGTTCATTGTCTAAAATATTCTTTACCAGATTAGCTAAAAAGAATGCCAATTTAGGAGGAACTGCATTTCCTATCTGTTTACAAATAGACGATTTTGATCCAACAAACTCAAAATCATCTGGGAAAGACTGCACCCTTGCCGCTTCTCTAGGTGTCAGAGTCCTATTAAATTCAGGATGAATAAATCGTCCTCCAGCAGGCGTATCAAATCTTGTTGTGATTGTCATTGTTGGCAAATTCCAATCTAATCTTCCATACGCTCCGCTATGGACAGAATGTATATCTTCGTCTAGATCCTTCCAATTTCTACCGACATTAATTTTTTTCATTCTGTTTATTGCGACAACATTATGTTTCGACGCTATATGATTAGTAATTTCATTTCCTCGTCTCAAATAATCTTGATATATAGAAGAACTTGGATTTAACAATGCGAATCCGTCTTGAGTAGGAGATGGAATGTCAGATATTGCATCTTTTAAACTCACAGGGTTAAAGAAATTGGCATCGTCTGTTTCAATTCTATCATGTGTTTTCTTAAATAGTTCATCTATGTTGAAATCCTTGTTGAGTATACCAATGACAACAACTCGCTCTCTCTTTTGAGGAATGCCAAATTCAATAGTTTTACACACTTTGTAATGTAAATAGTACTTGTCTCCTTCAAAATTATCTGGATTACCAAAGGTCTCTACAATTTCTTGAAAAATTGCACCTTTGTCTTTCGACAATATTCCCTTGACATTTTCCAACAAGAACACTTTAGGACGCACAATTTTAACTACATTCACGTAATGACGAAAGAGAAAATTTCTAGGATCATTCATAAATGCATTTTTTTCACGTATTCTAGAACTAGCCATGGAAAATCCTTGACAGGGTGGGCCTCCTACAATTACTTCAGATTCATTTCTTTCAAAATGATCAGTATCAGCAATCTTCCCGATATCATCAGCAAACATAATTGTTCTTTTATGATTATGAGAATACGAGTTTGCAATTTCTTTATCAAATTCAACTGCCTTTACAATATTGTAGCCTGCCCTTTCGAAACCAACAGAAAAGCCACCACAACCAGCAAATAAATCTATAACCTTATATGCCATCTCCCATTCTATATTTCAATGAATACTCTTTAATATATTTCAATTGGCATTGAGAAAGGTTATAGACACGAGCCAATTCATCGTCTATTTCATCTATAATATATTTACATTCTTTATGTTTATATTCGTATTCTACTTGTTTTGTGCCTACATATTTTTTTGTTTCTTCTAATTTTGTTTCCAATTTTGTTTTAAGATCAACCCATATATTTTGATTTTTGATTAACCTTGGTATTTTGATAAATGACAATTCTTTACTTGTGACATGCCATCCATCAGATATAATTACCCATAAAAGAAAAAACAAACTTGAATTAATCAGACAATATATAAATGGTATTTTCTCTAATGGTAAAAAAAATGGGATATAACTATTAGAATGAGGATTTTTTGAAAAAACTTTCATCCAGAAACACCCTCTTGTATTGATATATATACAATCCGTGTTCCCTTTTAATGCATCAATTGTAAGCCAATTAGGTTCTTCTAAATTCTTAAACTTCTTAAATATTGACGATTCTATTTTATTTCCAATTTTTGGCCAATACATTTCATTATCAATCAATGTATTCTCTAATGGAATGGCATGAAATAACATTTCCCTTTCTGAATTATACCAATATTTATAACTTGATGACAATACAATATTGTTAATATTCCCTTTTTGAGCTAATAATATTGTCAACTTCTGATGAGCAGCAGAAAAAAGACTATCTGGTCTATCAGCAAAGTTTATCACTATCTGTTTGTTTGCATGTGAGCTTATTAGTTTTCTAATCTTTCCCATTCTTATTGTAGAGACATAAGAAAGAGGAACTACAAATGACATTACACCGTCTTCTCCCAACATTTTTACCGCATTATGAAGAACGTCAGCATAAACATTGCCATAACAATATAAGGACTGGCCTTCGTATTTACCATACTCAACATATGGCGGATTTCCAACAATTATATCTTTTTTACCGAATGATACCCCATCATAAGCAACAGCATCTTTTCCTATAAAATTTTTATTAATTATAGACGCCAATTTCATTATATCTTCATCAGGCATATTCTTTTGAATCGCAGAAAAAAATAATCTCAACTTAGATATGTCTACAGAAACATAGTCTATATCGTTACCATATACTGAACCTAGCATTTTCTCGAATGACATTCCAATAGTCTCATTTATAATTGATTTGATTCTAAAAGAACTCAACAAAAACTCTCCTGTTCCACACGTTGGATCAAACGAAGATGCCTCTATTATTTTTATTTTTTCTTGAATTGATATATGTTTTAACTTTTTTAATGCGGTTTCATAATCCCAAACTTTTTTTTCTGTAGGTTTTATAAAATGCAGGAATGCATTCGCCATAATAAAATCAGTAACATCACTATCAGTATAATAAACTCCACCACATTTCCTTTTGTTACTTTTTTCATTAATTTTGGCCAGTGCAGGAACTAAATCAACAACAGATTCGTTTCCAATTGAGCAAATATCAAAGGTATAATTATCAATTCTTTCCCCTAATAAAATATCCATTGATTCAAGGATCACAGACTCTTTATTTTCATCAAAAAAATTTTGACGAATATAAAGATTTACAATATTGGATATTTTACTGAGAATATTCATTTACAAATTCTCCAGAGTCATACCCCTTACTCCTCACTATTAATTAATATTTTTCCACCACAAACAAAAAAGCGTGGGTATTTGCATCACGCTCGTCCGAATTCGAGGTCCTGAGAAAACCCTATACAATAGACGAGCAGATACAAGATACCCACGCAGAGATATAGTACACCCGTAGAGTGTGTCGTGAGGGCACAAAATACCCTCGGACACACTACGGACCAGTACATACAACTCATCCGTGGCATCCTCTCTGCAGTGTCCTTGATTGTATATTCAAAATTTCTCAGGTTCCGAATTTTCCAAGAACAAAGCGTTGATGACGCCTTTTATTTATGTCGTTGCTCCAACCTTTTTACGTCATGGGAGCATGGACGTGTATATTTTCATCGCAAAAATACAATTTAAAATTGTTTTTCACTCTTGCGATGGTATTTCATCTAATAATTTTTGTGCATTGAATTCAACATATTCGTCAAATGCTTTTTGCAAAACCTCCTGAGGTATCATTTTTTGTTTGTATTGTGATACCATTATTGGACTCATAGAACGAGATAAAGCATATTCAACAACCATTTTATTGGCATCTCTGCACAATAATATACCAATGGAAGGATTTTCATCATCCCTCTTTTTGTTTCGATCCAATGCTTCTAAATAAAATTCTAATTGTCCGATATCCTTAGGTTGGAATTTGCCAGCTTTCAACTCAATTCCCACATAACATCGCAACACTCGATGGTAGAACAATAAATCTAGATGATATTTTTCTCCTCCAACTTGAATCGGATATTCGTCCTGAACAAAAAAGAAATCTTCTTTCCCCAATTCAAGTAAAAAATCACGCATGTGATCCAATATCTCTTTATGTAAAAGCGGTTCATCATGCATAGGTGGTAATCCTAACGACTCAAGCACCATTTTGTCTTTGAACATTATCGGTGCTTGTGGATACATCTCGAGCAGCATTTTTGACATATTCTGTTTAGAATTGCCTAATAAATTCTCAAATGTATCGTTTTCAATACAAATATCCAATTCCCTCGTATTGAGATTTTGTCGAGAAGAATAAATCATATAAAACATACGTTCTATATACGTATCACAACGATTCAAGATAATAACATGATGCGTAAATGTAGTGATTGACAACATCTTAGGCATTTGTCCATTCACTGATTGGACAAATTCCTGTAATTGTCCATTCACTGACTGGACAAATTCAAAAGATGAATATGCCTCAAAAAAACGAATCATATTATAAAGATTACTTCTCCCGTAACCTCGATAATTTGGTCGGTGACTCTTTATATAATCAGATAATTCTCTTACAATCTTATCTCCCCATTTTCCTCTTTTTATTCGGTCAAAAAGATAGCGTCCGATTTCCCAACATGTAAGGATATGTTCCTCATTTATACACGACAAAGCACGTGTGGTATGAGTGTCAATAATAACACATACATTTTCAAATTCACCATTTAGGGAAAGTGAGGAACTTTTTTCTGTTGTTTTTTTGTCTTTAACCATTTCGACTATCTTCGAACAAATATTGCGACAGTGTCGCAAACATCTAACCAAACACTGATGACACCTTTTATTTATGTCGTTGCTCTATCAGTTTTACGCCTTGGTAGCAGTGGGCAGATTGCAAAGATACAAAAAATTATAATGTATAATTCGTATTTGCCAGTTCATTCCAGCAATTGGGAACAAACATTCATAAGTTTGAGTATATACAAGATGGATCTTCTTGAGAAAGTTCAAAAATCAGAATGATTTCGCATTTAGCATTCCGATTTTTTCGTTTTCTCCACCCATTCCCACAGTTTTCTATAAAACGCATGGTGCGACAGTGTTGCCACGTTTCCTATGATCATAAGTTTCATCCTCGCACGTGTCATCGCCACATTCATTCTGCGCAGCTCTTTCAGGAACCCAATTTTTCCCGTCTCATTAGATCTTACAAGGCTGATAATCACCACATCACGTTCCTGCCCTTGAAATCCGTCGACGGAATTGACAGTGATATATTTCCTGAATGGCTTCAAAAATTTCGACTCTTTAATAAGATGCCGCAGAAAGTAGACTTGCTCTTTGTAAGGCGAGATGATTCCAAAATCAATCTGCTCTTCTTTCACTCTGTCCGGACCAATCTTCTCTATAAACTGAGTGAGCAATGCTAGTGTCAGTTCACCTTCCATACGGTTGACTCGTCCTGCCGACTGGGATAAATACTCTTCCTCAAACGAGAGTTCTTCAGTGTTGATCCATTCCAAAGGGTTTTCAAAATCGAGCATACCGCGGCACTTGACCTCTTCTGCCGCCTTTAGTTTTCCGTCGTAAAACCATTCTGAAGAGAACCTCATTATGCTCTCATGCATACGGTACTGCACATTCAAAAGTGAGACTGCCATTGGCTTGGTTTCAGCCAGTTTCTCCATCAGAGTATGGGAAAGTCCGGCTCGTTCAGCCTCAAAACATTTGATAGTAGGAGGCAACTGTTTGTGGTCGCCAGCCAAGATCACACGATGCGACTTTGTGATTGGAATCCAACAAGCGGCTTCCAATGCTTGCGCAGCTTCATCTATAAACAATGATTGGAAATTTCTTCCATATAATATAGGATTGGCAGCTCCCACCAATGTGCATGCCACCACACGAGAATCTGAAAAAAGGCTTTCTCGGATCTCATATTCCAAAGCCTCTGCCTTTTCTTTTACAGCACGAGCCTTGTCCTTATTTGTGCGGTAAAGTTCACGCACCGTCTTACGCATACTCCAAAGAGTATCATATTTAGGATGTGATTCAAATCTGCGTTCGTATGTGGAAGAGAGCATTTTATCGTCGACGCGGGAGGGATTGCCAATTCGCAGCACACTTATGCCACGATCCTGCAGTTGCTCGGATATCCAGTCCACAGCCATATTGCTCTGTGCGCACACCAGCACTTGAGTCTCGCGTCGCAACGTCTCATATATAGCCTCAACGAGTGTTGTCGTCTTTCCTGTCCCTGGAGGTCCGTGGACTATAGCCACATCTTTTGCACGAAGGATCTTATTGATCGCAGACTCTTGGGAGGCGTTAAGCCAAGGGAATCGGATCGGAGAGAAATCGAGGAATTTCGGTTCCACACCACCCAAAAGGATTTCACGTAAGTCGAAAAGTCTGCCATCTTTCACACTCATCACTTTATCTATGGCGTCAAACATCGCCTTATAGCTGCTCTCGTCAAAACCCAGTTGCACTCCCAATCTGTTGACCGACTCCAAAGCCGGCAGGGCATCCCTACCCGACAAGACAACCACCAACATCGTAGGCGTGGCATAACTAACCTGAGCATTGGTCTTCACGACACGGATTTCCTCATTATATGAGACGCTAAAAAATTGGACTGTCTTGCCATATTCGAAATGGTCGTCGTCTTCCAATGGAGCATGATTGATCTCCACGACAAACTGATTAAGCGAATTGTAATACGATCTGCCCAACGACACAGGATAACGGCAGATTCCAGCCGAAATCTTCTTGGGAATAGAGACGTGGGAAGACTGAACTTCAAAGCTCTTCCTGTCGTACTCATATTCCATCTTCAGCAAATCACGGTGACGCTGCAAAGACGAAAGGGATGTTATTTTGTTTGCCATAATAGGGGCAAAGTTAACTATAAAAGAAGACTCTTTTATGATTATTCGTTCAAAATTATGAAGAAGTTGTTTAAGGATTATTTTAACGAAGTCTATAGCAAAATCAAACAGATTCTAAGAAACTATTCTGTATCATTTCAACATGCAATATCTTTCAAATCCATATACAAGAGGCGTGTGAACGAAGAATCTTCATCATCCGAATTTAAAGGAGAAAAACCATTTTTCATATAAAAAGGAATTGCACCGACATAAGCATCTACTGTAATGAAACGGCACCCAGTTTTAATTTGTCATTTACAAAATATGTCTTAATAAAATCTATCAATAAAGAACCAACAGACATCCCCTTTGCAGATTTATCTACAGCTAAACGGCACAATTTCACCGCTGGATAGCTTTTTAGACGTTTTGCCTGAGGAAAACTCTTTTGTCGACGGAATCTATTAAATTCCGTTTTACTGTCAAAATCAGACAGAGATACTCGATCATTAGCAAGGCTACAGAAAGCGATTACTTTGTCTGGATTAGATTTTTCCGCTAATACATATGTAACTGCAAGCAATGCCCTTCGAAATGGAACAGATTCATTGATGATAAAATCATTTAAATCATCATCACCACAATCAAAAACATTCACATACTCTGTTTCATCAAGTCGACGAATAAAAAATCTATTGTGCATAGTCAAACTATTCATCATACAAATATTTTCACTTTCGTCCTGAAAGATGATATTTTTTTCCATCCTCAAGCATCTCCATTGCGATACGATAATGGTATAAACGGCGTTCACGTGCCTCTGGGGATTCTTTTCTTTCCTCTTTCATACGAGCCTCAAATCTACGGGCATCCTCACCGAATAATATCGGGGTTTCTTTAATAGGTCTTGCCATACTAAAATTTTATACTGTTAATACTATCCCTTTACGGGCTTTATAATTTGCAAATATAAATGTTTTTTACGACAAGGCAATAATCTTGTTCAGATTTATCGTAAATCACGAAAATAAGTTTTTGCTTCGTATCACCTTAAAAGATTCCACCACATTCTCTGCCAAAATTTCAGTTTCTGAGTAATTTTGTCATAGAAACAGACATTTTGCCATATCATAAACATACAAAAACAAGTTGGCACGCTATTTGATTCTTCAATGGTGACTGCTTATAACGACAGCCAGAATAAATAACTAACAATTTAACTGGAGGACAAAATTATGTTATTAGCAAGAAAATCGCAGGATTTCTTTCCTACACTATTCAACGACTTGTTTGATTTCAACTGGAACGGCAACTACGCAGTCAACGCAGTCCCTCAAATGAACATCAAGGAGAACGACGCATCTTACGAGATGGAGTTCAGTGTCCCAGGCTTGACAAAAGATGATTTGAACATCTCCATCGACCAGGACAACAATTTGGTTGTTGAAATGACAAAGAAAACAGAGAATGAAAAGAAAGACGACAAGAATGAACATTATCTGCGTCACGAGTTCACTTCCTCTCAATTCAAAGAGATAATGGCTTTGCCAGAGAATATTTACAAAGATAAAATCGATGCGAAAGTTGAAAACGGAATCTTGAAAATATCTTTGCCAAAGCACGAAATGGCTGTGGAGCAACCTTCTATAAAACAAATCGAAATTCACTAAAAGAACTGTCCAGCTATCTTTTTTCATAACTGAACGATTCTATTTTATATGTTTAACATTTAAATAGTAAAAGTCATGAAGGGTTCAGAAAAGAAACCGAAAACGGTTCACAAGGAAGGCAAACACATTCCTGCCTACCTAGCAGCAGAAAGCAAAGATTGCAATGCTACAACTATTTCTAAAAAGAAATAGAGCGATGGAGTAAGTTCTTAACAGGGCGGCCGTTCTTCACGAGCGGTCGCTTTTTTTGTCAAACCCGCCATAAATTTCTACATATAAACCTTCACATTTCCACATCCCGATATTTAACATGTAACACAAAAGTTGATAAAAATGTTGATAACTTGTTGCTATTAATGTTAGAAACTTCAACATTGTTTCTTTTGAATAAAAATGGCAATAGGATAATTTTGCGAATAGTAAAGAAACACTTATCAATTAAATTTTAACGCTTATGATATGGGACATGATGATCAGCACAGTGCTTGCAATCGGCGCCGTCGTGGCTATTTCGTCGGTGTTGCTGGCACAGGTATGAGTCCGATGGCTCTTTTCCTCGCAGGAAAGGGCGACGAGGTTTATGGAAGCGACAGAGCTTTCGCTCAAAAAGAGAAAAACCAGGACTACAAAGAACTTTCTCGCCATGGAATCAATTGCGTGATGCAGGATGGTGAGCATTTGCCAACAGATTTGGACTTCGCTGTTGTGAGCACGGCGGTGGAGGATACAAATCCGGATATTAAAGAAATAAAAAGACGTAATGTTAAGATTATGCACCGCAGTGAGTTGCTCGCAGAAATCGCAAGCAACCATTGTGGAGGTGCAATTTGTGTGGGAGGCACTGCAGGAAAGAGCACTACCACCCACCTTATCTACCAACTTCTGCACGGAGCTGGCAAACAACCATGCATGATTGCAGGCGCTGCCGACAACAATGTGAAAAGAGGTGGAGAACCGGGCAATTTCGACAATTCAGGCGACGGACCGCTCGTCTTTGAAGGAGACGAGAGTGATAAGAGCATAGTAAGATACAATCCTACTATGAGTGTGATTACCAACGTAGGTCATGACCACCACGAAATTGATGTCACTGTCGGTTTGTTCCAAACAGTCGCCGATAACACTGCCGACACTGTGGTTCTCAATTCTGGAGACGAAAATCTCCGCCGTTTGAATTGCAAAAAACGTGTCACTTTCGCTCTTGCAGAAAAAGACAACAACGCAGATTTTAAGGTCACAGACCTAAAACATACCAGCGAAGGTATCACATTCTCCATCAATGGAACACCATTCGCATACCATTCTATCGGACTTCACAATGCGTTGAACATTGCCGCAGCTGTGGCTATGGCAAGTGTATACGGTGTGAATGTAGAAGAGTGTGCCAAAATATTGAGCAAGTTTGGCGGCGTCTACCGTCGCGGAAACATAATCGGTAAAAATGCCAATGGTTCATTGTTGGTGGACGATTTCGCCCACACTCCAGAAGAGGTGGCAGAGACAATCCGCACACTAGCTTCTTTTTCAGACAAAGTATATGCCGTCTACCAGCCTCATGGATTCGGTCCGCTTCGCAAAACATACGAGCAGATGGCTATTCTTCTAAAGGAGGTGATGAGAAAGCAGGATGTGTTCTATCTTGCCGACGTCTACTACGAAGGCGGAACGACCGACATGAGCATCGGATCAAAGTTTGTGGCGGACTATTTCACGTCGCAGGGCATCAATTGCGTCTACGTACAGGATAGAAATGAGATACCAGCGATGATAATGAAAGAGAGCAAAGCAAATGATTCGATCGTGGTCATGGGAGCCCGTGACAAATCTCTTGCAGATTATGCCTGCTCTTTTAAGGGATAATCCGAAAAATATTGATAATTTTGCAAGGAGACGTGAATATTCACGTCTCCTTTGTGATATAAGCTAATTAAGAAACTATGCAGATTAAAGAACTTGGAGAATTTGGATTGATCGACAGACTTACGAAGGAGTTCCCTATCGTGAACAAGTCGACGGAATTGGCTGTTGGCGACGACTGTGCCATACTCGACTATACAGGCAAGAAAACATTGGTGACGAAGGATTTGCTGCTTGAAGGTGTGCATTTCGACCTCACCTACTGCCCTCTCCTACATTTGGGCTACAAATCAGCGATCGTCAATTTCTCCGACGTCTACGCAATGAACGGCAAACCAAAACAGATGGTCGTAGGACTTGGAGTAAGTTCCAAACTATGTGTGGAGGATCTTGACGAACTTTACGCCGGAATGAAGATCGCATGCGAGGAACACGGTGTGGATCTGATCGGCGGCGACACAACAGCATCACTGACCGGACTTACCATAAGCATCACATGCATCGGTGAAGGAGAGGAAGGAAAGATCGTAAAACGTAGCGGCGCAAAAGACACTGATTTGATTTGTGTGACAGGAGATCTTGGAGCCGCATATATGGGTTTGCTTCTTCTTGAAAGAGAAAAAGAGGTATTCAACTCAGGCAAGGGTTCCGATCCAGATTTTGCAGGCAAAGAATATTTGATAGAGCGTCAGTTGAAACCAAGAGCGAGGAAGGATATCATAGAGTCGTTGGAGCGTATCAACGTCGTGCCAACATCCATGATGGACATCTCCGACGGTTTGTCGTCTGAACTGCTTCACATCTGCAAAGCGAGCCACGTAGGTTGCCGAATCTATGAAGATCGTATTCCTATCGACTACCTGACAGCTCAGATGGCTGAGGAGATGAATATGAACATGACAATGGCAGCGATGAACGGCGGTGAGGATTATGAACTTCTGTTCACTATTCCTCTTTCAATGCACGACACATTCAAAGCATTGACTGAAGTCACTCTTCCTGGTGTGCCACGCCCTGACATCAAAATCATCGGACATATCACTGCCGAAAACCTTGGTGCACGAATGATCACACGTGGAGGCGGAGAGATCGACATCCAGGCTCAAGGATGGAACTCTTTGCAAAAATGATAAATTACAAATGCAGAATGCGAAATTAGACGGGGTTATGCTCCGTCTTTTTTTGTTTATTTCCATCCATTTTCATCAATTACTAAATATATCCCCTAAAGGGGAATGTTCCTATGTTATCATTAAGGATATCACGTAGTGATTAAATATAGGTAGATAGGATAATATGCCGATGACATCACGTTTTCCCGTAGGGAATAAATTATTTCATGTTGTCATACGTTTTTTATTTTAAAATCACATAAAATGATTTTAATTATCAAATAATCAATTTGTTAAATTCATCAAACTCACGTTAAATTATATGTGCTCGCCTTACGGCTCGCATTTGGAAAGAGGTTAGGGCGTTCCGCCCTTAACAATCCTCGAACCATGAGGCCATAGAATTCCATTTTTGTCAGAGTGAATTAGAGACATTATTATGAATTATGAATTAAAAAAAGCACCGTCATTCATTTCTGAACGATGGTGCTTTTTCATCAGCAAAACAACAATTTATGTCAGAATCAGCAGACACATGGTTTAACCCCAGTCTGACAGATCAGATAAACATTCTCGTCTGTTTTAATTGTTTTTTACGTATTCCGCAGCCTTCTCCAACGCGATGTTGATATTAGCACAGATGTATTCCTCTCCGATAATCTTGTCCACACCTGCCTTATGAAGAGTTGCATGGACGTGGTTGTTTACTCCAGATAGGATCACCTGAATACCAGCCTTGTGTGATTGCTGGCATAGCTCAGAAAGGTTGTGCATACCTGTCGAGTCGATGAATGGAACTTTTCTCATACGGATGATTCTCACCTTTGGTGTCTCCGCCACAGCACTCATCACATCATCAAACTTAGTAGCGACACCGAAGAAGTATGGTCCGTCGATTTCATAAACTCCCACTCCGTCTGGCACCACAAGTTTCTCCTCATGAAGCTGAAGGTCTGTATTGTCGCTTGGGTCGATCTCCTTGCCAAACACTCTTACAACTGAAGATTCGTTTGTACGACGTAGGAACAAAACCAATGCAAGCAGCAAACCAATCTCAATTGCGATTGTAAGGTCGAAGATAACAGTCAAGAAGAATGTAGTAAGAAGTACAGAGAAATCCGACTTCGGATTCTTCGACAATGAAACGAATGTCTTCCATCCACTCATGTTGTAGGATACCATCACCAGGACAGCCGCCAAACATGGCATTGGAATCAACTTAACCAAGTCGCCCAAGAAAAGCAATACCAATGTGAGGATCACACAATGAATCACACCAGCCACTGGTGTCTTACCTCCATTGTTGATGTTTGTCATTGTACGGGCGATGGCTCCTGTTGCAGGAATACCTCCGAAGAAAGGAACAACAATATTAGCCACACCCTGGCCGATAAGCTCTGTGTTGGAATTATGTTTGTCGCCAATCACACCGTCTGCAACAATCGCAGAAAGCAAACTTTCGATCGCGCCCAACATTGCGATTGTGAATGCGGCTGGAAACAAATTCTGGATTACGCTAAGCCATGTCTGACCTTCAGCCAAAGCAAAATCTGGGAATCTTGGAGCAGGGAATCCTGCAGGCATCTCGTAAAGATCACCGATAGTCTTGATTCCTGTATTGTCGACATGATCCTTGATGAAATACACAGCAATTGTAGCGATGATGATAGCCACCAATGAGCCAGGCACCTTCTTTGAAATCTTTGGAGAGAAGATGATGATAAGCAAACTTACCGCTGCCACTCCGAATGCCCACCAGTTGACATGGGAGAAATTCTCGAAATAGCAAATCCACTTATGAACAAAGTCTGCTGGCACTTTCTCAATGCCAAGACCGAAGAAATCGTTCATCTGAGTAGAGAAAATTGTGAGCGCGATACCACCTGTGAATCCCACAGTGACAGGATAAGGCACAAACTTGATGATGTTTCCAAGCTTGAACACGCCCAACAACACCAGAATAACACCAGCCATAATCGTGGCGATCATCAATCCCGCCAATCCATGTTGCTGGATAATTCCATACACAATCACAATAAACGCACCTGTAGGGCCTCCAATCTGAACCTTGGATCCTCCCAACACCGCAATAAAGAATCCTGCGATGATCGCAGTGATAAGACCCTCTGCCGGACCTACGCCGGATGCGATACCAAATGCAATAGCCAACGGTATTGCCACGATGCCCACAACGATACCGGCCATCAGGTCTGCAGTGAACACTCCACTGTTGTAACCCTTAAGACAGTCGATAAATTTAGGAGCAAAAATCTTTTCCTTTAGACTCATCTTTTCTATCTATTCTTAAAAAAACTGTGCAAAATTATTAAAAAAAGGTAAAATTATATGTTTTACGGCAATATTTTTAACCAAAAATCACCCAAAAATGAAACTTATTACACACTGTCTGAAAATTTATGCAAAAACATCCCTTGTTTTCTAAAATTTGGAAGGATTTTGGGCACTTAAAAACAGATGAGATTTATTAATTGTGACAACATCGACATACTTGATTTGCACATATAAAAATTTCTTTATAACTTGCCGATTATTATTTAAATATTTGTTACGGGAACAAGAACGCGATGAAAAAAGGTTTGGTGCTAGAGGGTGGCGGAATGAGAGCCCTTTTTACCGCAGGAGTGATGGACGAAATGATGGAGAATGGCATCGAATTCGACGGTGCTGTAGGAGTGTCCGCTGGAGCAAGTTTCGGATGCAACTACAAGTCAAAGCAGATTGGCAGAGCTCTACGTTACAATATAGACTTTAAGGATGAGCCACGTTATATGGGAATACGGTCTCTGCTGAAAACTGGCGATTGGGTTGGAGCAGAATTCAGTTATCACATCATGCCAGTCGATTTGGATCCCGTCGACTTCGACACCTACGAAAACAATCCAATGGAGTTTCATGTGGTTTGTACCGACGTCGACACAGGAAAAGCGATCTACCACAAATTGCCTAAGATCGACCACGAAGCCCTGGATTGGGTTCGTGCCTCAGCCTCATTGCCAATCATTTCTAGACCAGTCTGTATAAATGGGAAAAGATTGTTAGACGGTGGAATGGCAGATTCCATACCTTTGGAATATTTCCAACAGCAAGGATACGGACGCAACGTCGTCATCCTAACCCAACCAAAAGGATTCAAGAAAAAGAGTCCGAAAGGAATGTCCCTTTTCCGTTGGCTACTACGGGAAACACCAGCTATCGCAAATGCCCTTGCCACACGCCATCATATGTATAACAGAGAATTGGATTACATTTCAGAGCAGGAACGACTAGGAAATACATTTCTAATCTACCCGGAAGAAGAGTTGCCGATCGGACGCATCGAACAAGATGAGACAAAAATGAGGCATGTCTACCAAATGGGAAGGAAAGCGGCAAAGGAGAAGATGGAGGAGTTGAAGAAATTCTTAGAAGTGTAATCATATGGGCAAACCCTTGTGGTTGTCCCTTTTTGAAATCCACATGGTTGCTCCTAAAAAATAGGGCGGGCACAAGGCACCGCCCCTACATCACATTTTCTTTTCCGCGAGCCCGCAATGGCTCGCGGAAGGGGTTAGGACAAGGACAGAACCTCATTTTATTATACAAATTCTATCAAAATTGCCATAATCAAAACAGGAATGAAGAGAGTTCCCCAAAAAAACATAAACTTGTAACCTTCTGCACAAGAATATTTTTCACAGACTTTTTCTTGTATGTTCAAACGTTTTATCCAGTAGTACGACACAGACCAAAATATAATCATTGGAAGGACAACGGCCGAAAAACCATTTGAAAACACACTATCATACCATGTAGCTAATGGTATTCCAAAAACTTTTTCCATAAAAAGAAGAATAACCAAAAAAGTAGTAAAAAAAGCAATGGCAATTAATCCACTAAGCACAAAATTACTTCTTTTGAATGTGCCATTTGCTTTTTTGTACGAATTGAAATAATTAGCTAAACTCCTCTCTGTATAATCTTTAACCATATAAATAACATTTATTTACCAATCATAAACTCCTACAGCAATTCCGTAAATAGCACAAGGAATAACAACAAACCAACCTCCAGATCCAATAATGCCTACTGTCATAAATATTGCAGTAAGACCACCAGCTCCAGCTGCCGTTATATCTAGAATTCCTCTTGGATTACCAGCATTTAATGTTTCTAATCCTCCCCATACACCCAAAAATGTGCCGACAACTCCTATACTGACACTTGCACCTCCCAAGACTTTGCCTGCAGTGCCACAATTTCTGAGAAGGTCTACACCAGCACTAGCTAGAACCTGTTCAGTCCATGCCGTCGATATTCCAATACTGCCTGAAGCCATAGAACCTATATCCACAATACTATGTCCATTATACTTTTTGTCTGTAAATGTGGAATAAAATGAATCCGAAGGTTTTGCTACAGTCCATTCGTAAAAAGCACCCGAAGACGGTCCGTTCATCGCATTTCTTCCCACATCTCCCGCTGCTCTTGCCGCCTCCATCGCTTTTGCACTTGCGTTAGCGATTTGCCAATCAATCGCATTTTTGTGGTCGGTAGTGACAGAAGAAGCATAAGCTGCGTTGCCTGATAAAGCATGACTTACGAAATAGTCATTTGAGTTGTTGGCTCCATTCACGACGAAATCAGAGTAGCCATACGACATGATATAACTCTGACTGTAATCGTCGTATGTCCAATTCATGTTCACAATTCCGAACCCTCCTCCATTTTGTGGTACGACTCCTGTCGGACCAGTGAGAGGCAAATCTGATGGGGTGACGATCTGCATTCCCGTCGGATCCGCAAACTTCACCGGATTGCCGAGGCAGTAGAGGTAGCGGTTGTAGTTGAGCCAGTTGCCTTCGTCGGCAATTCATCAGCCCTCAATCTTTTCCGCTCGCCCTTGCGGACTCGCGGATGGATGGAATTGGAATCATCAGAAAATGAAGATAAACATACTATTTAACCCCTTAATGTTGTAGCTATAACCAAACAAATAGCTAATACCACAACAGGAATAAAGCTTTTTAAGAAGTTAATAAGATCTTTTATAGGATCACAGATATCATATTTTTCTGACAATCTAAGATATCTATCTTTGTATTTCAGAAAAGAATACAACACAATGAAAAACACTACAAAAGGGACAATTACAGCAAGAGCAGAATTAAATCGTTCCAAGCTACACCATTCTATTCTGAAAAAATCACTATAGGATTCAAAGATATCTGTGTCTGTAAATTGCCCTAATGTAGCAAGAGCACCACAAAATGACATAGCAAATGAAACACCATAGTGCAATGCAAAATTACTACAGGCTCCAGAATAGCTTCCGTGTCCTTTTTTCCACACATTCATATAATTGGCCACAAGTTTTTCTATATATACCTTCATATTTTCAATATTTCAATTATCCATAATATCAATAAATGCGACTGTGACGGAATAGGCGACGCTCACTCCTATTAAAGTCCAACCAACAGGTCCTGCCCATGCACACCCTGCAATAAGAGCAGAGTTACTTACAATATAGGTGCCCACAAGACCAGCAAAAGCTATGCCAATATCAAATGAACCTCTGACAGTATTTCCTTCACGAATATTTTTCCATCCTCCATAACCACTAATGGCAGCACCTCCAATGGCAACAGCAGTGCTTGTTGATGTCATGACCTTGCCAACAGTGCCTAAATCACCAAAATCTACTTTGCCCAAAGTGAATATAGCATCTTCAAAAGTTTGATTTGTTCCTATTAAAGAAGAAACCAAACTGACTTTTTCAAATGTAGTAGGACCAGAAATTACGTTCATCGCATTTCTTCCCACATCTCCCGCTGCTCTTGCCGCCTCCATCGCTTTTGCACTTGCGTTAGCGATTTGCCAATCAATCGCATTTTTGTGGTCGGTAGTGACAGAAGAAGCATAAGCCGCGTTGCCTGATAAAGCATAGTTTACGAAATAATCGTTGGAATTGTTAGTGCCATTCACGACGAAATCAGAGTAGCCATACGACATGATATAACTCTGGCTGTAATCGTCGTATGTCCAATTCATGTTCACAATTCCGAACCCTCCTCCATTTTGTGGTACAACTCCTGTCGGACCAGTGAGAGGCAAATCTGATGGGGTGACGATCTGCATTCCCGTCGGATCGGCAAACTTCACAGGATTGCCAAGACAATAGAGGTAGCGGTTGTAGTTGAGCCAGTTGCCTTCGTCGGCTATTCATCAGCCATCAATCTTTTCCGCTCGCCCTTGCGGGCTCGCGGAATTGGTGGGGCAAGGGCTTCGCCCTTTGGAAATCCTTATGGTTAACCAAATTACGACATTACCCAAACTGATTTATTAGACCTTTTACTATAACAAAAACTAAAAATAAAGTCATAGTAACACAAATATATATCACAGTATTTCTATGTCTTCTTCTGACTTCTTCCATTTCTCTTTCTGTATCAATTTTCTTAAAAATATCTTTCCATTTCCCTTTACAATATAATAACAAATAATTTGGTATAAAGAATAAGAAAAAAGAAAAAACAATCAAAAACTTATAATTATAAGTTTCCATTATTGTTGACAAAATTCGGCAGTTAAAAAAAACATCTAAAAGAAAAACAATTTCAATAAGATTGAATAATACCCACAGCGGAGCATAAATCAAACCACGAATTTGAGGGTCTGATTCTTTCCAAAATTGTTTATAAAACTTATAGAATACATAATTGAGCATTACCCAATAATCTATAAACCAATCAAAAAATCGAATTATCATAATTACCAAAATTTATATCCTGCTTCCTCCAAAATGTATTTTCCTCCAAAATAAATGGCTGAGGCAGCTATTCCATAAGGTCCAAAATATCCTGCAACTCCCATGATTAAATCAAGACCACCTTCTCCAATCAAATTTTTCTGTCCATATAAAATTTCAACGCCTGTCATAATCATCCCTAATCCGCCTAAAGTACCACCAATAACCTTAAATGTAGTAGCCGCCGCTTTTACCGCTTCTACATTATGAATGTACGCATCGAAAAGAGAAAATTTCCATCCTTTGATTTCTATATCAGGGATTTTGAAATGGATATCTTTGGTCGTTGATACACCTTCTGTAAAATATTCCAGAGACTTATTCAACGATTTGCTCACATATTCAAATGCCGATGATGACACAAATGCTACACCATTATTGACATTGCCAAAGGTGTTCCATCCTTCCCCTCCCACATTCACTCCCTCCATCGCTTTTGCACTTGCATTAGCGATCTGCCAATCAATTGCATTTTTGTGGTCGGCGGTGATGGAAGAAGCATAAGCTGCGTTGCCTGATAAAGCATAGTTTACGAAATAATCGTTGGAATTGTTAGTGCCATTCACGACGAAATCAGAGT
>DGHQ01000032.1 GCA_002392915.1 Bacteroidales bacterium UBA3844 | reverse complement strand
TCTCGATGCAAACATAGGAACTACTTGACAATTATTTTGTCATTTCCTACGACATAAACGCCTTCTGTCAAACCACGCAGTGCATCTGATCTCTTGACGTTAGCCTTGATCAAAGCTCCCGAGACAGTGTAGACATTTACTATTTCATTTTCATCCGCGAGTATTGATTCCGCAGATGTGATCGGACTGACTGTGACATCTACCTTTGCTCTCTCACTGAAGCAACCTTCCTCACTTTTGTATGCGATGTAGTATACAAATGAGTTTTCTTCATTTGGATTATTTAGGTATACTTCCACTGATTTTGCACCTTTTGAGTTGGATTCAATTGCCGGGTCGACGTTTGTATACCATAACAGACTAAGTGTTGAATCAAGAGTCTGGTTGAATTTATCCGTTGTTAAAATCTCTTTTTCTACAGTCAGTTCGTATATTTTCGTCTGATGGTTTCTCAGGGATCGGATTGACAATGACTTCGTAGTTATGAATGTCTCCTTTGCAGCCAGTTTGGTTGTCAATTAGCTGGTAGCTAAACACTCCACCTTCTGTCGCTTTCAAAGTCTCAAAGAATGTAGTGTCTATGTCGTATCCTAATGGAGTTGCCAAAGTGTCTGCTCCTTGCCACCAACGGATAGTGTAGTCAGACACGTTGCCATTGGTCAATCTCATATCAATCAAACCTTTGCCTTCACCCTCGCAGAATTCAGCCTTTGGACTTCGGAACTCCGCATCGGGAACTGGATTAAATCGTATATAAATAGTATCAGCTGTCTTACAAGTACCATCTAGATACAACGCATCAACCGCATATAGGACTACTGGCATTTCTGTACCACCAAGAGTTTCGTCATCATACTCTACAACCTTAGGAGAAACTATATCATTCAGAATTGTCTTTGCTCCCAACATGTCTCCTGGTTTCTCTGTTTCAAACCACTTGATGGCGAATCCTTTGAAATCAGATGCCCACTCAGATTTATCTGGTGTGATATCCGCTACCTGAGAAAGAGTGACACTTTCTCCATAACACAACTCTATCACATCCTTCTTGTTCTTCTTTCCAGATGCCTTCTTATCTGATTTTATCTTAATATTTGCAGGTTCTGTACATGTAGGGCAGTCTATCTTACAAACAATTGGCTCTGACACTGAATATGGGGCACATGGATCATCTGCATTATAATCAGGATCTTCTGTTGTAGAAAGAGTATAATCGCTTCCCGCAATAACACGGAAATATACTTTATCCCCAATAATCAACCCGGCAAAAGGATTTTCTCCTGCCTTATAATTCAACTCTTCTATAGGATCTCCTAGTCTCTTCCACGACTTTTTATCGTCAGGAGTCAAAGTCCACTGATATAGATAGCGAATGTTTGATCCGAAATAATCAGTCAATAATTTAGTCGGTTTGGCAAAAATATTAATGTCATTGCCATCGCAGGTGACATTTTCTTTATTTTGGTCGTCATCAAAGTATGCCTGCAAAGACGGTGCTGCACAAGTGAATAGCTGGATGTCATCAATTGCCAAATCATTACCATTTTGGTCTGTATTTACATTGTTGACAATCTCTAACCTGACTGCAGAGCCCTTTTCCAAGTAAATCTGACATGAAAGTTTAAGCCAGCCTCCTGTACCACCCTCATCTGGCAATGTCTGAGTCGCGCTCTTCTCAATTACATTCGCAGCATTACCAATCTCCGTCATTCTTACAGTTACATCTACTGGGTTATAAGCACCGTTAGCAGAATGCGTAAAAATCGAAATATAGCACTCGAAAAACAACAGCCTATTCTGACAAAGGTTAGTTATTTCTCGTTCATAAATGTTCTGACCTGCTGTCTGGTCTTTACAGTTTACAAGTAAACAGCATCCTTCTGGTTTGTCAGAATGGTCAAAAGGTATTGTACTATGATTAATACCATGCAACCCATTTGCCCACTCTAACTTAGCACCATCCATTCCCTTGTATGGTTCATATCCAGTCAAGACACCCGCAACTGTATACTCACCATCTTCAATTGCTCCTTTTCCTTTGAATGTACAGCCAAGAGGTGCATCTTCCAACTCATATCTGAATGGAGTTGTTGTCCTTTTTGTTACCTGTACAGGATTAGCAATATCCGAATAATCCCATACTCTATATGTAGATCCTGTTTTATCTGACAAGTCAAATTCTCCAAAATCCTCTTTGAAAACTATTTTACGGGATGTGGTCGCTGAAACGCCTTCTTCATTGATAATCTCACAACATTTTTCAGCATTGATTGTTAATGTGTTTGATTTGAATGTTACGTCATTATAAGTCACATTTAAATGTAACGCAGATGTCTTGCCGGTAGCCGTTGTTTCAAAAGAATAGTTTGGAGAGGTTGCTCCTGCAATAGCCTTACCATCGTCATACCACTGATATTTGGCATCCAGAAAAACGTCTTTAGCCTTAAGGTTTGCGATTTCACCGGCACAGATGTTTTCTCCTTCTTGTGAATAAATCTGAGGATCAATAGTTCCATATATCTCTATAGAAGTAATCTCTATTGAGGCACAGTTTTGACCAATAAACTGCACGCTCATATTCACATTAAGGGAAAATGAACCAGCAGCATCTGCTTTCCTTGATGATGCTGAAGATCCCATTATCTTGCCATTGTCATATGTTCCAGACTCTCCATGCTTTAATTGTGGAGCATCCTGACCTGCTGTCAAATTATACATATCTGGATTTTCAGCAACCTTAATAGATGTCAGCTGACTTCCATTCTGAGCACATTTCAATTTGTCATAACCATCAGCATCAGGGTCTATGACAGAACGGTATTTGATGATTACTCTCACTGATGAGTTAGGCTTCAATCCTTCTACTCTATAAGTCATGATAGTCTTGTTTGTAGTACCCTTGAAACGGCTCCAAACAATTCCCCAGTCTTCATTCTTATCATCAATGTAATGAAGAGAGTCAAGCATTTTCGGATTTTTGGTGATTGCAACGAGCTCACTGTCATGGAAAGTCGAAGCGACTGCGTTTCCATTGCTGTCGTAATCATAGCCAATATCGTTGATGTCTGATGTCTGTGTTCCATACACTTCAAGAGTTCCACCCAAAACTCCTGTCATTTTAATTTCATCAATTCCAATAAAAGCTTTTTCTTCTGTCGGATTGATTGGGGAGAAATCGGTGCCTCCAACAAGTACTTGTTTGGAGGATTCATTTTGGGCGTTGGCTCCTGTTATTACCCCTAATGTTAGGAGAACTGTGCATGCAAACTGTTTGATGTCAATTTTTTTCATATGGATTATATATTCTAGTCGATTTTTTGTGTTGTGCTTAAATTTTGACAAAAATAAAACAAATGTTGGATTGTAGAGTTTGAAAACACAAGCATTGTTGTTGAAAATAGTTAATCGAAAAGTCAATTCTGCTTTTTTTCTGTTGAATTTGCAGAAATCTTATGCCTAACTTATGTGATGCCATTCGCTTTTATATGCGATTGCCCGATGCCTGAGCCTCCTATAATTTTGTATCCGAAATTAAACTAAAACAAAATGGTAATGGGTGAAAAATCAATTGGAAATCATGGAAGGGTGACTCTCGTCGGCTTTGGTCCGGGTGATCCTGATCTGCTGACAATCAAAGGATATAAAACGTTGGAGCATGCCGACGTGATTTTTTATGACGACTTGACTAATGAATCTTTCTTGAGTCAGTTTGAGGCGGATAAGATTTATGTGGGAAAAAGAAATGGCAGACACAGTCATGACCAAAGTGAAATAAACGAACTCCTTTATCAGTCTGCCGCTCTGGGAAATGATGTGGTGAGACTGAAAGGCGGTGATCCTATGCTTTTTTCTCATGGCAGGGAAGAGGTGGATTTCTTACGAAGTCGTGGAGTCGACGTGGATATTGTCCCAGGTGTCAGTTCGGGCAACGCTCTCGCGTCGCTCCTTCAAATTCCTCTTACTCATCGTGGAGTGGCACGCAGTGTGGCGATGGTGCTGGGGCATAGTGATAAACTGCAGACTCCTGATGCTGATACCTTATTATATTACATGGGTGGCTCTTCGATCAGCAGGATTGCCAATTCGCTGATTGCGTCAGGCAGGAATGAGGATACTCCTGTGGCAATCGTCACCCGCGTCTCCTTGCCAACACAAAGGGCTATTTACTCTACATTGGGAGAGTTGCGTTATGCGGTGTTCCGTGACACTCCCGTCTTGCTGATGGTCGGAGATGTGGTGAGGTTTGTGTCGGAATCTGCGACGCAGGTGTCTTATGATATGAGCATTCCGGTTGTGATACCTGATGGTTTGGACAAAGTGGATAAGGTGCTTTTCTCATCTCCTGCAGAAGTAGAAACATTCACGTCGCTATATGGGGCTGATTTTCCCAAACATTTGTTGCTGATAGCCAACGATAATGCCACTTACGAAAAAATTCTCTCAATATAATCCAAACAATGAATTTTTTGCCTATAAACATAAATATAGAAGGGAAACGGATCCTTATTATCGGAGGTGGGCGTGTCGGATTGCATAAGGCGACAATCCTCCACCGTTTCACAGATGAGGCGACGGTGGTCTCTCCGCATTTTGCCGAGGGGTTTGATAAATTGCCTTTTTCTCTTGTCGCAAAGGAGTATGAGCCATCTGATCTTGACGGAGCATTCATTGTCTATGTCTGCACGGAAAATGCCTTGCTCAACCAGCGGATAAAGCGGGATGCAGAGCAACGTCGCATCTTGGCGAGTGTATGTGATAATCCTTCCCTTTGTGACTTCACGTCTCCTGCCATCTGCAAGGATGGTGATCTTACAATAGCGGTGTCGAGCAATGCGACGAATGTACATCTTAGTATGCGTATCCGTGACGCGATAAAGGAGAACATTCAATATATAAAGGAAAAAGCGACGGAATTTGTCTCGATATACAAAAAATGAGATCGCAACGGCTCAATATCACAAACGTATGTGATACTATTACCATTTAATCGCTATTTCCTGGATGTCCGTTGCAGTGTAATTTTGCATTTGTAAAAAGAAAGAAATTATAATAAAGAAATAAAGAAAGGAATTAAATTATGGCAGAGTTGAAGATTATAGACGACAACTACGAAGAAATCCTTGGCAAGGGTGGAGTAGTGGTGATTGATTTTTGGGCAACATGGTGCGGACCTTGTCAACGGTTGTCTCCGATCATCGCGCAGGTGGCGGAGGATTACGAAGGCAAAGCATTAGTAGGCAAGTGTAACGCGGAAAACAATGAGGCGTTGACAGAGTATTTTGGCATACGCAACATCCCTACCATCCTTTTTATTAAAGATGGTGAGGTGGTGGATAAATTAAGTGGGGCTGTGAACAAGTTGAAAATCACAGACACAATAGATAAATATTTGTAATCAACAGGGATGATGTACCCCCCAGTTAAAAAGATAAGGAGAATAAAAGATGGCAAAGATTATTGTAAACGGTGAATATCAGGAGGTTGAATTGCCTCTTACTGTATCTGATTTGATAAAGTCAAACAATGTGTTCCAGCCTGAGATGGTGAGCGTCCAGGTCAATGAGGAGTTTGTTGAGAGAGAAGATTTCGATACTCTGCAAATCAAGGAAAACGATTCTGTTGATTTCCTATATTTCATGGGAGGAGGACAATATTAATGCATAACTCATAATGCATAATGGGTGATATGATTGTATCCCAGCTATAAACCATTAATTATTAATATAATTTATGTTTGATTTTTCAGAAGAAGAATTGCTTCGCTACAGCCGCCATATCCTTTTGCAGGATGTAGGTGTGGAGGGGCAGGAAAAGATAAAGGAAGCTAAAGTCCTTGTTGTTGGCGCAGGTGGATTGGGAGCTCCTGTTTCCCTCTACCTCGCAGCAGCAGGAGTCGGCACTATCGGTATTATTGATGGCGACGTGGTAGATCTGTCCAATTTGCAGCGTCAGGTGATACATTTCACGAAGGATGTTGATGTTCCGAAAGTGATATCTGCAAAAGAGAAGATGTTGGCTATCAATCCGAATGTGAAAGTGAATGCGATACAGGATTTGTTGATGGCAAACAATGCTCTGGATATCATCAAAGAGTATGATTTTATTGTCGACGGTACTGATAATTTCCCAGTGAAGTTTTTGATCAACGATGCGTGTGTGCAGGCTGGCAAACCATTTAGTCATGGTGGCATCTTGCGTTTTGAGGGTCAGACATTCACTCATGTGCCGGGCTCAGCATGCTACCGTTGTGTGTTTGGAGCACCACCTCCGCCAAATGCGGTGCCTACATGTTCGCAGGCAGGTGTGTTGGGAGCCATTGCTGGTATGCTTGGCACAATTCAAGCAGCAGAGACATTGAAATATATCACAGGTGTCGGGGAATTGTTGACCAATAAGTTGCTTACGTTTAATGCTAAGACGATGGATTTTCGTAAAATCAACACACGTCACAACAAGCATTGCAAGCTATGTGGTGATAATCCTACTATCACGGAACTTGTCGACTATGAGCAGACCACATGTGATTTGAAGAACCATTAATAATTACTGTTTATGACTATAGGAGAACAGACATACGGATGGCAGGAATCCAATGAGGTGATCCATATCACACAGGAGGCTTATGATTCCATACTGTCGCAGGCGAGAAAGGACGCTCCGGTTGAGAGTTGCGGATATGCTCTTGGTGTTAAAGGCGAAGATGGCAAGTTGAAGATAACATACAATTATCCGTTGACAAATATTGACCATTCTGAAGAGCATTTCTCGTTGGATCCCAAAGAGCAGTTTGCGGCAATCAAGTATGCACGAGCACATGGATTGGTTGTTGTGGGGGGATGGCATAGTCATCCGGCATCTCCAAGTCGCCCATCAGAAGAAGACAAGCGTCTTGCTTTTGATCCAAATGCTTTCTATCTCATTCTGTCGCTTGCTCCGGAAGTCTCAGGTCAGCCTTATGTGCCTGAAGGGGAGCCAGTGCTCAATGCTTTTAGAATAAAGGAAAAGGAAGTTACCCGCTTCCCTGTAATAGTTTAATTTCTTTCGCCCAGATTGGAAGCCAAACAGTCTGGGCTTTCTGCGTCTCATAAATAAGAGTACAGATCGATGCGTCTGGAGGACGCTATCTGAGT
This sequence comes from Bacteroidales bacterium UBA3844, assembly GCA_002392915.1. Taxonomy (GTDB): domain Bacteria; phylum Bacteroidota; class Bacteroidia; order Bacteroidales; family Paludibacteraceae; genus UBA1723. The sequence continues at coordinate 32,379 of DGHQ01000032.1, read as the reverse complement.
ACCCCCGTACATACGGAGGATGAGCGGGTTGCAGAGGCAGCATGAGACCAATGCGTCAGGAAGACGCTATCTGAGTCCCCCCGTACATACGGAGGATGAGCGGGGTGCAGAGGCTGCATGAGGTCGATGCGTCTGGAAGACGCTATTTGAGTAACCCCGTACATGCGAGCGAAGCGGAGGATGTGCGGGGTATAAGGAGGATGTGCGAGACTAATGCGTCTGGAAGACGCTACATCTTTTCTTTATTCCTTTTTGTCTGGCGTTTTTTGTCTGTTTAGAGAAGATGTTTTTATAAGATTTGATGTTTTGTAGAAAAATAATCTATATTATTTGCTTTTTGTAGTGCTTCCTGTTTTTTTGCCTAATTTTGCATCAAATAAGAAATTAAACTATCGACGAATAAATTTGATTTAGGATGAAAGCGAAACGTGTGATTATAGCAGACAATCAAGCACTTACTGCATTAGCGACAGAGACGATAATACGTGCTCTGCCTGATTATTCTGGCGGTGCTCCAGAAATAGAGTTTGCTTCCAATTGTCAGCAGTTGAGGGCTTTACTCCGTGATAAAAGCCAGACTGTTGTTGTGTTAGACTACACGCTTTTTGATTTTTCTGATTGTGAGCAGCTTGTCATCCTGAGTGAGAGTAACAGCAACGTCACTTTTCTGTTGCTTTCTGATGAGTTGACACCTGATTTTTTACGTTATGTCATATACAATTCTCAACGTATCGGAGTCGTCTACAAAGATGCTTCTCTCGACATACTTCGTGAAGCTATGAGTTATACTGTGCGTGGCGAACGATATATATTCCAGCAGGCTTTGCAAATTATACTTGTGCGCGACGTGGCTCAGGATATGCATAAGGATGATCTTACCCAGACTGAACGTGAGGTGCTGAAATCTATCGCTCAGGGAAAAACGACGAAGGAAATTGCCGCTGAACGTTTTTCAAGTATTCACACTATCAATTCCCACCGAAAGAATATTTTTCGCAAACTGAATGTCAACTGTGCTCATGACGCTATGAAATATGCTTTGCGTGCTGGACTTGTGGATGAAACTGACTTCTTTATTTAAATGAGGAATGCTAAATAATAATTGGGTTATAGTGTCGAGGATTGCAAAGGGCGGAACGCCCTTGCTCTCTACACTAGTACGAGCCGAAGGCGAACGCATTTATAATAAACACAGAGGCTAGGAGTTTTAAGAGAAAGTCTTCGTCTTTTTATAGGACAGAACCTATCCTTTCTGACGTGCAATGGTCAACAGTTTGTCGCCAATTTGCAACTCCAGTTTCCCGTTTGGCACGATAAAGCTGTTGCCTCTTTTCACCATCATGACCAACATTCCATCTGGAAACTTCATGTCGGAGAGACGGTTGCCATTTGCAAGAGTCTCCTCCGTCAGTATTATTTCAGAGAGTTGTGACTCTAATTTTTCAGGAAGTTCAATGCCAAAGTCATTTCCGTCTTTCGGCTCGACGGTGGATAATCCCAACCAATTAGCACACATTGTGATGGTCGTGCCCTGCAACAGCAATGATAATAGAGTGATGACAAAAACGACGTTGAACAGGAAGTAGGCATTCTCAATTCCTGCAATCACCGGATATGTCGCAAAGATAATTGGCACCGCGCCACGAAGCCCGACCCACGACAGAAAAAGTTTCGCTTTTGCTGGCATATTGAATGGAGCCAGACATAGAAAAACAGCTGCTGGTCGTGAGACGAACATCATGAAGAGTCCGATTGCAATGGCGACAGGTAAGACACTCCACATTTCATGCGGATTGACAAGCAGACCGAGTGTGATGAACATGACAATCTGTAGAAGCCATGTCACTCCTTGCATGAATGAGTTCATTTCTCGTTTGTATAACAATCTGTTGTTGCCTGCCACTAAACCAGCCACGTAGACAGCCAGATAACCATTCCCTTTCAATTGGTCGGTAAGGGTGAATATTATGAAGATCATACTCAACACTAAAACTGAGTAGAGTGACGAATTGGGTAGGTTGATATGATTAACAATCCATACCGACGCATGTCCGAGCACATATCCCAACACTCCTCCGACCGCTAACTGAATAAGAATTTCTATAGCCAGTCCCAATCCAGAAAATTGGTCGGCAGAGACAATAGCCTGTACTAAAGCAATCGTGAGAACATATGCCATTGGGTCGTTTGATCCGCTTTCCAATTCAAGTGTCGGACGCAGATTATATTTCAAACCAATACTTTGTGATCGTAGAAGATTAAATACGGATGCAGAATCTGTGGACGATACTGTGGCTGCCAACAACATAGAAAGTGGCAATGACAATCCTATGTCCAGACTTGTCCATTCCGATATTAAGTAGATGAACAGACCTGTTATTCCCGTCGTCAACATGACTCCAATTGTGGAAAGCACAAGACCTTGTGGCAAGATTGGTTTTATATCATGATACTTCGTGTCCATTCCTCCAGAGAACAAGATGACACTAAGTGAGAGCATGCCAATAAGTTGCGCATTTTCGTGACTGTCGAACTCCAATCCTAATCCATCCACACCGAATAGCATACCGGTGAAAAGGAACAGCAGGAGTGTGGGAATGCCAAAACGATAGCCCCATTTGCTGATGAAAATACTCGCAAAGACGAGTATGGCTCCCATGAAAACAATATTTTCTGGAGTTAAAGTCATAATGATTTGAAAGTGTTTAAGTCCGCCGCCACAACCCATGTGACGGCGGACAGTTGATTAAAAAATTTGATTTATGATTTTTGCCTCTTCTCCCTCATAAACAATGATGTCAGATACAGGCTTGTAGTCGTAGTCGGATGGCTTGTATTGCAATAAATGCATCGCGACATATGAAGCATCTTGTGAACAGCAAGCCTCCAGCATATAATTTCCGTTTGGAATCCCGTTAAGACGGAAATTTTCAACTGCTTTGTTCATGTTGTCATGAGCCGTTTGCATGATTTTGAGCAATCGTTCTCCGTCCTGTTTGCTCAATTTTACCCTCTTGACATCTACGACGCTTCCCGTCGGAACATATTTCACTGTGGTCGACAAGCCGAAAAAAGACTTGCAAACATTGATACGATTGTCTCTACAGATGTCGCTCCACATCTGTAAACTCTTGATATTTGCCATTTTGATTGTTTCTTTGATAGGTTTGTGAATAATTTTTTTCTTTTTCTATTGATTTAGAAAAAGCACCTAACAAAGGAAACGTCTCAACACAATGACATAGTAGAATCGTGGAGACGCACTCTTTCTTTGAGCCAATACGCAGGCACAAAGAAAGAAAACACTAAGAAAATATAAATGATAATAAGAGTTGTTTGTTTCCCAGTAGTTGGCGAATCTTCCTGTCTTGCCTCCTCCTAATGTGTGGTGACGGGAATGACGGGAGCTGCTGCCAAAATGTTGTGTGTCGTGGGCGGATAATAACACACTGTATGGCAATTGTTCTCCATCAAACAAAAAGCCATGACTGTCACACGGTTTGACTATGCCTTCATTCTCTGTCTCATTCACAACAATGTTTTCTTGGCTGACACTGATTTGAGTGTCAGAAATTCCAAATAACATTGTTATGACAATCCAAAGACAAATAATCATGTCAGAATAAAGCCATCCTTTGCTGCAAAGATATAATTTTTTAGGATAATTACCAAATTTAGTTTGGCCCACTCTTGGCTTTATTCATAGTATTTTATATTGGTGAAAAAAATATGTGTTTGGAGTAAACTGATGGATATCTTCACACTTTGTTTTTCGAGAAATAGCGCATGATGAAACGTCCAGACAGACTGATGATCAGAATTATCACGGTAAGTACTACGGCGGCTGCATATGCTCTGTTTTGAACCTCAATCTGTGGGGCTGACAGTTGGAAGAATACAGACAACGGAAGTGTGGCTGCTTTGTCTGTAAGCGATTCCGGAATATAGTCGGTGAAGCCGGCAGTGAACATAACTCCGGCAGCGTCTCCCATGGCTCTTCCGACTGAGAGCAGAGTGGCTGTGGCAATGGCAGGGGCGATTTGTCGGATCACGACTCCGATTGTCTCTATTTTGGTCGCTCCTAGTGAATATGCTGTCTCCAGCAACTCTTTCGGAATTGTGCGAGCCACTTCGTCCATACTCCTTATTAAAATTGGGACTATAAGCAGCGTCTCAACAAGAATACCTCCTAGCAGGGAAGCTCGTATCCCGACAACAATCATGATTGTGAATGCGAATGCTCCATAAACGATGCTTGGCACACCAAACAATACGTCGAAAGCTAATCGTGCGATGGATCCGAAACGCGAATCTTTTTTTAGATAAACACTTAAATAGAATACGACAGGAATGCTTATCAACAGTCCCAAAAATGTGGCACCTAGCACAATATATACTGATCCTACGATGGCGTTGAGAAATCCACCTTGTTTTCCGACGTAGAAACCAGATCCGGGCAATGAAGTCACCATCTCCCATGTCAATACAGGTATTCCTTTGCTGAAGATGCTCCATAATACGCTGAATACAAAGCCTGCTATGAGGATAAGGGATAGAACCATTAGAAAACGGAAAATCTTCTCTTCTATATATTTTGCCTTTTTCATTCTGTTTTGATTGTTTTAAGGTACAGACGTGCACCAAGGTTGAACACTAAAACTATAAAAAACAATATGAACGCCGCAAACATCAATGCTGATTCATAAAGTGGAAGTGACAGCATCTCGCCATAATTGTTGGCAATCAATGCTGGTATTGGATAACAAGCGTCAAGCAATGAGTCTGGAATAATGATCAGGTTGCCGCAGACCATCAGCACGGCTATCGTCTCTCCCAATGCTCGGCTGATAGCAAGCACCGTCGATGCGATGATGCCGGGCAAACCTTTTTTCAGCACAACATGTTTGGTGGTCTGCCAACGTGTGGCTCCAAGTGCAAGTGACGCTTCTCTTAAGTCAATCTCCACATTGCCTAAAATCTCGATGAATAGGCTCACTAACAGCGGCAGAATCATCACGCTCAACACTACAGCTCCTGAGAGCAGAGTGTAGCCAGACGTCGCTGTCCCGACTGCAGGCCCTATTATGTCGCTGACAATTGGTACGATTACTAATGTGCCCCACACTCCGAATATCACAGATGGCAGTGATGCCAGAATGTCAAGCAACGGATAGATATATCTGCGTACTGTGCTGCGGCTATATTCCGTCAGAAATATTGCCATCAATAGTGATGTCGGCAAAGCGATAACTGTCGCCACTCCTGTCACATAGAATGTGCCGGATATGAATGCGAGGAATCCGAACTGGTTTCTCATCGGTTTCCATTCCGACGCTGTCAGCAGATTCCACATTGAGTGCTCTTCCAGTATGTCGGCAGACTTTAGCCATAGTCCTACCGCCATCGCCACCAAAAGGATGAGCGACAGCAGAGTGAAAAAAGTCATGACTCCACCTGCCACCTTGTCTTTTATTATTCTATATTTCATTTGTTCTGTCAATTAAAAATTTTTTTCCACCACGGTCTGTTATATTCTTCGACAAGTGGTTCTGATTCTTCTCCACTGATGAGTATCAGATGGTCTGTGTATGCGAAGTCGTGCTCTTTCCAACTCTCAGGCTGATCTGCTATTTCTCGGCTGAAGATGGAGGCTCCCGTCACCACAGATAATTTTCCTTTTGCAACGTCTTTCTGATATATTTTTCCTGCCGGATCATAGCTGTGCGGCTTTATTTCTCCATCTCGTACCACTCCATAATTGCCGGCTCCACATTTTGTGCCGTAGGTTTTGACTGCAAGATAGAGAGCTTGTAAGGCATTGGATTTCAAGTAGTCTGCGGCATCTACGAATATTATCCACTCGCCAGAGGTGTTCTGCAAACCTATTTCTCTAGCCTCTTTGGTTGAAACATGATGCTCTAAGCGGATATACCGCATTCGCCTGTCTATAAGATAGGAACGGACTTGGTGTTCGCTAGCATCAGATGATGCATTATCCACTATGACACATTCCCACTGCTGGGCAGTCTGTGCCACCAATGATTGAAGAGCGGAGATGATAGTGTTCTCCTGATTATACAATGTGACTATTACGCTGATCATATTTAAGACTAAATTCTAATTTCATTTGCAAAATTATATGTTGTAATATCCTGCTACAATAACAACTATTTGTGAACTCTATCACAAACGTATGCGATTGTCTTCCTTTCTTATTCAAGATACCTTTGCATTGTGAATTTGATAATACAATAAAAGAATAAATATGGCAGAATTCAATCCAACTCAGAAATTTGAAAAAATTGAACACAACGGCATAGAAGTCCGTGGTCTTAATATTCATATAGGTGATGCTCATATTTTAAAGGATGTGAACGTGACCATCCCCAAAAATAAGATCACATGTATCATAGGCCCTTCTGGTTGTGGAAAGAGCACCTTGTTGCGTACATTCAATCGAATCATCGACACTACAGAAGGTGTGAAAATAAGTGGAGACGTATTGCTTGGTGACCACAACATTGTGAAATCGCATGGCTCAGACCTTATAGAATTGCGTCGTCATATTGGCTTGGTGCCGCAGCGTCCATGTACGTTGCCGATGTCTATATACGACAATATAGCCTATGGATGCCGTATACATGGAATTCGAAATAAGGAAAAACTGAATGCTGTGGTGGAGCACTACCTCCGAAGTATCGGCTTGTGGGATGAGGTGAAGGATCGTTTGTCCGCACCTGCCGGACGTTTGTCTGGAGGCCAGCAGCAACGATTATGTTTGGCTCGTTCGTTGGCGGTCGAACCGTCAGTGTTGCTTGCGGATGAAAGTACTTCGGCACTTGACCCGATATCATCAAAAAAGGTTGAGCAACTGTTTGTGGATTTGAAACGTGACTATACGATTGTGATGGTTACTCATACGTTGCAACAGGCTCAGCGTGTGGCGGACCATGTGATATTCATGTATCTTGGGGAGGTTGTGGAGCAGGGTCCGGCACGTGACGTCTTCAATAATCCGCAGAATGAACTGACAAAAAGATATTTGGATGGCGCATTTTCGTAATTTATAATTCGTAATTAAAAATGGAAAAACAAACAATAGCTACCAGCACAAATTATCAGAAACCGGATGCGTACGGCGCGCTCAGTATGCCTGTGTATCACTGTGCAAGTTTTGAGTTCGGTTCAGCCAAAAACATGAGTGATGTTTTCTGTGGACGAGTGCTTGATCCGGAATATTCACGAATAATGAATCCGACTGTCACATTCTTTGAGGAGAGAGTGAAGTCGCTTACAGATGCGTCTAATGTGTTTGCGTTCAATTGTGGCATGGCTGCGATCACCAATGCTATAATGGCTGTGGCTAAGGCAGGTACAAATATAGTGACATCCAACCATCTGTTTGGCAATACAGTATCCTTGTTCCGCAACACTCTCGGCAATTTTGGTGTAGAGGTGAGAGAGGTGAATTTGCTGGAAGAAGAGTCTGTGCGTAATGCTGTCGACGAAAAGACATGCGCTTTGTTTTTTGAAATCATCACAAATCCGCAGATGGAGGTGGCGGATGTGGGAATGCTCGCCGACGTCGCACACTCACACAATGTGCCGGTGATAGCCGACACTACGTTGATCCCATTCACGGAGTTTGATGGACGGTCGCTTGGTATGGATGTGCAGGTGGTGAGCAGCACGAAATATGTGTCGGGAGGGGCGACAAGTCTTGGTGGATTGGTGATTGATTATGGCACGTTCCCCGTCTTCAACAGACGAATCAGATACGAACTTCTCTTCAATCTTGGAGGATATATGACTCCTCATGCGGCTTATATGCAGACGGTGGGGTTGGAATCGCTGGATGCCCGCTATCGAGTGCAGTCGTCGAATGCGTTGGAGTTGGCGACACGATTGCAGAAAGTGCCGCAGATAAAGAGAGTCAATTACACAGGATTGCCCGACAATCCGTTCTATGAGATAGCAAAGCGACAGTATGGCAACACGTCTGGTGCAATGTTGACAATTGATCTTGCCGACAAAGCTTCTGCTCTACGGTTTATAGACAGACTGAAGGTGATCCACCGTGCAAGTAATCTCTTCGACAACCGTTCGTTGGCAATCCATACGGCATCAACAATCTTTGGCACGTTTTCTGGTTCTCAGCGTAGAGCCATGGATGTGCTCGACACTACGATCCGTATATCAGTGGGGCTTGAGCATGTGGATGATCTTTACGAAGATATAGTGCAAGCTGTACAGGAATAATAGTCTGAACTTTGTTTTTATTGTTTATGTTTATATAAATCCCCGGAAGTCAGGAAAGACTTTCGGGGATTATGTGTTAATGGCCTATGTCCGGTAAATATGAGTTATAAGGAAGAGACTTTGTCACAGAATTCCTTTGGGGTCATAACTGCCAAAGAAGATGAGACAAAATCTTTTTTGTTGAATGTCAGAATACAATCACATCCTGCACTAAAAGCGATTTGATGCTGACAACTATCCTCGATATCCTCGAATTTATTGTCGTTCAAAGCTTGCGTTAAATATCCTTTGTGACTACAGCAACATCAAATTTTGCAAGCAGAATATTTAAGGTTCTTCTTAGTGTTTGGATTCTTGTGGATTTATCCATTCCTTTTTTCTTGAAACACAAATCAAGCACATAAGTGATTGTGTCAAACGTTAAACCTGAAAAAAGAGCTTGAATCTCGCCTCTATCCACCATATCGGCAACTCTTTTAGCATCGTCAAAATTTTCTCTTTCAAGCAAGAATTCCAATATTACATTTGTATCAAAAAATACCCTCATATTTTAAATCTTTCAGAAAATGCTTCTTCTTTCAAATTTTCTAAAGTCTCTCCATCTAATTTTCCTATTCCATAAATAGAAGATAGGGATTCGGAAGGTGTTGTTTGAATTTTCTTGTTTTTTAGCGATTTAACCAAACATTCTGCGTATACAGAGAGTTTTTTCTGTATTTCTGCAATGTCCATTGGATTAGACGCTGGTATTTTTATTGTTAATGTTGCCATAATTAATCCTATTTTTTGTCAAGAGTAATCAATTAGTTTACTTTGGTTAATTTCTTATTCTTAAAGGAATATTTTCTGCAAATCTATGAAAAATGATTTTGTCAGGCAAATGTTTGGGTCTAAAAACTTATTTTTTTTGTTATACCTCAAGTCGTTAGTGATTAATTATATAAATCCCCGGAAGTCAGGAAAGACTTTCGGGGATTATGTGTTAATGGATTGAATACTATCGTTTTGCTTGGACGTTATCCCAAACTTATGTGATGCTATTCCACTTACAAATGCGATACGATTACCCTTACAACGTTATTTCCCAGCCCTTACGAAGACTCTACCTTTGCAGTGTAAAACAAAAACAAGATTGACATGGGAAAAAAATTAAAAACTATTATCGCAGCCGCAGCACTGATATTTTCAGCAAACACGGTGAGCTCGCAAAACCAGGAAGCTGTTGCAGTTTCTGACACAGCAAAGAAAGAGCATAAATCTCGCCTTGAGGGTATCAAACCTTCTGTTCCAAAAGTTTCGGGATTGATTCAAACACGTTACTTCTATGATTCACAGGAGACAAAACCAAACAGCTTTGATATACGTAGAGTCCGTGTGTCTTTCGCTGGTGAATTCGGAAAATTCGTGGATTATCGAGTTCAGGCAGAATGGGAGTCGTCTCCAAAAATCCTAGACGCATATGTAAATTTCAAACCAGCCAAGGCATTCAATATCCAGATCGGTCAGTTCAAAGTGGCCTACTCGCAGGAAGGATTAGAAGGTCCAGCCTCAATGTACACGATTGAGCGTCCGACAGCAGTGAACAAACTTCATGCATATAGTGATGTCAGTGGATTGTCGGCAAATGCTCGCGACGTGGGTGTCCGCTTCTGGGGTAAGGTAGGAAATAAGGAAGGTTATGATGTCTTCACATATAAACTAGGATTATATAATGGTAACGGCATAAATATAAAGGATAATGATGAATATAAGAATGTCGCATTGCTGTTGACTTATAATCCAATCAAACAGTTGCAGCTTGAGGTCGGTCAGTATCTCGGTCATTATACTCCAAAAGCTGTGCCAGCAGACTCTATCGCGGCTGGTCATGATATAAATGAAAATGCAATCAAACGTAATCGTACTTCAGCTGGTTTCACTGTTAATAGTGGAGATCTGTTTGTCCGTTCGGAATACTTGTATGGAAAGACTGACAATACAGAGCAACAGGGAGCGTTCATTATCGCAGCATATACATTCTCGCGTCGCTTCCAACCTGTTGTAGGCTATTCATATTATCAGAAAGACAAAAGTGTGGACACTGATATCCAGAATGATATCACAATCGGTTTCAATTGGATACTTAACAAGCATATCCGTCTGCAAACCAACTATATTTTGACTGATTACTCAAACAGCAATAAGGATAATGCGTCTCTTGTTGAGGCTCAGTTGTCTGTCAAATTCTAAGCAAATCATCCATAAGTTATTTAGATAAACGGTTAACAAATTAAACATATTACAGCATGAGAAAGATTTTTACACAATTATTTCCATCCTTTTTAGGATTCTTGTTATTATCGTTGGCTGTCTCTTGCGGCGGTAATAAGAATGTGGAGCCACAGTCGAATGGTGATGAGTTGAGTGGACGCGCATCACTTTCTGGAGCATTCGCACTTTATCCATTGGCGGTGAAATGGGCTGAGGACTTTCAGAAGATTCATCCAAATGTGAGAATTGATGTTGAGGGTGGAGGAGCAGGAAAAGGAATGACAGACGCTCTTGCAGGACAGGTGGATTTCGGAATGGTAAGCCGTGAGGTGAGTGAGGCTGAGATAGCAAAAGGAGCTTTAGGTTTCCCTGTCGCTAAAGATGCCGTTGTCCCTACAATAAATGAGGCAAACCCTTTTTATGCAGAGTTGGTAAAGCACGGAATCACACAGGAACAGGCTACAGACATATGGATCAATGGTGCTATCAAGACTTGGGGACAATTGTTGGGAACAGCAGACGAGACTGCCATTTCAGTGTTCACTCGAAGCGACGCTTGTGGTGCTGCCGAGACTTGGGCTAAATGGCTTGGCAAACATCAGGAGGATTTGCTAGGTGAAGGTGTTAACAGTGATCCGGGTGTGGCAAATGCTGTGCAGAAGAATATAAATTCAATTGGACTTAACAACATCGGTTATGCCTATGATAACAATACTCATAAACCATTGCCTGGAATCCGTGTCCTTCCCGTCGACGCGAATGCGAATGGACAGATTGATCCGGATGAGGATTTCTATGCCACTAAGGACCTTTTGACAAAGGCAATCGCAGATGGCAAGTATCCTTCTCCTCCTGCACGTGACCTATATCTTGTGTCTAACGGAATCCCTACAAATCCTGTCGCTGTGGCATTCTTGAAGTATGTGTTGACTGAGGGACAGAATGCAAATGAGGGTGTCGGATATATCACTATCCCACAGGAAAAACTAGATGCTGCTATTCAGAGATTGAAATCCAAGTAATTTTTGTTTAGTATAAATATGGATTGAACGGATTAGACGGATAGTGGACGATAGCCCATCCGTTTAATCCGTTTGATTCGTTTTTTGTTACAGAAGGTGTCGCATTCGGATATGCCTTTGTTGTAGTGAGCCCAGATTGACTATATCACATACTTATGTTATACGAATGCCTATCAACTGCGATTTCCTAACTGATGGATAGACGGTAATTTTGTATTCGGAATCAAGAATTAAAGAAAGAAAATTAACTATGTCACAGAAAATTACACATTTGAAAGAATTAGAGTCGGAGGCGATTTTCGTCATAAGAGAGGTGGCTTCACAGTTTGAAAAACCAGTATTGCTGTTCTCTGGAGGTAAGGATTCTATTGTTATGGCACATTTGGCATACAAGGCTTTTTATCCAGCTCCAATACCATTCCCATTTCTACATATTGATACAGGACATAATTTCGTCGAGACTATAGAGTTTAGGGATGATTTGGTGAATCGACTTGGCGTGAAACTTATAGTAGGAAGCGTCCAGCAGAGTATAGATGAGGGTAGAGTGGTAGAGGAAAAAGGCTACAATGCTTCTCGTAATAAATTGCAGACGGTGACATTGCTCGACACTCTTGAAAAATATAAGTTTGATGCCGCTCTAGGTGGAGCCAGACGAGATGAGGAGAAGGCTCGCGCTAAGGAGAGGTTTTTCAGCCACCGTGATGAATTCGGACAGTGGAATCCCAAAAACCAGCGCCCTGAACTATGGAATATCTTCAATGGAAAGAAAAACTTGGGTGAACATTTCCGCGTCTTCCCGATATCAAACTGGACGGAGATGGATGTGTGGCAGTATATCCTTCAGGAGAACATTCCATTGCCTAGCCTTTACTACACACACGAAAGAGATGTGTTTGAGCGAGATGGTGTATGGTTGGCTCACTATCCGTTCATGCAGTTGAAACCAAATGAGAAAGTTGTTAGGAAACAGGTGCGTTGCCGTACGATTGGCGACATCACATGTACCGGACTGACATTGTCTTCTGCAAACAGTATAGAGGATATTATTGATGAGATCGCATCTAGTAGAGTCACAGAACGTGGAGGAAGAGCTGACGACAAACGTTCTGAGACAGCAATGGAAGACAGAAAGAAAGCTGGATATTTTTAGTTTCAGGTTTCAAGTTTCAGGTTTCAAGTTTCAGGTTTCAAGTTTCAAGTTTCAGGTTTCAAGTTTCAGGTTTCAAGTTTCAAGTTTCAGGTTTATCGTATATCGTTTTAGAAAGGAATTAAATTATGAGCAATATAGAAAAAGGTACAGGTTATCTTGATATGGAATTGTTGAGGTTCACAACTGCAGGAAGTGTGGATGATGGAAAATCAACATTGATAGGACGACTTTTATATGATTCTAAATCTATTTTCGAGGATCAGTTGGAGGCTGTTGAGGCAGCGTCCGAACGACTTGGAAACGCAGAGGTCAATTTGGCTTTGCTGACTGACGGACTAAGAGCCGAAAGAGAGCAGGGAATCACTATCGACGTGGCGTACAGATATTTCGCCACACCAAAGCGCAAGTTTATCATCGCTGACACTCCAGGACATATCGAATATACAAGAAATATGGTGACTGGAGTCTCTACGGCAGATGCCGCAATCATATTGGTGGATGCCCGCAATGGAATTATAGAGCAGACAAAACGTCATTCATATATTGCATCTTTGTTGAAAATCGACTATGTGATAGTGGCAATCAACAAGATGGATTTGGTGGATTTCTCTGAAGATGTTTACGAAAATATCAAAAAGGAGTATGCTCATATCGCTGAATTGTTGGGATTGAAACACGTCTTCTTCATCCCTATTTCCGCTTTGAAGGGAGATAATGTCGTGAATGCGTCGGAAAATACACCATGGTATAAAGGAGAAACTCTTCATCATCTTCTCGAACAAGTGCCGTTAAAGGAGGGAATTGATGAATTGCCTTTCCGTTTCCCAGTGCAATATGTGGTACGACCTCAGACTGCGGAATGGCCTGATTATCGTGCGTATGCAGGCAGAGTGGCAAGCGGCACAATCAAGGTCGGAGATAAGGTGACTGTGCTTCCTTCTTACACAGAATCAACAGTGTCACGTATTGATGAGGGCACTAAGCAGATTGATGAGGCTCAAGCTCCACAAAGTATCAGTATCTCGTTGGCTGACGACGTGGATGTCAGCAGAGGTTCGCAAATAGTAAAGAGCAATGAACTTCCGCATGTGGGGCAGCAGGTGGATCTGATGGTATGCTGGTTGAACCACCGTCCACTGCAATTAAGACAAAAATATATTATCCGACATGCCACAGATGAGGTACAGGGTCTGGTGACGTCTGTCGAGTATAAGGTGAATATAAATACTTTGGAGAATGTCTCAGATGATCAAAAGATCAATATGAATGACATAGCAAAAATCACTTTGAAAGTATCCAAACCACTTGCTTACGACTTATATGCAAACAATCGTACGACTGGTTCGTTAATCTTTGTGGATGAAGGGACAAATGAGACTGTGGGAGCTGGAATGATTGTAGAATAGGAGGTGAATATGACGAACGAAGAATTAGCCCAGCAACTCAATGATGAGTTGAAAAACGCGACACCTGAGGAAATTCTACAGTATTTTTTGCCTAAACATGGCAACAGAATCGCACTCGCATCAAGTCTCGGGCTGGAGGATCAGGTGCTCACTGCTATGGCAGTGAAGATAAAGAAAGATGCTCGTGTCTTTACCATTGATACCGGACGTTTGTTTCCAGAATGCTACCAGTTGATCGACCGTACAAACGACAAATACGATATTAAGATTGAAGTTTATTCTCCAGATCATACAGGAGTGGAAACCTACGTCAGAGAGCATGGCGTGAACGCTTTCTATCAGAGTGTGGAATTGCGCAAAGCATGTTGCCGATGCAGGAAGATAGAGCCACTGTTGAGAGCCCTTTCCACCTTGGATGTCTGGATATGTGGACTGAGGGCGTCACAGGCAGTCACTCGTACCAATATTGATGTGGTGGAGTGGGATTCCAACAACGGTCTGATTAAAGTGAATCCATTGGCAAAATGGTCGGAGGAGGATGTGTGGAGATATATAAAAGATAATCATGTGCCATACAATAAGCTTCATGATCAGGGATTCCCGTCAATTGGCTGTCAGCCTTGTACACGTGCTATCCAGCCTGGCGAGGAAATCAGAGCAGGCAGATGGTGGTGGGAGGATCCAGAGCACAAGGAGTGTGGCCTTCATAAACGTTGATTCCGATCCTATTGGGTTTGCACGACAAAATTGATTAGAAAACAGTTTCTAAACGTCAAATTCTTTTTAATCCTTGAAAATTATGTATAAGTTACCAGATACATTATCAAACGATATAGAGAAATTAGGAACTCTTGCCGCTGGTTACCAGAATAATACGGTCAGTGGAGTGGAGTTTAAGGCATTCCGTGTGCCGATGGGTGTGTATGAGCAGCGTAAGAATGAGGTTTATATGGCACGTGTCCGTGCTACAGGAGGAGTAATCACTCCTGAACAGCTGATAAAAGTAATAGACATCGCAAAATCAAACGGATCGGATTTGCTGCATATCACTACGCGCGCGGAGATTCAGATCCTTAATTTGGAACTCGATAGCGTAAAGACGGTGCTCGAACAGTTGCAGAGTGTTGGGTTGGCAACGAAGGGAGGTGGAGGCAATACCGTCCGTAATATACTTGTGAGTGAGTTTTCCGGTATTAGCGGCAGCGAAACATTTGACACCACACCTTATGCTATGGCACTTACGGATGCTGTTGTGCCTGAGGCTGATTCGTATTTGATGCCGAGAAAGATGAAGATAGCTTTCTCTTCAGACGAGAATTTTGAGGATTACGCGAATATCAATGATGTTGGACTTGTCGCGAAAATTAAAGATGGAAAACGAGGTTTTAAGGTTTATGTCGGTGGAGGAGCAGGCTCAAAGCCGTCGGTAGGCTGGCTGTACAAAGAGTTCATTCCCGTCGAGGATCTTTATGCCCTGGTGAAAGCCTTAAAGGATTTCTTCAATGCTCATGGTAATCGTAAGGATAAGTATAAAGCACGTATCAGATTTATTTTCTATAAGTTAGGACCGGAAGAAACATTCCGTCTGATCGATGAGTATTTTGAAAAAGCCAAATCGGATGGCAAAACATTGGATGTCCACCCGGAGGATTATCCTCATAGCAAGCCGACGGATAAGACTGTGGTATTGCCTTTTGTCTTGGGAAATATTAAGCTCGACGATGAATCAAAAGTGCAGGCTTTGAAGGATGTGTTACATTATGTGGCTAAGTTTGGAAAACATACAGTCCGTTTCACTCCACGTCAGAATATCCGATTTAGAAATATTCCAGACGCAGCTTTCCCAGAATTGGAAAAATTGCTGACAGCATACACTTCTGAATATGGAAAGCCCGCAGTGTTGAATAATATTGTGTCATGTACGGGAGCTGACACTTGCAGACTGGGAATCTGCCTGTCGAAAGGACTTGCTGAAGCGATCCGTCGACGATTGGAAGAGAGTGATATTGATCTGAAATATCTCGATGAGGCGAGAATAAATATTTCAGGATGTCCTAATTTATGCGGTCAGCCGTTGTGGACAGATCTTGGTTTTGTGGGCAAAGTGCTCCATTCAGATCATGTTTATCCTGCCTATCAGGTGTACGTCGGCGCAAATTATGAAAATTCGCCATCTCTTGCGAAGTTGGTTGGCACTATTAGTGCATATAAGATTCCTGAATTTGTGGAGAAACTGGTGAAACGATTCGTAGAGACAACCGAGTTGGCGGAACTTTTGTATGGAAGTGAAGGAAAACAAAGATTAACGTTCGGTAAGTGGTTGCGTTCGTCTTTAGGACAGGAAACAGCTTCAAAATTTGCCATAGAATTCAGCAACGTCCCTCTTTTTGCTCAAGACAAGAATTACTATTTCGACTGGGGCAGCGATGAGGTGTTCAACGTGACTAAGAGAGGCAAGCCGGAATGTTCGGCAGGACTGTTCGATATGATCACTGTAGATCAGGAGGCAATCAAGGAATCTTTGGGCAAAAACGACTATAATGTTATTTTCCATGCGTCGCGAATGCTTCTTGTCACACGTGGACTTGATCCTCAGCAGCCATCAGAAGTCTTTGATGCATTTATAGAGAATTTTATAAATACAGGTTATGTCGACGCTACATTCAAATCGCTTGTTTTGCAGGCAAAGCAGGAAGGTGAGCATGGCAATTACGATGGAGAAAAAGCAAGAGCATTGGCAGACGCTGTCAACGGTTTGTATGCCAATATGGATGACGCTCTGCAGTTTAAGAAATCCGATGCCAGTCTGCAGCATAATATAGCGGAGACGAAGGAACGCGAGGCAGAAGCGGTTGCCGCAGATGAAAAGAAATCAAATAACGCTGGTTTTGTGGTGACTCGGACAAAGGATCTTCGAGGAGTGTTGTGCCCGATGAATTTTGTTCGCACAAAATTGGAACTTTCCCAATTGCAGTCGGGCGACGTGCTGGAAATTCTGCTCGACGATGGAAAGCCGATTGAGAATGTGCCAGGATCAGTACGATTGGAAGGGCATACTGTCGTATCAGAAAAACAGTTGCCAGACGGATACTGGCAGGTATTGATAAAGAAAAAATAGATTAGCCGTATATTTGTGCCACAATTAATTTTCAATCTTTGGGAAAGTCCATATAGTGTGAACTATGTGGACTTTTGCTATGTGTTAATATGTAAGTTTTCTTATTTTGTTTTTTTTATTTGTCTAAATTTCTGTTGACTATGGCTTTTAGTTCTTCAATGTTAGGCAAATAAAGTTGATATTTAGAAACAAACAAATTTGTATCCATTCCGTATGTCGCATATTCGACCATCAAATCGTCTTTGAATTTGGAATCTGATGAGTTGTTGTAATATCTTTCTTGTCTGTCATATCTCCTATTTTTATGTGCGGCTCTTTTATCCCACAAACTTTGATACTATCGTGTATATCAGAGTGCAGGCAGAAAGCACCATAAGTATTGATCCTGTCAACTTGTTCAAAATCACGAGTCCACGGAGGTTGAATCGACTGCGGAAAATATCCGCCACATTTACAATCAGCAGCCACCATGCCAATGCTCCTGCCAATATAGACGCGATGCTAAGCACATTCTGCACCGTATCCACGTCGCTAGTAAGGAATGAAAATCTTGAGAAAACTCCGATGAACAGAAAGACTACCAGTGGATTGGTGATTGTCAGTCCGAACGATGATAGAAAATCCTGCACGATGCTGCCTTTCTTCGTCTCCATGTTTTTTAGTTTGGCGACGGGATTGTCTCTATACGTGTGCAATCCGAAGCAGAACACTACGATACTGCCGATGATCTCAAGCGCGAATTTGTGCTCTTCTATGAATCCTATCACCATCGACATACTGAATCCAGCTATCAATGCGTAGATCATATCCGACAGCATCGCACCGAATCCTGTGGCGAAACCGTGGGCTTTTCCTCTGTTAAGTGTACGCTGAAGACACAACACGCCTATCGGTCCGACAGGGGCCGATACTACAACGCCGATCAACATGCCTTTTATTAGTGTGTACAACATAATTGCAAAGATAGTAAAATTAAATTAGAAATTATAAATGTGAAATGCGAAATGAATTCGAGACTGTTTAAAAATAAAGAATTGGCTATAATAGTATGAGGATTGGTTAGGGCGTTCTGCCCTTAACAATCCTCATAACAATCAGTCATAAACTAGGATCGTGTCTTATAATTTACTCAACACTCACTTTTCCTCCTTCTGAATTTGCACTGAAAGCAGGACAGTAGTGTGGAATCACTTTCGTGATGCCTTGTGTGTACTCTCCGCTCTGTGTCACATGCAATGTATATTCAAACACTCGTGTGCCTTTGCTGATGTGGTCGAAGAACATGCTGTACTCGCTGTCCGTGATGCTCTGGTAGTAGAATTTGCCGTCTGCCCATTCCATTCCTGGTCGTTTTCTGACTGGCTCCAGACATGCAGCGCGGAGGTCGAGCACCTGCACAAAGTCGATGTCTCTGTCGCTTCTTAATGTCATCACAATCTTCACTTTGTCTCCCTTCTTCAACTTTTCTCCATCTTTGATCTCCTGAAGCATCTCTTTGTCGTCATCTCCATCGTTGGCTATCACCACTTTGTACATTTTCTTTTTCACTTCAATGCCGCTCTTTCCACTTGTGATCTCTGAATATGGAGCGTCGTAGGCGATATAGATGCCTCCGATACCTTCTTGTCCGGCTGGTTGCTCAATGTGGATGTTGTTGCATAATTCAGGAGTGAATGTCTTATTGTCGTAGTGGATTTTCACATATCCGTCGCCAGCCATTCTCTTCGCGTCGATCTGCTTTCCTCCGATCTTGATCGTTGCGACGGTGCGGTTTCCTTTCTTTCTCAGATCAGACGTTGCTTTGCCATCTCCGACGAGTGCGTCGATGGCTGCGAGTGTGCTTTCTGTGCTGCTCCACTGTGTCGTCTCTTTCTTTGATATCAGATGGAAACGTAGGTCTGCCAACTCTTTGGCATCACATCCGGTCTCATTGAATGCTTTTGTCAGCATAGCATGTGTGCAGATGGCATTTCCGTAGCGTCCCCAACCATCTTGGTTTTCTTTCCAGTACATGCCTAGCTCCTCTGTGTCTGTGGCACTCTGACGTAATGATTCCACGATTGATTTGGCATCTTTCACGTCGCCATTCATTTTTAGGACGATTGCGAACGACGCTTTTCCGTAAAGAGTCATGTCCTTGATCTCCTTGTGTGCTTTGCTGACGTAGTAGTCGAGAATCTTTTTCGTTTTGTTGTCGAGATTTCTGTCGTAGGAAATCCTGATTTTGAAGACGTCGAACACCCATTCTCTGTCGGCGTTCCATTTCTTCTCGATCTCATTGCTGTATGCTTTTGCCAATGCATTGTCGATATATTTCACTGCATCTTTAAGCATCTTTTCACACTCTTTTGGCAAAACTCCATATTCGCGCATCTCCACCAATCGACGTGCCACTGACACTGTGACATACTCGCTCGACTCGAATCCTGCAAACCATGCGAATCCTCCGTCTGCCTGCTGAAGCTTCTGCAACTTGCTGATCGCGTCGTTGTTGGCTTTGTCGATTCTCTCTTTGTCGTATAGCTCAACGATCTTAGCTCTCTGCTCGCTTTCGTTCTTGGCCTCGCACACCCAAGGCGTCTGCTGCATCAACACGTTCTTCAACTCTTGGTTTTGCTCAAGTGGCGACGTCGCATGGGCACCTTCTCTTTTCCATTCCTCCACCACACTTGGAATCTCAGGATAAAGGTTGGCGATGCGTTGTGCCATCTGGTTGACGAAAATAGTTGAAATCAATTCCGTCGCACACTCATATTTGGCATCTTTCACAGATGGTAGAGCCATCAGTGCCTGCCATACAGCATTGTCTGTGTATTCCACGGTGAGTTCGGCATCTTTCATCTCTTTCTCATTGTATGGGATTGAGAAATCTTTTGTCTCTCCGCCTCTCACGTGCATCGACTTGCTCTTCACTACGTGTGTGCCGTCTGCAAGCACTGGCAACTGGTGCACCTCACCGTCGGAGAATGTTCCGCTTTTGCCGACAATCTTGACTTCAATCGCCGCCACTCCTGCTGGCACATCAAAACTCCATTCCTCAACTACTGAGGACTGTGCTGCCACATTGAATTCGTGTGACTGCTGCAGAAGTATTTTGTCTGTCGCTACATCTTTTACGATTATAGCGACGTCGCCTTTCATAATCTTCCGAATTTCGGACTTTCCGTGCGTCTTTATCTCATCGTTGTTTGTGATGGTGGTGGCGAAAGAACACTTGTCTCCTTTTCTCACGAATCTTGGCAAACTGGCCTTTACAGTGAACGGCATTTTTGTCTGCAACTCCTCGCTGGTGATGCAGCTGTTGACTTTTTTGTCGTGTGCAAAAATGAACATCTTCCACGCTGTCAACGCATCTGGAGCTGTGTATTCAAACTCCACACTGCCATCTGCATTGGTTGTCAACTGAGGATAGAAGAATGCCGTCTCCACAAAATTCTCACGGACTCTGACATCTGCGAATTTGTCTTCAATCGTATCTTCTATCATGGTTTCTTCTAATAGTTGATCTTTAGTAGTAATATTTGGAGCGACGGAAATGCCATAGTCTGCCATGACTTCTTCTTCTACGACATCCGCACTTCTCAACATTTGAGGCGATGATTTGCGCATCATTCCATTTGTAGATACGGCTCCTGTGCAGTCTGCCATTGGAACAGCGTAAGAGTTTGGCATATTAATGTTGTCCCATAAGAAATTGATGTTTGGCAATCTTTTATATTCTCCATAATAGATGTTTTTGTCTCCGATCGCAAAATAACGGGAGTAGATATATGGCATGATGGATTCGTATCGATTACGATATGTGTGAAAGTGAGGCAATGTGTGCCAATTAGGAAGCATACCTTGCAGACTTTTGTCTACCATCACAGCTGCAATTTCAAAGTTGTTGCTTGCCGGTTTGACTTTCATCTTCACTTTCTGCTTTTCACCAGGTACGATGTTGCGTACAATCTCAAGAACTTCTATCTCATGTTTTTCTTTTGTCTCTTTTCTTTTGATATACACAATCTCTTTCATCAATTGTTGGTTTCTGACAATGATGAATTCAACATTGATGCTTTTTGTGTCGTTGTTGGCGAAGAATTTGTTGTAGGAAAGTTTATATGTCTTCTGCTCATTGTTTATATTTATCCAGTCATCGTGCAGATATTTCCCCTCATCGTCTCTTACAACAGCTAAAATCTTGGCATCTTTTTCTGATGAACCGATCAGGATTTTTGCATCACTTGACGGAGTGCAATCGACGTACTTTTTTGGACACCAGATATATTCTTTTAATCCTTCAGGCAATTTTGACGAGTTTTTGTCGTAAACAACAATATCCTCTTTTGCGATGATTTCGCCAGATAGAGTTTTTAGCTTTATCTCATATGATGATGGTGCAAGAGGAGAAATGTCCAAAGTCTCTGTCAAATCACCTTTGCCTTTAATGTTTTTGCTTATCAAAGTCTTGCATGCGATGTTTCTCTCTTTGTCTTCAATAGTCTCGACGACGAGTATCGCATCTGCCTCTTCATTGAATCTGGCATTGTTGGTGAGATTGACATTGACGTTTAAGGAATTTCCTTTTTCAATAAAATATTCGTTAAGATGCAGATTGTTCAGTGAACGTATTTGTCCGATTACCGCAGAGTCAGCCAAATTTAATTTGTGGCTGGCGGTTACGGTCTCTCCACTTGGCAATACAGCTTCTATTTCAATTTCTATGTAATAGGAACCTTTAGTGATGGCAGAGTCTGAAACAATTGTGAACTTGCCATTATTTTCACATCTTGTCTCTCCTGATGACAGAATATTTGAAGACCAGGCTTCACTGATACGATATTTGACAACTGTTCCTCCGACCGCTTCACCAGAGAATGCCTTGACTTCTCCCTCAAACACAGGTTTGCTGCCATACATTATTGAACTTCCGTCTTTTGTGTAGACTTTTGCTTCTGCCACAGGAAGTTTGTATGATTCCACTGTTATGTTGTGATATCCACGATATGTGTCAATTTCGTTTTTTGATATAGCCTCAATTGAGAACTCTCCGTTCATACGGTCTGCAGGAATGTTGAATTTGAATGCTGCCGAACCGAATTCGTTGGTGAAAACCTCTTTTTCTTCGATTTTTTTGCGGTTTGCGTCTTTTAGTATCAGTTTGATTTTCTGGTTTTCAATCACATGCTCATCGTTCTGACTCAGAAATGTCAGCACTGCTTTGCCTTCGATATTTTGGCCTGGGCGGTAAATGCTTCTGTCTGTCAGTATGTTTATCCTGTAGTCGGGACGTTGTGTATAGGGATCGTTTTTATTTATATTTGTCCAAGGGGCATAGATGTCTTTGCCTTTTTGTGTATGCAGTCTGTAGTAATTGTTGTCCGACAGAGCAATCGTTGCTTTTCCATCAACAGATGTGTTTTGCTTCTCCTTCAAATTGTATTCCCTGTTTCTAACGTCGTATTTTTCTACGTCTGCTCCTTTCACAGGGTGTCCGGTTTCACCATCTACAATAAAGACATTTCTTTTTTCTCCTATCGAATTGATGTCTAAAATAGACAAATCAGAGACTGTGAATGTCACATAGTTGTTGTAAAGGTCATCATCAGAGTTGATTCCGTCTCCTTTGAAGCGCAGTATATATTTTCCGTAGTCTAATTCGTTGCCGATATTGATTGTTGTGTCTTTATGGATGATGTAGTTAGACGGTGCTAACTTAAATGATTTTATTGCTAATGGTTTCCTTACTTTAAGTAGGGCATTTATTACTTCTTCTTGGTTCCCATTTTTCTCTATATCCAATGGGTCCATGTCGATGCGGTAGATGTATGCATCTAGCAAATCAATATTAGCATATGAGATTCTAATCTTCACATCTTTCCCTTTGCCCAAACATGGATCTACATTTCCGTTGACTTCGGCATTTTTGATCCACTTTATGATATTGTTTAGATCTTTGATCCCAGGGTGATTAGGATAAAGCTTTTTGTACTTATCCGTTTCGTCGATAATCAGTTTCGGATATGATTCGATTATTTCTGAGGAGACTCTGCCTGTGTTTAGCGCTGATATGGTTTCGCACATTACATTATGCTTTTTCACAACTGCGTATACGACGCATGAAGTCTTCCCTTCGTATTGCTTGATAAGATTGTTGATAGTTTCAATCTTGTTTTCGTTGTCGATATAGTTATGCCTTTCCAAATAAGAAAGTCGATCTAGCTCAGCATATAATGCTGCGGAATATTCGCCTTTGCTGTTGTGATAGTTTATGACATCGGCGAAAACGGAGTTGATGAAATCTTCTTTAAGCAGATCTTTCTTTACAAGATGGATTGGCAGATAAAATAAATTTGCGCCATGGTTAAATTCAATGTGCTCGTAGTAGAATGAGAATAGCGACGGAAGCATCGCATCAAATAGAGATGGACGCAATGTCTTGTATTCATCAGTTATTTCATTGCTTTTCATAAACAAAGAGCTATATTTCTCTGACGACGTGGATAATAGAGTCTCTTTGTCCTTAACTATATTGTTGACGTGGTTGCGGATTTGTTTGCGGATCTCCTCGTGCGACATCTCACGTAGATTGTCGGCGGTAAACTGTTTCTCTTCCTTATCTTTGACGGAAGGCACAGTGCCAGGGTATCTTTCCATCACATCCATGAAATTCATCATCATTTTTGCCATGAAAAGTTCACAACATGCTTTCTCCACTGGTGATTTGAAAGCATCCTTCAGTTCTGACGCTTTTTTGTAGTGGTTGATTATGATATCCTCTCCCTCTTCACGGTTGGCGTTGCGGGGAGTATTTCTGATGTCTGCTGTGATGTTGTATTCGCAACCAAGGTCGATGGCATAATCATATATTGCGCATCGCAGTTGGTTCAGTTCGTCTTTCTCCTTTTTTGCTGTCGCACGTATCTCGTCAACTTTCTTTTGGGCATCTTTAAGCAAAGGATTGTCCATAAGCCTGTCTATCTCACTCCATTTTGAAGAGTAGTCGAATTTAGATGTCTTGTTGTTTCCCATAATAGACAAAGAAAGAAAAGTTAGTATCACTGATAATATGAGTTTCATTTTGCTCATGATAGTTTTGGTTTTGAAAATGTTGTGCACAGCGATAAGGCTGAGTGACTAAATCTGTAGACGTGTCGCATTCACGTCGCCGCTATGATTTTTGAAAAAAGCAAGAAGAAGGGAGAACTTGAATATCCCCCTTCTTCTTTAATTTGGTTGAAATAAATTATTTCAATGGAGACTCGATGATGATGTAGTCGCCATTTGCAGTCTTGTCGTACCAAGTGTTGTTGGCGAAGTAGTACTTCTTGCCGCTCACCTCAACTATTTTGGCATCTGCTGGCAACTGAACCTTTGTCGCTGGTACGATTCCTCTTGTTGCGGGAGTCGTGTCGGCTTTGGCTTCTGTTGCTTTTGATGCTGTGTCAGCTTTTGCTTCTGTAGCTGTTTCCTCAGACTTTGTCTCCTTCTGGATAGCAACAGGCTCCTCGATAAGCATGTATCCGCCTTCCACTGGCATATACCATTTGTTGTCGGCGAAGAAGAAATCCTGGTTGGCAACCTCGATTTTCTTGTTGTCTTCAGGCAATTGCTCGATTATAGTCGCACCTTCAGTAGGAGCGTCAACCACCTGGTAGCCGTTATCAGTCGCTACAAACCATGTACCTTCACCCACGTAGTAAGTCTTGCCATTAACAACGATTGCAGAGCATTCGTATGGCAACTCAGGCACATTAAGTGTCTCGTCGTCAGCGATAGGAGTCTCTACAATTTCATATCCATTGTCTTTTGGAGCGAACCAAGTGCCCTGACCGTAGTAATAAGTCACATTGCCTACGTAGACAGGGAAGCAATGGTATGGTAGGGTAGTGAAGTACCATCCGTATGGGTAAGCCACCAACTCATATCCCCAATATGGATCCCAGCGGTAGTATCTTCCGCAGTGCACATAGTATCTGCAGTTTCCATAGTAGAATGGATGATAGTGATATCCTATGTGTGAATGGTACACATGTCCATGACGTCTTGTCACGCGGTTGTGAAGATGTGTCCTTGGTGTACGAGCTATTCTTGACGATCCTACTCTTGACGCATTTGTGCTGTGTGCATGAGAGATAGCTGGCTTGCGAGAAGTCGCATTCACACGTGGTCCTGTTGTGCGTATTGGACGTGCTGCCACCTCGTTGCGTGAACGAACAGCTGGTGTGGTTCTCTGTACAGATGGAGATGCCGCTGTGCGAACTGTCGAACGTGAAGATGTTGGACGTGATGTCGTAGAACGACTGCGAAGTCCGGATGAACTAGGTGAGCTGCTATATGATCTAGATGTGCTTGGCGAGCTGCTGTATGATCTTGACGAACTAGGCGAGCTACTGTATGATCTAGATGAGCCTGCTGATGGTGAGCTATATGAACGACTTGATGACCCTCCGCTATAGCTTGAGCCAGATGATGAGCGTCCACCGCTGTAGCTAGATGAACTGCCACTGCTGCTACCGCCTCCTCTTGATCTCTGCGCTGTGGCTGAGACTGAAAAGAGAAGGAACAAAAGTGAGAACAAAATCTCAATAAAACGTGTACTTTTCATATCCTTCAAAATTTTTAGTTTATGCAAATGTAAGACAACTCTTTGTTTTTTACATCATCTGAAAAATTAAAAAATGTTATAAAATGGAAAAATGAGTGAAATATGTGTTGAATAATAGGTTTAGAGAGGAAAAATATAAATTAAGAATTAATAATTCATGTTGATTGCCCCACATAGATGTGTTTCCCAACAAATATAAATTAAGCATTACGAATTATGCATTATTTGTTGTCTTTTGTGACTAAATTTCAATAAATTCTATTTTGTTGGCTCATATTTCCATTTTTTTTGTATTTTCGTTGCATTGTTTTATAGACATTGATGAAATATAACACTTTATACTATGAATAAGCATAAAATGAAAAGAGCAGTTGTGGCCTTCTTGGCGGCTATTCTTTGTCAGGGTGCTTTTGCCGATTTGAAGACGGAATTGACGGTTGTTGAGTTTGACTCTAAGTCTCACGTCTACAAAATTGAAGAGAGCGGAGAACTGTCTTTTGAAGAGAAGTCCCTTGTGATTAAAGAGAATGAAAAGTCGGAGGCAAAGATCCTAAGTTTGGGAAACATAACCAAACTTCTTATAAAGGAAGTCTCAGCTGTGAATGATTTATCGTCAGATTCTCAATCTATTACATTGTATCCAAATCCTGCGTCTTCAGAGATTTTTATCTCTGGATTTGAGGGGGTTAAGACAGTGGAAATCTATTCTATCAGTGGTGTGCTTGCAATGAAGACAACTGCTGAAAATGGTTCGGTGATCAATATTAGTAACCTTCGTCAGGGTATCTATATCGTGAAGGTTGATGGTAAAACTGTAAAACTTTGTAAGATATGATTAAAAGAAATATGCTTTTAGCATCTGCAATGTTTTGCACGATTGCTGCATTTGCAGGTACAGAAATGTCTGTGTATCAGGGCTCGGATGTGAGTGTCCGTGTCGTGAATCCAGAAGTAAAGATGAAATTTGGTGGCGGTAAGATCACTTTTGGAGAGGATGAGTTTGCAACATCGAAGGTCGACAGTATTATTTTGAAGCATTATGTCTCGGTGGCGTTTGACGGAGATAAGGTTACTGTTTCCAATCCATTCGACAGTGTCGATGTGAAGGTAGACGGTACGACTGTGGAAATCAATTCTGAATTTGTCGGTAGAGAGATCAAGTATAGATTCACTGGTAAGAGTACCAATGGAAATGTCATTTTCTCATCTAAGTATAAGTCGGAATTCGAGTTGGATGGGCTTGATCTTACAAGCACGGGGGTAAATCCTCCAATCTATGTTTTGACAAAGAAGAACACTGAGGTCCGTCTTATCGGAAAGAATGCGTTGAAGAACAGTGCCAATGATACAGTAGGAGCTACAATGCGTGCCCGTGGCCAGTTTGAGTTCAAGGGCGACGGTTCTCTTGACATCACTAGTGTTGTGGGCCATGGTATTCAGAGCAGCGACTATGTAGAGGTTAAGAACGGAAAGATCACTATCAATGCCGCTTCCGACGGTATCCACGTCAACGACTACTATTTGCAGTCGGGAGGAGAGGTGACTGTCAATTGTAATGCTGACGGAGTCGATGTAGGTGAGGGTTACGCTGAGATCAACGGAGGCTCACTTACTGTTAAGTCGGATGCGGTGGATGCAAGAGGTATCCGTTGTACTTTCGAAGAAGGCAAGGAGAACAATGCGGACATCAATATCTATGGCGGAAAGATCGATATCCAGTTGGGTGGCGACGGTGCAAGAGGCTTCAAGGCAGACGGTGCTGTTAAAATTGACGGTGGAGATATCTTGATTGTGTTGTCTGGTAAGGCTTACGACGATGGTACTGAGTTCAATTATCCTTGTGGAATCAAGGCTGATAAGACAATTACAGTAGAATCTGGAAATGTCGTTGTGATATGCCAGTCGACAGCTGCAAGTTCACGTTGCGCGCAGGCTGATTTGTCGATTGATTTCAATGGAGGCGTAACTACTCTTTATCAGAATAGTGTTGGTAGAGTGTCTGGAGCCAAGAAGACAAATGTGGTGAAATCGGACGGTAATTTGACAGTCAAGAAAGTGGGTAATCTTTATGTCTTCAGTGATCCTGAAGAGATTAAGCCATACAATGTCACTGCTGTTGTCGTCGGAGATTATACGTATGATCCGGATTCTGATGATATAGAGGATCTAGAGGATTACATCATGGTCGTTCCTGAGAATTGGGAGAACTATGAAAAGTATGTCAAGTAAGACACACGTCGGGTAGACATTTGGAATTTGAAATAGAGACGGTGGATTTTTTCCACCGTCTTATTTTTTTATCACTTTTTTTCTCATTTGACATTTTTCTTTAACTTTGCGGTCAACAAAGAATTTTGATATGAACGAATACGATATCCTAAAAAACTTCGGCCTTGTAGCATTGAAAAAATTAAAAGCAGTGGTTACTAACAAATATTTGTTGGCGATTTCCGCATTTTTTGTTTTGTCATTTTTCATCATGGACAACACCTATATTGACAGGTTCGACAATTATAATAAGATCCGTGAGTTGAACGCTCAGATAGAGTCATACGACAAGCAGATTGAGACATGCTTGGAAAAGATGGATGAGTTGAGCACAAACAAAGCCAATCTTGAACGTTTCGCGCGTGAGGAGTATTACATGAAACGTAAGAATGAAGAGGTGTTTATTATTGTGGATGAGGATTAGGAAGTGGGGCAAATACCTCACTTTTTTTATAAAATTGTTTTTCGACAATAAAAGATATTGTGTTTTTAAGCTTTTTTAACACAAATTATGTTCTAAATCATTTTTGTTAAACATTTGATTTTCTTATTTTTGCAAAGTTTTGTCCAGAAAATCAATACTTTTTTATGATTGTTGGCCTTTAAGTGTGTGAAATACAATCTGTTGGTTTGAATCCTTCCTTTATGCTAACATATATGACATAAAGAAAATTGATGCTTGTTTCTTGGAAAATCAAAAAATATAATTTGCAGATAATAATTTAGAATAGAGAATAATTTATATACGATGAAAAGAATATTTTCTTTGATATTGGTTTTGATGGCTGTGCAGATGATGTGGGCAGCAGTTCATTCATATGAAGTGATATCTTCCTTGGCGGAAGGAAAGGGTACTCTTGATGAAATAGTAACGAAAATAAATGAACTTCCGGAAAAAGATGAGGCTGTAATTACTTTTAGTGTGAAAGATACGATTCATGCTGAGGATGTACAGTTTGTTATTCGTAGGGTAGTCTCTATTAAAGGAGGAACAAGTGATGTTATAATTAAGTCTAAGGGATTTGTTTTCCCTGATACAATAGTTAGGGAAATTTCTAATGTCAAGTTTTTTGGCGAGGATAACAAATCTCAGGCACTTTTATGTTATGCTTCTATTAATAAAATAGTTGATTGTGTTTTTGTAGGCTATGATAGAGGTATATTATTAACAGGTTCTAATATAGCTGTAGATTTGATACAGAATTGTACATTTGAATGTAATGAAGGTATTTATGGATCTAGCAAACCTAATGTGATCGATCGTTGTGTATTTAATAATTGTAAAACTGGCATTGTCCTTCCTAGTTCATATGGCTCTTCTAATGGTCCCGCTATAAAAGCAATAACAAATTGTAAATTTAATAATTGTTTAACATGTATTAATGTCTTTTCAGAATCAATTGAAAAAATATCAGGATGTAAGTCGGATGGAGGAGTCTTTGATCTTCATTCTATTAGAGTATTGTCTTTTGACAATAACAGTTTGATGGGAGATGTGAATTTTTATTCTTCAGTTGATGATTTGAAGAATTGTTATTTTGGAGCTACTTTAAGAACCTACAATGTTAATATAAAAACGATTTCGGAAACATCTGTAGTAGGGAAGATTGATATGACTTCGGGTGGTGAAATATCTGATTTAAGAAACTCAAATGTAAAATCTGGTATTTATGGGTCTGCTGGTTCTATTAAAAGAATGTTTAAGGATACAATTTCAAATTTGGATGGATCTGGAATTCAAATTGGAAATATATCATTGATAGATAGTTGTTTGATACATGATTGTAAAACGGGTATTGAAACCACAAACATTGATACAATTAGGTCTTCGAAAATTTACGAATGTACTGGTTATGGAATCAAAAGTAATAATGGTAAAAGTGTAGGTCTTCTCTCTCATTGTGATATTTATAATTGTACTTCAGGTATTTTTTGTTCGATTCTAGGAAGAATAGAGTACTCTAATATTTATAATAATACGGAATATGGTATAGATGGTCGTTATTCTCAAATAGAAACGATATATGAATGTACAATATCGGACAATAAAAAAAGAGGAATTACTTCTGGACAAGGTACTTTGAAAAAGTTGTTAAATAGTATTATTAAAAATAATGGAATAGGCTTCGACAATCAAACAGGTACAACTGAAATTATTAGAAATTGTAGTTTTATTGATAATGAAGAATGTGCAGTTTATTTTAATAATGCTACTTTAGATTCTATTTCTGATTGCTTTTTGTCAGGTTCTAAAACTGCTATTAAATTTGAACGAGTTTCAGGATCTGGTACAAATTTTACAATTTTAGAAAATAATGTTATTGGAAAAGATGGGAAACATGCTGATTTTAAAGGAAATACAATAGGAGTGTTTATTTCAAATATGTGTGGTGTAGTATTAGAAAACAATATTATATCTGGAAATAAAAGTTCTGGAATTGCGATTGATCAAAAACCTTCTGTGACAATTAGAAATAATTTTATTGGAACTAATCTAAGTGGAGATGCATTGGGCAATGGAGTGGGTGTTAAGTTATATGATTATGTAGGAGGTAGTCAACCTGATTTGAATGGAAATTTAATTGCATATAATGATAGTGGAGTGGTGAATCTTGGAGAAAGAATGATGGTGAAAAACAATACGTTTAAAGCAAATCTAAAGTGTGGAATATCGTATGGTTGTTCTCCTTCTGTCCATGATGACATTAGAACAAATCAGTTCTTGAATTCACCAGTAAATTCTAAGGCTATAGATTTGTCGTCCATGAGAAAAACAAATGTTATAGCCACACCTGTAATTACTTCTGTATCTACTCCTGATAAAGATGGTTATGTTTTTGTTAATGGTAAAGTTGAGACAAAAGAAAAGGTCAAAATAGAAATTTTTAGGTCAGATGGCAGAGATCAGGATGCTCTAGAGTATTTGTCTTGTGATTCTACTGACGTAAACGGAAACTTTAAGGTTAAGGTTAAAGCACCTGATCAATTGCTTTTAAGTTTTATAGCACTTGCAAGTAAAGATGAGTATTATGATTTGTCGGAATTTTCTAACACATATACAGTTCCTTTGAAAGGTCCATTTTATGTGAAAACAAAGAGAGATGGTACAGGAGATGGATCTTCTTGGGAGAATGCCATGGATGGAACAGATTTCGCCTCTGTTTTGCCATTGGTTCCTGAAGGGGCTACATTCTATGTTGCGGCTGGAACGTATATGCCTCATCCTGTATATTCAGATAAGAATGGTGATGGTAAAAATGTATATTTTATGCCAAGTGCAAAGAATGTGTCCATTATAGGAGGCTTTCCTGCGGATATTAAGAGTGGAACAAAGTCAGAGCCACAAAAATACGAGACAATCTTCAGAAGTGATGATAAGTCAGTCCAGTGTTTCACGTCATACAGCACCAATTTCTATGGAGTAGTGTTTGAGAGTCCTATAGTTGTTGGTTTCTCAGAGGATCTATTGGCAACTTTTGAAAAATGTACATTTAGAGAAATTGATCCTACATATAATTCAGCTTATAAAAAATGTGTGGTATATCATACGCAAGTGTCTAAAAGTGTAATCGAATTCAGGGAGTGTTTATTCTTAAAGAATAAGAATACTCTTCTTCTAGGATATCAGACACCGTTTAATGTTGGAGTTGATAAGTACTATAATTGTACATTCGTGGATAATGAGGCGGATTACCTTTTTGCTTTCCCTGGTATTGGCCAGGAGTATGGCAATTTTTATGAATTTGTAAACTGTACATTTTCCAATAACAAGGCAAATTACGGACTCTTCTCTTATTATGGCGGATTACGTTTGTATAACTGCTCTTTCTTTAATAACGAGGCAAAAACATTTTTGTCAGACAGTTCTTCTGATTCCTCTGAGTCCTCAACTTTAGTAGGAAATTTGTTTTTGAAGAATATATTCACGTCTTTCTTTGAAGGAACAAGACGTACTACTTCTTCATACTATTTTGATTTGGTAAACCATAATTTGTTCCAATCTGGCATAACAGAAATGTCAGGTTGGTCAGACAACATAAATCTGTCAGACAATGAGAATCTGGAGAAAAATTTGTTTGAGACTGATAGTAAAGATGAATTTGTCCTAAAGGACAACGGTGGTTTCACACCTACCGTTGCTCTTATATCAGACAAACTTTCTGACGGTAAATCCATCCGTTTCCCACGTCTTGAAAATGTGCTAACAGACCAGCGTGGAGAATCGCGTGACGACATGACGTGTATGGGTGCATACGAACTCCCTGTAGTAAACGACACTGTTTTTGTTCGTGATACAATAGTGTTGGGAGAAA
>DGHQ01000051.1 GCA_002392915.1 Bacteroidales bacterium UBA3844 | reverse complement strand
AACATTTTTTAAGAGACACTAGTGAAAAGATTTCCTAATTTTGTAAGGATATTAGTATGCGAATTTTATCATAGATACATAGTTTTGAAATATGAAAAAATATTTATCGCTTATTTTGCTTTCACTTTTTAGCTTAGTGGTGATTGCTCAGACTAAACCAAGTGCAGGTGACGGAAGTAAGGAAAAACCTTATCAGATTGGCAATGCACAGGAATTGCTATGGTTTGCCGGAGTTGTGAATGGTACGCTTACCGATGTGCCTAAAGACACATTATCATGTGCGGAATTGACAGCAGATATTGATTTGTCTTCTGTTTGTGGTGAGGAAATCGGCAGTTGGAATTCTATTGGATTTAGTGGTAACACATATAGTGGAATTTTTGATGGAAAAGGATATGGCATCAAAAATTTATATGCGACAGGAAATTCTTCAGTTTTAGGGCAAGGCTTTTTTGGCATTACCAATTCGGCTACTATTTCCAATTTGTCAATTTTGTCGGGTTCTCTTAACTCGTATGGCAGCAATATTGGTGCCATAGCTGGAAATGCATATGAGTCGACAATTGTTAATTGTCATAATTATATTTCTGTCTCAGGAGGAAAATTCACTGGTGGAATTGTAGGATATACTAATGGGTCTTCTATTAGCAGATGTCATAATGAAGGGAACATTGATTTGTATTCTGATTTCGGTTGTGGAGGAATTTGTGGAGCTACTTATGGAGCCACAGTGAGCTATTGCTACAATGTAGGTGAAATATCGGGCAATAGTAGAGTTGGATCTTTGGTTGGAAGTCATGAACATGGTGCCTCAGTAAAAAATTCATTTTCTTATAATAGTTCCATTTCGTTGATTGGATATAACAGTTCTTCTTCTACTTCCAAATGTTACTTCAACAATTCGAATAATAATTCCAATGCATCGTTTAAGACATCAGATCAATTTGCGAGCGGTGAAGTATGTTATCTGTTGAATGAAGATAGTGAAATGCCAGTTTTTTTCCAGTCAATTGGCGTTGATAAATACCCATTGTTGAATGGCAATGAAGTCGTTGTAAAAGAAGAAGACAGGTATTATAATGTGTCTCAATCAATATGTGAACATAAAGACAGCACGTATGTCGCTCCGACATGTGCGTCTTGTGGCATTACTTATTGCACTAAATGTCATAAAATATTCGATACAGTGCCATCAATACCGCACGACACAACGATAGTAGTAACAAAGCCGACTTGCACGAAAATCGGTTATAGTACAGCCAAATGCAGTATGTGTGGCATGAAACATTATAATTATGATACGGTTCCGGCTATTGGTCACGACACAACGATAATAGTAACCAAGCCGACTTGCACGAAAATCGGTTACAGCATAGCCAAATGCAGTATGTGTGGCATGAAACATTATAATTATGATACAGTGCCGACTCTTGGCCACGACACAATCAAGGGAACAGTATTAATTGAAGCCACATGTACACTTGCTGGATATTACAAGTCGACATGCACACGATGCTCGTCTATATTTAGAGAATATGTTGGCGATCCTCTTGGACATGACTCTGTATTAACAAGACACTATGATCCAACCTGTACACATGCAGGCGAATCTTACTATAATTGTGCACGATGCAATAAATATTTCTCGGTAGTTAATAGCAAAACAGAGCCGGCACTTGGTCATGATACGATAGAATACCATGTTGTTGCAACTTGTACCCATAATGGATATATGCAGTCATCATGTTCACGCTGCAAAGCAATGTTAAAGGAGGTGGCGTTGGAATCAGAGCCAGCTCTAGGCCACGATTCTATACATTTTGTGCATTATGATGCCGACTGCACAAACTCTGGAACCATAGCTTACACTTGTGAAAGATGTGGAACCAAATGGAGCAAGACTATTGATAATGAGCCAGCAACAGGCGTTCACTTTTATGAGGATGGTCTTTGTCATGGGTGTCTTGGCTCAAAGAATCCGTTGACTATAGAAAACGATACTGCTTATATATATAGTGCAGGAGATTTGTTTGCGTTCATGCGTTATGCGAAATCTTACGAACATAGGAATGCTAACGCAAAAATTATGAACGATATTATTGTAAACAATACAGACAGCAAAACCAGACCTGCGGAGAATATCACATTTGGAACTGGAGAAAAAGGTCCTGACGGGAAAAACTACAATTATTACAATGGCATTTTTGACGGACAAGGACATGAAATTTCCGGAATGTGTGGAGGCAGTCTTATTCAGTATGCAAATAGTTCGGTTATAAAAAATTTGGGATTGGAAGGCGTTTTTTCGGCACCTGCTTTTGTAGAAGATAATGATGGAATTATTGATAATTGCCATTTGAAGGGGATGGTATACTCCTTTGCTGGATTTTGTAGATCTGGAAATGGGTTGATTTCTAACAGCTATAATCAAGCAAACATCATTTCTTTGAATGATGGTCATGACGAAAGATTGGCAGCTGGAATAATTGCATATGGATATGGTGTAGTCGATAGGTGTTGGAATGAGGGAAGCATAACTGGAAAAAATGCATGTGGAATCAATGCATGGGCATGTGGAAATACATACAATTGCTACAATATCGGTAAAATAACGGGTTCGAATTCGGCTAGTGGAATAGTATATTCTTCTTGTGAATGTTCGCTTACTCAAAACTGTTATAATCTGGGAACGCTAGTCTCTCCAAATAATGCGGAAATTTTAGGAGATGGTTGTTCCCCTGACGATATGCAGAACTGTTTTTATTCTGTAGAGTCGGTAAATCCAGCTATGGTAACAAATGAAAACATTTCAGACACTAATGCGGTGGCGATGCCTTTCGTAAGTTTTGAAAATGGAGAAGTCCTTAATCTTTTGAATTCATATATTCCAAATCATAATCACCAAAGTGGGTATGGAATTATATCTAAAAATTTCAATTGGAGTTTCAATCCTAATGTATGGCATCAGATTATAGGCGTGGATAAATATCCTAAGTTAGATCAAAATAGCGGTTCTTTGTCAGACATTCGTGATGTCGAAACATATTCATTAGTGGCATTCGCCGTTAATCGTCAGGTGATCGTCGTCGGAGTTGATTCTTTCCGCATCGTCGATATGCTTGGCCACGATGTTACGGCACAGAATGGATCGCTTGCAAACGGAGTATATATTGTGGTTTCCGACAATCGCGTCGCAAAAGTGATCATTAAATAAATAGTAGAGACGGTGTGCACACCGTCTGTACAAAATCATGGAGCACCAGATAGAGCGTCTGGAAGACGCTACAGAGCGAAGCGACTGTAACCCGGGACGCAGTCTCGGGGTATGAGAAACACCATGTCCACGCTTTGCCTGGAAGGCAATACAGAATCATGCAGTCATTAGAAGAGACGGTGTGCACTGTCTATACTTTTCTACCGTCAATCCTCCACCCTCAACGCTTTAAAACACAAAAAAACCTGATGTCTCAGACATCAGGTTTTTTATTCCTAATAAAGCTTCGATTTACTTTACCTTAGCTACAACAGCCTTGAAAGCCTCAGGCTGGTTCATAGCCAAATCTGCTAACACCTTACGGTTCATCTCGATACCTGCCTTATGGATAGCACCCATAAGCTTTGAGTATGAAAGACCCTCTAGTCTTGCAGCAGCGTTAATTCTCTGGATCCATAGTCCACGGAAGTTACGCTTCTTGTTCTTACGGTCACGGTAAGCGTAAGTCAAACCCTTCTCCCAAGTGTTCTTTGCTACCGTCCAAACGTTCTTTCTAGCTCCGTAGTAACCTCTTGTAAGCTTTAGAATTCTCTTTCTCTTTGCTCTTGAAGCAACGTGATTGACTGATCTTGGCATTTTTTTAAGTTTTGTGAGCAATAGCGTCTCTTTATGAGATCTTTTTGGCTATCAACTCTGTTTAATAAATTAAAAATTTCTGTTTAAGACAAATCTTCTTAGTTCACCTGATAACTCAGACTTATCTAAGATTTAGCAAATCTCTTACTTCCTTACGGTCACAAGATGCTACGATTGCATCGTGAGTTAGATTAAGCTTCTGCTTCTTTGTCTTCTTTGTCAAAATGTGACGCTTGTAAGCGTGCTTTCTTTTGATCTTTCCTGTTCCGGTAAGAAGAAATCTTTTTTTGGCACCGGAATTAGTCTTAACTTTTGGCATTTTTTTAATTTTTAATTAACCTTTATACCTAGTATTTTTACTTGGTCTTTTTCTTTGGAGAAAGCGTGATGATCATTCTCTTTCCTTCAAGCAATGGCATCTGATCCACCTTCCCATACTCTTCCAAATCGTTGGCAAAGCGAAGTAGCAACACCTCTCCCTGCTCCTTGAATAGGATGGAACGTCCCTTGAAGAATACGAATGCCTTTATCTTGGCTCCCTCTTTCAAGAACTCAATCGCGTGGCGAAGCTTGAATTCGTAGTCGTGGTCATCAGTCTGAGGACCGAATCTTATCTCTTTGACTACAACCTTCACCTGCTTTGACTTCAATTCCTTCTCACGCTTCTTCTGCTGGTAAAGGAACTTCTGATAATCAATAACTTTACAAACAGGTGGCTCTGCGTTCGGTGAAATCTCAACTAGGTCAAGCTCCAATTCGTCAGCAATCTGAAGTGCTTTTTCTAATGAAACCACTCCTTGCTCTACGTTGTCGCCTACCAAACGAACTTCTCTAGCTCTAATTTCGTCATTTATCTTGTGTGCCTGCTCTTTCTGAGTACCCTTGTTGTCTTTTGGACCTTGTGCGGGTTTGTTGCCTGGCGCCGCTGTATCAGCAGACTTTGGCTTCTTGAAAAATGGTTGAGTTGCGATAGCAATATCCTCCTTAAATAGTTATTAATTATCTTGTTATGTTCTTGAATCTTAGAATTCGCTCAACATTTGAGCCACTTCTGCATTCAAATTCTCGGCAAATGTAGTAAATTTAATTGAACCTTTATCACCTTCGCCCTGTTTTCTTACAGAAACTTCATCATTTTCTGCTTCTTTCTCTCCTACAATCAACATGTAAGGGATATGTTTGATCTCATTGTCGCGGATTTTTCTTCCGATTTTCTCGTTTCTGTCGTCGACGATGGCTCTCACATCTTTAGAGTCCAAATACTCCTGTACCTTTCTTGCGTAGTCGTTGTACTTCTCGCTGATTGGCAGGATTGCTACCTGGTCTGGTGTCAGCCACAATGGGAATTTTCCTGCTGTGTGCTCGATCAACACGGCTACGAATCTTTCCATAGATCCGAATGGTGCACGGTGGATCATCACTGGACGGTGCTTCTGGTTGTCTTCTCCTACATACTCAAGGCCGAATCTCTCTGGCAAGTTGTAGTCCACCTGGATTGTTCCTAGCTGCCAACGGCGTCCAAGAGCGTCTTTCACCATGAAGTCGAGCTTAGGTCCGTAGAACGCTGCCTCGCCATATTCAACGCGTGCTGGCATTCCTTTCTCCTTGCATGCCTCGATGATCGCCTGCTCCGCTTTGTTCCAGTTCTCCTCTGTTCCTACATATTTAGTGGTGTTGTTTGGATCTCTCAATGAAATCTGAGCCTCGAAATTGTCGAAATTCAAAGCCTTGAAGATGATTCCGATGATGTCCATCACGCGCATGAACTCCTCTTTTACCTGGTCTGGACGTACGAACAAGTGCGCGTCATCCTGTGTGAACGAACGTACACGTGTCAATCCGTGAAGCTCACC
The DNA here is from genome assembly GCA_002392915.1 of Bacteroidales bacterium UBA3844. Taxonomy (GTDB): domain Bacteria; phylum Bacteroidota; class Bacteroidia; order Bacteroidales; family Paludibacteraceae; genus UBA1723. The sequence continues at coordinate 41,377 of DGHQ01000051.1, read as the reverse complement.
GCTCTGCTCATATCTATATACAGTACCGAACTCTGCAAGACGCAAAGGTAGGTCACGGTATGAACGTGGCTGATATTTGAAGATCATACAGTGGTGAGGGCAGTTCATTGGCTTAAGCATGTATACTTCTCCCTCTTCTGGTGTCTCGATAGGACGGAAGCTGTCTTCACCGTAGTGATCCCAGTGTCCTGAAGTGACGTATAGGTTCTTGTTTCCGATATGAGGAGTGATTACCTGCTGGTAGCCGAATCTCTTTTGGATCTTCTTTAGCATATCCTCCAGACGCAAGCGAAGAGCTGTTCCCTTTGGAAGCCACATTGGAAGTCCTTTGCCCACCATGTCTGTGAACATGAACAATTCCATCTCCTTGCCGATCTTTCTGTGGTCGCGCTTCTTAGCCTCCTCCAAAAGTTCAAGATACTCGTCGAGCATCTTCTTCTTAGGGAATGTGATGGCGTAAAGACGAGTAAGCTGCTTTCTCTTCTCGTCGCCTCTCCAATAAGCTCCTGCAAGAGAAGTGATCTTGACAGCCTTGATTGGAGACACATCTTTCAAGTGTGGTCCACGGCAAAGGTCTGTGAAGCTTCCCTGCTCGTATAGGGTGATCTTTCCGTCTTCAAGCTCGCTGATCAACTCAGTCTTATATACTTCGCCTCTCTGCTCGAACATCTTCATGGCATCTGCTTTTGAGATGTCGACGCGAGTAAGGGTCTGCTTTGTCGCAACGATTTCCATCATCTTTTTCTCGATGGCTGCGAAATCCGACTCTTTCAATGTGATGTCGCCGAAATCGATATCGTAGTAGAAACCGTTTTCAATAGCTGGTCCGATACCGAATTTTGCGTTTGGATAAAGCATCTGGATTGCCTGGGCCATCAAGTGGGCTGAAGTATGCCAGAATGTGTGCTTACCCTCTTCGTCTTCAAATTTGAACAACTTGATAGCCGCATCCTCGTTGATTGCGCGATTCAAGTCTCTTGTCTCTCCGTTTACGCTGATCGCCAGCACGTCCTGTGCCAAACGTGAAGAGATGCTCTCTGCGATCTGATAACCTGTGACGCCGTTCTCAAATTCACGAACGGAACCGTCTGGGAATGTAATTTTTACCATTTTTTTTCTCTACTTACAAATGTAGTCTACTTAAAACGTCGCAAAGATAACCTTTGTACGCCTAACTTACAATTAGTTTTTTGGAAAAAATAGATAATGTTGGCATTTCGACAATATCATTCACATTAATAGCTGAATTATTTATGATGCTGATTTGCTAATTTTTGTAACAAAAATGTCATAAAAACACGTGGGATTTAACAGAATTGTCATATCTTGCGGAAAAATTTGAAGGCGTAATAATGTGTGATACGAAGAAATGGGTTGTCAATATGTCGCAGAAAATTGAATTTTAATTCTCATATTGGTAAAAAAAGGCTCAAATGAATGTATTTATGCGTGATTTGCCTCATATTTTTACATTTTTTCACAAATGAAACAAAAAAAATATTATTGCCTTTTGGCTTGTTTCAGTAATGTAATAATTTTGTAATAGATATTTTACGATATGGAAGAAAATAAGGATTTTAAGGACAAAAACGATTTAGAAATCGTTTTTTCCAAAGCGGTGAAGGCGGGAAAACGAATTTACTATTTTGATGTAAAGAAGAATCGTAGGGGTGAATTGTTTCTCGCGATAACAGAGAGTAAGAAAAAATTGGGTGATGATGAGTCTCAGGTTTCATTTGAGAAACACAAAATTTTCCTTTATAAGGAGGATTTCGAAAAGTTCGCAAATGGTCTGTCTGAGGTGACTTCATTTATTGACAGAGTAAATAAAGAAAATGGTATAGAGAGGCGTCAGACAGAAGAATGAAATATTTTGAGCACTTAAATTAAATTTGAGTGCTCTTTCTTTTTTACTATTATATATGATTGGCTAATTTTGCATCATATATGAGCATGGGGCAGTCGAAAGGCTCAGCCCCCGCATTACGGATGATATAATTTTTACGATTGTTACGACTATGTTGAACCCAACTGAAGCTGATGAACGACGTTATCTGAAGTCGGTGCTGGAATTTATTGATGATATGATTCTGGGTATTGATGCCTTTATCCACCAGCAGGTGAAGGATATGAAGGCATTCAAGGAGTATTTGTGGGAGAATCTGTCCGAACTCGACCGCGCGGAAAAAAGTGCGACGCGAAACTATGTGACACAGGCTGCCATGAGTGCTGAAGAGATGGAGAATACGAAGCGTCGCCTGAAAAGGATGAAGCTTGTGCCGTATTTCGGGCGAATAGATTTCCGTGCCGACGGTGAGGATGAAGCCTCTTCTTTATATGTTGGCATCCATTCTCTTTATGATTCAAAAAGCAAGCGAAATCTGATATACGACTGGCGTGCTCCGATATCGACAATGTTTTACGACTTCGACTTCGGAAAAGCTTATTATGAGTCTCCGGTTGGCAGGATTGATGGAGTAATAGAGTTCAAACGTCAGTTCAGAATCCGCAACTCCATTATGGAGTTTATGATTCAGAACAGCATAAACATCGACGATGAACTGCTGCAGAAGGAACTCAGCACAACGTCGGACGAGCGAATGAAGAATATCGTCGCCACAATCCAACGAGAGCAAAATGCAATTATCCGTGATGAAGAGTCGCACAACCTTATAATCCAGGGAGTCGCTGGTTCGGGAAAGACGTCGATAGCACTCCATCGAGTGGCATACATATTATATAGGTTCAAGGGACAGATCACGTCCGACGACATCCTGATCATCTCGCCAAACAAAGTGTTTGCCGACTATATCTCCAATGTGTTGCCAGAATTGGGAGAGGAGACAATCAAGGAGTGTGGAATGGAGGAACTTCTCTCTGAGCTGCTTGATGGCAAAGTGAAATTCCAGACATTCTTCGAGCAGGTGAACGATTTGCTGGAAAATAAGAATGCGGCAACAATAGAGCGAACTAAATTCAAAGCGACATTCGAGTTTGTCCAGTTGCTGGATAAATATCTGGTGCATCTTGAGAATACATGCTTCCAACCAGAGGATATTGTAGTGGGAATCATTCCCGTCGCCAAAGAATGGATATTGGAAAAATTCCATTCACACGACAGACTGCCTATCCGTCAGCGTCTGGAACTGATAGCGAACGACATCAATAACGAGTTTAAGATATCATTCCGTCGGATACTGACGACGGAAGAGATGCGAAAAGTGCGTGCGGAATTGAAGAAAATGCTTCATCTTGGATCCGACGCTGCTGTATATAAAGATATGTATGAGTGGCTTGGCAAACCGGAATATCTGAAGAAGACGAAAGACAAGAAGATGGAGTATGCCGACGTCGCCCCTATGATCTATTTGAAGATCTCGCTTGAAGGAGTGAAGACGAAGAGCAGTGTGAAGCATCTGCTTGTGGATGAGATGCAGGATTATTCACCGGTGCAATACCGTCTGTTGTCAAAGATATTCCCTTGCAAGAAGACAATTCTTGGCGACGCTGCTCAGAATGTCAACCCATACAGTTCGACAACCGCCGACGATATCCGCAAAGCATTGTATAAAGCCGAAATAATGAAGCTCAACAAGAGTTACCGATCAGGATATGAGATCACAGAGTTGGCGAAGAGCATTTCAGGAAATTCGGAAATCGACGTTGTGGAGCGACACACCGAGAACCCACAGCTGATAGAAGTGTCGAGCAGAGAGGCCGAAGACCAGTTGATGAGAGAGATGATAATGGATGTGGATGTGAACAATCCGACGTCGACAGCATACATATTTAAATTAGAGAAAGACGCGATTGCCTTTTTCGAGTCGTTGGGAGAATTGCAGAAGAGAGCGACATTGCTAGTGAGCGGATGCCAGGCATTCACCAACGGAATAGTGGTGACCACGTCGCACATGGCGAAAGGACTGGAGTTTGACGAAGTGGTGATACCGAATGTCACGAAAGCTAATTACAATGACGAGATGGATAAAAGTTTGCTTTACATCGCCTGCACACGAGCAATGCACAGGTTGAAGATGATTTTTTGTGAAGAACATACGGAATTTATCAACAATGCATTGTGTATTAGCAAAAAAAAATAGGTTTGTATTGAAATGTACAAAATAAATTATAATTTTGTAGCGATATTACTATATATAATGTCTAACGACTAATTGTTTAATTTTTAAAATGAGTGAATTAACAAAGAATGTAGCTCCTATAGAGGACTTCGATTGGGATGGCTACAAGAATGGCGAGAGCTTGTCAGAAGCAGCGCGTCAGGAGCAAGAGTCAAAGTACGACCAGACTCTTAACTCTATCAAGGACAACGAGGTTGTGATTGGTAAAGTAATCTCTTTGAACAAGAGAGAGGTCGTAGTGAACGTAGGTGGAAAGTCGGATGGTATCGTTTCTACTAATGAGTTCCGTTACAATCCAGACTTGAAGATTGGTGACGAGGTAGAGGTCTACATCGAAAACCAGGAGGACAAGAAGGGACAGTTGAATCTATCTCACCGCAAGGCTCGCGCAGCACGTTCATGGGATCGTGTCAACGAGGCATTGGAGAAGGACGAGATTATCAAGGGATATATCAAGTGCAGAACTAAGGGCGGTATGATCGTTGACGTATTCGGCATCGAGGCATTCTTGCCAGGTTCTCAGATTGACGTTAAGCCTATCCGCGATTACGATGTATTCGTAGGCAAGACAATGGAATTCAAGGTTGTAAAGATCAACCACGAGTTCAAGAATGTAGTAGTTTCACACAAGGCACTTATCGAGGCAGAACTTGAGCAGCAGAAGTCTCAGATCATCTCTAAGTTGGAGAAGGGTCAGGTGCTTGAGGGAACAGTTAAGAACATCACATCATACGGTGTATTCATCGATCTTGGTGGCGTAGATGGTCTTATCCACATCACAGACCTTTCATGGGGCCGTGTAAACGATCCTAAGGAGGTTGTAGAGCTAGATCAAAAGATCAATGTTGTTATCCTTGACTTCGATAACGACAAGAAGAGAATTGCTCTAGGATTGAAGCAGCTTACTCCACATCCATGGGATGGATTGAAGCCAGATTTGAAGGTTGGCGACAAGGTAACTGGTAAGGTAGTTGTTATGACTGATTACGGTGCATTTGTTGAGATCGCTCCAGGAGTAGAGGGTCTGATCCATGTATCAGAGATGTCATGGAGCCAGCATTTGAGAAGTGCACAGGATTTCTTGTCAGTAGGAGATACAGTAGAGGCTGTAGTATTGACATTGGATCGTGAGCAGAGAAAGATGAGCCTAGGTGTTAAGCAGCTTAAGCCAGATCCATGGGAGGCTATCGACACTAAGTATGCAGTAGGAACAAAGCACACTGCAAAGGTACGTAACTTCACAAACTTCGGAGTATTTGTTGAGATCGAGGAGGGAGTAGATGGATTGATCCACATATCAGACCTATCTTGGACAAAGAAGGTAAAGCACCCATCAGAGTTCACAACTATCGGTGCAGACATCGAGGTTCAGGTATTGGAGATCGACAAAGAGAACCGTCGTTTGAGCCTAGGTCACAAGCAGCTTGAGGATAATCCTTGGGATGTATTTGAGACAATCTTCACAGAGGGTTCAGTACACGAGGGAACAATCACAGAGATCGTAGACAAGGGAGCAATCGTAATGTTGCCTTACGGAGTTGAAGGTTTCTGTACTCCAAAGCACTTGACTAAGGAGGATGGTTCGGTAGCTAAGGTTGACGAGAAGCTTCCATTCAAGGTTCTAGAGTTCAACAAGGAGTCAAAGAGAATCATCGTTTCTCACAGCAGAACATTCGAAGAGGGTGCAACTGAAGAGAAGAAGGATTTCAAGAAGAAGAAGTCTTCAAAGAAGAGTGAGGCTGCAGCAGCAACAACATTGGAGAAGACAACTCTTGGAGATATCGAGCAGTTGGCAGCTTTGAAGAATCAACTAGGAAAGTAAATAATGTCTAATTTTAACTTATAAAAAATGTCAAAGAAATTTTTAGCTTTAGCAGCAGCAGCAACACTTGCTGGCAATGCTTTCGCTCAGGAGCAGGCAACTGCAGATACAGCTACAGCAAAGGGTATTTGCCACTGGTCTCTAGGTCTAAAGGGTGGTGTAAACTACTTGAGATGGGCTCCAATCGCTGAGCCAGATCGTACTCTTTCAGGTACAATCAACGGTCAGTTCGGAATTTTCACTGAGGCTACATTCAATCCTCGTTGGGGTCTTGGCTTGCAGTACATGTACGCAATGAACAATCAGGAGACTTATGATGCAGTTAACCACGACATCATTCTTCATTCTTCATTCAACTTGTCTAATATCGTTGCTCCATACAGAAGCATGGGATTGCAGAAACTTAACGTTTACTTCAATCCAGGAGTTGTAGGAACAATCGGTGTTTGGGAGAACTCAAGCAAGATGGCTGATGACAACAAGTTCGTTATGGGACTATACGGTGCTGGTCAGATTGAGTACAACGTAAGCAAGTACTTCGCTATCGGTTTGGAAGGAACAGCAATGTATCGTATGCGTACTTGTTACCCAGAAGGTGGTCACCTAACTTTCGGTGCTAACCTTGAGGTTCGCTACAAGTTCGGTGGAGATCGTAACATCCGTAACATCGCTTGGGTAGATTACGCACCTAAGTGTGAAGTTCCTGATTTGACTCCAGTTCTTGAGGAGCAGAAGCGTCAGTGTGAGGAGCTTACATCTAAGCTTGAGGAGCAGATCGTTAACCAGAACGTAGCAATCAACAAGCTACAGCAGCAGATCAAGTTCACTCAGGATTCTCTTGATTCTCATATCAGAGCTACTCGTGAGCCAGTTCGTTACGTTCCAACTAAGGAAGAGGACGAAATCATCAAGACTGCATTCGCTCAGCTTGAGTTCGAGTCAGCAAAGGCTATCATTAAGCAGTCTTCTTACTCTTCTCTAGACGGTCTTGCAATGTTGCTTAAGTCTCACCCAGAGTGGTCTGTAACTCTTAAGGGTTACACTGATAACTCAGGTAACGCAGCTAAGAACCTTCAGTTGTCTAAGGATCGTGCAGCTTCTGTAAAGAACTACTTGGTTAACAAGGGAGTTTCTGCTGCTAACATCCAGTCACAGGGTTATGGTTCAGCTAACCCAGTTGCTTCTAACTCTACACTTGCAGGTCGTGCTAAGAACCGTCGTGTAGAAATCGAGCTTTTCTCTAAGTAAGAATAAGTTTTGAAGCTATACTAATAGGAGGCACATCGTCACGGTGTGCCTCTTTTTATTTTAATTCTCATGGAAGATAATTCTCTTAAAATATTAGGGTCGTGTGCCGCTTTGCCGTCGCTTAAAATGAACCAGTCGGCTTACGCTCTGAATATGAATTCAAAAACGTTTCTGATTGATTGCGGTGAGAATGCCCAACAGGCATTGCGTCACTACTGTGTCAACCATTCAAGAATGAATCATATTTTTATCTCTCATCTTCATGGTGATCATTGCTTCGGATTGATTGGACTTATTTCAACACTTGATCTTCTTGGCAGACGTAGCGATATCATGATCCATTCCCACAAAGGATTGGAAGATGCGTTGCGTCCTCAACTTGAGTTCTTTTGCAATTATCTTCATTTCAAAGTGCAGTTTGAAACATTCTCTCCTTTTTCAAGTGAGATAATCTACGAAAATGACAAAATAGAGGTGGTGTCGATTCCGTTGAAACATTCGATTCCCACATCCGGATTCCTTTTCCGTGAGAAACCCCACCGTCGACATCTGAGAGCTGATAAAGCCAAATTCTATAATATACCGATTGAACAGTATAAATTTATCCTCAATGGAGATGACTATGTCACACCAGACGGAATTGTCGTGCCGAACAATAATCTGACTCTTCCACCGTCGCCACAAAAAAGTTTCGCATATCTTTCAGATACAGCCTACAATGAGAAGGTAATCGAGACTATAAAAGGTGTGGATGTACTTTTCCATGAATCGACATTTCTGGAGAAGGATAGGGCAAGAGCCAAACAGACTTTTCATTCTACTGCCTTGGATGCTGCTAGAATTGCGTCGCTAGCTGAGGCAAAAAAACTTGTGATTGGACATTTTTCCACAAGATACAGAGACAGAAAAATGTTTTTGGAAGAAGCAAAACCAATCTTTGAAAATACTTTTTTAGGCAATGATGGTAATGAATTTACCTTTTAATATATTTTGCATACTGACAAAAATCATATAATTTTGCAAACATTAAATGATATTTAAATTATGGGCATAAAGAGAACTAAAATAGTTGACGCCTTAGGGTTGACAAACTATGGATCTGAAATAAACGTAAAGGGTTGGGTCCGTACGAAGCGTGGCAATAAGAATGTGAGTTTTATTGCTTTGAACGACGGTTCGACTATCAAAAATATTCAGCTTGTTGTAGACGCTGGTACTATCGACGAAAACATATTGAAAGATGTCACTACTGGTGCATGTATAAGTTGTGTCGGCACATTGGTGCAGTCGCAGGGAGCTGGACAGAGTGTGGAGGTGCTTGCAAAGAGCATTGAGATCTATGGTAAGGCCGACGTGAATGAATACCCATTGCAGAAGAAAGGCTGTTCGATGGAGTTTTTGCGTGAGATCGCTCACCTTCGTCCTCGTACAAACACTTTCGGAGCTGTATTCCGTATCCGTCACAACATGGCGATCGCTATTCACAAGTTCTTCCATGACAGAGGATTCTTCTATTTCCACACTCCAATCATCACAGCCTCCGACTGTGAGGGTGCTGGACAGATGTTCCAGGTGACAACAAAGAATCTTTATGATTTGAAGAAAGACGAGAATGGCAGCATCATTTACGATGATGATTTCTTCGGCAAGATGACCAGCTTGACTGTTTCTGGTCAGCTTGAGGGTGAGCTTGCTGCTACGGCTCTTGGATCTATCTATACTTTCGGACCTACATTCCGTGCTGAAAACTCAAATACTCCACGCCATTTGGCTGAGTTCTGGATGATCGAGCCTGAGGTTGCCTTCAACGATATCGAGGACAATATGGACTTGGCAGAGGAGTTTATCAAATATTGTGTGCAGTGGGCATTGGATAATTGCCAGGATGATTTGGCATTCTTGAACCAGATGATCGACAAGGGCTTGATCGAGAGATTGCAGAGCGTGTTGAAGGCTCCTTTCACTCGTCTTCCTTACACAGAGGGTATCAAAATCCTTGAAGAGGCTGTGGCTAAAGGCAAGAAGTTCGAGTTCCCTGTTTACTGGGGCTGTGACCTTGCTTCAGAGCATGAGCGTTATTTGGTGGAGGAACACTTCAAGAATCCAGTGATTTTGACAGACTATCCAAAGGAGATCAAGGCATTCTATATGAAGCAGAATGAAGACGGCAAGACTGTCCGCGCTATGGATGTGTTGTTCCCAACAATCGGAGAGATCATCGGTGGATCTGAGCGTGAGGCAGATTACGACAAGCTGCTTACAAGAATCCAGGAACTAAATATCCCAATGAAGGATATGTGGTGGTATCTTGACACTCGTAAATTCGGTTCTTGTCCTCACTCAGGATTCGGACTTGGATTCGAGCGTCTGCTGTTGTTCGTGACTGGTATGACAAATATCCGCGACGTGATTCCTTTCCCAAGAACTCCACGTTCGGCAGAATTCTAAAATTTGTATGGCCTGCAATTCAGATTTCTGTTTTGCAGGCTTTTATTTATATAGCCTATGAAAATCAAACAATTTATCCTTTCGGTCGGTGCCTCATTAGGAATGGTCTCTTGTCTGGACGTCCCTGCTGACTACTATACTCAGGTGAATGACATTTTCAACAATGTCGTCCACGCAACGACTGAGGTTGATGCTAAAATCCTTGCTGATGATACAACTGGCGTGGCTGGTATGGTGGATAATATGAAATTTGTCAAGAAGACGTTGCAGGTGATCGGCCCGTTCCGTGAGGATTCATCGTTGATCAACGGCGTGATTGATTATGTGGATCTCTATTCCGACAATTTCATGGACAATAAATATGATCGTTTCGTGGAGTTGACAACTGCAGATTCTTTGTCGGAGGAGCAGACGATTGAGTTGGAACTAATCAAGTCGACATTCACAACGAAAGCTCAGGCTTCCCTTGTCAACGCAATGAACGCTCATAAGGATTTTCAAGTAAAATATGAATTGATGAACGGACCAATGGTCGCAGAATAATTTTGATAAATATGAAAGAACTAATTGATATCATAACAGAAAGAAGAAGCACACGCAAGTTTACTGACCAGCCAATCGAGCAGGAAAAACTTGACTTGATTTTGAAAGCGGCTTTGATGGCACCGTCTTCAAAAAGATGCACTCCTTGGCATTTTGTTGTCGTGGAAGACGCGAATGATCTTCAGGCGATTTCAGAATCACGACAGATGGGAAGTGCTTTTGTCTCAGGAGCTAAGATGGCTATCGTAGTGCTTGCCGAAGAGGAGAAGAGCGATGTGTGGGTAGAGGATGCTTCAATTGCTGCTTCTTATATACAGCTTATGGCAGAGAGCCTTGGACTCGGATCATGCTGGGTGCAGGTGAGAAACAGAAAGAATAACGACGGTGAGACTACTGAAAATGTCTTGAAGAAACTGTTGAATATCCCAGACGGATTGAAAGCTGAATGTGTTATCGCTCTTGGTCACAAGGGAGAGGAAAAAGCTCCGTTCGATCAGTCAAAGTTGAAATTAGACCGTATCCACAGAGGTAAATTCTGATTTATGTGGAGTGATTGCCGATGAAGATTGTTTTTCTGGGAAGTGGAAATGTCGCGACTCATCTTTCGCAGGCGTTAAACCATTCCATGTCGGATGATGTGGTGCAGGTGTTCAGCCCCACTGTAGAAAACGCAAAATCACTTTCGGAGTTGTTATCGTGCGGATATTGTACGGATATCAATCAAGTAGACGTGAATGCTGACATCTACATTTGCAGCGTGAAAGATTCTGCCCAACGGCAGGTGTGGCTGGCATTGAAAAAACATTTTAATGAATCCGACGTCAACCTCGCAGATAAGATAGTCGTGCATACGGCAGGGGCTTTGGCGATGGATGGTGAAGACGGATTATCCAACGTCTTCCCTAATTGCGGAGTGGTATATCCCGTGCAGAGCTTCTCAAAACAGAGAGCTGTGGATTTGTCGCACACACCGTTTTTGATAGAGGCAACCATTCCGTCTACACTGGAAAAGCTAAGACGGCTAGTGGCGACGGTGTCAGACAAATGTTATGATGCTACGACAAGGCAAAGAAACGCGTTGCATCCGGCTGCTGTGTTCGCAAGCAATTTTGCGAACCACATGTATGCGATAGCCCACAGACTTATGGAGAAGAACGGTTTGCCATTTGATATCCTGATTCCGCTGATTCAGGAGACGGCTCAGAAGGTGATGGAGGTGACTCCCGTCGCAGCCCAGACCGGACCTGCAGTGAGAGGAGATGAAGGGGTGATGAGCAAACAGGAAAAAGGACTAAAGGAAAATGGCAATGAGACAGAGTTGGAAATCTATCGACTTGTCAGCAAAAACATACAAAAATATAGAGATGAATTTCAAAGAAAATCTAAATAAGATAAAGGCATTCGTTTTTGATGTCGACGGAGTTTTGTCCGCCAACACCGTCCCTCTCCACCCTAATGGAGAGCCTATGCGTATGGTGAACATCAAGGATGGATATGCGATGCAGTATGCCGTGAAGAAGGGCTATACTCTTGCAATTATCACAGGTGGCAAGACTGAGGCGGTGAGAAAGAGATTCGTCGGGCTGGGAATAAAAGACGTATATATGGCATCTGCGGTGAAAATCCATGATTTCCGTGATTTTCTTGAAAAAAACAAGCTTTCGGCAGATGAGGTAGTGTATATGGGGGATGACATTCCGGATTATGAGGTGATGAAGGAGTGTGGCTTTCCATGTTGCCCTGCGGATGCGTCTCCGGAGATTATAGAGATAAGTTGTTATGTGTCAGACAAAAAAGCAGGTGAAGGTTGCGGACGTGACGTGATCGAGCAGGTGATGAAGGCACAGGGCAAATGGATGGATGATAAAATAGCTTTTGGTTGGTGATATGATGACAGTGATTTTGAAATTGGTCCTACTTATCGTGGGATTTGTTGTACTTATTTATGGTGCAGATTTTTTTGTAGACGGTGCGTCGAAACTGGCTAAACGGTTCAACATTCCGTCTTTCGTTATCGGATTGACGATTTGCGCGTTTGGAACAAGTGCTCCAGAACTTGCCGTGAGTGTCACAGCCTCTGTTTCTGGGGCCAACTCGTTGGCGATCGGAAATGTGTTGGGCTCCAACTTCTTTAATCTTATGGTAGTACTTGGAGTATGTGCTGTAATCAACCCTATACCAGTCACAAAGAATCTGTTGCGTCGTGATTATCCGGTATCGATTGCCGCTATCACACTTTTGTCAGTATTCTTGATGTCTGATTCTGACATCAGCAGATTTGAAGCACTGATATTGTTTTGCTGCTTAGTCGGATATATGGCTTGGACGATTGTCGACACCAAGAAACATCCAGAGCTGGCAGATACTCAGGAGGAAGACAATCAGGAGTTTGTGGCGTGGAAATGTGCACTCTATATCGTTGGTGGCTGCGCGGCTATTGTGTTAGGTGGCGACTTGGTTGTAGAGTCTGCCAAATATCTTGGCGGTGCAATTGGAATGAGTGAAAAACTGATAGGATTTACAATATGTGCGATCGGAACATCATTGCCAGAACTTGTCACTTCGTACACAGCGTCGAAGAAAGGACAGAATGATATGGCTATGGGAAACGTGATAGGATCCAACATTTTCAATATCCTATGCATTTTAGGAATATCAGGCTTGATTTCTCCTATCTCTATTGGAGACGCGAATATAAACGCAACTCTGCTTGATTGTGGAATCAACGTTGGTGTATGTATATTGGCATACATTTTCTGTATCACTGGCAAGAAGGTTGAGCGTTGGGAAGGCTTGGTCCTTGTAGGAATCTATTTGTCGTACATGGCTTATAATATTGTGAAAGATTTGTTCTGACATGAAAACTTTGACAAACATAATAAAATTGACTCGCCTGCCACTTCTTTTCCTAGTTGTGGCAATACAGCTTGTGACTCATTATTGCATAGTAGAGCCGATGATAACGCATGCGGATGGAGAGGTGCAGATGGGGACACTCCCGTTGACATTATGCCTCGTCGCTACGGTTTTTATCGCATTGGGAGGATTTTGGGTCAACGATTATTTTGATGTCAAGATAGATAGGATCAACCGTCCAATCACACGTATGGTAGACTTGTTTGTGTCGCGTGATACCATTTTCAACCTTTATGTAGGAGCGACGTCGATTGCTGTAGTTTGTGCAGGAGTGTTAAGTTATATTGCGTCGTGTTTCGATTATTTCTTCATTTTTGTGGCGGTGATCGGACTGCTGTGGTTTTACTCGTCAAGTTACAAACGAACATGTTGGGGAAGCCTGTTGCTTGCGGTCGCAGTGGCTATGATTCCAATTATTGTATGCATGTACAATAATTGGTTTATGCTTATGCATGAAATGTCGTTGCAGATTGATCAGGAGAAGATGGTGTCATTGTCAGCCTTCCTGAATAATGTGCTGTCGAAAGCGGTGATATTTGGAGTTTTGCTGGCAGCATGGGTGATCGTCATAGACATCATCAGAGCGATGATAGAGGAAAAAGGGGAGAGAGAAATGGAGTGCCACTCACTACCTATTGTATACGGTCATACGGTCGCCAAGGCAGTTTGTTACATCGTAATCCTTTTAGCGATGGTTGGATGTGGAAAGGTCGCGTTGGAGTCGACGGCATACCTCTCGTCTATGGCAACCAACTATTTTCTGTTTACGATAGCACCGGTCGCTATAGGGTTGTGTTTCCAACTCAAAAAGAGCAAAATACGGCTGGATTACATGATTTGCACAGGTATGATTTATGCGATTGTTGCTTTAATGATTGCGTTTGTGGTGATTTTCAGCTATTATTACGAATAAAATAAGAAAAAAACATAGAATTGTTAATATATTTCTTTAGAAAAGATATAGAAATGTGACAATTTTTATGCATATTTGCACGTATATTGGCAAAACGAGATATAGTAATGAAGAAATTGGTATTATTAATAGTTGGGTCCTTCTTGCTAACGATGGTGTCGCATGCAAGAGTCAAGCGAGTATGTAATGCTCCTGAGGTGAATGCGGAATACAGCTCACTGGAAAATGCATTAATGGATTGTGCCGCTGGAGACACAATTTATCTGGAAGCGTCAGGTACGGAGTATGGTCCTGGTGATGCATATGGTTTTGATCCAATCAGAATCACAAAGCCAATAACAATCATAGGTCCCGGATATTTATATAAGGAAAATAAGGTTGTGAACTACACTACGGGAGAGAGCTTCATAGCAAGTCCGCTACGTATTTATAGCAATAATGTGACACTTTCAGGATTGTTGTTGAACAATGTTGAGATTTATGGTAATGAGTGTACAATTGCTAAATGTCAGATCTTGGCAGGTTCACAGACTGCGATTGAAGTTGCAGATACAGTGAACGGATGTATCATTCGTCAGAATTTCATCGTTGGTAATGTGCAGGGAAATGGCTTCCCACAGAATGTCAATATCTCAAACAATATCATTTGCGGTGTTGTGAGCAGTATGGAAAGAGCTCGTATCGAGCGCAACACGTTTGGCAAGTTCAACAGATTCGGTGGTGTCTACAACCTAAGATTCTGCACATTGATTGAGAATGTGATGAATTACGACCTTAAGAAGTCGAGAACCAACACTTGTTCGTTCTTGAACAATTTCAACGGAGATTTCCGTCCTGAGATGACAAATCCTGATTTCTCATTAGACTGCAATTATAAGATTAAGGAGACAAGCAAGCTTTACGATATGGCATCTGATGGTGATCAGCTCGGTGCTTACGGAGGTGCGATGCCTTACGTCACAAGTGGTTTGCAGGATACTCCTGTGATTGAAAGTTATGTTGCAGCAAACGAGGCAAACCAGAGTGTGGGTCTTGAGGTTACAATCAAATATAAAATGGAGAAATAATCATGAAGAAGATTTTCGCATCTATATATGCCGTTGCAATTGCAATGTCGAGTGCTTTTGCAGAGGTTATCACTACAGAGTATTTCTTTGATGAGGATCCTGGTTTTGGCAAGGGCTACAAGGCTGGTGTCACAACTAACGGAACAATCAAATTCAAGGCAAAGGTAAGAAACTTGAACAATGGTTTCCATACTCTATATGTAAGAGGAAAGAACTATGATGGTTGGTCTCATTGTGTGGCTATACCTGTCACTATGTTTGAGAAAAGTTCTGAGATCGTAGGTTCAGAATATTTCTTCGATGTAGATCCAGGAGAGGGAAAGGGTAAGTTTGTGGAGACATCAGTCGACGCTACTGCTGCAATCACTATCAACGAGAATGATTTGTCTAAGTTGAAGCCTGGTTTCCATGAACTGTTTTCTAGAGCGTTGTCTAGTTCAAACACATGGACATCTCCGTTCAGCACTCCTTATGTTTACCTTCCTGTTGTAGGTCAGGTGAAACGTGCGGAGTTTTATATCGACAAGGATCCAGGTGAAGGAAACGGTAAGCCTGCTTCTTATTTCGGTTCTAATGTGGCTTTCCAGATAAACACTGGTACAATGAGAGAGGGTAATCACACATTGTATATCCGTACTCAGGATCAGAGTGGTAATTGGAATGTGGACTATGGTATTCCTTTCGTCTTCAGTTATGCTACTGGTAACGTGCATTGGAGAGACAATGTGTCTTTGTCGCCAAACCCAACAATGTTCAACTTTGATGTGAATATTGACGATAAGACAGGTTCGAGAGCTAACATCTCAATCGTCGCTCGCTCTGGTAAGGTTGTGGCTGAGGAGGTTCAGCAGTCGACACAGACTGGCAAGATCAACATCAATGTCAAGGATTTGGCTCCTGGTGATTATCAGGTGATTGTTGAGTGCGCAGGTGAAACATCAGTTCGTCACCTTGTTATCAAACGATAGTCTTTTGCAGTAATGCACTGTGAAATATAAAATGGATAAAAGGTGGACTTAACGGTCCGCCTTTTGTGTTGATATTTGACATTGTGGAGATGTGTGGTGTGAGTCCATTTACGAGAATGATGGAGCACATTGTTGAACTAATCTAAGAAATCCGTAAAATGAAGAACTTGATTTGCAAATTTATAAATGTCTTTTTGCTGATGTTCGTTTGTCTCACTGCCATGGGACAGGAAAGCTTGCATGATATTTTTATCCAGCTGAAAGGAGATTCGTTGGCAGACGCCCAAAAACTGACGCTGACAAAAAAAGCTGAGAAAATACTGGTGGATAGCCTTAAAAAGACAAAGTCATTCGCACCCTCTTTCAACCATCCAGAGATGGGACGTGTGCTGTCCGACGACAATAAGGTATGCATATATTCATGGGCTTTCCAGCTCTCCGACAAAAGCTATTATTATAGCTCTATTGTTCAGACGAAGCTGAGAAAAGGAACGCGTGTTGAGGCTCTTACCATTAAGAAATCCCCCTTTGTTCCTCAGCCGACGGAAAGAATCCAGCGTCATAACTGGTATGGTGCTCTCTACTATAAAATCGCCCATGTGAAGTATCGTCGTGACAGCTATTATATCTTGCTCGGTTGGGCAGGGTATTCGGCAATCACACACTACAAACTGATAGATGTCCTCCGAGTGGACAAATCAGGAAGACCTTCGTTCGGGAAACAGGTGCTGAAAAAAAAGGGCAGACAGACATGGAGTCGCCATGTCTTCGAATATAATGCTGAGGGAAAGATTGTGCTGAATTATGATGATGCGGCAAAAATGATTGTGTTCGATCATCTCGTGCCAGAAAGTATGATGTACACCGATATCCCATCTTACTATGGACCGGATTTCACCTACGACACTTATAATCTTCATGAAGGCAAATGGTATTTCAACGATAATGTTGATGTAAGAAATAAAGAGTAATGAAAAAAATATTTTTTAGTTTAATCGTATCCGCTATGTTGACAGCGTGCGGAAATAAAGAGGAAAACAAATTATCGGATATGGAAATGAATTTCAAATATGACGTGGAGAAATTCTACGATCTTCAGATTTTGCGTTATCAAGTGCCTGAATTTGAGACTTTGTCGTTGAATCAAAAACTGCTTATCTATCATCTTTCGCTTGCTGCGGAAGAGGGCCGTGATATTCTTTTTGATCAGAATTGTAAATTTAATCTGCCTATCCGTCGCATATTGGAGACCATCTACACTGAGAAGATAGGTGCAGAAAACGCATCTGAGTTTGATGCATTGGAGAAATATTTGAAACGTGTGTGGTTCTCGAATGGAATACATCATCATTATTCTTGCGATAAATTTCTTCCGGATTTTTCAAAAGATTTCTTCAATGGATGTCTTGAGAAAATAGGAGATGATAAGTTGACGGGATTGCTTGCGAATGTGTCAGGCAAGAGTCTTGCGGAAAAGAAGGCTTTGCTTGTCGACGTGATGTTTGATCCCGCTTTGTATGCGAAACGTGTCAATCAGGCCGATGGTCAGGATTTGATAGCCACGTCTGCCAACCATTATTATGATGGTGTGACTCAGTCAGAGGTGGAGAAATTCTACGATGCCATGCGTGACACTACAGACAAATCTCCAATCTCTTACGGCTTGAATTCATTGTTGACAAAGGATGAGGCAGGCAAACTGGTGGAGAAGGTGTGGAAGTCGGGCGGAATGTATGGCAAGGCAATCGACAAGATTGTTGGTCATTTGAAGGATGCCCTTCCGTATGCCGAAAATGATAGGCAGAAAAAGGTGATCGAGCTTTTGATCGAGTTCTACAACACTGGAGATTTGAAGAAGTTTGATGAATACAGTATCGCATGGGTTGCCGACTCTACATCAAGAGTCGATTTCGTAAACGGATTCATCGAGACATACGGAGATCCACTTGGCTTGAAAGCAAGCTGGGAGTCTATAGTCAATTTCAAGAATGTTGCGGCAACCAAGCGCACGGAGGTTTTGAGCGATAACGCGCAATGGTTTGAGGATAATTCTCCCGTCGACGCAAGATTCAAGAAGAAGGAGTGCAAGGGAGTGACAGCAAAGGTGATCACAACTGCGATTTTGGCTGGCGATTGCTATCCAGCTACACCTATCGGCATCAATCTCCCTAATGCCAATTGGATTCGTGAAACTTACGGATCTAAGTCGGTGACGATCGAGAATATCACATATGCGTATGATCAGGCAGCGAAAGGAAACGGCTTCAAGGAAGAGTTTGTAGACTGTGATGCCGACAGAGAGATGATTGAAAAATACGGTTACATCACCGACAATATCCACACCGATTTGCACGAGTGTTTAGGACATGGAAGCGGACAGTTGTTGCCTGGTGTGAGCCAAGACGCGTTGAAAGCGTATGGAGCGACGGTGGAGGAGGCAAGAGCAGATTTGTTTGGACTCTATTATGCTGCTGATCCAAAGATGGTGGAGCTTGGATTGCTGCCGACAGAGGATGCGTATAAAGCAGAGTACTACACATATCTTATGAACGGTCTGATGACTCAGCTAGTCCGTATCAACCTTGGCGACCAGATAGAGGAGGCTCACATGCGTAATCGCGCGTTGATTGCCCACTGGGTGTATGAGAAAGGAGCCGCGGACAAGGTTGTGGAATTGGAGAAAAGAGATGGGAAGACCTACGTCAGAATCAACGATTATAAAAAACTGAGAACCCTTTTCGGCAATTTGCTTGCAGAAATCCAGAGAATCAAGTCGGAAGGAGATTTTGAGGCCGCAAGAAAACTGGTGGAGAATTATGGTGTAAATATTGATCCTGAACTTCATAAAGAGGTGAAGGAGAGATATGCGAAACTTAATATCTCTCCATATAAAGGCTTCATCAACCCTACTTATCAGTTGGTTGAGAAAGATGGAAAGGTAGTCGACGTGAAGGTGGACTACAAAGAAGGCTATGCGGAGCAGATGCTACGTTACTCAAAGATGAACAATAACGTGGAATAACTGCTGGTCAAATTAAATATTCGGCTATCGAGTCGAGGATTGTTAAGTGTGTTACGCCATTATAATCCTTGAGCCTATAGTCAAATTTATAATTAAAGTACAAGCAGAAAAGAAATCTTTGTCATTTGTGGCAGATTGTTAAAAAAACTTTGCGTAAAATGAGCGATAAAGCAAATAATTCATTATTTTTGCTCGTGACTTTGTACAAAAGGTAGAATATTAACGAAATTTATAAATAGAATATGGAAGTAAAAAAATCCGCTGGCGCGAGCCTAGAGAATAAGTCGTCAGACTTTCTTTTGATGGGACTCGTTGTTGCTTTGGGCTTCCTTTTCATCTTCTTTGAGTGGACAACAACAGACGTGAAGAAGATAGAAACTCAGGATGCTCAGGCCATCTTTGAAGAGGAGGAGATGATGGAGGTGACTGTCCAGAAAGACGTTCCACCACCACCACCTGCAGCAGTAGCTCCACCACCAGTAGTCGCACCAGAGATCAAGGTGGTAGAAAACACTGTTGAGACTAAGGACATTGAGATTAAATCATCAGAGGAAACAGGTGAGGCTGTTGAGGCTGCTCCTATAGACAATGGTCCAGAAGAGGTAGAAGAGGAGGAAATCTTCATGCGTGTGGAGAAGGCTCCTGCATTCCCAGGCGGACAGAAGGCTATGATGGAGTATTTGATGAAGAACATCAAGTATCCGGCAGCTTGTCAGGAGGCAGGTATCCAGGGCCGTGTTATCGTTTCATTCGTCGTTAACAAGGATGGTACAATCCAGAATGTGGAGGTTATCCGTGGTGTACACGAGAAACTTGACGCTGAGGCTGTACGTGTGGTTAAGTCTATGCCAGCATGGTCTCCAGGTGAGCAGCAGGGAAGAAAGGTACGTTCGAAGTTCCAGCTTCCAGTATTCTTCCGTCTTGCAAGCTAATTATAAATAGCTAAGATATTTAGAAGGTGTATCAAATTTATTGATACACCTTTTTTTTGTTGCAGTAGAGACGTCGTATCACGGCGTCTCTAAAAGGTATTACGGCGTCTCTGCAAAGGTATTACGGTGTCTCAACAAAGGTATTACGGTGTCTCAACAAAGGTATTACGTCGTCTCTTCAGAAAAAACGTATGATTCCCCCAATTACGCCGTCAGACGTTTAATATTGGTAGATAATGCGAGCAATTGGCTATTTTTCAATGTTTTTGGTGATACAAAGTGAAAAAATGTTAAAAATGAGCGAAAAAATGGGAAGAAACTACAGTAATGTAAATATTTGATTATCTTAGACGGAGAGTTAGATATGATAATTTAGTATTAACCTGTTAAATTTAATGCTTATGGAAATCAAGAAAATTGAAAGCGCAAGCTTGGAGAATAAGTCGCACGACTTTCTTTTGATGGGCCTTGTCGTCGCTTTGGGATTCCTCTTCATTATCTTCGAGTGGTCTTCTGTAGATGTGAAGAAGCCAGCCCCTGTGCCGCATGATGATTACTTTGGCTCGGAAATATTGGTTCCAGTGACTATCCAGAAACCGAATCTTCCACCGCCAGCAGTGGCAGCTCCACCTCGTGTGATACCTCCGATCATTAAACCAGTGGATAACGATGTGACAGTTGATCCTGTGGATGTTGTAGTACCGACAGATGACAATGTCACTTATGAACCTGTAGTTACAGAGCCAGAAGTTGTGGACGAGGATATTATTCATGTTCGTGCTGAAGTTCAGCCTGCATTTCCAGGTGGCCAAGCGGCTATGATGAAGTTCTTGAGAGACAATATCAAGTATCCGTCTGTTTGTGCAGAGACTGGTATTCAGGGACGTGTTATCGTTTCGTTTGTTGTCAACAAGGATGGATCAATAGAGCAGGTAGAGGTACTTAGCGGTGTGCATGAGCGACTTGATGCAGAAGCTGTACGTGTTGTTAAGTTGATGCCAACTTGGACTCCTGGTCAGATGCAGGGTCATGCCGTACGTACAAAGTTCAATTTGCCTGTGACATTCCGTCTTGCAAATTAAGAATCAATAATTAAGATTGTGAAAGGACGATGAGAAATCATCGCCCTTTTTTGTGGACATAAGAAATGAATCGCATCCTTTATGTCGATATATTTTTATTCAATCAAAATCTTTTTTGAATACACTCCATTTTCAGTTTGCACAACAACAATCAGAAGATTTTTTTGAATTTTGCTTATGTCAATATTATGAATGTAACCAGAGCAATTTTCTTGAACAATGCACGTTCCAGAAATCGAATAAACTGAAATTTTTGTCAGTGGCTCTATACTGCTAATTTCTAACAAGTCAGAAAAATTCGTTATTTTAATGATATTTTCACTCGATAATATATTGGGTGATTCACTTAGTTCACCACATTTTGAATTGTCGTAAAAAATAGTGAAATAAGCAGTTGTAGAAGAGCTGCAGTTGCATCCTCCTTCTAAATCTAGTTTCAATGTATAAAGTCCGGATCCATCATCTCCCAAATATGGCTTTAATTTGATGATACGGTTCTTCGTGTCGACGATGCCACTTCCTGACCATGTTGCGATGTTGTTGCCTGCATTATAAATGGAAGCGGAATAACGTCTTGCGTTGTCAGTCTTGATTTCAATTGCGTCGTCGACACCATCCTGACAGTTTGGAGAATAATCGCTGTTCAGCAGTTCGGCTTCTATACGTTCAACTCTATGGTCTCTGACATAGGAAATGTGTGTCGTAAAAGATTCGTAGGCACCGTTACTGTTCTTAAATGAGATGGCCAACCAATAGTCGTCTTGTGGCAATATTAAGTAAGCATTGCCATCCCAAACACTGGCAATCCCATCTTTCACTGCATCTCCACCTTTCCACAATGGTTTGCCAGAACTGTTATAAACATCACATTCCCAAGAATCTGCATTTTCCACTTTATATTGGACAGTTCCAAAATAAGAAGCAGGACAATCTGCAATAATGAATTTTCTTTCTAAGGAGTATGAAATCTTCGGTGCATTCCCCACTTTAGGATATATACCGTAGAAAATTTCTCGGTCGTCAGTGTATTTATAGTTTCTAATATCCATAAATGAACCTCCATTATTATGACCGGGATTGATATGAAACAAATATGGATCATTGGCAGAATATCCATCAATCACAAAGTAATGGGAATTGAACACATTGCCATCCTTACCAAACATTATTACAGGACGACCGCAATCTATTTCATTCCTGATCAAGTCGTACCAGTTTTCTAATGTGTTGTATTTAAGCCAATCTTTTTCTGTGCAGGTCGATACATAGTATCCCATTTTCTCAATCCCATCCCTTAGATCGTGGCGTGTAGTCCACGAACCGTCTACGTTGAACCCTGCCGCTGTGTAATGGGTGCCGCAGGCCCTACCTACATCCTTGATAAGCAATGGACAATCTTCGGAATCTCCATTTAACAAGCGAGGTGGAATTTTGTCCCAGTTATAAGTGCGGTAGCTTGATTTTGTAGGAAACTGCCACATCGCCATTATCTGGCCGAAAGCTATAGCAGCACATCCAGCCACAAGATGGTGACAGTCTTCTCCCTCCGACGCATAATCGGATATATGTTGGTTGTAAGATGGATGACAGTCATCATGGTAATTTCTGCTTTGTCCCCAGCTGATTTCTTCTGGAGTTGTAGAGCCTTCCCTGCATTTCATAAGGAGAATGTCTCCTGGAGTGTAAGCCATAACATTCTCTGCCACTCCTAAAAGGAGTAGCAATACAAACAATTTACATTTCATAGTGACTATAATTATTTTATTCTTGTCAATCTATCGAATTCCTTGTTTCTGATGATATTTCTCAGCTTTTTCTTGTCCTGCTTGCCATCATCGTCGTATTCGTAGATTTCTTTGAAAGGGTCATCGTCAATGATGGAATCTGTAGATTGTAAAAATGTTTTTCCTGATTCTACCTCTTTACCTAATCTTGAGGTGAATACGATTTCTTCACAAGCTGAGCTTGACCAACCGACTATATAAAAAGAATCAGAAACGTACTCAATTGACCAATCACATACTTTAGATAAAGTGTGCTTTGGGTCGCATTTCATGTAATATGCATACTCAGAATAATCACGATCCATCTTGGCGACGGTAAGCGGTCCTTGGTCATCCTGAATTCCCGGACAACCACATAGCATAACACTCATTGATGCAGCGATAAGCATCTGGACTAAATGATTTTTTCTTTTCATTTTTGTACTTTTTTTGTTAAAGAGTTCACTAAATAAATATCCTTCCCTTTTGACTGAACTCAAAAATCAATAGAAAAAGAGATGTCTAGCATTAAAATACCTTGCAAAAATAAAACAAAAGAATGGAATAATAAAGTTTTTTTTGAAAATTTTTATGATTGTATTTTGTGTTGACTAATTTTATTTTATTCTTGTCAATCTATCGAATTCCTTGTTTCTGATGATATTTTTCAGCTTTTTCTTGTCCTGCTTGCCATCATCGTCGTACTCATAAATTTCCTTGAAAGGGTCATCATCAATGATTGAATCTGTAGACAAGAAAATAGATTCTCCTGAAACAATCTCGCATCCCAGTCTAGATGTGAATACGATTTTGTCAAAGGCTGCACTTCCAAAACCGATTAAATAAAAAGAATCTAACAATGGCTCTATAGCACCTTCGTTTACTTTTCTTAAAACATGTACACTGTCTTCTGGATAGTTCCAATAATAGGCGTATTCAGAATAATCACGATTCATCTTGGCGACGGTAAGCGGTCCTTGGTCATCCTGAATTCCCGGACAACCACATAGCATAACACTCATTGATGCAGTGATAAGCATCTGGACTAAATGATTTTTTCTTTTCATTTTTGTACTTTTTTTGTTAAAGAGTTCACTAAATAAATATCCTTTCCTTTTGACAGAATTCGAAAATCAATAGAAAAAGAGATGTCTAGCATTAAAATACCTTGCAAAAAATAAAACAAAAGAATGGAATAATAAAGTTTTTTTTTGAACATAAATTTACTTTTCTTTTGTTAATCCTTTGAAATTTTTGGAATCGGTTCTTTTAATAAGATCTTTTATAGATTCCTCCTCATTCAACATATAAACTTCTGAATAAGGATCGTCATTAAGCACATATTCATCAATTTCACACAAATTTCTAATGGAATCATTACATTCATTAACATCCCAGATTGTATACACAGAAGAAGCATAGTTTTCAGTTATGAGATAATAGTTGTTGGACAATGGTATAGTATGACCATTTCCACATTTGACCATATAAGAATGTTCCGCTAGCTTTTCCGCTATTACATTGTGAGAATAGTCAGTGTCCATTTTGACAATATATCCAACAGGTCCTTGGTCATCCTGAATTCCCGGACAACTACATAGCATAACACTCATTGATGCTGCGGTAAGCATCTGGACTAAATGATTTTTTCTTTTCATTTTTGTACTTTTTTGTTAAAGAGTTCACTAAATAAATATCCTTTCCTTTTGACAGAACTCGAAAATCAATAGAAAAAGAGATGTCTAGCATTAAAATACTTTGCAAAAATAGAACAAAAGAATGGAACAATAAAGTTTTTTTTGAAAATTTATAATTTTGACTTATTCAGACTGTTTTTTTTGTCGTATGGTTCATTCCACCCTTTGCAATGTTCATATTATATAGCTAAATTTTTTAGGCTCTGTTCTAGTTTGTGACTGATTTTTACGAGGATTGTTAAGGGCGGAACACCCTAAATTCTTCTCTCCGCGAGTCCGTAAGGACGAGCGGTCAAAAAAAATGAAATTATTTCATATAATTATTGATTTTATAAATAGAAGACTTCCTCCGAGTCTATGTGCTTATTCTATTTATATGCGCTCGCCTTCGGCTCGCACTGGTGGGGAGGACAAGGGCGTTCCGCCCTTTGAAATCCTCAAATACAATGACTTATTTATAAATAATAGGACACAGCCAAAATTTTTAATTAAATTTGAACATCATCTTAGCATTTGGCATTTATAATTTCTAATTTTGCATTATAATTAAAAACAATGGCGGCAGAAAAGAAAAAATTGGAGTGGGCACAGTCGTTGAGAGGTGTCGGAGCACTTTTGGTGGTGTTCTGCCATCTGTGGCTCGCTATTCAGGAGGTGTACGGGGTGGAAAACTCCTTTTGCAGTTTCATGACGGTGGATTTCCTCGACGCCGGTAAAATCGGTGTGAGCATTTTTTTCTTCCTTTGCGGATATTTTGTCGTGAGTGTTAAGAGAAAGTCTCCCAAAGACTTTTGGTGGGGACGTTTCAAACGTCTGTATCCCACATATTGGTTCTCAATCATTTGTGCTATAGCGTTCCTTGGCACTGTATTCTCATCAGAGGGAATCCATATACTGAAAGACACATTCTCGTGGAAAGCGATTGCCGCAAACTTCACCATGTTGCAGATGTTTTTCCGTCAACAGGATATCCTTGGCTGCTACTGGACATTGCCGATCGAACTGCTGATTTGCGCTATGTTCACCGTCTTCAGAAAACGATTGGATAATGAGAAAACAGTGATTGGCTTGTTCATCGCTGTTGTTGTCTCCACAATCATGATGGCTGCCGCACGTGGCTATGCCCATGTGAAACTGCCTGTCGCGCTTCCGTTGCTGACAATCACGTCGCTGCTTGGCTATTACACAAGAATGTGCGACGACGGAATTTTTTCAAGAAAGACGCAGTGGTATCTCTACGTGACATTTATAATCGCACTGCTTCCTATTACTCTGCTCGCCTATAATTTTGCGACGGAGCATCAGGAGACGTGGTACCGCTACTTCCTTACATATAGTGTCGGCACAATCCTGTTTATAGGCTTCAACCGAATGTGTGTGGCTTGGCGGCCAATCACCGTGGTCGGCAACTATAGTTATTCCGTCTACCTCCTTCATGCGGTCGGATTCAACTTCGCTTTGAGATTGTGGGGAGGAGAGCTTAGTGCTCCGACGATGACGGTGGTATGTCTGATTTTTATAGCGTTGTTCAGCATAGTGGCTTATCAATGTGTTGAGAAAAAAATAAGATAATGGAAAACAAAGTATTCAATTCGTTCGTCAACTTTATGACGAAACACACGTCGGCATTCATCATCGCAATTGCCGTCATCACGATTTTCTTTCCCGATTTGTTCTTGTGGGTCAAAGGTCTCACTCAAACTTTGATTCTTGGATTCATCATGTTGACGATGGGGTTGACATTGTCGCTCAACGATTTCAAGATTCTTTTGTCACGTCCGCTTGACATCCTGATAGGAACGTGCGCGCAATTCACAATCATGCCGTTGATTGCCTACTTGCTTTGCAAACTGTTCGGATTGGATAATCAGCTTGCCATCGGAATCATACTTGTGGGATGTTGTCCTGGTGGCGTCTCGTCAAATATCATGAGTTATCTCTGCAAGGGCGACGTCGCGTTCTCAGTCGGTATGACTACGGTCTCCACATTGCTGGCTCCCGTCGCCACACCATTCTTGGTGCTAGCATTGGCAGGAGAGAGGGTAGACGTGGATGCTCCAAGCATGTTCCTTAATATTCTGTACGTCACTATCCTTCCTGTTGCGATCGGTTTTGCAGTCAACCATTTCTACGGTGGAAATGAGAAATTTGAGGAAACCAAGAAGACGATGCCGTTGTTTTCAGTGTTGGGATTGGCTTGTATTGTGGGAGGAGTGATTTCCGCTGTACACCCACATATTATCAACGGAGGATTTGAACTGTTGTTGCTGACATGTTCGGTAGTGTTCTGCCACAACACATTAGGATACATACTCGGCTATTTGGTTGGAACGTTTTTCAAATTCTCCACTGCCAAAAAACGCACCGTCTCCATTGAGATTGGAATGCAGAATGCAGGTCTTGCCACTGTTTTGTCGTCGACATTCTTCATGGCAACAAACCCATTGAGCATCGTGCCATGTGCCATTTCATGTGTATGGCATTCCATATCAGGCACGATTTTGGCAAATCTGTTTGCGAGAAAAGACGAAATTTAATTCATAATTCACAATTCATAATTGTCGGGAAATACATCTGAGGAATTTGTCCAATGAAATATGGAATTGCCACATTTGTGATTAATAATAATACCCCATTACGCCGTCAGACGTTACATATAGGTAGATATTATGCATTACGAATATGCATTACGAATATGCATTACGAATAATGCATTATGCATTATGCATTATGAATTCCCCATATAGATCGTCTGCGACGGGAATGCGAAATTCAGACCCGCCTCATTGAATCTGCGGAGAATTTCCATATTCATGTCGTTCTGCACCTGCAGTTTGTCGGCATCTTTTCTGATGTAGTAGATGAAACGGATGCCGAGAGAAAAGTCACCGAATGTAAGGAAGTACGTCGCGTAATCGTCATTCACGTCGACATTATCTTTTGCGATTTCTTTCAATATTTTTTGAGCCTCTTGCATTTTTGCAGGAGGAGTGTCGTAAGTCAATCCCAATTCAAGGACTATCTTCTTAGCTGGAGCTCTTGAAATGTTTTCGATAATGCTGTTTGTCACTTGAGAGTTTGGAATCACGATTTCAGTGCCTTCAAGAGTTTTCAGGCGGAACGAACGCATTCCGATTTCGTAGACGGTGCCGGAATATCCGTTGATAGTGATTCTGTCGCCGACTTTAAATGGATGGTCTGTGAAGATAGTGAAGCCGCCGAAGAAATTGGAGACGGAATCCTGGGCTGCCATGGCAAGAGCCAAACCACCGATTCCAAGTCCGGCAATCATAGCCGTGATGTCGTATCCGGCATTGTTGAGAGCCATGACGACGCCAATACCCCAAATGATAGATGCCATCATTTTGTACAGGATTGGGTATACCTGTTTGTCCATCGCATTCGACTGCTGCATCTTCGGACGCAGATAGTTGTCCATAAGGGAAGTGACAGTACGTGCGATAAACCAAGTGACGTTGATGATGACAAGGAACGTGTAAATTTTGGAAGCCCATGCGGTGATGACATCAGGCAAAGTCAGATGATTGATTGCGAGGTAGCTGCCAAACAGGACAATGGCAAACACGAAAGGCTCCTCAAACATATTGACAAGGATATCGTCGAGGCGAGTCTTAGTCTTGCTTGCCAATCTTTTCACGAATTTTCTGATGAACCAGAATGTCGTTTTGGCAATGGTAAAAGCACCGATCAGGTATAAAAGGGCGACACACCATTGATGCAATGTGTTGCCGTAAATCGTCGTGTCGAAAATACTCATTATATAATTTTCTTTTTTGATTTATCAGATCTTATTCTATCACTAAATTTTCAACTTCTTAGTGCAAAGGTAGTGAATTTTGGGGATTTTGGATGTCTGTCTGTTGAATGAGTGTTATATGGCGGAAAAAGTGTAAGATTGGGTGTGGCTAGAAATTATATAATGAAACTTCTTTTATCCACAATTTCGTTTTTTTCCTTGTTGATAAATTCTTATGCTGAAAAACACAATTTTTCGCAAAAAGTGACAGAAAAAAGAACATCCAATCTAAAAAAGCAGTAATTTTGTGGCAACAACAAAAACAAACTAAAAAACAACAATGGAGAACAGACCTTTTAAAGTTTTCTCTGGTACTAATAGCAAATATTTGGCAGAGGAGATTTGCGCGCAGTTGGGTTGTCCGCTTGGTAAGTGCAATGTGCAGCACTTCGCTGACGGTGAATTTGGAGTAAGCTACGAAGAGAGTATTCGTGGTAACTATGTGTTTATCGTTCAGTCTACATTCCCAAATGCCGACAATTTGATGGAGCTTCTTCTTATGGTAGACGCTGCTAAGCGTGCTTCTGCTTATAAGATTGTTGCTGTAATCCCTTACTTCGGTTGGGCACGTCAGGACAGAAAAGATAAGCCAAGAGTTGCTATCGGTGCAAAGCTTGTTGCTGATATGCTTGCTACAGCTGGTATTGATCGCCTTATCACTATGGACCTTCACGCAGATCAGATCCAAGGTTTCTTCAATATCCCAGTTGACCATCTATACGCATCTTCTATCTTCTTGCCTTACATCCAGAGCATGAAGATTGAAAACTTGACAATCGCGTCTCCAGATGTTGGTGGTAGTAAGAGAGCCAACTCTTACGCTAAGTATCTTGGTGTGCCAATGGTGCTTTGCCACAAGAGCCGTGAGAAGGCTAACGTTGTCAGCGAGATGACTATCATCGGTGATGTTAAGGATAGAAACGTGATCATCCTCGACGATATGGTGGATACTGCCGGTACTCTTACAAAGGCTGCTGACCTTATGGCTAACGGCGGTGCTAAGAGTGTGCGCGCTATCGTAACTCACCCAGTGATGAGTGATCCTGCGTCTACTCGCGTTATGGAATCAAGCTTGGAGGAGTTGATCTTCACTAACTCTATTCCATTCAACAAGTCTTGCAAGAAGGCTAAGGCGTTGAGCGTCGCTCCTTTGTTTGCCGACACTATCCGTCGTGTGCTAGACAATGAGTCAATCAGCGAAAATTACCTTGTTTAATACTCGTAGAGACGCACGGACGTGCGTGTCAAGATTTAGGTTTTGAAATATCGTTATGATATACAAGGGGACGCGAATGTTTTTTCGCGTCTCTTTTTTTAATAATAATAACGCAGCAATGAAAATTCTCCTCATCACACCGCCACTGACTCAGCTCAATACGCCGTATCCTGCGACTATGGTGCTGAAGGGTTTCTTGAAAACTCTCGGACATCAGGTGGAACAGATGGATCTTGGTATCGAACTCGTCGACCGCATCTACAGCAGAAATGGGTTGACGGAAATATTCCGTCACAGCGAGAAAAAGCCTAAGAATGAGGCGATGCAGTTTATTTTCGACGGCCGTGAGGATTATATCAATTGCGTGGAGACGGTGATGCGTTTCCTACGTGGAAAGGACCATACGATTGCCGGAAGAATCGCCAATCACACTTTGCTGCCTGAAGGTCCACGTTTTGAGAATCTGATCGACACTGAAATGGCTTTCGGCCTCGCTGGCAAAACGGATGAGGCTCGCTATCTTGCCACTAAATATATAGAAGACGTTGCTGATTATATTCGTGAGATGGTGTCTCCTCATTTCGACCTCGTGCGTTATGCGGAACATCTCGGCAGCTACGCTCCTAAGTTTGACAAAGTGGAAAAATCGCTCCAGGCTCCTTTGTCGCTCACCGACGAGTGGATGCTTCAGTTGCTGGACGAAAAAATCAGGTCGTGCTCACCACAGCTGATAGGTTTTTCTATTCCGTTTCCTGGATGCTTGTATGCGGCTCTACGTTGTGCCCAATATATCAAGCAAAACTATCCCGGAGTGGCGGTGACTGCTGGTGGCGGCTATCCAAATACGGAGCTTCGCCAAATTTCTGATGCCAGATTTTTCAACTACGTCGACTATCTTACTCTTGACGACGGTGAGTTGCCGCTCAAACGTCTTTGCGAATATCTTGAGGGAAAAACAGATGCGGATAAACTGGTCAGAACTTACCATCTTGATGCCGACAGAAAAAAGATCGTTTACAGTGGCAATGATTCTGAAAATGTGAGATTCGCAGACACTGGCATCCCTGATTTCAGTGGACTAAAACTTGATCTCTATATCTCCACGACGGAGGGAAGCAATCCTATGCACACGCTCTGGCAGAGTGGACGCTGGAACAAGTTGGTGATGGCTCACGGCTGCTATTGGGCGAAGTGTGCTTTCTGCGACGTCACGCTCGACTATATCCGACGGTACGACGCTCCGAGTGCGGATATCGTCGTCGACCGTATGGAAAGTGTGATGAATCAGACTGGCGAGAGTGGCTTCCATTTCACGGATGAGGCTATGCCCCCACGTCTGCTCAAGGAGGTGGCTTTGGAGATAAAGCGTAGGAAAATGGTCGTCAGCTATTGGGGAAATATCCGTTTCGACAAGACTTATACAGCTGAATTGTGTGAACTGCTTTCCGAAAGCGGAATGATCGCAGCCAGCGGAGGACTTGAGGTGGCGAGCGACCGTCTCCTCAAACTGATGCGTAAGGGAGTGACGATAGAGCAGACAACATTGGCTTGCAAACATCTCACAGACGCAGGAATCATGGTGCACACATATCTTATGTATGGATTCCCGACTGAGACGTTCCAGGAGTGTATAGATGCGCTTGAGGTGGTGCGGCAACTCTTTGCAAACGGGTTGGTGCATTCCGCGTTTTGGCATCGTTATGCGATGACGGTGCATAGCCCAAGCGGACAGAATCCAAAGGATTTTGGTGTGGACAAGGCAAAATGCGCGTGCAATTCATTCTGCAACAATGAAATCCCATTTGAAGAGGAAATCGACTATGACAGTGAGAAAATGGGTGAGGGACTCCGTTTCGCAACCTACAACTATATGCATGGCATCGGACTTGATTTTCCACTGAGCAGATGGTTTAAAATGAAAATTCCTCGCACGACCGTACCGTCGAATCTGATAGCGAGAATCATATCAAATAAATAATGGCAGTGTCCTATTTTTTAGGATTGTTAAGGGCGGAACGCCCTAACCCCTCTTCTATAGTGCGAGCCGAAGGCGAGCACATTTAGAACCACAGAGACTTTGAGTTTTAAGAGAAAGTCTATGACTTTTATGAAGAAAGGAAACGAAAAATCATTCATGATTTTGGAATGATTCATCGATTTTGTGACATTAAACAACTAAATAAATCACTTTTGCGGGCTAATAATTTGCAAATTCAAAATAAAGCATTACTTTTGCACTCGGTTTTGAGACCGATGGTTCGCTAGCTCAGCTGGTAGAGCACATCCCTTTTAAGGATGGGGTCTTGGGTTCGAGCCCCAAGCGAGCCACAAATACAAAGGCAGTTGTTTTTTCAGCTGCCTTTTTTGTTGTCTGGAATAATCAGGAGGACGAGACTGTCATGGTCGGAATCTCTGTGGAATAAATGGATTATCATTCTAGCGTATAAGAATTAAGAATGAAGAGAGAAGTAAACCCTAAAGATACAACTCGAGGATCTCAGTTTGAGAATTGGAAAAACGCTCCAAATCCCATGCTTGTTTTTGTGAAGAAACTCGATGTCACTAATCTTGTCAGAATAAGCAAAAAGAAACAGTTGAAGTTTAATATGCTTATGGATTTTTGCATTGGAAAGACGGCAGTAGCCCAGAAAGAGTTTTATCTGTTGCCTGAAGGTGATAAACTGATGAAGTACGACATTATTGCCATAAACACGATGGTAAAGAATCACACAGGTGAAGTCAGCTCTTGCGACGTTGAGTTTGCCGGGGATTTTGACTCCTACAATCGTGATTACTTGAAGTACACGGCGGAAGTTGCGGAAAGTTGTGTCGACAGGGATTTGTCTGGAGAGTGTATGGTGATCGGCACGTCTGCCATCATCGACACGGAGTTGGAATTTGCTGGAGGAATGTATAGCGGCATCTTCAATAATCCGTTTATTATTTGGGGACGTTATTCTAGACATTTCTTCAGATACTACATGAATCTTTCGTTTCAGTTCCACCACACACAGATGGATGGGGTGCACGCGGGAAAGTTTCTTGCCAACTTGCAGAAAACGATAGACGAATTGAAGTGCTAAAATATATGAGTATGGATACGATCACAATAGCCACAAAAGAAGATGTCCCAGCTTTGTTGGAGTTGCAACATAAAGCGTTTGGACAACAATGTAAAGATCTTGGCTGCGAGGATGCACTTCCAATGACCGAGACGTTGGAACATGCGTATGAGGAATTCGCACAAAATATGACATTGAAAATCCAGACTGAGGATGGACGAATCATAGGTTCGGTGCGAGGAAATGTAGACGATAGCTCACTATACATCGGTCGTCTTATGGTGGATCCGGAGTATCAGCGACGAGGCTTAGGCAAAATGCTGTTTCATGAAATACAATCCCGTCTTCCCCATACACGAGCGTGGCTTTGCACATGTCAGGAAGTGAAATCCACATACGAATTCTATCTGCGTGAAGGATTCCAAACGTATAAAAGCGAAGATATGGAACCCAATCTGACGTGGGTGTATATGGAGAAGAATAAATGAGTATAGGTGCAAAAAAGTTATTAATTTTGTATCGGAATTTATATCAAAATATTATAAATATGCGAAAGATAGATTTAAGCAGTCGACTGTCAACAATGTCGGCTCAAGTGGCAAAAAAGGTAGTTGTAGCATCCTTTTTGTTTGGAGGTGTGGCGAGTGCACAGACGCTTCCTGAGGATTTTGAACCGATCTTCATTGAGACAGATACAGTATGTAGAGGGGAATCGACGGTGGCTCATGCTGCAGGTTTTCCAATAAATACATATTTTAAGTGGTATGTTGAAAGTGGCAGTGAATGGCAGAAATTCTCTGAAGGAACGGACGTTGAGCAGGTTATTAATGTGGATTTCATAGGAGAGAGAAAATACAAACTTGTTGTTGATAGTGTAGATGAGGTTTTGAATTACACGATTTTGTTTAGTGTGGTAGGATTAGATTGTGATAATACTAATGATTCTCTTTCTAGTTCGACCGATATTAATTCGGATAATGCCGCAGATAGCATTGTAAATGTTTATTCTGTCGACGGAGCGATTGTCAAGGTTAATGTTAAAATGTCTGACGCACTTGTGAACCTAAAGAAAGGTTTGTATATTATCGGCAACAAGAAGGTTTATGTGACTGAATAAAGAAAAATATGGAGACGCATTTGTGTGCGTCTCTATTTTTTCAATATATTTATGTTTGACAATATAATTCAGTTATTTTTTCTGGTGGAATGTTTGCATTTCTTGAATCCATGAATTAGTTTTGTTGAAGACGATTGGGAAAACAATCGAATGGTAAGTGAAACAAAAGGAGATTTTTAATTACGGGTAGAAAATAGACGCAGGAAATGCCTCCCGTTAAATGTGGTGAAGCCAACTTAAATCTTAGGTTGCAGTTTTCATATAACTTAATAAATCGTTTAAATTTTAATTAAATATTTTGCTGTAGAGCTCGTTCCACAAATAAAAAGAGGATTGTTAATGGTGGAACTCACTGACTTTTTCATATCTGCAAGTTTGTTAGAACGGGCAGTATAAATTTATGATTTTATTTAATAAATCAATTGCGTGGCAATTTAGACAACTAAAACTTAAACAACTTCAAATTATTCTAGACTAAAATCTAATAACAAAAATAGATCTCAAATTGAAATATAGAAATATGTGGGGATTATACAAATCCCTTTGTACCGTATTTTTAAATTTCGATTGAGTTGCTTTATACTCTAAAACTAGATCTCATAATATTATATTATTTCGTAATAAAATCCTAAAAAGGAGGCTACCGAGTGATCAGTGGCCTCCTTGCTTTGCGAATATGTTGTTGTTTGCTGAATTTCAGTGATATAGGTCTCTGCACTTTCGCCAATAATCTCAAAAACGTGTGTGTCTGTACGAAAATTAATCTTAAAAACGTGTAAAAATGTATTGAAATTAATCTCAAAAACGTGTAAAAATGTATTGAAATTAATCTCAAAAACGTGTAAATTTGCATGAAAATTAATCTCAAAAACGTGTAAAAATGTATTGAAATTAATCTCAAAAACGTGTGAATTAACCGAAAAGGATGGCATTTTATTCCTTCCTTTATATATGACGGGATTGCTATAAAAGATGCCAGGAAATAATAAAAAAGACGGGGATATGCCCCGCCTCTATGTATGTTCATGCACGTCTCTACGCCATTCTGTTTTTATAATCGGTGTAGGTGTATTTCCTTAACAGTTCAAGCTCGCCGTTCATTTTGCGTAGGGCGATCGACGGATGGGTGATGCCGTTGAACATCGTTGTCTTCACTGTGGTGTAGTGGTTCATATCCATAAACACGATTTTCTCTCCGACTTTCAGCTCGTGGTCGAATGTCCAGTCTGAATAAAAATCTCCGCTCAGACAACTGTTGCCTCCCATGCGGTAGACGTATGGGGTGCTTCTGTCTTCCACCTCACCCAAGATAGCTGGTTTGTATGGCATCTCCAGACAGTCTGGCATGTGGCATGCAAACGACACGTCTAATATGGCTGTCCTGACTCCGTGATTCTCCACAATATCCTGCACCTCAGCCACAAGTTCTCCAGTCTGCCAAGCGAATGCACTTCCTGGCTCAAGGATGATATGCAGATGTGGATGTCGGCTCTTGAACGCTTTCAGCACAGAGATGAGATGGTCGGTGTCGTAGTCGGCGCGTGTCATCAGATGTCCGCCTCCCATGTTGAGCCACTTGATCTTTGGAAGAAACTCACCGAATCTTTCCTCTATGATTTTCAGTGTTTTCTCTAGCTCATACGATGTGCTTTCACATAGTGTGTGGCAGTGGAATCCGTCGATGCCGGTAATGTCGGCTTTCTTCAGATTGTCGAGCGTCACTCCAAGACGGCTGCCCGGTGCGCATGGGTTGTAGAGGTCTGTCTCCACAGCTGAATACTCGGGGTTGATTCGCAATCCGGCCGAGATTTTCCTTCCGTCTACTTCAAGACGATTCTTATATTTCTCAAACTGTGATATGCTGTTGAATGTGATATGCGACGAGAGTTTCGCGATCTCATCAAATTCTTTATCCGTGTAGACGGGAGCATACGTATGGGCAAGGTTTTTCATCTCGTCGACGGCAAGATTCGCTTCTGAGAGTGAACTGGCTGTGGAGCAACTGATATATTCACGCACGATTGGGAATACCTTCCACAACGCAAAGGCCTTGAATGCCATGATGATTTCCACTCCCGCACTCTCCGCCACTGATTTGATGAGGCTCAAATTGGCACGCAGATGTTTTTCACTTACCACATAGCATGGTGATTCAACATCTGTGTAGTCTGATATGTTATAATGTTTTTCGATCATATTTTTGGGCTGTTGGCTGTTAGCTTAAAGCATTTAGCATTTTGAATTTTATTTAGCATTTAGCATTTAGCATTTTTAATTTATTCCATGTATTTCTCCACAAACTGTTTCGTCTTTTGGATATACTCATCCTTGTTGTCGTGGTAAGAAAAGGCATGCTCTGAACTTTTGGCTACCCACAACTCCTTGTCTCCTTTTGTTTTGGCGTCGTAGAGAGTGTGGACCATTTTAGTAGGGACGAAGTCGTCATTGTCGCCGTGGATGAAAAAGATAGGAAGCGACGTGTTTTTCACGGCTTCCAAAGGAGACACATCGTGGAAACACCATCCGTTCTTGATATCGCAGACCAAATCAGCGACATATAGCAGTGGAAAAGGAGGTATGCCATAAGAGTTGGTGATCTCCTGTGAGAATTCATCCCAGCAAGAGGTATAGCCGCAATCCTCCACCGCACATTTGATATTCAGATCTTTATTCACATCGTCGTCACCGACTGTCATCATTGTCGTGGCTGCTCCCATTGATATTCCATGCACCACAATCTCCACTTTTGTGGTGTCGTCGCCGAAAATATTCTGAGCCGACGCTGCAAGTTTTCTTGCTATCTGGCTTTCGTAGTATCCCATGCTGATATGGTTTGGCTCGCTATTTCCAGCGTGGGGCATGTCTGGCACGATTATATTGTAGCCGAGCACCTGATTGTAGATGCGAGCAATCATGAACATACGTATCGCATTATCCGTGTAGCCGTGACAGACGACTGCTGTCTTGCCAGTATGCTGTGGGGCGAACGCATAGTAGTAGTGCACCTTTGTGTCGCCATCACGAAGCAATGTGGAGTCTTTCAACCCTCCAGTCTTCTGCAATGAATCAAGCCATGGAATCATCTCCGGATAATACCCTTTCATCTCTTTGTACGACCCCTCTATGTCCTGTCCACGATGCTCCATCGCAAGGTTGGCGTTCACGATATAGAATCCTGCTGCAACTAATGCCACTAAGATGACTCCAAGTGCTATACCAATAATAATCAGTGCTTTCTTCATTATCCCAAAACTTTATTTTTCGCTACTGTAGCCACAAACTCTTTCACGTATTCTGGCTCAAAATATGCAACGTCTTCAAATTTCTGCTCCGCATATTTCTTTTCACTCAAATCCACCATGTTCTCAGCAAGAGGAATGATGTTCTGAATGAATTTTGCGTTTGCTCCCGTCAACACTTTCTGGCATTTGTCTGATCCGTTTCCGCAGAAAAAGACCTCCTTGCTTCCGAGATATTCAGCGTATGAATTTTCATCTATGATATCAGCCGACGTTGCTCTTACCTGGTTGAGACTTGAATCGAAGAACGATGCGTAAACCTCCATTCTTCTGGCGTCAATCATCGGGCATACCAATGCTCCCGGCTTCACAGCTCCAGATTTGATCGCAGTGTGGGCAATCAATGCGAGAGTGTCGACAGCAATAAGTTTTGCATCAGCGCCGAAACATAATCCTTTAGCCATCGAGACACCGATTCTCAAACCAGTGTATGATCCCGGACCTTTGCTCACGCATACCGCGTCGAGATGCAAATTTTTCTCTTTCAACACATTCTCAGCCTCTTTCGCATATCCTCCAAGCAGCTTGGCATGATTCATTCCTGTAGGGTCACAAGCCGAAAATAAAATTTCTCCGTCCGACGCCAAAGCAAGCGAACAAGACGATGTGGAGGTCTCGATATTTATGATTGTTGCCATAATTCCGTATATTTTTTTAACAAAAGTACCACTTTATACACAAATTAGTTCACTTAACGAAATTAAAAAGTTATTTTTGCCTTAATTTTAGTGTAAAAATTGAGATTATGGTATTGTCGATGACCGGGTTTGGCCGTGCGATCGGTGAATATGGAAAGAAAAGATTCATCGTCGAGATCAAGTCGCTCAACAGCAAACAGCTTGATCTATCGGTTCGAATGCCCTCTGTATACAAAGAGAAAGAGATTGAATTGCGCACAATGATTGGAAATGCACTTTCGAGAGGTAAAGTGGATTTCATGTTGTATGTTGAGTCGAAAGAGGCGGAGACGTCAAACAAGATAAATAAGACGGTGCTTGCATCCTACAAGAACCAGATTTCAGATGCGGCGAAAGAGCTGGGTGTCGCAGAACCGGCTGATTGGATGACTCTTCTTCTTCGTATGCCAGACGTGATGCAGAATGAGCTTGCTGAGATTGATGAGGAAGAGTGGAATGCTGCAAAGAAGGTAGTGGAAGAGGCGTTAGCCAAAATCGTCGAATATCGTAAGTCGGAAGGAGTCTCTTTGAAAAATGTGTTTGTTAAGAATCTGGAGGCGATATCAAGCTTACTTGAGAGTGTCGAGCCATTCGAGAAGAGCCGTGTTGAGAACATCAAGATCCGAATCAGAGAGAGTCTCGCATCTTTGAATGTGGATGTTGATAAGAACCGTTTCGAGCAGGAGATGATTTTCTACATTGAGAAGCTTGATGTGAGCGAGGAGAAAAACCGTCTGCGCCACCATATCAACGCCTACTACGAGACTATGGCGATGAAAGAGGAATCGATTGGAAAGAAACTCGGATTCATCGCTCAGGAGATGGGTAGAGAAATCAACACTCTTGGATCCAAATCTAATCAGGCAGAGATGCAGATGATCGTGGTGAAGATGAAGGACGAACTTGAGCAGATCAAGGAGCAGGTGCTTAACGTACTATAATATATGTGTATGAATAAAGATAAAATCGTAATATTTTCCGCACCGTCGGGCTCGGGCAAGAGCACTCTTATCAATCATTTGATGAGCAAAATGGACGTGTTTGAGTTTTCAATCTCAGCCACAAGCCGCGCGCCACGTGGCACTGAGCAGAATGGGGTGGAGTATTATTTCCTTACACCTGAGGAGTTCAGACAGAAGATTGCCAACGACGAATTCCTTGAGTATGAGGAGGTCTACACAGACAAATTCTACGGCACTTTGAAAAGTGAGGTGGAGCGAATCATAAAGGCAGGAAAGGTAGCTATTTTCGATGTCGACGTGAAGGGCGGAATGAACATCAAGAAATTCTACGGAGAGAGAGCGTTGTCTGTTTTCATCCAGCCGCCAAGCATCGAGGCTTTGCGTGCCCGTCTGATCGGTCGTGCGACAGATGCTCCAGAGGTGATTGAGAAGAGAATAGAGCGTGCCGCTTTTGAGTTGTCTTTTGCCGACAAGTTCGACAAGGTAGTCGTAAACGATGATTTGGAGCAGGCTAAAGCAGATATAGAGAAGGTCATCCGTGAATATTTGGAGGCATAATCTAATATAAATATCCCGACGCGTATGAAAATTGCACTGTTTTTCGGTTCATTCAATCCAGTCCATATCGGTCACGTCGCTTTGGCGAATTATGTGGCTGAGTATGGGAATGTCGACAAGGTGATGATGATAGTGTCACCGTTGAATCCGTTGAAGGCAGGCAATACTTTGCTTCCAAACGAAGTGAGACTTAATATGCTTCGTAAGGCGGTGGAAGGGTACAGCAAGATTGAGGTTTCAGATGTTGAGTTTGGGCTTCCAATTCCGTCGTACACATACGACACTTTGGAATATTTGAGACGAGAGCATCCCGAGCACGAATATATACTGCTGATGGGAGCCGACAATGTGGAGGTTTTCTCAAAGTGGCGCAACTATGATAAGATTCTTGAAAAGTATCACGTCATGGTATATCCACGTCGAGGATACACGGATGAACTGCCATATAATAATATGAGTAGAATCGAAACACCGATTATAGAAGTGTCGTCGACATTCATCAGAGAATCGGTGGAGAAGGGCAGAGACGTGAGGTTCTTTTTGCCTGGAGGCATCTACGACGATGTATGCAGAGAAGTAAGAAAAATGAAAAAATTACAATAAAATGAAAGATAGAATTAGTGAACTTCTTGAAGAGGTTTCCAAGCTTTCAGCGGAGAATGCAGAGCAGTTGGAGGCACTTAGAATCAAGTATTTGAGCAAGAAAGGAGAGATTTCTTCGTTGTTCAATGATTTCAAGAATGTTGCTGCAGATCAAAAAAGAGAGATTGGTGGACTTTTGAATGAGTTGAAGACAAAGGCCACTGAGCGTATCGCAGAGATGAAGGCAGAGTTTGAGGCTAAACAGGCTCAGGCAGATGCTCCAGATGTGACACGTACACCAGATCCAATCGAGGTCGGTACACGTCACCCATTGTCATTGGTAAAGAATGAAATTGTAGATATATTCTCACGTATTGGATTCTCTATTGCAGAGGGACCAGAGGTGGAGGACGACTGGCATGTCTTCTCAGCGCTTAATTTCCCACCAGAGCATCCGGCACGTGATATGCAGGACACATTCTTCATCACTCGTGATCCAGACGTGTTGCTACGTACTCACACATCATCAGTTCAGTCGCGTGTGATGACGAGCCAGAAGCCGCCAATCCGTGTGCTTTGCCCAGGAAGAGTATACCGTAATGAGGCAATTTCCTACCGCGCGCACTGTTTCTTCCATCAGGTGGAGGGATTGTATATCGACAAGAATATATCGTTTGCCGACTTGAAGCAGGCATTGCTATATTTTGCCAAGGAAATGTTTGGAGAGCAGACACAGATCCGTTTGCGTCCGTCATATTTCCCATTCACAGAGCCAAGCGCGGAGATGGATATCTCATGTAATATCTGTGGAGGAGTAGGTTGCGCATTCTGCAAGAACACAGGATGGGTGGAGATCCTAGGATGTGGTATGGTGGATCCAGCAGTGTTGGAGGCATGTGGCATCGACAGCAAAGTATATTCAGGTTATGCGTTCGGACTAGGTGTCGAGCGAATCACAAACTTGAAGTACAGAGTCAAGGATTTGCGTATGTTCTCAGAGAACGACGTGAGATTCCTTGAACAGTTCAAATCAGCATATTAATGAAAGTTTAACATAAACAGCAAATTTATGTCAAAGGAAAACGAAACACAGAGCTCGCAGTATAATATTATTGCGGCTGGAACAAAGATGACGGGAGACATCACTTCTGACACAAATTTCCGTTTGGACGGACAGATCAACGGAACATTGAAGTGTAGAGGAAAAGTCATCATTGGTCAGAATGGTGCTATGGAAGGCACATTGGAGTGTATAAATGCGGAGATCTTAGGTAAGTTTACTGGAAAACTAGTTGTGACAGAGGCTCTTCATTTGAAGGCGACATCACGAGTTGAAGGTGAAATCAAGACAAAGATATTGTCAGTTGAACCTAACGCTAAGTTCACTGGAAACTGTGATATGAGTCAGGCAAACGGACCTCAGCCACAGAATCCACAACTTAAAAAATAATACGTTTTATACGATTATTTTTTTGCAGAGACGTTGCACCGCAACGTCTCTTTTTGTTTCGTTAGGAAATGTAGAGC
>DGHQ01000058.1 GCA_002392915.1 Bacteroidales bacterium UBA3844 | reverse complement strand
AGGGTCCAACCTCATTGAGGTTGGATCCTCTTTTTTGTTTATGCGGGGCAATGGCCGTAGAGACGTTGCGCGCAACGTCTCTAAAAAATAATAGCGCACACCAGACAGGAACGTCTGGAAGACGCCACAAGCGGAGCGACAGTAACCCGCGACAACGTCCCGGGCATTGGAACCCCAACACCCACATTTTGCCTGGAAGGCAATACAAAATCATGCAGTGTGCCAGTGATTTCTTGTTACTGTTTGGACTATTTTATATAATCAGTTTCTGATTTGTAGGATCTTTTGGTATATATTATGACATTTCTTTATTTAATATTCATTAAAGTGTGACATCAATATGATGAAGTTTTCATTTCGAATATTTGATCTACTTTTATTTGGTATCTACTTTTTATGTTTTAGAAATTAAGATTTTTTTTGAATAAATCATTGCTATCAAAGTCTTTGGTTTGTTTTTTCATTAAAGTTTTATATCTTTGAAAGGTATTTATAATATATTGGATGGTGAAGTCTATCTGATGGTTTTGAAAAAAATAATAAAAACATATTAACTATGAGTATTAAAAGAATCATTGCAACATCTGCAACTCTACTTTTGGGGTTGATGTCAATTAATGCAGCTGCTACACATTTGACAGTTGAGCTAAAAGCGGGCAATAAATATAGCTTTTTGCTTGCTGATAAACCAGTCATTACTTTTTCAAACGGAGACTTGGTCGTTAACGGAGATGCAGAGACTTCTTATTCTATAGATGGAGTTAAGAACTTTCATTTTACTGAAGGGGATGCATCTGGAGTAGAATCTCTTTCTGCAGGTGATATTCGTATTGTCAGTTTAGAAGAAGCCACTATTCAG
This sequence comes from Bacteroidales bacterium UBA3844, assembly GCA_002392915.1. Lineage (GTDB taxonomy): Bacteria > Bacteroidota > Bacteroidia > Bacteroidales > Paludibacteraceae > UBA1723. The sequence goes on along the minus strand of DGHQ01000058.1, from coordinate 120,544 downwards.
GTTCAGAATTTGGAGAAATCATCAGTAGTGACATTGGTAAATGTTTCTGGTGTTGTTCTTTCATCAGTGAAAGCTGATGCAGAAGGTTCTGCTATAGTCTCATTGCCACAGGCAAAAGGTGTTTATATCCTTTCTGTTGGTTCTAAATCATTTAAGATTATAAGAAAATAATCTGGTTATTGAATTTGATTTACTGAATTAAGTAATGTGACTTAATTAGGGACGAAAATATAAATGAGGGTGTATCAAAACTCAATTTATCAAAAATCAAACTATCAAAATGTAAGTTGATTTTTAAATTCTCCAAAAATATAGCCGTTTCATAGACTTAACTGTAATTTTTAAGCTCTGAAACGGCTTTGTTCATATAAAAAGTGACAAAATGTAAGTTCGAAAAACTTGATTTTACATTTTGATACACCCTCATTTTTTTATAGTTTAGATTTAAAAATCAATTATAGAGATGCAGATTTGACTTCGTGCTCCTTGCACCACTCCTTGTCGATTTTCTTAATCATACCCTGAAGCACGGCTCCTGGTCCGACCTCGGTGAAACTTGTTGCACCGTCAGCAATCATATTTTTTACGCTCTGAGTCCATTTAACAGGAGATGTCAGCTGACGTAGTAGGTTAGATTTGATAACCTCAGGATCTGTCTCAGCTTTGGTTGAAACATTCTGATAAACAGGACATTTTGGTGTTGAGAATGTTGTTGCTTGGATAGCTTCTGCAAGCTCATTTTCTGCAGGCTTCATGAAAGGAGAATGGAATGCTCCTGAAACCGCAAGTTTAAGAGCACGTTTTGCACCAGCCTCTGTAGCCTTGGCACAAACAGCATCAATTCCCTCGATGCTTCCGCTCACAACAAGTTGACCAGGACAGTTGTAGTTGGCTGGAACAACCTGACCTTCTGTAGTTTCTGCACAAAGTTTCTCAACAACTGCGTCTTCAAGGCCAAGAATGGCAGCCATGATGCTTGGTTGAATCTCGCAAGCCTTCTGCATTGCCATAGCACGTTTGGCTACAATCTTCAAGCCATCCTCAAATGTGATAGCTCCTGCTGCTGTAAGTGCTGACAATTCGCCAAGAGAGTGTCCTGCAACCATATCGGGCTGGAAGTTATCTCCCATAGCCTTTGCAAGGATTACAGAATGTAGGAATACTGCAGGTTGAGTTACTTTTGTCTGCTTCAATTCCTCGTCAGTACCGTTGAACATTATTTCAGAGATCTTGAATCCAAGAATCTCGTCAGCTTTATCAAAAAGTTTTTTTGCGACGGGTGAATTCTCATACAAATCTTTACCCATTCCGCTAAACTGCGATCCCTGACCAGGGAAAACGTATGCCTTCATCTTTATTAAATTAAAAATTAGGAATTAACTGTTAATTTTGCATTTCGCATTGCGAATTATGCATTTATGATTATAGCGTGCCTTTTGTGCTTGGCAACTCATATTTATAAATATCACGTTTGATTGCCATCTTGATTGCTCGGGCAAGAGCCTTGAAGATTCCTTCTATCTTGTGGTGCTCATTGTCTCCTTCTGCTTTTATGTTCAGATTCATTTTTGCAGAGTCGCTCAGACTTTTGAAGAAATGCAAAAACATTTCAGTTGGCATGTCGCCCACATATTCTCTTTTGAATTCTGCATCCCAAACCAGCCATGGTCTTCCGCCGAAATCAAGGCAGACGCTACACAGACAATCGTCCATTGGTAGAGAATACCCGTATCTTTCGACACCACGTTTTGAGCCAAGCGCTTTATAGATAGCCTCGCCGAGTGCGATTCCTGTATCTTCAATAGTGTGGTGCTCGTCCACATTCAAGTCGCCTTTCACGTGAATCATCAGATTGATTCCTGAGTGTTTGCCGATTTGTTCAAGCATATGGTCGAAGAATCCAAGTCCGGTAGAAATGTCGCATTTGCCATTTCCATCCAAGTCGACGCGAATGTTGATGTCAGTCTCTTTAGTTTTGCGAGCTACCGTCGCTACTCTTTCTTCAGCGAAAAGAAATTCTGCAATTTTATACCAATTTTCAGCGATAAGAGCACAGTGGTCAGACAAACCTTTCTCCTGAAGCATTTTTGCTCCTGCGTCTACATCTTCTGCAATAAGAATTCCTTTGCATCCCAAGTTTTTAGCTAGTTGGACGTCTGTGGCTCTGTCTCCGATGACGTAAGAATGAGACATATCATAGTCGCCATTCAAATAAGCACCAAGCATTCCGATTCCTGGTTTGCGAGTGTCAAGACCGTCTTCAGGATATGATTTGTCAATTAGAATGTCGTCGAATTCGACACCTTCTCCTTTCAACACTTCAAGCATTTTGTTTTGAATCTTCTCAAAAACAGATTCCGGATAAGAATCTGTTCCAAGACCATCCTGATTTGTAACCATCACAAATTCAGAAGATAGACGTTCGCGGATAAACGCCATATTACGGATGACACCAGGAAGAAAAGTCATCTCAGCAAGAGAATTGACCTGTTCGGTTACAGGCGGTTCTATGATGATCGTACCGTCACGATCTATAAATAATGCTGTTTTCATCTATATTTAATAATTGTTGGCAAAGATAACATATAATTCTTAAAGCATAATACAAATATTTGATATTTGTAATCAGATAGAAAAGAACATAATGATTGCAGACATGTATTATTTAACGCATATTTATGTATAAAAATATACAATTCAATGCTTCTTATGAAAAAATTAACATTTTTTAAGTAATGGCTCTGTATTTATATTCGTTTTTTTACTATTTTTGTGTTGCTTTTTTTGCGTTTTGTTGATGCGAACAGAAGTAAATTGATATAGGGAACTAATATCAATGCTAAGGACAAAAGTGATACGACTTTATGTAACTAATTGTTTCTTATTCTCTTATAAAGGGTTTAAGGAGTCGAAAATGTATCCTTTGTAAAAATAATCGCTGAATTTCTTTTGATGAAAAATGAGGATGAAAATATGCATTGGTATGTAATGCGCACACTGGGACGTTTTTGTGAGACTGGGGTCAAACAGAAACTGCAGGATTGTGGTATCCGTTATTACCAGGCGATGAAAGTGGTAGTAAAGACATTGAAAGGAAAAAAGTTTATTTCGAAAGAACCTGTTATACCAAATCTTCTATTTGTGTATGGTAGCAAGGAAAGCATAATGCCACATACGGTAGTTGGAAGCAATTTTCAGTTTGTTTATAATCGATGTAGTGGTAAACAGGCGGATTGTTTGATTGTGCCAATAAAAGCGATGGAAGATTTTATTCGTGTAGCGGAATCAAATGAAAATTCGCAAATATTTATGCCAGAAGAAATACAATTGGTCAAGGGACAAAGAATTAGAATGATAGGAGGAGCGTTAGATGGCGTGGAAGGCTATTTTGTTAAAAGGAAAGGTAGCCGACGTAAGATTCTAGTTGTAGTATTAGATGGTTTGTTTGGCATTAGTGCTGAGGTTGAGCCAGATATGGTAGAATTAATAAATTGAAAAAAAGAAATTTAGATACAACGATTAATTATGGTGATGGTAAGTAAAAATGGCGGTGATGAAGTAAATGTTGCTGCTTCGACACAGTCGAATACACCTGTTGGTGGCAATAATGGATTTTCTATTGCAGAGGTGCTGGCATCTTTTGTTTCGCATTGGTATTGGTTTATAATATCGTTGGCGATTTGTTTAGGTGCGGCTTGGTATTATTTGGCTACAACATCTCCTGTGTATACAAGGTCCGCTATGCTTCTTATAAAAGATGAAAGCAAGGGTTCTTCAGTTGCAAACATAGCTTCTGAGATGCAGGATATCGGTTTGGTTGCAAATAAATCCAATCTTAGCAATGAACTTATATCTTTGAAGTCTCCTACATTGATGACACAAGTAGTTAGGGAATTACAGTTGATGGATTATTATAAGATACCAATTGATCTTAGGGAACAAGATATATATGGAAAATCTCCTATAAAGGTTGTATTTGATGCTTCAAAAAAGGAGAATACAGATTTTGTCTCGTTTAAGATTAAATTGGCAGATGACGACTATGCTGTGTTGTATGATTTTAATAATAAAGGAATTGAATATAAGGAATCCATCAATATCAAGTTGGGGGATTCTATTTCAACAGAAACACCAGTTGGGCATTTAGCAATCTATCAGACAGGAGTTGAAGGAGGAGATGCGTATAAGAATATAAATTTTTATCGTACTAGTGTAGACGCTGCCACTAACAAATATAATGGGGCACTTGCTGTAGGATTGGTAGATAAGCAGTCAACTGTAGTGAATTTGTCGATTACAGATGAGTCGACAGATAGAGCAACGGACGTTATAAAGACGGTAATAAAGGTCTATAATGATAATTGGGTACATGATAAAAATAGAATTGCGGAAAGTACCTCGGAATTTATTTCATCACGTCTAGGGGTTATCGAATCAGAATTGACAGGTATTGATAAGAACATTGCGAATTTTAAGGGGAAGAATTTGTTGCCAGACATTGCAGCTGTATCTCAATTGTATTTGCAACAGAATTCGGCGACTAAGGATCGTCTGCTTGAATTGAACAATCAATTGTCTATGCTTGAGTATATTCAGGACATTTTGAGAGAACAGAATTTTGACAATCCTTTGCCGATTTCTTCAAGTATGTCTAGTGGAAACGTACAGAGTCAGATTGCGGAATATAATAAGATATTGCTTGAGCGAAACAGAATGCTGGCTAATAGTAGTGAGAATCATCCTTTAGTAAAAGATCAGACAAAACACTTGAATGCGATGCAGTCTGTTATTTTGCAGAGTGTGAACAATGAGATTGCTTCTCTATCAATGCAGATTAAGAATGTGAATGCTCAAGAGTCGAGAACGGAGCGTCAGTTGGCAAGAAATCCAAACCAAGCAAAGTATTTGTTGTCGGAGGAACGTCAGCAAAAGGTCATGGAAGGATTGTATTTGTTTTTGTTACAAAAACGTGAGGAAAATGCTTTGTCTCAGGCTTTTACTGCGTATAATACTCGTTTGATTACAGAACCTCGTGGAAGTAATTCACCTGCGGCTCCTAATCGTTCAATGATTTGGGTGTTTGCATTTATTGCAGGTCTGTTGATTCCAGCGGCAATCATGACATTGATAGAAATGAGCAACACAACGATTCGTGGACGTCAGGATGTAGAGCGGCTTGCTGTTCCATTTGCTGGAGAAATACCTCAGTGTACAAAAAAAGAAGGAAATACAGAAAATGGAATCACACTAGTTGTCAAAGAAAATTGTCGTAATATTATAAATGAAGCATTCCGTGTTGTGCGAACTAATGTTGATTTTATGCTAGGAAAGGGCAAATCTCATAAGGTCGTAATGTTTACATCTTTGAATCCTGGTAGTGGAAAGAGTTTTGTTTCTGCAAACTTGGCATATTGTATGTCTCTAAAGAAGAAGAAAGTTGTTGCGGTTGATTTAGATTTGCGTAGGGCTTCATTGTCTCAGGTTGTGGATCGTCCTCATCATGGTGTGGTTGATTATTTGAATGGAGACCGAAAGAGTTGGAGAGATGTGTTAGTTCATGTAGAAGATAGCTCTTTTGATGTTATTCCTGTTGGAGAAGTGCCGCCAAACCCTACAGAATTATTGTTCAATGAAGATTATCTTCCAAGAATGATTGAAGAGTTAAAACAAGAGTATGATTATGTATTTATAGATTGCCCGCCAGTTGATGTTGTGGCGGATGCAAATGTTGTTTCTGAGTATGTTGATATGGCATTGTTTGTTGTTCGTGCAGGATTGATGAAGAAAGATATGCTGCCGATTGTTGATACATTCTATAATCAGAAAAAATTCCCATCACTTTCGTTGATCCTGAATGGCACTTCTGTGACGAAAACCATGGGAACAAAATATGGTTATGGCTATGGCTATGGTTATGGTAATTATATTAAAGAATAAAAGAATAAATTAACTGATATACGAAAATGAATAATCTATTTTGTAGATTTACGCATTGGTATTTTTCGAAGGATGCGTTGTCTTATTGGTTAGTACTGCTAATGGACTGTCTGATAGTAGTCGGAACAAGTTTCTTTGTACATGCAATGATGACAAGTGCCACAAGCACACTTGCAAATTTTGGACCATTGTTATTGACATTTTGTGCTTATCTTGTTTTCTATCTGATAGGCTTTAGATTGAGATATACATATAGTGGCGTATTGAGATACTCATCTTTTGTAGACTTGATGCGCTTGTGGACAGCTACGGTTATAGCTATAGCCTTAATATTTATAGTTAGGCATACAACGAAAATAGACAGCTATTTGGTTCCGTTGTCATGGAATGAGCTGCTCGCTATATGTGTAATGTCGACTTTGATAATGTGTTTCGTCCGCATCATGACAAAATACTTTTATGATGTTTATTTTATAGATGCCTCAGTTCAGAGGGTATTTATCTATGGTGTGAAAGAAGGAGGCGTCGCTTTGGCGAAAAGTATTCAGGCACAGGAGTCGAAGTATGAGGTTACTGGTTTTGTGTCAGACGTGGCAAGTGACGCTCATCATTTGTTGATGGGAGTGAAGATTTACGCAAATGATGAGAAATTGGTCAGCAGAATGCGCCAAAAGAATGCGACGGTGCTGATGGTATCTCCGTTGAAGTCGGATGCGATAAGAAATAATCAGCAGATGGCAGACGCGTTGGCAGAAGCTGGAATCAAGATATTGATGTACAATCAGCAGGAGTGGGACGGAAAGAGTGATTTGCGTTACACTCATTTGAAGGAGGTAGACGTGGAGGATCTGTTGCCGCGTAACCAGATAGATGTCGACTTGGATGCTATCAGCAACGTCTTGAAAGGAAAGAGCATATTGATTACAGGAGCCGCAGGTTCTATTGGTTCCGAGATAGTAAGACAGGTTTCTGAGTTCGGACCTAGTCAGTTGGTACTTGTGGATCAGGCGGAGACACCACTTCATGACATCAGATTGATGATGGCTCGCAAGTTCCCTGATATTCCTGCGGAAACAGTGACGGCAAGTATTCATCATAAGATACACATGGAGTATTTGTTCGATAAATACAAGCCTGAATATGTATTCCATGCCGCTGCATATAAGCACGTGCCTATGATGGAAGATAATCCAGGAGAAGCAGTCATGAATAATATAGATGGCACCAGAATAATGGCGGATTTGTCAGTAAAGTATGGTGTCAAAAAGTTTGTGATGGTTTCTACAGATAAGGCGGTAAATCCAACGAACGTCATGGGATGTTCAAAACGAATCTGTGAGATGTATTGCCAAAGTCTTGACAAGGAGATCAAGGATGGTAAGATTGAAGGATGCACTGAATTTGTCACAACAAGATTCGGTAATGTCTTGGGTTCAAATGGATCTGTTATTCCGTTGTTCAAGGAACAGTTAAAAGCAGGTGGCCCACTTACAGTTACACATCCTGATATAATCCGTTATTTCATGTTGATACCAGAGGCATGTAAGTTGGTGTTACAGGCAGGAACAATGGGTCATGGTGGAGAAATCTTCGTGTTTGATATGGGTAAACCGGTTCGTATTGCAGATTTGGCAAAACGTATTATTCTACTTTCTGGAGCAACTGATGTAGAAATCAAGTATACAGGTTTGCGTGACGGAGAGAAATTATATGAGGAGTTGTTGAACAAGGAGGAGAATACAAAGCCGTCATCACATCCAAAGATCAAGTTAGCTTCTGTACGTGAACTTGGATATGAGGAGGTATGCTCTCAGATTAACAGACTTATAGAAATAACAAAAGATGGTTATGACGACATGTCTATTGTTAAGCAAATGAAAGTGCTGGTACCTGAATTTAAGAGCAAACACTCTAAATACGAGATTCTAGATAAAGAAGGTGAGTCTCAGGCTTAACTATTTTGAGGATAGATTTTAATAATTGACACCAGTATGCCAGAGAATAACATTATTAATAATAATGAGGAAGAGAAGAGTTTTAATTGTTCTCAAGGTATGGCTACGGGTGCTCAATTGACTGATGCAGAGCATGACAATAAAGAACTGATAATTTCGGATGAGAATGCAGATCCAGGATCTCATTCTAAAATTGATCAGGCAGAAAAATCGGAAAACAATAAGCGATTAGCGAAGAATACGATAGCATTATATCTTCGTATGTTCTTCATGATGGGAATCTCGCTTTATACAAGTCGAGTAATCCTTCAAATATTAGGAGTTGAAGATTTTGGTATCTATAACGTTGTCGGAGGTATAATTGCCTTGTTCGGATTTTTGTCTGCAGCTTTATCTGGTGCTAGTCAAAGATTCATTGCACATGCTTTAGGAGGTAAAAATGTAGAGAAGCAGCAATTGGTTTTCTGTACGATAAACATGGTCCATTATATTTTAGCGGCCATTATTTTTGTCGTAGGAGAAACCGTTGGACTTTGGTTCCTTTATACCAAGATGAACATACCTGCGGATAGATTTGATGCCGCTGTCTGGGTTTATCATTTTTCTATTGTTTCCTCTATATTTGGTATCCTGAGTTCACCATATAATGCATTGGTGATTGCATACGAAAAGATGAATGTCTTTGCGTATATCTCTATTTTGGAGGCAATCTTGAAATTGGGGATTGTTTTCATGTTGCTGCTGTTCGAGGTGGACAAATTGATTTTGTATGCTGGATTATGTCTTGCTGTTTTTGCATCTATACGAATGATCTATACTGTATATTGCAAGAAAAGATTTATAGAGACGAAGTATAAGTGGCAAATCGATAGAGAATTACTTAAAAACTTGTCTACATATATATCTTGGGATTTGATAGGTAGTCTTGCAACTACAATGGCAATTCAAGGTGTGAATATTGTACTAAATTTATTCTTTGGCCCAGTTGTTAATGCGGCAAGAACTATTTCTGTACAGGTTCAAGGTTTAGTGCAGATGTTTGCTGGAAACTTCCAATCTGCGGTTATGCCTCAAATAATAAAAACATATGCTCAGGGTGATATTGTGTATATGCATAGCTTGATTTATCGTAGTTGCAAGTTGACGTTTGTTTTAATGTTTGTGATGATTCTACCTTTGTTGTTTGAGACCCCCTATGTTTTGGATTTGTGGTTAGGACAATATCCTCAGTATACTGTTGAATTTGTTAAGTTATCTTTATTGGTCGCTTTGGTAGATGCGATGGCGACTCCTTTTATGATTGCTGCTCGTGCAACTGGAAACATAAAAATTTATTCTATTGTAACTGGAGGCTTGACATTGTTGTTGGTTCCAATATCTTACGTATTGTTGCGTTTGGGTTTTGATCCCACAATAGTATTGATTGTTCATGTTGCAATTTCTTCTGTTTGTTTTGTGGCTCGTTTATGGATAGTAAAACCATTGATACAATTCTCGATAAGAGATTTTACAAAAAAAGTTTTGGTTAAGACAATTTTGGTTGTAATCCTTTCTTTGCCACTTGTAATTGGGTTGCATTATATTGAAATGAATAAACATTTGATGTTTATATCTAGTGTGTTTGTTTCAATATCTTTTGTGCTTATATTTTCATATTTGTTTTTGTTGGATAAATCAGAAAAGTCATTTGTTACGAATATGATAAAAAAATATATGTAAAAGCATATAAAAGTAAGTGTCATGATTAGATTTTTTTTTCTGGTTGTATATAATATTTTTATGTTTGTTGTCAACAAATTTCGTTATGGATCCCGATGGTCTTCTCATTGGTTACAGAGAATAAGTCCTAGTGCCAATGTGAAAATATTTGGGAATGGATGTATTTCAATTGGCAGAAACAACGAAATTTCAGCAGATTGTGATATTCAGGTACACGGAAAAGGAAGATTTAGTATTGGAGATGGATCTTATATGAATCGCTTTTGTATGATTAGTGCTCATAATTCAGTGTCAATCGGAAACCATTGTATGTTTGGCCCTTGCGTTAAGATTTTCGATAATAATCATAGATTTTCTCGTGAAGAGGGTGTAAGCTCAGATCTTACTGTCGGATCTGTGAGGATAGGGGACAATTGTTGGATTGCTTCTAACGTAATTATACTCAAGGGTGCTGAAATTGGTGATAATTGTGTGATTGGAGCTGGTTGTTTGATTTCTGGAGTTGTTCCTTCAGGGTCTATAGTAAAGATGAAACAAGAGCAAATCATTCAAGAGATCAAATAGGATATGCATTGGATAATATTTTATATTGTTCAAGACGACACCACAAAAGATAGAGATGCGAAGATAGATGAATTTATTTATGTAAAAAGAGAATAGCTAATTTAGAGGTCAATCATAAATGTTACATTGGTATGGATTTAGGGAAATTATTTTTTAAAATATATAATACGATAAGGCCAATTAGGCAGAAAGGCACTGGTAACGAAATTATTCTGCCAAAGAAATATAAGAACGTAAAGATTCTTGTCTATGGAAACAATAATAAGATATTGTTTGCTGAAGATTGTATTCTAAACAATACTGAGATTATTATTATAGGAGACAATAATAAAGTGGTTGTTGGATCAAAGGCAAAATTCTTAGGTGGAAATAATGCTACTATTTATGTCAACATGATTAATAATGGAACTTTTGAGGTTGGTGAAAAAGCTTCATTAAGAGGAGTCAAATGTGAAATAAACGGTGCAGCAATACGTATAGGCAAAAATGTTATGACATCATTTGGTATTTATTTACGAAACCATGATTCTCATAAGGTATTGTCTTTAGAAACAGGTGAGGTTACAAATCCTCCTGCTGATATAAATATAGGTGACCATGTTTGGTTGTGTGAGGGATGTACTATATTAAAAGGTGTGACTGTTGGCAATGATTCAATTGTCGCATTAAAATCTTTGGTGACAAAAGATGTGCCTGCTAATAGTATAGCTGCAGGATGTCCTTCGAAAGTAGTCAAAACGGGAATATCATGGGATTATTAAGTTCTATTGTTTCATTTGTTTTGGAAACGAAGTGGTTATATTTATTTAACCGAAGTCGTGTAAGAGTCTCGTCCAAATCAATGTGGAATGTTGCAAAGAATGTCAAGATTGAGAATTGTACATTCATTGTTACAGGAAATTCTGTAGTGACAATTGAAGATGGTGCTTATTTGAAAAATTCAATAATCTCTGTAGATAATGCGAAATTTATTGTAGGTAGGAATTCTATAGTTGGAAGCCGTAAGAAAGTTACGGAGATTCATGTTCAAAATTCTTGCTCGTTTACGTTAGGACATCATTCTTTACTTTTGTTAAAACGTATTTGGATTAGATTTGCTGGATGTGTTAAGATTGGAGATTATACTAATATAAATTATGATAGTGAAATCCGTAGTGATGAGAGCGTGACAATTGGTTCATATTGTCAGATTTCATACGGAATCAATATTTGGGATACTAACACTCACAATATTTTGCCTCCAGAAGAGAGAAAGGTATTGGCAGAGAAGTATTATCCGTATTTCGGATTTGAAACTACTAGGCCCAAGACTGCTCCAGTTGTCGTTGGTGACTATTGTTGGTTGGGAGAAAAAAGCACGTTGCTTAAGGGAACTAGATTGGGAAACAATGTGATTGTTGGTTATAATACTACACTCCCTGGTTTGGTCGTAGAGGATAATAAATGTGTTGTTACCGATATAAAGTTGAGAATATTATGACTGAAAATATAATTGTATCGGTTGTAATCCCTATTTATAATGTCTCAAAGTGGATTGACCGTGGAATGGAAGTCATTCTGTCACAGTCACTTAAAGATATAGAAATTTTGCTTGTCGATGATGGTTCTACAGACGACAGTGCGGAAAAGTGTAGGGCTTGGATTGAAAAAGATGACCGTGTTCGATTGATCTCTAAGGAGAACGGAGGAGCGGGGAGTGCTCGTAATGCTGGAATAGACGAGGCAAAAGGAAGGTATGTCTATTTTTTCGATATCGATGATATAGCAAAGCCAAATCTTCTTGAATATTGTTCCTCAAAGATGGACGAGCTTCAAGTCGACTACATGATGTTCGGCTTCAATATGATTGAGAAGGGCTATGTCGATTCGACAGTTGTCTGTACGCATAACGAGCAGATTATAAATAACAATTCAGAATTGAAGGATGCGTTTATCGACCAAATGCTGCTTTGTACGGGTGGAAATGGGTTTCCATGGAATAAGATGTACCGTCTTGAATTTTTGAACAAACATAAATTGAGATTTGAGAACCAGCGTATACAGCAGGATGAGGTGTTTAATCTTCTTGTTTATCGTCAACTTGAAAAGGCGTATATATCTTCCGAGGTATTGTATGATTATTTCATTTATAGTTCAGGAAATACAAGATCGAGATTCATCCCTGATAGATTTGATATTTATGTTTCGGTTCGTGAACATTTTGAAGATTTGTTTGAATATTGGCATTTAAAAGACAACCGAGTGACTCATTATCTCAATAATCGTTTTTTTGATGGAGTAAACCAAACTTTGCGATTCAATATGTTTCATTCTAAATGTGATTGGGATGACGAACGTCGTAAAGAGGAATTGGATAGAGTGATGTCTCATACATTTACATTGAATGCAATTGATCATGTTACAATGAATTTTGAAGAATCATTGTTTGTTGGGGCATATAAGGCTAAGAGTGTAATGCGGATTCGTTTTTTTAATTGGCTTTTTGACACGTTGAGAAAGGCTCGTCATTTGTTTAAGAAGTAGAATAATAGAAGATATTAATGGATGCAATAATCAGAAGTGATTATCTGTGAATGGATATTGCATCGGATTATAACTTCTTAGGCAGTAAGAATCTGAACGACTATACCGAGCTAAGAAACAAAGTGATGAGGTGATTACATATGTCTAGATGATATCTAAAAAAAGGTTATCCTATATAATAATAATTAGAATTACGGATTTGATATTATGATCTATGTGTGTTTATTATGTTTTTTGATTCTTGTTCTTTGTTGTACGAGCAAGATACCATCCACAATCAATCGTAGTGTAGAAAACACTGGATCTTTGTGTCGATTTGGCTTGGATTGGACGACTTTTTTTAAGGTTATCCTTCCTTTTATTATTGTAGTGCATCACATTGATCATAATTATGAGCATATATTTCCAAATGGAATTTCAAGAATAGGGATTGTCTTGCTAGGTAATTTTGGAATATTAGGTGCAATTGTTGTAGGAATATTCTTTTTTATAAGTGGATATGGTTTAATGTCTTCCTTTTTAAAGAAGGGAGATGCTTATTTTGAAGGCTTTTTTAAGAAACGTTTTGTCAAGCTATTGGTTCCGTTTATATTAGTTTCGACTATAGAGCAGATGGTAAGAACTCAAGTTATCCCTGATTATAGTGTGACGGAAAGTTTCTTGAAGTTCTTGAGCAGTGGATTTTTCTTCGTTCAATGGTTTGTGTGCGTTTTGTTGTTTTTCTATATCTTTTTCTATTTATGTTTCAAATATGTGAAAGATAGAAAGAAAGCTACATTTTTGTTGCTGTTGTGTGTCGCTTTGTTGTCCTTGTTTTATGCGTATATGTATACAGAACATTGGTGGAAATCTAATTTATGTTTTGTTATAGGAGTTTTCTATTGCATGTACGAGCCATATATAACAAGAAAATTAAACGGCAAGTGGAAACTTATAATCTCATTTTTGGCTATTTTGGTAGCAGTACTAACTATAGTTCCGAGATTTTTACCACAATTGGATACTATCAAGATTGTAATTTTGATTTTACCAGTCCTTTTGGTAATGACCACATATTTCTTCACTGCTCCCAATGGGCGTGTTGTTGAGTTTTTTTCTAAGATAAGTTATGAAACATTTCTTGTTCATTCAATAGTATTGACTTTGTTCTCATATGTTGTTAGTTTTTCATCAACTATTTTGACATTTTTTGCTATTTTTGTTGGTACATATGTCTTTGCGTGGATTGCAAATTTAATTTGTGGAAAGGTAAACAACTTGTTGAAGTAGGTATATGAAGCAAAGAATTCTATATTATGATATAATTAGAACATTGGCGTGTCTGATGGTGATAATGATGCATTCACCATATGAGATTCCTAAAGGAACACCATTGGAGAATGTTCCTAGAATTATTGCTAGTTTTTTAGGAGCGTGTAGTTACCTGACAACACCGTGTGTGCCACTTTTTTTTATGTTGAGTGGAGCATTGTTGCTGCCTTGTGGATTAGATCGCCCAGTTTTTTCTTATGTCAATAAATGTTTGAAAAGATTAGTCTGTCCGATCTTATTGTTCACAATAGTGTCGTTGTATTTTGGATTGAATCTTGATATGATAAATCGCCCTTTATGGTACAGGATAATATCAATACCTTTTTCTTATCAAGGACATGGTGTTTTGTGGTTCTTATATGTTTTGGTAGGATTGTACTTGCTGGTTCCTATTATTTCTCCGTGGTTGAGGCAGACATCAAGAAGGTCTATTGAACTTTATATTTCATTATGGTCGGTATCGTTGTTTTATCCATATTTGGAGAGATTTGTTTGGCTTGAGACTTCAACATCCGGAATACTGTATTATTTTTCCGGTTATATCGGTTATTTTTTATTGGGGTACTATTTGCGAGAATACGACATTTCATTAAAAATTATGATCCCGTTGACGATCGTGTGTATACCATTGCCGGTATTAAACAAGTATTGTGGATGGAATTATGATTTTTATAAAGCATTTTGGTATTTGTCAGCTCCGGTAGCTATAATGTCTGTGACTTTATTCTTGACAATAAAAAAAATTTTTATTGGCAAGACATTGTCTGGTTTGACTGGTAAAGTTGTTAATATTATCAGTAACTATTCATTGGGAATTTATTTGATTCATGTATTTATAATGCGACTGATTGTATGGAAGTTGCCGTTAGTGTTGAATATATCTAATTATATTGTGCAATCTATAGTGATTTTTTGTTTGACATTATTAATGACCACGTTTATTTGTTGGATATTGTCAAAGTTGCCATTTTCGCAGTATGTGATTGGATATAAATCCGACACTCCATTTTTCAATATCAATAAAAGAAAATGAAGAAAAGAATATTCATAAATATCCATTATTTAGAGATTGGCGGTGCAGAGAGAGCTTTGCTTGGTTTATTGTCTTCGTTTGATCCACAGATTGTTGATGTTGATCTTTTTGTAAATCAGCATACGGGGGAATTCATGAAGTTGATACCGAATTATGTTAACTTGTTGCCTGAGATTCCAGAATATACATGTATAGAACGTTCGATAAAGGATATTGTTAAGGAAGGACATATAGGAATGGCTGTTCGCCGATTGTGGGCAAAGAGTAAACATAAGAAATATTTGAAAACATTGTCTGCGGAGGAGAAAAAGAATGATTCGAGTATATTTTTATATGTATCGAATGCGGTGGAATCAGCTCTTCCGTCGTTGTATGATAATGGCGAATATGATCTGGCGATAAGCTTTTTACAACCGCATAACATAGTTCTAAACAAGGTAAAGGCCAAGAAGAAAATTTGTTGGATTCATACTGATTATAGCACAATCCACGTCAATCATGATTTAGAACTTCCATTATGGGATGGTTTTGACTATGTCGCTTCTATAAGTGAAGAATGTACAAAGGCATTTTTGAAAACATTTCCGGAGTTAAAAGACAAGATTGTCCTTATTGAGAATATTCTTTCTCCATCTTTTGTCCGTCAGCAAGCGGAATTAGAAGATGTGAGTGCGGAGATGCCAGATGAATCAGGTGTTGTCAAACTTCTTACGATAGGTCGATACTGTCCGGCTAAACGAATGGAGTGTATACCAAGACTTTGTGCCGACATGGAGAAAATGGGCCTGAATTTCAGGTGGTATATTGTTGGTTTCGGTCCTGATAATCTGATACAGGAGGCCTTGGATAAATACAAGATGCGCCATCGTATGATTCTTCTCGGCAAGAAAACCAATCCTTACCCATATGTAAAAGCATGCGATGTCTATGTCCAGCCTAGTATATTCGAAGGAAAGAGTGTCACAGTAAGAGAGGCTCAGGTGTTGTGCAAGCCAGCTGTGATTACAAATTATCCAACAGCAAAGTCGCAGATTAACAATAATGTGGATGGGGTAATAGTTCCTTTGGATGAAGAGAATGCCGCTAAAGGCATTGCTGATTTTCTTAAGAATCCAAAGCTACAGAAGGAGATTTCAGATTATTTGGCATCAAATGATTTCGGAAATGAATCTGAGGTTGAGAAAGTTTATAGTTTGATGAATTAAACGTATGATAGAAGCTTTATTATATCCATACATATATTCTTTTTTAATTGTAATTCTTACATTCGTCTTTATTTCAAATAGACGTGATGTGTATGAAGTGGAATCTATTGTGCCAAGTGCGATTTTGTGTTTGTTCCTCACATTATGGATAGGATTCCGACCTCATTCTCCTGTTTTTGGTGACACTATTAACTATGCACTCTTTTGGAATCGTCAGATGTGGGATGGGTTTAATCCTGATGCAGAAAATTTTCTGTTCGATAACATGAGTGGATGGTTGTCGCTGAATTTCCCCGATGCTACCCCTCTTTTTGTGATAATGGCAACAATAAATTGTGTTTGTACATTAGTGGCTTGCAGAAAATTTTTCCCATCAAACACAATGCTTGCTTATCTTGTTTGTCTTATTGCCTTTTCTTCTTTCTCTTATCTTACAAATGGTATTAAGGCTGGTGGAGCGGCAGCTTTGTTTATGGTTGCCTTGGCTTATCGAGATAAAATGTATATATCGATACCGTTTTTGTTGTTGTCGTGGGGATTCCATCATTCAATGCAGTTGCCAGTAGCTGTATATGTGATTATATCTTTTTTTAAGGATAGCAGATGGTATTTCTATGGTTGGCTATTCTGTTTGTTTTGTGCGGCAGCTCACATCAGTTTTTTTCAAAATTTGTTTGCCGGATTTTCAGATGAATCAGGAAATGCATATTTGACATCAACCGATGATTGGGGTGGTAAGTCTGGATTTAGAATTGACTTCGTCATTTATAGTGCAATGCCAGTCCTAATGGGATATTATGTTATTTTTAAGTATGAACTGAGAGATCGTTTATATGAGGATTTATTGCATTATTATTTGACAACAAATGGAATATGGATGCTTTGTATGTATGGTGCTTTTACTAACCGTATAGCATATCTGTCTTGGTTCTCATATCCTTTTTTGATTATTTATCCTTGTTTTGCAATTCCGAATGCATCGCATCCACTGGTGACTAATATGAAAATGTATATCTACATTCATATGAGTTTTACTTTGTTTATGCAATTAGTTTATTATGCATGATTATTTAGAAAGTATATGATACCTAAAATAATACATTATTGTTGGTTTGGAGGAAACCCATTGCCAAAAGATGCTCAGGAGTGTTTGAGCTCATGGAAAAAATATTTGCCAGACTATGAGATAAAAGTATGGAATGAGAGCAATTTCGACGTGAATTGCTGTCCATATGTGAAGGGTGCTTACGAGCAGAGAAAGTTTGCATTTGTAAGTGACTATGCAAGGTTTTGGGTTTTGTATAAGGAAGGTGGTCTTTATTTCGACACAGATGTGGAAGTGATACGAAATATGGATCATATCATTGCTGCTGGTAACTTTATGGGAATAGAAAAGAGTCTAGCAACACAAAATCCAGCAAGTGGTGAGCCTTTGGGCGTGAATGCAGGACTAGGAATGGGATGTGAACCTAAATCTCCTTTCTTGAAAGAAATGTTGGAGTTGTATGAGAGCAAACCGGAATTCACGTTTGATGAGGGTACTATTGTATACCATACGACCCAGACTTTGAAGAAATATGGATTTGTAAATGAACATCGTTTTCAGGATGTCGCAGGTTTTAAAATTTATCCAGCCGATTTTTTTTGTCCGATGGATTCAACAACAGGTTTGACAGACCTGACAGAGAATACGGTTTCAATACATCATTATTCTTGCTCATGGATGAATCAGAAATCTTTGAGTTTTAGAATTCATTTGTTGAAAAACAAATTGATAAAAATATTTGGTCCCAAGTTTGTTTTTGGGTTTGTGAATATCATAAATAAGATTAGAAGATGAAAACATTGACAGTATTCACGCCTGCTTATAACAGAGCGCATACTATTGGACGTACATATGAGAGTTTGTGTCGCCAGACTTCAAAAGATTTTGAGTGGCTTGTTGTGGACGACGGTTCAAAAGACAACACAAAGGAATTGATAGAAGGTTGGATTGCGGAAGGAAAGATTGATATCAAGTATGTATATCAAGAAAATCAGGGTATGCATGGAGCACACAATACAGCCTATAGTCATATTACGACAGAATTGAATACATGTATTGATTCGGATGATTTCATGCCGGATGATGCCGTAGAAAAAATTGTTGCTTTCTGGAAAGAGCATGGTTCTGACAAATACGCAGGAATCATTGGTTTGGACGCAACGGAAGACGGTAAGGTTATTGGAGAAAAATTCCCTGATGGCTTGACAACAACAACTCTTCGTGGATATTATGAGAAATTGAATGGACGTGGGGATAAGAAAATGATTTATCGTACGGATGTGGTGAAGAAATATCCTAAATATCCTCTTTTCGAAGGAGAAAGATATGTAGGTTTGGATTATCTATACCATAATATAGACAACGATTATGAATTGTTGGTTTCAAACGACGTCTATGTCATTGTGGAGTATCAGTTGGATGGCTCAAGTTTCGGTATGTGGAAGCAGTATTGGAATAATCCAAAGGGATGGGCTTTCTACAGAAAGTTTGAGATGACACAAACGTCTTCTTTGAAAAGAAAGATACAGAATAATATTCATTATGTGTCTCATTCTATCCGTTCCAAAAACTGGAACTTTTTGAAGGAGTCTCCTATGAAAATAATGACATTTTTGTGTATTGTCCCTGGAGTGGTGTTATATTTTTTGAATAAAGACAAGATCAATAAAAACTCACTTTACGGAAAATGAAAATACTTCATGTGATTACGACTCTATATACCGGAGGTGCGGAAAAACTGATGGTAGACCTTTTGCCTCGTTTGCGTGACATGGGGCATCAGGTGGAACTTTGTGTTTTTGACGATACAAAAACTGCGTTCTATGATTGTCTGATAGAATCTGGTATAAAAATTCATAGCGTAGCAAGTGTTGGCGGTTATTATAGTCCTCTTTGTTTGATGAAGTTGACAAAGTTGATGCGTCAAGGATGGGATATTGTCCATACTCATACAACCGCTCCACAGATGTATGCTGCCATCGGAGGTCTGTTTTGTAAAGCACATTTGGTGACGACAGAACATAACACAACAAATACTCGTAGAGAGTTGTGGTGGTATAAGCCGATCGACAAGTGGATGTTTCGTCAGTATGAGAAGCATATCATGATCAGTGACCAGTGTGAGGCAAACCATATCGCTTATCTAGGGTCAGAAAATTGCAAGAATATCACCATGGTATACAATGGTATAGATTACCATAAGTATGCGTCTGCTGCTCCTGCATCTGATGTCCGTGAACTTGGAGAGAAAATCATTTCTTTTGTGGCTGCTTTCCGCCCACAGAAGGATCAGCCTACATTAATTAAGGCTATGCAGTATTTGCCTGAGAATTTCCATTTATGCCTTGTCGGAGGTGGAAATGATGAACGTAAGGCTTTGTTTGAATCTATGATCAATGAGTTGAATCTTCAGGGTCGAGTTCATCTTTTGGGTATCCGCAATGATATTCCAAATGTCCTAGCCGCAAGTGATTATGTTGCAATGAGCAGCCATTTTGAAGGGTTGTCGTTGGCATCATTGGAGGGAATGTCTTCAGGCAAACCGTTCTTAGCAAGTGATGTTGATGGTCTTCATGAGATTGTCGACGGTAACGGAATCTTGTTTGAGCATGAGAATGCAAAGGCATTTGCTGATGCAATTCTTAAGTTGGACTCGGATTCAGCATATAAGCAGTCTGTTATTGAGAAATGTCAGGCGAAAGCGATTCAGTATGACATTAATGTGATGGCAGACAAATACATGGCTGTCTATAACGAAGTTGTAAAAAAATGAAAATATTAGTTGTCGGTCCTAATTCATTCATAGCTAAGACATTTATGAATGGGTTGGCTCCTGATTCATACACAACGTTGAGCGTACGTGATGATGGATGGAAATCGTTTGATTACACCACCGTCGACACAATCGTCTATTTTGCCGCAATCGTGCATCATCCTGAAATTACGGATGAGGCTTTACATGATAAAGTGAATGCGGAGATCCCTTATGAAATGGCTAAATTGGCTAAATCGCAGGGCTTGAAAAAGTTTATCTTTATCTCGACAATGGCGGTTGTTGGCCTTGGACCGAAATTCGGTTGTGTCAATACGATAGACCGTAAGACTCCATCAACGCCAGTCACACTTTATGGACGCAGCAAGAAAAAGGGTGAGGATTTGCTTAAATCGATTGATGGATTATGTGTCCAGTTGGTAAGATTGCCAAATGTGTATGGAAAGGATTGTCCGGGTACATTCTATCATCGTATAGAGCAGTTGGCTACATTTAAGTTTTTACCTGTCTATTCAACAAACTATAAGTTTTCGTTGATAAGTGTGGATAATGTAGCGAAAGCATTGCGTAAATTGCTGACAATCGATAAAAGTGATGTGTATTGTCCACAAGATTATCCGATTATTAGTATCACTGATAGAGTTAGGAACCTTGCCAAGACTAATGGTATTGAGCAGAAACAGTTCGCTTTCTTTGCTCCTTGTATATGGTTGGCAAACAAGATGTTGCCAAAGAAATTCACAGATAATTTATTTGGTGGGTATTATATCGATCCTGCTGATTATCCAGTTTTGACGGACTAAACTATGGCAAAGAAGAAAATTTGTTTTGTTGTTGCTGTGCCTTCAACGGCACAGGCTTTTTTAAAAGATCATATAGAGGCATTGAGTGAGGATTATGATGTTTTCATTGCGGGAAACATATCATCTTCAGATGAGTTGACGGGATTGAAAGTCTGTTCTTATCAGCATATTGATATAGAGCGAGAAATATCTATAAAAAATGATTTGAAGGCGGTTAGTCAGTTGTCTTCCTACTTTAGAAAAATGAAGTTCGACGCGGTACATTCAGTCACTCCTAAAGCAGGATTGGTTTCTGCTTTGGCTGGATTTTTAGCAAGGATACCTGTCCGTATTCATATTTTTACAGGTCAGGTATGGGCTACAAGAAAAGGATCAATGCGTTTTATGCTTAAGTCAATTGATTGGCTTATAGCGAAATTGAATACCCATATTCTTATCGACGGTGCGTCCCAACGTCAATTTTTGATTGACGAAGGTGTCGTGAGTGAAAAGAAAGCCCAGGTATTGGGAGATGGTTCGATTGCAGGTGTGAATATTCAGCGATTTGAACCGTCGGAGGATTCTCGTAAGTCTGTCCGCCAAGAATTGAATATTGCCGACGACAAGGTGGTGTTCGTTTTTATGGGTAGATTGAATCACGACAAAGGAATGTATGAACTTTTGCCAGCTTTTGACAAACTTGCAGAGACAAATAAAAAAGTTTTCTTATTGTTGTTTGGCGCGGATGAAGAGAATGTTGCCTCAACTTTCGAAACTTATAAGAACCTGAACGAGGATAATTTTTTGTATTACGGAATGACTAAAGAACCACAGCGTATGTTACAGGCAGGAGATGTGTTTGTTTTGCCAACATACCGAGAAGGTTTTGGAAGTAGTGTTATAGAGGCAGCATGTTTAGGTTTGCCTACAATTACAAGTGATGCTTATGGAGTGTTGGATGCAAGCATACCAGACGAGACAGGCTTAAGATGTAAGGTCGGGGATGTTGATACTCTTTTTGCTTGTATGAATGAACTTGCTGTAGATGAGGAAAAACGAAAAAAATTAGGCACGGCAGGACGAAATCGTGTTTTGGAAAGATTTGCTGGTTCTGTTGTAGTAAAGCATTGGAAGCATTTTTATGATACTATTTTGAGATAAAAGTTCTTTTTTTGTTAATTTTGCTTAGAATTTCGACTTAGACGATTATTTTTAGTCAAATCTTAGTGTCGAATTGGTATGGAGTTAATATGATTGACTATGTACAAAAACTTTTTTAAAAGGATTTTAGATTTTTGTATTGCGTTGTTGGCATTGAGTGTTTTGCTCGTGCCTTTGGCTATCATCACTTTGTTTTTGCATTTTGCGAATAAAGGTGCTGGTGCGTTTTTCTTTCAGGAGCGTCCTGGTTTGAATGGGAAAATATTCAAAATTTGCAAGTTTAAGACAATGACAGACGAAAGGGATGCGGAAGGTAACCTTTTGCCTGATGAACAACGTATAACTAAAATTGGTAAATTTGTCCGTAGTACAAGTATCGATGAATTGCCTCAGTTTTGGAATGTGCTTGTTGGTGATATGGCATTGATAGGACCTCGTCCACTGTTGGTGCAGTATCTTCCATTATATAGCAAAGAGCAGGCTCGTCGTCATGAGGTTCGACCTGGAATCACAGGGTGGGCTCAGTGTCATGGACGAAATTCTATTTCTTGGACGGAGAGATTCAAACTAGATGTTTGGTATGTAGATAATGTATCTTTCTTGACTGACTTGAAAGTCGTTTTAATTACAATTCAGAAAGTATTGAAACGCGATGGCATTGCTCAGGATGGAAAGGTGACTATGGAGGTATTTGATGGAACAAATTGATTTTAATTATTTAGATAGACTTGCCCAAAAGTATGGGACTCCGTTTTATATGATGGACGGTAGTACGTATATGCATAATATAGAATCCTTCAAGTCTGCTTTTTTATCTAAATATCCCAATTTAGTAGTCGGTTATTCTTTTAAGACAAACTATGTCCCTGCTTTATGCAATATTGCTATGGCTGCCGGGTGTTATGCGGAGGTCGTGTCTGAAATGGAATACGACTTGGCGAGACGCATTGGTTTCAAGAATGTAATATTCAATGGGCCGATTAAGCGTGAGCCAATATTGTATAAAGCTTTGAATGAAGGGTCTGTTATCAACTTGGACTCTTTGTATGAAGTAGAAAGTGTATTGAAATATAAGTCGAAAAACCCAGGAAGAGATGTTGCTATTGGCCTACGTTTGAATATTGACTTGACAGATGCAGATGGTGTGTCTAAGGTTCAGTGTGGATTGCGAGTAGGTCGTTTCGGATTTACAAGAAAATTATTGTCCGATGTTATTCCGTCGCTAAAGAAGAGCGGTATTAGAATAATCTCTCTTCACGGACATACATCGTCATCTGATAGAGCTGTTGCAAACTATGGTCTGATAGTTAAACAGATGCTATCTTTGTGTAGTGAGTTCCAGTTGGATGACCTTCAATATTTTGATGTGGGAGGAGGTTTTTTTGGTGCGGCAGCAAAGGGTATTGATGTAAGTAACAAACCTGAATATTCTGATTACGCGGATATCATTCTTGATTTATGTCTTCAGAATGAATGGTTCAATAAGGTTCTGCCTAATATAGTGATTGAGCCTGGTGTGTCGGTGGTAGCGAACGTATTTTCTTATGTTTCAAGAATTTTCCAGACAAAGGAAATAGCTGGGCAAAAATTCTTGTCTACGGATGGTACGGTGTTTGATGTGAAGCCGACGTTGCATAGCAATAATCTTCCTCATACTTTTTTTGTAAAAGAATCAGGAGATGGAACATATGTTGCCAATTTAGTTGGTTCCACTTGTATGGAGAAAGATGTGATTCTATCTGATGTGTGTGTGCCAAGCACAATAAAAAATGGTGATTATGTGAAGATAGATGGAGTCGGAGCATATACAATAGTACTGACACCAACATTTATCAATTATGTGTCTCCGATAGTGTCGGTTGAAGGCAAAAAAGAAACTTTGGTCCGTCGCAGACAGACACTGGATGATGTGATGGCTTTTTATAATATATGATTTAGAACGTCAAGTGGCTATGAATATACTATTTACGTGTGCAGGACGTAGATGCTACCTGCTAAAATATTTCAAAAAAGTGATTGGCAACAGCGGAAATATTATTGCCGCTGATATGCAATTATCCGCTCCGGCTCTTACTGCTGCAGATATCAAAGTGCAGGTGCCAGGTGTATATGCAGATAATTATCTGGATACAGTCCTTGACATTTGTAAAAAATACGACGTTAAGGTCCTTATCTCACTTAACGACTTAGAATTGCCGATATTGTCGGCAAGAAAAAAAGACTTTGAGGCTATTGGGGTAAATGTGGTTGTTTCTGATCCTGAAGTTATAGACATTTGTTTTGATAAATATAAGACGGCACAGTTTATTGAGAGTCTTGGCTTGAAAACCCCCAAGACATATATCGACTATAATGAGGCTGTCGACGCTATCAGAACTGGAGTGTTAAAATTTCCATTGATTCTAAAACCACGCTGGGGTTCAGGGTCAATAGGTCTTGAATTCGTAGATGATTTGGAAGAGTTGGAGATGGTATACAAGTTGGACAAAAAGAAAGTTCAGAAGTCTATTCTTGCAACAGCTTCGACAGATGAGAAATTTTTGTTGATTCAGGAAGTCATAAAAGGGGCTGAGTATGGATTAGATATTGTCAACGATTTCAATAAAAAACATCGAGGAGTTTCGGTAAAACAGAAACTGTCAATGAGGGCAGGCGAGACAGACAAGGCCATCACCGTCGACAATGCAAGACTAAGAGAGATAGGATCAGTTATAGGAAAGAGTTTGAAGCATATTGGAAATCTTGACTGTGATGTTCTTGAGAGAGATGGTGAGTATTATGTATTAGAGTTGAATCCTCGATTTGGTGGAGGATATCCATTTTCTCATGAGGCTGGAGTGAACATTCCCAAGGCTATTGTCGCTTGGTCACAAGGAGAAGATGTTCCTGATTCTGTGTTTGTGCCAGAGTATGGAAAGATGTTTTCTAAGTGCGATATCCTTTTGAATGTAGGGCAATAGTGATAATAAAAATATGACCTTACAACAACAGACTATGGATGATAAACCGTTACTTTCGGTTATATTGCCGTGCTACAACTGTTCTGCTACTATAGAGAAAACATTGCAATCATTGTGCCTCAACAAGGATGAATCTTGCATGCGAATGGAGATAATAGCAGTTAATGACGGATCTACAGATTCAACATTAGACCTGCTGGAAAATCTTCAATCTATATATCCTGAGTTGAAGGTGGAGAGCAAGGAGAACGGAGGTCTTTGCAGTGCACGTAATGCTGGATTGAATGTCGCTTCAGGAAAATATGTTTATATTATTGATCCAGATGATTTCATTTTTCCAGGAGTGTTGCCACAGATTATCCGAGAGATGGAAAAAAAATCTTCTTCTATAGGAGTGTTTGGAATCAAGCAAAGAATGAGTAATGAGGAAGTTAATGATGTAGATTTGACTGCAATGGAGATACCTCAAATTGAGTTTAATGAACCATTTCAGTCGACAATGTTTTTTTCTTCGCCCGCATTTGTGTTTACAACATTCCTTATAGAAATGGTGTTCAGAAAGGATATGATCGGAAATGATCGTTTTTGTGAGGACATTTGTATAGGGGAGGATGCCGTATTTATAAGAAACCAGTATTTGAAAGATGTCAAGATGTCTTTCTATAAGAAACCGCTTAAAACGTGTGGATATAGAATCTTAACTACTGGTTTGACATTAAGTAAAAATCCGGAAAGAGTCAGAAAAAGAGAATTGAGCCGTGTCGGTCTTCTCCGTGAATATAGTAAGATGAAGGCTGGTTATAATGGAAATAATCAAGATGTCTTAAAAAAACTTGATTTGCTGGATTCATTTCATGTGTATGGTTTATTTGTAGGTCAGTTAGGAAATCCTTTATTGTCTAAAACAGAGGTCTATAATTTGTATTTGGAGATGGAGAAAAACGGAAAGTTTCCAATTGTTGATTTTACTAATGAACCATATTATCCATGTGATTTTAGATCTAAAATGTTACGTCAGATTGTGAATCACAAATGGCTATATAAAATAGTTCTGGATATTAGATACTTGTTAAACTAGTAAGCTTATGATGATATCTATCATAGCAAACTTTTATAAGTCAGAAAAGTATATTCCGAAATTGATAGATTCAGTTTTGGAACAGAATTATACAGACTGGGAATTGGTGTGTGTTAACGATTGTTCTCCAGGCAATGATTTGGAAATTTTAAGAAAATATGCTGCAAAGGATTCTCGTATAAGAATTGTCAATAATAAAGTTAATTTAGGAATTTCTAAGGCAAAATATCGTGGAATTCAGGAGTCCAAAGGAACATATCTTTGTTTCATAGATGGAGATGATTGGTTAGAGCCCGAGGCTTTACATAGAATGATAGATCCAGCTTTGAAATATGATCTTGATTTTGTTTGTATGGATACACAGAAAGTGTTGCCTTTTTTTGGTCATAAGGTACCTTTTGGTGTCGACAAAAAATATAAAGAACGAGTAATAGAGATTGATACAGAGAAAGGAGAGGGAAGAAAAAATTTTGAAGAACTATACCGGAATTTCTTTGGCAAAAACATATTCATGGTTACTTATTGGGGTAAGTTGATAAAGAAAAAACTGATTGAAGAGTCTGGTTTTTCTCCTCCTGATAGTGTGATCAGTGAAGACCAAGTGTTCACAATGACAATATTCCCTTATATTAAGAAGATGATGTTTGTCGACTATGTCGGATATAATTGGAGATGGGGCGGTATAACTTCAGGAAAAATCAATGATTTTTGGAAAGAAAAACAATATGTCGTAAGAGCTAACGAATTTTATTTAGAACGACTTGCTCTTATAAAAAAGTATAACTTGCCTAACTATTTGTCTCTTTTGCAGATTGAACTCCGTAATGTTTATTGTGTTCAAGTGTCATCTTTGGCAAAAGAGGATCCAGATACAGAATATGCTAAAGAAATAAAGGCATTCATACAGGAAATGATGAAGCCAGAATTTTATTCTACATTTTCTCACCTCAAAAATGACCCAGAATATCCGAACAACAAAAAACATGAATTGCTTGATGCTTTGATTAATAGAGATGCAGAGCGCGTTTACGCTTATTGCAGAAAAATACACAAACAGAATTGTATGAAACGTTGGTTCAATAGGATTCTTCATTCAATTTTGTATCCGTTTCAGAGATGATTTTCATTAAGTTAATAGAAAAAATTAGTGATTATGACATATACTCCTAAAGGTATGATTTACTTGTGCTTGGCTCACATGTCAGAAGACAATGTAGAGCAGAAATATGTAAAAGAGGCTTTTGATACGAATTGGGTAGTGCCTTTAGGGCCTAATGTAAATGCTTTCGAAGATGATTTGAAGTCGTTCTATGGTGGCAAAAATGAAGTAGTGGCGTTGAGTGCTGGTACTGCAGCTGTACATTTAGCTTTGCTTGGATGTGGTGTCCAGTCAGGAGACGAAGTTTTGGTTCAATCGTTCACTTTTTGTGCATCGTCTCATCCGATAACATATCTTGGTGCAAAACCTGTATTTATTGGTTCTGAACCAGAAACTTGGAATATGGATCCGGTTCTTTTGGAAAAGGCGATAAATGATCGTATCGCAAAGACGGGAAAAAAACCAAAGGCTATTATTCCTGTCGCTCTTTATGGAATGCCTTATGATTGTGATAGAATTATGTCGATTGCTAATAAATATAGTATTCCTGTTATTGAAGACGCTGCGGAAGGGTTTGGTAGTAAGTTTAACGGAAAGGTGCTTGGCACATTCGGCAGGTTCGGAGTCTTGTCATTTAATGGAAACAAAATGATCACTACATCTGGTGGTGGTGCGTTAGTTTGCGAGAAACCTGAGGATAAAAGTACTATTATGTGGTATGCGACTCAGGCACGTGATGCTTATCCTTATTATCAACATTCTGCGATTGGTTACAATTATCGAATGTCTAATATTTGTGCTGGTATTGGTCGCGGACAGATGACTGTTGCCGATGCACATATTGCTCATCATAAACATGTTCAGGCTCTTTATGAGGAGTTGTTGAAGGATGTTAAGGGTGTTCATATTCACAAGCAACCAGCAGATCCTCGTTATGATGCGAACTTTTGGTTGTGCACTGCCACAATTGATGCCGACGTAAAGATTGTTGGTCAGGAGAATGTGTATAAGGAGGTTATCAAGACTGCAGTGGGAGGTGCTGCCGGTGTGATCAAGGCGGTTGATAGTGCTACTACTGATTGCCAGCCAAACGAGAACGTAGAGGCTTTACGTGTGTTCATGCTAAGTAAGAAGATCGAGGCACGTCCAGTATGGAAACCAATGCATAAGCAGCCTGTATATGCGGGTGCTCCTACTTATACCAATGGGGTAGAGGAAGCTATTTTCAAGGTTGGGTTCTGTTTGCCTGCTGGTCCATATGTGAGTGATGATGATGTCCATTATATCGTGGATATGATTAAGAAGGCAATCGTAAAATAAGTCTACTTTGGATTTGTTGGTGATGTTGCCGATAAGATACAAACACCTAAATGGATCTGGAAGAAATTTGAAACTGTTGAGGAAAAAATTGTAAAAAATGATTTTCTCAATAAGATTCTACGATGATTCTGCTTGTGAAGTCAATAAATTATAAAATTGGCAATTGCCATATGAAGAGCATGGCTATGTATATTTGGGGGAATCTAAAGAAAATATATGTTAAGTTATGTAATATTAATTTGATATTAACAAACAGACTGTTATGATGGTAATAAGAAGATTGGAATATGATGATTTGGAGAAGCGTGTGGAGTGGCTTAACGATGAACGCGTTAATTCTACTTTGAACATTGCACTCCCAGTTTCACTTGAATCAACAAAAGCTTGGTTTAAGAGAAATATTGATAATGACAAACGTATAGATTTTTCATTTGAAGAAGATGGCGTTATTGTCGCAATGGGTGGATACACTGATATAGACAAGGAGAAAGGTGAGGCTGAATTGTACATTTTCGTCGATCCTGGTCAGAAAGGCAAGGGTATTGGTTTCAGAAGTGTCAGATTAATGTGCGACTATGCTTTTGATACAATGGGATTGAATAAGATAATTCTTTATGCAAATGGAGACAATGTTGCAGCTCGTCATTTGTATGAGAAAATTGGCTTTGTACTTGAATCAGTAGTTGAAGGAGGCATTGAAAACCATGGCGTTGCAAAAGATCAGTATTATTACGGGTTGACGAGAAATTAATATAATTGGTATTGTACCAATTAATTTGTGGAACTTTATAAGTAAAATGATAAGGAACAAGGAACAACTACGCACAACACTATTTCAACTTTTAAGATTTGCATTGGTAGGTTTGTTCGCTACAGCACTACATTATGGAATTTATCTTCTATTGCTGAATATTTTATCGGAGACAATAGCTTACACCATAGGTTATGTCATAAGCTTTGTATGCAATTTCGCCCTCACATGTTCGTTTACATTTCGTAAAAGAGCAAGTACAAAGCGAGGACTTGGTTTTGGTATGGCTCATTTGGTGAACTATATCCTGCATGTTTCTTTGTTGAATCTATTCCTATTGATGGGTATATCTAACGTATATGCACCTATTCCAGTATTCTGTATAGCGATTCCTGTAAATTTTCTTTTGGTAAGATTTGTGTTTAATCGCTTCTGATTTAATTGTCCCACCTAATTTTTATTAGTTATGAAGAATAATTCTCCTGCTGAATGGAATGAAAATTTGTCTAAAACCATTGATTTATTGAGATTCCCTTTGGCTTTGTGGGTGTTGTTTGCTCATATGGGGCCAACAATGGTAAATGCGTTTAACGCGGATTTTTCTTTTTTCTCTTGGCACGGAATCTATAACTTCCTTGGTTTTTTTTTGTCAAAAGCTATAGGTATTGTTACAGTTCCGACATTTTTTATGATTTCAGGTTATCTTTTTTTCGCCAATTTTAAGGAATGGACATGGAAAGGATATAAGAAAAAAATAAATAGCCGATTCCGTACATTGATTTTACCGTATTTTGTTTGGAATATTTTGGCCTTTTTACTCATAATTCTAAATGGATTAAGAAAAAATGCAAATGTTCAGGAATTTATCAGTGATAATTGGTGCAGCTTTCTTTGGAATTGTAATGCTTGGGAAAGAGTACGTTATTCTTGGTTGTCTTGGGATACGTATGGGACAGGACCAATAGATTTGCCATTATGGTTTCTTAGAGATTTAATAGTTGTTTCTATATTGTCTCCTTTAATTTTTTTGTTTGTTAGGAAAACGAAAATATGGGGTTTAGCAGTATTGTTTGTTGCATACATGTCATATTTTTGGATGGCATGGAATGTTTTTAGTATCACTTCTCTTTTCTTTTTTAGTTTAGGTGCATATTTTGCATTAAATGATATAAATTTTGTCTTTTTAGCTCGAAGACATAAGTTAAAAATCATATTGTTGTCTGTTATTTCTTTCGGTTTCTATTTTTATTATTTTAAGGTTGATACTGATATTGAGGGAATATCAAGAAATTTATTTGTATTTATTGCCGTATTTTTTATTTTTATTATCGTATCGATATTGGCGGAGTGTAAAAATATAAAGCCAAACAAAGTGTTGATGAGCACTTGTTTCTTTATTTTTGCAGAACATAAATGTGCCCCTATTGATGCTTTGGGGTGGACAGATGTTTTGGTTCATAAGTTAATTCCAGAGGATGGTTATATAGAAGATACGATATGCTTGATTATAGTGCCGTTTATTGCGGCATATTTGCTGGTTGGATTATATTTACTGATTAAACGCTTTTTCCCCAGAATTGCAGGCTTGCTTTCTGGAAATAGATAATCGACAATTTTATAAAGGCTCAATCTTATCGATTGGGCCTTTTTTGTTGTTAATAAGTTTTCTATCTTCATATTTGAAATTTTCTTATCTTTGTGAGGTAATATGGAGAAATGATGATTTCAGGGTTGACGCGATATTTCTTGACGATTGGAATGCCGGCCTTATTGGTGTCGTGTAGTCCCAAGGTGAGTTCGTATTTGCCCTATAATCAGTCAAGTTGTCGTACTATAGTCAATAAGGGCGACTATTATGATGATTTTGCAGTGGTGAAGATGCCGACTCCAGTCGCTTACTATTACCGTAAGCATGCCAAATTCCGTGAGATCGAATATCATCGTGAAGTCGGATATGATGGCATTTGTGAGAGTAGGCGGGTGTTGCGCACAAGAGAGGCGAAGGATGGGTTCAACTATATTGCAAAGACGGTGATGGATTCCTTGAGCAATGCGGATTTTGTCAATATCTCCGTCGACGGGAATCTGGTGAGAAGCGAAAGGGATGTATATAAACTATTGCGGTTGCGCAGAAAGGATATTGTTGAGGTAAATCACGAGCCTAAAAAACGTGAGATTTGTATTATAACAACAAAGTGATTAAGACGAGTATGAAGAGAATTATATTGTATGTTATTCTAGCTTTGGTGGCGTCTGTTTCTTCAGTTTTTGCTGATGTTATGGGCAGCAGTACTGGTTTTTTAATCAGTAATGACGGAAAGATTGTGACAGACTACGCTTTGGTCAGTAATGCCAAGTCTATTGTAGTGTATGGCTTGGAGAAATCATTTTCTATGGCATACAAAGCAAAGGTGGTACGTGTTGATTTGGAGAATGATATTGCTGTTGTTCAGGTGGATAAACAAATCGATACAATCCCATATGTTGTTTCTAAAGAACCTGTAAGATCAGATAGCGTGTCGGTCGTGTCGTACCCGTTGATCACTAAGTTTAAGACGAATACATTTACAACCAAGTCGAGAATTAATATGCTTGGCAAATTGTTCATGTTGGACAATTCCATTGAGAAAGGAGCTGAGGGGTCTCCCGTCTTCAACTCAAAAAACGAACTTATCGGTTATCTATGTAAAAATAATCTTGGCGAACTCAATCTAATGCGTACATTGAATGCATTGCCAGAATTGGGAGCCGCAAATATGGGTGTTGGCAATATTGACGATGCAGTGTGTATGGTGACCGCTTACGATGAAGAGGTTGAAGTGCAGTCGTCTACATTCAACACAACAGTGACAGAAGTTCCGCAAAGACCGAAATTGGAGATTGACTTTGGCATGGTGACTGTTGTTGGAGGCAAATTCATGATGGGTGAGAAACGTGAGGTTGAGGCCACGGTAGACACCTTTAAGATTGCAAAATATGAGGTGACGCAGGCACAGTGGAATATGGTCATGCCGTCAAATCCTAGTCCAATTAAAGGAGACAACCTTCCTGTATATAATGTCTCTTGGAAAGATGCTCAGACGTTCATCACAAAGTTGAATGAAATGACAGGAAGAAACTACCGTCTTCCTAAAGAGGCTGAATGGGAGTTTGCTGCAAGAGGCGGAGTGATGACAAAGGATTTTCAATACGCCGGGTCAAACGAGATTGATGAGATAGGCTGGTATCGAGACAATGCGAATGCAAAACCTCATCCCGTCGGCACAAAGAAGGCTAATGAACTAGGCATTTACGATATGACAGGAAATGTGTCGGAGTGGTGCGCTGATGATTTCAAATATCTAGAGCCTCAGGTGAAGAAGGATTTTTATTATGCAAATACAGACACATTTTCGCTTTATAAGATAGACGAGGGTGATAAAATAAAAAATAAACTTATTGAAGGACGCAAGGTGATGAAGGGAAGCGGTTATTTCCATGAGAAATCACGTTGTGGTGTGGCTTACCGTCGTGCATGTTCGCCAACGGACAAGTACACATTCGGATTCAGACTTGCGGAATAAACAAAGACATACAAAGTACATTTTTATTATGAATATTTGGTTTGAGTGTAAAGTCGTCTACCGTAAGGATGACGAAAATGGTAAGAGTACGAGAGCGACTGAAGTTTATCTTGTAGAGGCGTTGAATTTCTCAGAGGCGGAAGACAGAATTAGCCGTGAGGTGGCTCCATTCGGAGAGTTTACTGTGGCAAGCATCAAAAAGTCTCCGATCAACGAGATTTTCCCCAATGAGGAGGGTGACAAGTGGTATAAGTTTAAAGTCGCTTTTGTGACAATTGATGAGGTTAGCGCGAAGGAGCATCGTGCAAATTCCAATATCCTTGTGATTGGAAATGATTTGATGAACGCTGCCGACCATTTGATAGAGAACATGAAGGATTCGGTGTCTGACTACGAAATTGTCAGCATCACAGAAACTTCTATTCTTGACATTTTCCCATACACGATGGACGACAACAGTGATGCCGATTTGACACATCTTCCTAAAGAAGACGGATCGGATGATGTGATAGAATAGAATTTTGAATTATTGGATATTATGGCAATCAAGGATAGAATAGACGAGGTAAAGTCTAAATTGAAGCCAGGCACACAGCTTGTCGCTGTGTCGAAATACCATTCGAAGGAGGCAATCCAGGAAGCATACGACACTGCCGGACAGCGTTTGTTCGCTGAAAGCCATGCACAGGAACTGGTAGGCAAGTATGAGGCGTTGCCAAAAGATATCAAGTGGCATTTTATTGGTCATTTGCAGACAAACAAGGTGAAGTATATTGTCCCAATTGTTGATCTGATCCATAGTGTGGATAGCGAGCATCTGCTTGCGGAAATAGACAAACAGGCAAAGAAGTGCGGTAGGGTAGTTAGATGTCTGCTGGAGGTCCATATCGCCGAGGAAGAGACTAAATACGGTTTCTCTTTTGAAGACGTGAAAGCACTTTACGACAGCAACGCATTGGCAAAATATGAGAATGTGGAGGTGGTAGGTCTGATGGGAATGGCAACAGCCACGGATGATAAGGAGCAGATCAAACATGAGTTTGAGCAGTTGTCTTCTTTCTATCATTCAGCTCAACTCTCCTTTGCTCCTAATTTTAAGGAGCTGTCGATGGGAATGAGTGGCGACTATGAAATAGCCACATTGCTTGGAAGCACGCTTGTCCGTGTCGGAAGCTTCATCTTTGGTAACCGTGTTTACAATTGATAAGTAAAATTAATAAATAGTGGCGACGGGCGTGTGCTTGTCGCCTTTTTGTTTTTATTACCATGAAAATATTCAAGAAATATATACTGCCTTTTTTGATATTATATACAGTTTTGCCGATAGCCGTGGCCGGAATCGTTTGTTGGATGACGGCAAATGGTTATGCTCCATTGGCAATGTCAGAATTCCAGTTTGTTTTGACGTTTGTGGCTTCTTCGGCTGTGGCTGGATTGTTGGGTTATGCTGTCATGAGTTGTTGCAAAAATATAAAGGCAGTTTACGCTAATATATCTCAACAACCTTTGTTGGTGGTGTGTGTGGGAGAAGGATTGTTTTGTGCAAATGCTTTGATCGCAAACCTTTTTGACGGACTTGTATTGGGATCACTGATTGTGATATTCCCATTGGCTTTGTATGTTGTTAAAACAATGCGAGATATAAAGGAGATGCTGTTGTGATGTTTTTTGCGTCTTATTTTTTGAAAAATCTCTCGCCCCATTCTCCCCAACCATTTAAGTCTGTCACATTCTGATTGTGAAATAGTGTAGTGAAATCACCTCCTATGGCATTACATTCTTTTTTTAGTGAGTCAATGTATTTGTATGCGGACTCTACGTCTAATTTCATATCTAAGCGTAATGTTTTGTCCATTACAATAAGTGGATGGATAGTGAGTTTGGTTTCCTTTTCTTTCTCAATATTGTAGAATGTGAAAGATCTTGATGTCCCTGCACGGTAACCTGCCATGTCGGAATATGCCATTGAGTAGTCATCTGTAAAACCGAATTGCTCCAATCTGTCATAACCATATGGTAGAGCGAATTTCAAATAGTGGAAACGACATTTTGAGACTTGTCTGCCTAAACATTTTTCCAATATCCACTTTTCTAGTTTTAGTGCGGTGTCATTTGTGGCGGCTCTATATGAGATGTGTAGTCCCACTATGATTTGCTTGTCTATCCTTTGTTTAGCTTTCCAGTAACGGATGCTAGGAATGATTGTTTTTTTGTCGTATTTGCCGTAGCATCCGCAGTGAAAGAAAATCACATTGTCGGGATTCTCATCAGCAAGACGTTGGCTTACTTCTTCTATGTTGAAAAATGGATCATCTTCGATGTGTAGCAGAGATTTCCATCTTTTGACGACATCTTGTTTCTCTCCTTTTATTAAGTCTTTTGCACTATATAAAATATGTCTGAAAAAGCCTTTGTTGCGGAAAGCATAGACATTGTCCACATCTATTGTTGTAAGATTTTCAGGTGTATGTTTGGGAATCTCGATTCCGAATTTGCCGTTTAGGGAGATACGTAATTCTTCTACCCATTTGTCAACAATAGGTGTTTCCAACAAACCTTGTTGGAATAGGGTGCTGTTTTCTGGCAAGTATCGTCCGTGGTTGTCTGTTGCATTGTCTTCATACTCTTCGTATCTTGAAATGAGGTAGAAAACAGCAGAAAAGATGTCGAATCCAAGTTCACATTCTGTTGGAAACAGATGTTCACCATCCCATTCGGGTGTGACGTTGCTGATGCCATGCTGATGGATTAATCCATGTGGCGTAATGTTTAGGGCATAGTCGATGATGGAATTTGTATAGTTGATGACGGTATCATTCGCGTCTGCTTTGATATCATTGGGTTGACATATTTCAAATTCAATGTTCAGCCAACGGTTGAATATCTGTCGGCAAACGTATTCCAATCTGTTGCTGTGTGATGCGATGATACGGATCATGATTCTTAGTTTTTATTCCAAAGCGTTTTTATCGGAGAAACTGTAATATTCGTTGTTTGCTATTATAATATGGTCGATAAACCTTATTCTCATCAGCTGGCATCCCCGTAATATCTCGTGGGTCGATTTGATATCGGCCTGGCTTGGAGTTGTAGATCCGCCAGGATGGTTGTGGGCTAATGCTATGGTGGTGAATCCGTAGAGCAATGCTTTGCTGACTACAGTTCTCACATCTAGCAGAGTGCAGTCGAACGATCCTTTGGAAATGCATTCTATCTTGCGGATATTTCCGGCACCGTCGATCAAGGCTAAATGGACCTCTTCGCTGGCACAGTCTTGGAGCCCGGGCGCAAATGCCTGATACAGATCAGCGCTGCTTCTCACTTTCCTATAGGAGTCGACTTCTTTACGTCTTCGCGTCGCCAATTCCATAGCCGCTGCAATTGTCAAGGCTTTGGCCGGTCCTATTCCTTTGAATCTGCATAAGTAGTTGACATCTCGTTTTGCAAGGACGCCGAGTTTCCCTTCTGCATCATCCATTATATCTTCACACAACTCGATGACATTTTGTCCCGGTGTGCCTGATCCTACAAGTATAGCGAGCAGTTCCGCATTCGATAATGCGTCTGCTCCAGAAGACAGAAATTTTTCTCTTGGCAGAGTCTCCTTGCTTTTACTCTTCAATGAAGATTTTTTTGAGAAGATCTCTGTTTCGCAAATTTCATCCTGTTCTTCAAATTCTTTTTTTGCTGTTACTAATCTCAATGTCTTGTTTTTTATAGTTCTCCTACAGACGCAAGATTGTTTACGAGAGTGTTGGAGTACATCTCCAGCATTTTCGATCTCAAAAAATCCTCGTCTTTGTTTTCCAAATCAATTTTGTTAATCTGTTCTTCCAAGTAGTTGTCGAAAGTGTTCTTTTCGATAGTTGAGTATTTGTCTTTAAATCTATCGGAGCCGAATCTTTCGTCGTATGCCACATAATTACCTGGGAAGAAACGGTAGGCTTTGTGGATGGCACCATCAATAAGTTTAGCCACCTTCTCAATCACTTGCTGACGGTCGTCGTCATCACTCACAAGTTGGTCGATCAACGGAGTGATGGTCTTTGTGACCTCATAGTGAATTCTTCCTTTATAGCCGCGCAGTCCGGTGTTCATGTTTATGATGTCGTCTTGTGCACTCTTTTTGAATTCCGGATCGTCGCGTTTCTGTTGAAACTCTTTTGCTTTCAAGAAGTCGCATGCGTCATACTCGTAGCAGATAGCAATAGGGGTGATGTTCAGTTCCATGAATCCCTGTTTCACGTTTTCGCTACTCATGTTGAGCATTTTCAACAGACTCTCCTGCATCACGTCGTTGCTATCCTTTGCTCGACCTTCTCTTTGGGCGATCCAAACCGACGATTTGTTCTCTGTGATCATAGAACGGATGTATGCAGACATCTTTTGAGATGACATGAAAATTTCACGTTTTGTGCCGGAACGGTTGACAATCAAACTTTTGTTGATCTTCATCAAGTCTGTGATCCATGGCTTGGAGCAAAGATTGTCTCCGATTGCATTCTGAGAAGTCTGAATTCCCTTGGCAATGAGTTGGACGTTGAGCAATGCGGCATCCAGAATGATGTCGCGGTGGTTTGATATGAATAGATATTTTTTGTCGTTTGATAGAGCGTCTATTCCATTGTTGGTCAATCCATCAGATGTGTTTTCAACAAGATTGCCTAAGAATCGAGTCATGACGATTTTCTGGAAGTCATCAGCTGTCTTGATTTGCATCACTTTCTCCACGATGACATTTGGGTCAGCGTCAGGGAAAATGTATGGCAGTACCTTTACAAATTCTTCATTGTTGCAAACACGTTCGATCGCATCCGCAATTTCAGAATCATAATACGGACGCATGTCGTCAAAATTGAATTCTGTTTCCATTATATAGTTTTTGACTTTTCTTTTAAATATAACACTGATTCCGGGCCGAGGTTGAATAGCAGATCCACTATGCTTAATCCATCGGTAAACCCAAACTTATCCGCAAACATTTGGTAGTAGGGTTTTGAACCTGTGTCTGTATTTTCTTTTTTAGGGTGAAACAGTTCTCTTGCATCTTCGATCCCTGTTTCGCCTTCGAAATAACTGTCTGTTGTTGATATTTCTCTTTTTATTCCAAGAGCGTCGAGAGTGAACTCTAACAAACGCATATTGAAATCAAACAGATATTTCTCTTTTTTTTCGTAGATGGTTTGGATGTCATCTTTGTAGTACTCAAAGAACGGTGTGGAATTGTAACTCGTTTCCATCGCTCTCATGTGTAGACGACGCCATTCCTGTCCATACGAAATGCAAATATCTCTTATTTTTGTCTTATCCGTATGCTTTTCTACCGGTATGCTCAAATCCATCACTCCACTTTCTGTTTGGATGCGGCATCTGTTCCTGTATGTCTGTTTGACATAATGGTCGTGCTGCTCCACAAGAATTTTGTCGTGGGCATAGATTTTGGCATAGTAGCCTACTGGAGCGAAATATGCTGACTGCAACACTATCATCTTATCGTTTCTTTTGTTTTGGTGGATAAGTTGATGATGGTCGCTGACTATGCAATGGCATTTTGCCTATCACCCAATCTTCTTCGTAATCCCAGTTGGCTGATACGGAAAGCGGTTTTTCAAAGAAGTAGACCTCCTCTGGTTGTTTTAATCCATTGTAGTCTCCCGTTGTCCAGTCTCCATTTTTGTCGGTGTCGACGATTAGTCGTGCGGCATAGGATCCAGGGACAACATTGATAAATTCCACTTTGTTATCTTTAGGGTATTCCCGTCTTACTATTTTCTCTTTGTCAACCAACTCTACAAACACTTCTCCTGCTGGAACGTTCTCCAATTTAAGAATGATGTTTGAGTACTCTTTCTTCTCTTTCCTTCTGAATATCAATATTGTAGAGTCGCTTTCCAAGCCGTATATGTCTCTTACTTTGCCTGAGTCTACAACGACTTCATATGATACTCCTTCTTCCCAATTGCCTTCCAATTTGTATTTTCTGCCACAACTGTCAACCGCAGCTATTTTGAATGGGATTGGTTTCTCTGTTGAATCATTTTTTTCGTGTATAGCCAAAGCTTCTGTGTCGAAATCGAATGTAGGTGTCTCAAATTCAATTTCTGGAGTCCCTTCTATTTCCACAGATTTTGAGATAGATATTTTTAATGATTCTTTTTTCTTTTTAGCTTCTCTTTCTTCTCTTTTGCTGACTTTCACTTTTTTGTAGATGCTTGTCACCGTATCTGTTTGTTCTACAAATTGACCTATAGAATCAGTCGCTATATATGTCATTGCGAATTCCAAGGTGTCCAGTTTTACAACATTGGTGTCTTTTATCCAATAGTGGATGGTGTCAGTTGTCACGCTTGGCTCCGCTATATACCAGTCTGTGGTATTGGAAGTGAAGTTTGTTGGCTTGATCGACGGTTTTTGCTTTTGCTTTTTGTCGTTTGTGAAGTAGAGTGTGATTTTTCTTGCCTCACTACGTTCAACTTTCTTGTATGCCTGGAATGGCACGTGTTTTGCAAACAGACGCATTTCAATTGAGTCTGGCAAGTAGTACGGACGTTCTTTGCATACGATAGTGTCAACGATTAATGTGTCAGTACGGACGTTGCTTGGCTCAAGTCCAAGCAAGGAATCTCTGTCAACTGTTTTCCATGTAGTGTCGCATCTCTCCACCATTTTCTTTCTTGGCTGGATTATTGTGTCGATCCATGCGAGACTTTCTCCTGGCGCGTCGTATCTGAAATTGGTGTTGTCATCCTTCACCGCGCAAAGATGGTATGGACTTTCTTTCAAGCCACGAAGAATGAATCTTCCACTTTTGTCGGTTCTAGTGATCCTTTCGAATTTCTTTGTCGCCAATGTGGTATCTGTCCAATCAGAATATACTCCGATTGTGATATTTTCCTGTGGCACAAGCGTGTATGCATCCACTACGTTGCCGGAAATACAGAATGAGTCGATTTGATTTCCCGTCGCAAACTCAAAATAATAGTTTCTTATTGGATTGTTTTCGCGAAAATCTCCGATTCTGTCACCGAAATCAATGATGTATGTGGCGTCTTTTTCCAGTGAGTCTTTGAATGTGATGCTTACTTTCTTTCCCACACTCTTGATTTCTGGAGCCAACTCCATAGGAGGAGACACGATTACATCTTGAGCATCTTTCAAGACTACATATTCGTCGAATATGATTTCAGCTTTTTGTGGCTTTGCATTTACCGCACTTCTTTCTGGTGTGCTGAAAATGTATTTTGGTGGAGTCATGTCTCGTGGGCCTCCTTGTGGTCCGCTACCCATGTTGGCACAAGAATGTATGCCAGCAATTCCTATCGCTGACATCATTAAATATGCTATTTTCTTCAGGTACTTCTCCACCATTTATTCAATTTGTTGCAAATGTAATGCTTTTTCTTCTTATTGACAAAAATAGTTTGACGTGAAGAATCGTTATTGTTTTTTTATGTCACCAATTACTGCCATTTCACATTTGTTACAGTCGAAGGCGAGTGCGTATTCTGTTCCGTCTGAACCTACTAGTTTGAGTGGCTGTTTGTATTTTGCTGCTTCCGTGGCGTGGTGTTTCAAACAGATTCCCAATTCATATCTCATGCAGTATTTGCATCGCATAAGTTCCGCTTTCTGCCTTGGCTCACGTTCGTAGCTCCATGCAGGATTGTCAATTCCACATTGCTCTATGAATTTTTTTGCCTGTGAATTGTGGACGTTCAATCTGTAGTCGGTTGTGTTTGAAGGAAAATCTAACTTTTCTTCCATAGGCAGACGTGGCTCACGCTTCCAAGCGGACAGCTTGTTGGATATCAATGCGTTGATGAGATTCCTTCGCCATTCGTTGAGTGTGGACATTGCGAAGAAGTAGGCGTTTTGTGTATCAATTTTCACGTCTGTCACATAAAATGGCGTGCCTCCACATTTC
Source organism: Bacteroidales bacterium UBA3844 (assembly GCA_002392915.1). GTDB lineage: Bacteria > Bacteroidota > Bacteroidia > Bacteroidales > Paludibacteraceae > UBA1723. The sequence continues at coordinate 79,841 of DGHQ01000058.1, read as the reverse complement.
TTTAGCGTCTTTATGATGTTGTCGTTGGCCATCTGTGGATTTTGTGCCACTTCCTTTTTGCTGGCAAATGCCACTTTTGCTTTGTCTCCTTTTATATCTGATATTTCAAGAGCAAATCCATCAGATATTTCAGACATAGTTATCTGAGCGTTGATTTGACGGCTGCAGGTATCGTTGTTTACGGCTGAATCATATCGGATGTCGTAGTTGCGGAAAAGTTTGGCGTTTGGTTGCACGCGTAATCCTGCTGGTAGCTCAATGCAGTTGCCTTGCGCTTTGTTCGCACGGAATCCGATAAGTTCTCCATTCTTGTCGACGTAGCAAAAACCGTCTCCGTTGGCAAGTGTGGCTCTGTCTACCAGTTTTATTTGGAGAGTGGATCCTTTTTGCAAACTTGTTGTCCCGACATATTCGCCCATGGATTTAGGAGTGTCTATGTTGGCCATCTTTTCTCGTTTGCCACTTAGGTTGTATGTTGTGAGTCCACGGTTGAATATTTTGTGCAGATTTGGCTCGAACCCGTATCTGCTTATCCCATAGCTCATTCTGTGGAATCCTTTGTTTTTTATAATGAATTCGTCGATGACTCTTCTATAATATGCGACGGTGGTTTTTACGTATGTGATGTCTTTCAGTCTGCCTTCAATTTTAAATGTCGACACACCTGCTTTAATCATCTCAGGGATATATTTCTCTGCACTGAAATCTCTTAACGACAATAGATATTTGTCTTTTGCTATTGTATTCCCGTCCGCATCGAACAAGGAATATTTCATACGGCATGGCTGTCCGCACTCTCCTCTGTTAGCACTTCTGCCGAGCATTCGTTGACTCATATAGCATTGTCCGCTGTAGCTCACGCAAAGGGCACCGTGGATAAATGTCTCAAGTCTCACATTTGTGTTCGACGCGATTTCAGCCATGCTTTTGATATCGGTCTCTCTTGCCAACACCACCTGCTCGAATCCGCATTTTTCCCAGAATTTCACTTTGTCGAGATTCCTGTTGTCCATCTGAGTGCTTGCATGTAGTGCGATGGGTGGCAGGTTTGCTTGGAGCAATCCGTAATCCTGGATGATCAGTGCGTCTACTCCAACTTTGTATAACGACCAGGCTAATTTCTCAGCCTCTGCAAGCTCTTCGTCTGTAAGTATTGTGTTTAGTGCGACGTAGATACGCGCGTTGTAGATGTGGGCAAATTCCACAAGTCTGGCTATATCTTCCAAACTGTTGCCTGCCGCACTTCTTGCTGAGAATGCCGGACCACCGATATACACTGCGTCGGCACCATATTTGATTGCCTCTATTCCATGCTCAGCTTCACGAGCTGGAGCCAAAAGTTCAATATATTCGCGTCCGACCATTATCTCAATCTGTTTTGATAATTGCCGCTGTTTTTCAGATAGTGCACCAGCAGTCCAACGCAAAATACGCATAGCGGAAGAGCCACGAAGATTGCTGTCAGTCCATTTCCACACATTGTGTCGTAGATTCCGTGAAGCACAGCTGGAATGATGAGAGCAAGTGCCCACAATGCTTTTCTGTATCTAGGGTAGAGTACAGCGAAACTGATGAAGAATCCTCCGATCGCGCACCATATCGCATGGATGAAAGGAAGACTTGTCAGACGGGCAATATTCATAAGAAATCGTTCAGAACCGTCCAACTTCATATTCTCTGTCATTTGGTATTGCACTCCTTCGTAAACTCCGAATGCAAGTCCGGAAATTAATCCGTAGAACACTAATGTCTGTGGCACCAATGGCTTTTGGGTCTTTTTTACAAGCCATATCAATGGAAGCATCTTGGCAAACTCCTCTGTAAATCCCACTCCGAAGATGAATCCAATAAATTGGAATAGCATCGGGTAGTCTTGGTTTGTGGCTCCATAGAAAAAGTTTAGATTGGGTAATCCTAAAGCGTCCCATGCCACAAATACGATCGCCTGCATCAGAAAGAATATTGTCACACTGGTTTTTGCATTGACTTGTGGTGATTTAAACATATAGTTGAAGAAACTCCACCACACCACAGAGAAATACAGTGCGATGCAGTAGTATGACAACCATCCGCTAGGGACAAAGTAGGCTGCCACAAGTGGAAACAATCCTATACATGCAAGTACAAGCAGACGAGTGTCGCTTTTCCATGTCTCCTTCTCCTTTAACTCTTTTGGGAAAAGCAAGTCTTTGGAAATATGTCTCAGCTGGCTCATCAGACTTCCTGCGTTGTCTACTTTGACGGATATGTTGTTGTCTTCCAACACGTCGCGTACGGCGACGAACTCTTTGTCTTCTGTTGCTGTGCTGACAGAAGATAATTTGTCGCATTTCAGCACTTTGCCGGCTTTGACAAGGCTGGTCAGATCTGATAAGTTATATGGTCCGAACGGATTTCCGTTACGGTAAACATAGTATTCCATGAATCGTTGTTTTATTTTTGTGCAAAGTTAAAATTTTTATGGAATTCTGCTATAAAGGAGACGTATAGTCTAACTGATTTCTATTTCATAAAATCAATCAGTGTGCTGTAGATAGGCACTTGTCGCAACATCTCTTCATTGCCTACCACAAACAGTTGTTTCCTTGCTCTTGTAAGCGCCACATTCAATTTGCGGTCGATAGTCTTGCCATTTTCTTCAATCGCATCACATACAAAGTCGAGCTGGTAGTCTTGGTTGACGCAGAATGAGTAGATGATGATGTCCATCTGACCTCCTTGGTAGCGCTCTACAGTGTCGACTACTATTCCGTCTGCCACTCCTGCGTCTTCCAAATTGTGACGGATCTTTGCGATTTGGCTGCGGTATCCGGTGATCACACCTATTGTCATGTCGGCATCTGCGATTCCGTTCTTTTTCCTCAATTCCACACAAGCTTTCACAATCTCAGTCACAATGGTTGCCTCGCTGTCGTTTGTCTTGCCACTATTGCTTCCCAAATCTCGTTCCGACGGGATGTATGCCATTCTTCTTGTTGCCACCAGCGTCTCCCAGCGATTGGTTTTGTTGTAATCTTTGTAATAGTCGAATGGCTCGTCTTGCCAGTCCGCCACAGTGTGTAGTTCTCCGTTGTAGAACAGGTCGTTTGGAAATTTACATATCTCGCTGTGCATTCTTCCCTGACCTCTCAAGGTGTCCCATGCGCAATCGTTGCCTGATTCTCTGTTCAATCTGAACAATCTTTCAAACAAGGAGTTGCGACGGTTTGTCAATCCTATGCTGTGAAGATCCTCGTCTTCCACTTTTGATTCGTTTTCTGATTGAGCCACAACGGCAGGCAATTGTTTGTGGTCGCCGATCATGATGAATTTCTTGATTCCGTACTCTCCAAGTCGGGTCTGCTCAGACAGCAATCCTATGATTTGAGGCTCAAGAATCTGTGATGCTTCATCTATTATAGCCACGTCGAAATTAATAATGTGGAAAATCTCTTTGTTTGAAAGCATGGCTGTCGTTGTGCCGACGTACACTTTGTGGCTGCGGATTTCTGCGGTCACTTCATGAGGCGTGGTCATGTTTTTTATCCGTTCAGACAAAATGTTTGGCAAGAATCGTTTGTCGGCATTCATCCTGCTGCCGATCCTGACAAAATTGATGCTTTTCTCGCTATTTTTCAAAGCGTTGCAGATCTCATCTACGGCTCGGTTGGTGTATGCCATAAGTAGGATTTTCCCGTCGTCTTCATAGAATTCCTCCACCATAGATTTGAGAGCGAAGGATGTCTTGCCTGTGCCTGGAGGTCCGGCAAGAAGGAAATAGCTGTCTGTTGATTTGGCTTTCTCAACAATACGGTTGATGTCATCGTTGGCGTATACTCCATGGCGGTGATTGTCTGTCGTTTTGGGCAACGTCTCACCAAGGAGCAGGCGTTTCCTTTCTGGTTTTGTGTTGATAAAAGTGTACAGCCCGGAGTAAAGGTTTGTGAAACTTGATTCAATGAAGTCTCTTTCGATGGCAAATGTCATGTCTTTGCGAAGCACATTTGGATTGCGCTGCGTCTGACGCATGTTGACACGCAACGTACTGTTTGTGATTTCAGCGATAGTGCCACGAAGCACTAATTTGTTGGTTGCCAGATCAGTATCATTCCGCCTTTCATAGATGATAACAATGTCTCCCACACGGAAAGACGCCGTGTATTCGTCGTTTGGAGTCCGGTCGAACACAACATACGGTTCTGCCGTGTCGATGGCTATTTCTCTAGGGTGAAGATCAAAAATTATATTTCCAGACTCTTTTTTCTCTTCCATCGACTCTCTCCAACAAGAGGCGAATCCATAATGGTTGCGACGGGTTCCGCTTCCTCCTGTCTTCGCGTAATCCTGCTCTTTTGCTATGAATCCGAGCATCGAGTAGAAATATTTTTGCTCCAATTGAGAGGATGAGCCTATTGTATGACGGAATTCCTCAATCTTTGGCACGATGAATCCGCTAACAATTCGTTCGCTCTTGACTTTTTCGTAGTTTGGAATCATGTATTGAGGAGTGATCCACGACACTATTCGTCTCACGTCATCGACGTTTTTTGCGTTGGCAAGCAGATGCTCGTAGCAGACTATGCGGTTGCGCAGGTTGAGAGCCTCCGAAATATTTTTCAATGTGCATTTTGCATAACGGAGATTGGCTTTTTTTTCGTAAGGATATTTAGTGTAAAAAATATAAGTTTTCAGTTCATTGAACGGAATTTGCAACACACGTTGCACTATTGCCTGATATAGGAATGCCTGAGTGATATGATTGTCTGCGATCAAATCCAATTGCGTCTCTGGGAATTTGCTTTTTCCGCTTTTCATTTCCACCACAGCATAGTTGCCTTTTGCCTGGTGCAGCAAGTCGAGACGTCCGGACAAACCGAGTTGGTCGCAGAAGAAAGTAGGCTCGAGAAGAACGTTCTCTGTTGATATACCCACTTCTGGGAAAATAGTCTCCACAACATTCTTGATATTGTTGTAATGAGACTCTGCATCGGCAATCCATGAGTCGTAGTCGTCTTTGTTTTGCAATTCCTCACATGTGCTGATGGAAAGTGACGATTCAAGGAAAGCCTCGTTCATTAGGGTCTTGAAGTCGACGGTGCTTTTGTCGTGGGCATGGATGAGACGGTCGTGGAAATAGTTGGCTATGTTTCCGAGAAGCATAGCTTTAGACGTCTTTGCTCGCATCAGCTTTTTGAACAGATGTTCAAGCGGGTTGGGTCCGCACGGAGTGACGCAATCGGCGATGGAGCTACACTCCATAAGATAGTCTGGGTTGATTATTATGAATCTTGGGCAAAGGTCTCCGTTTGGCTCGACAGTGCTGTCGATAAGTCCTACTATGCAACCATTCCAGACCATGTTTGGGGTGATGGCAAAATCGCTGTTTTGCCCTATCACATTGATTTTCACCTTTACTTGTGTGTATTCTTCTGCGTCTTCCTTGTAGCCTGTGATGTATTCGTAGTCGCAATGTGTGGCCACAATGCGTAAGTGGCTGATTCGATCTGTATGTCTGTATTCATCTGTAGTCCATGAACCGCTCACTACTTCCAGATCTCTTTTTTGTGATTCAGAGAGTTGCTCGCCGAATAGCATGGAGATAAACAGTGCCAACGCAATATAGTCTTCTCTGTATTGTTCGGCAGAGATGGCGGCATTGTTGCGCATGGAATTAATCGCGTCGGCACGGAATCTCAATATCCTCTTGCGCATTGCGATATGCACGTTGTTTTTATCCAGAAGGAATGTCAGTCTGGCATATTCCGAAGCAAATCGAATATTGTCGTCAGCAGTCAGTTCCTTGCAGATAGTTTCAAAAATATAAAACAGGTTTTTGTATTTTTTTGATATTATATCCGTTGAACTTTCGATTTCTTCTATTTTATATATGTATGAGCTGTTCATAGTGTTAAAAAATCTTTTTTTCTATCTTAAAAAATCTTACAAAGGTAAGATATTATTTTCACTTCATTATATTTGCATAAAAGATAAACGGAACCGGTATGGTGACGTTGATTATTGTTAATGATAAAACTGATACGATCATGAAAAATAAATTGTTTTTTATAGTCCTAAGCATTGTAGCAATGCTTGCTATGTCAGAAGTAACTTTCGCACAGCGCACACGTAATGGAGGCGGAGCACCTCAGCATACATCAGCACCTGCACACAATAATCGTGGTGGACATGCGTCGGCAGCACCAGCGAACAGAGGTGGTAATCATGCGGCAGCACCTGCTCATGGTGGTGGACATCGTCCAGCGGCACCTGCAAGAGTAGAGCACGGACCACGTCCTGTGCATCATACACCAGCCCATCGTCCAGCTCCAGCACCTGCAGCGCATCATCATGGTCCGGCACCTGCGCCTCACCATCATCATCATGCACCTGCTCCGGTACACCATCACCACCATCCAGCACCAGTGCATCACCATCATCGTCCTGCACCGGTAGTGCATCATCACGCTCCGGCTCACCACCATCGTGTGATTCATCGTCCACACCCAGTGTACCATCATGTGCGTCCTGCTGTGGTTCACACATTCTTGGTTGGCGACTACACTTACTATTATGGTAATGGAGTGTATTACGTATACGATCCAGTATATGGATACGAGGAAGTGGCATTCCCAGAGAATGTCTTCTTCACAACCCTTCCATACGGAGCACGTTTGTCTCGCGTAAATGGAACAACTTATTATGAAGCTGGTGGAATGTGGTTCTTGCCTGTAGCTGAAGGCTATATGATGGTAGAGCGTCCTATAGCAAGAGCACAGATAACCATTCCTGTTCCTTCATTACGTTTCTATGCCTCATTTAACTAACCCAGAACAACGATATTTTATTTCAATGGGGAGTCAGCCAGGTCTTGCTTGGCTGACTTTTTTGTTCTGGCTTCATTTGGCGACGCGTTATCATAAGTCAGTCGGCAATATTGCGTCTTCATAATGCTCCACATACATGCCTTTGTTGTCGAAACCTCCTTGCATCACAATGATGACGACGTCTAATCGGAAATTTGAGTTGACCTGCATCTTTCGGATGTACAAGTTGACCGCGTTTACAAAATTTCTGATTTTGCTTTTGCTCATGCTGGTACGGGGGTCGATGTAGTCGGAATACCGTGTTTTGACTTCGACAAAGACGAGAATGTCTCCGTCTAAAGCAACAATATCGAGTTCGTTGTTGCCACATCTCCAATTTCTTGCAATGATTTGATAACCTTTACCTTCAAGGAATTCCACGGCAAGGTTTTCGCCGTTTTTGCCTAATTCGTTGTGTTCTGCCATAATCCTATAAAATTAATTGTATTTGACGGTGCAAAAGTAATCATATTTTTTATGTTGAAAAAAATCGGTTGCTTTTTTTATGAAAAAAAGTGAATTTTGATAAATTTGCATAGATAAATAGTTAGAGAATGCAAAAAAACGGGATTCAGAAGGAAATATTCAGGAATTGTGGAAAGGAGAATATCAAGATAGAAAATGACGGTGTTTTATATGGATTATGGAATGTTTGCCGGATACCAATAATGTCGTCGCCGGAAAGATTGCCTCTTTTCTTCTATGGGTTTTGCATATCAGGAGAAGCAGATTTGGAAATAGACATGAAGCCATGTAAGTTTTCGAAAGGGGATATTGTACGTATCAGAATGGGGCAGACGTTGCTTGTTAAATCCGTAAGTGAGGATTTCAATTCAGTGCTTTTCTTTTTCGACAGACGTGTGATTTCAGGATTCGTGTCGGGTCTGAAAGTGCCTTTAGGCAATACAAATCCGATATTCAAGACATCAGAGGAGTTGTACGGGTCGATGCTTGTGTATCTTAATTTTGTCAAGAGCAGACTTGATTTATGCAAGACAGAGAAAACAGCATATTTGAGAGCAGCGTGTGAGTTTTTGATGAAGGCGATGCTTTGTGAGGTGTTGAATGAAGTGTCAAAGTCGTGTGTGGCACAGGAGAAAGGATCTCGCACACAGGAAATATTTCTAAAGTTCTCTTCTATGGTGAAAGAGAATTTCAAGACGACGCGAAATGTGAAATACTATGCCGACCAATTATGCATCACACCAAAGTATCTTTGTAAGATTGTGTCGGAATGTGTCGGCTCGTCGCCAAGCCAGTTTATCGACTCCTTGGTGATGAATGAGGCTAAACAGATGCTTCGCACAAGCAATCTTTCAATTCAGCAGATATCAGAAACGTTGAATTTCCCCAACCAAAGTTTTTTCGGCAGATTCTTCAAGACACATGCCGGAATTTCACCTGGAGCGTATAGGAATGAGAAATGCTGAATGCAAAAAGCTAAATTGCTATGACTTTAACATTTGCAATCGTAGAATTGATAAAGTCGGGGGAATTAATTTTTAACATCCATTAAGACTTCAAAAAAATAATATTGATTTTATTTGCAGTGAAATTAAAAAAGCACTAATATTGCATTGTATTTATAAACTAAAACAAAAAAGAATTATGGCATACGTAATTGGTGAAGACTGCGTTGCATGTGGTACATGCGCAGGCGAGTGCCCAGTAGGAGCAATCTCTGAGGGCGATATCTACAAAATTGATCCAGATGCATGCACAGAGTGTGGAACTTGTGCAGGAGTTTGTCCTTCAGAGGCTATCACTTTGGGATAAGGATATTTGAGGTCCAGTCTTGAGTTCAAGGCTGGACTTTTCTTTGTTTAGTCAAAACATTCAAAAAAATGTGAGATTTATTTGACGATAATAAAACAAAAATATAATTTTGTCGTCGCAATCAGGAAAGAGCATCAAAATAAGATAGCTTATTCTCATAAAAATTCCATAGCAAGTCAGTTTTATTAGTGTGTTTTTGCACTTCAGATGTGTGTCACAGACTTTTGTTATATGCATACGGAGAAGTCCTGGTTTATTTGTCAAAAAGAAATATTTCAAGTATCGTAATAATATAAATGAAATGCAGCGTCGCTGTGTCTCGTTCAAAAGAGTATAAGTCAATAATATATACATGACAGAAGCAGAATTGAAGGCAAAGAAGTTGCCCGAATTGCAAACTATCGCAAGATCAATAGGTATACATCGTCCTGATGCTTATCGAAAGGAACAGCTGATAAATGCGATAATGGGGCTAGCTCAATCGCCAAATGAAGATTCGGAACCGGAGCCTCAGCCGGTGTCAGTTGAAGAACCAAAAATAGAAAAGGAAGAGCCTTTGGCATCTGAACAGAAGCAGGAAATTGTAAAGCCTGTTTTTGATTCGTCAAACAGTGGTAGAGGTGGACTCTCGACAAGCAGTAATAATAATGCGGCTGCGGCTGTTGCCAGAATGATTCTTGAGAAAAAGAAATTGGCCAAACAAAAAGCAGCAGAAAATTCAGGAGCCGCTGAACCCTTCGTTTATCAGAAGCAGGAAATTGAAGAGATGTTCCGTCAAAAGCAGATTGAAGAAGAGCGTAGACGTGAGGAAGAGGAATATCAAAGACGATTAGCTGAAGAAGAAGCTGCAAGAGCAAGGGAAGAGGCTGCGCGAAGAGCCGAAGAGGAACGTGCGAGAATTGAAGCTGAAAAAGCTGCTGAAGAGGCAAAAAAACAAAAACAATATGATTTCGAGGGTGTGATCAAAGGTAGCGGTGTGCTTGAGATTATCCAGCCTGACGGCTATGGTTTCCTTCGTTCTCCTGATTACAATTATTTAAGTTCACCTGACGACATATATGTTTCTTCAAATCAGATCAAACTGATGGGATTGAAGACGGGAGATGTAGTGACCGGTGATATCAGACCTCCTCGTGATGGAGAAAAATATTTCCCTCTTACACGTGTCGACACAATCAACAATTGTCCTCCAGAACATGTAAGAGACCGTGTCCCTTTTGACCACTTGACTCCTTTGTTCGCAAATGAGAAATTCAATTTGACAGGTGACCCAAAGACTTGTAACACTTCTGTAAGAATCGTGGATTTGTTCAGCCCTATTGGAAAGGGTCAGCGTGGACTGATCGTTGCCCAGCCTAAAACGGGTAAAACTATACTTTTGCAGGATATCGCAAATGCGATTGCAGCCAACCATCCAGAGGTTTATATGATGGTACTCCTTATCGACGAGCGTCCGGAGGAGGTTACAGATATGCAGAGAAGTGTAAACGCTGAGGTTATCGCGTCTACATTTGATGAACCAGCGGAGCGTCATGTCAAGGTTGCCAGCATTGTGTTGGAGAAGGCCAAAAGAATGGTGGAGTGCGGACATGATGTTGTGATCCTTTTGGATTCAATCACACGTCTTGCCAGAGCGTACAATACAGTATCTCCTGCTTCAGGTAAGGTGTTGAGTGGTGGTGTGGACGCTAATGCTTTGCAAAAACCTAAAAGATTCTTCGGAGCTGCACGTAATATTGAAAACGGAGGTAGCTTGACTATCATTGCAACAGCTCTTACTGATACCGGTTCGAAGATGGATGATGTCATCTTTGAGGAGTTCAAGGGAACAGGTAATATGGAACTTCAGCTCGACCGTCGTCTTGCCAACAAGAGAATCTTCCCTGCTGTTGATATCATGGCAAGTAGCACACGTCGTGACGATCTGCTTCAGGATAAGACTACACTTCAAAGAATGTGGATATTGAGAAAGCACTATTCTGATATGACTCCTATTGAGGCAATGACTGAAGTCAAGGAAAATCTTGAAAGAAGCAGAACAAACGAGGAGTATTTGGCTTCAATGAACCAATAATAAAAGATTTAATATAAGCAGAGAGACTTCGGTTTCTCTGCCTTTTTTTGTTTATGAGAATGAAGAAAATTGAAAAACTACTGTTATGTCTTCTGACATTTTTATGTTTTTTCGCATGTACTGAAGATCCTGAGGATAATGAGGACTCACGTCAACCTGCGGAAAATACAATCATCATGTTTTTTCCATGGTCGAACAATCTAAAACCTTGTTTTCTTCAGAATATCAAAGATTTTAAGCAAGTCCTCCAGCAGAAGGGGACTGAGAATGAACGTTATGTTGTGTGTATCGAGTCGACTCGTGGAAATGTAGATATCATTGAGTTGAGGAAATCTAACGGTGCTTATGTGGAAGACACTTTGGATAGCTATTCAGATCCAATGTTCACGACGAGCGAGGGAATAACTCATCTTCTTGACAGGGTGTATCCTAAGTTTCCATCCAACACATATTCGATGACTGTAGGATGCCATGGCACAGGTTGGGTGCCGGCAGGTTCTTTCTCTACACGTTCTGCCTTTGTCGGTTCGGATGAGACACCGGTGCCAGAGACAAGATTTATAGGAGGCACGACGACAGAATCTCAGATAGAGATCTCAACTTTTAAGGAAGGAATAAAAAACTCAAAGATCAAGAAGTTAGAGATGATCCTGTTTGATAATTGCTATATGGCTAATATAGAGGTGGCATACGAGTTGAAAGATGTGTGCAAGCATATAGTGGCATATCCCACAGAGGTCATGGCATACGGATTCCCTTACCAGATAAGTGGAAAATATCTGATAGGAGGAGTTGATTATGAGAATGTTTGTGAGTCGTTCTACAAATTCTATGTTAATTATGAAAGACCATGTGGCACTATCTCTACAATCAATTGTGATGCTCTCGACACTCTTGCTCGATTCATGAAAAAAGTGAATTTTTCTCTTGATGCGACGGTGCATGTGGAAGCATCTTCATTGCAACGTATGGATGGCTATGATCCAACCGTGTTTGTTGATTTTGAGGATTATGTCTATCATTTGACTGACAATACTCAATGGCTGAGTGAGTTTGACAATTTGATGACAGTTGTTATTCCATACAAGAGGAACACACCTACTTATTATTCTGCATTGGGTGGAGAGATTTCGATAGGAAAGTTTTGCGGAATAACAACGTCGGAGCCAAGTGAGCATTCTTTGATGTCTGCGTATAAAAAGACGAGTTGGTATATGGCTACCCATGAGAATTGATAATTACCATCAGTGGTAAACGTCTTATTTCTTTGTCTTCTTTTTCGGATAAGGCAACACTTCGACAAGTTTTCTCACCACACGTTTCGCATCGTCTCCATGTTCGATGTCGAGTATGTAATGCTCTTTTGCTCCATCATATGGACAGCCACATTCCGCGTCACTCATCATATCTTCAATCGCTGCATGTTTCTTTACGTAGCAGATGTTGTCGCAAGCTAAGACGACGGGTTTCTCATCGACATAGATACACCAGTCACCGAACATTTTGCGTGTGCGTATTTCTCCTATGCCGTTAAGCTGGGAGCATACAAAATCGATATAATCCAATGTGCAAGCCATTTTGATAAATAAGAAAGTCGTTAAATAATTGTATATTAGTCGTTCCTGTGTTATTTTTTAAGAGTTCGCCTACGGTTCTCACTGTAGAAGGAAGGTTAGAACGTTCCGTCCTTAACAATCCTCAAAATAAAACATAAACAGCAGTCTAAAACAAATTTCGGAATCCTGGTTTATGACAAATGATCTGCATTTTCATTGGAATCTTCTGATTCTCCCAATTTGTGCAGTTCCTGATTATTGTCTTGTCTTTCCAATACATTATCGACCTCCACTGGTCGCATCTCTTTTCTGTTGTCTTCGCCTGCAATTTTATAGATTGCCCACATGATTCCGGCGAATAGCACTGTCGCAATTACAACGGGAAATAAATCCTCTTTGCCTAATGATTCTGTCGGGGCATCTTCAATTGGAATTTTAGCGACGGTGCAGATGTAATATGCCAATACCGCCATTGCGTTGTTGGTAAAGTGGGCGACCATGTTAAGCTTGATGCTGCCACTGAAATAGTATAGCATTCCTAAAAACACAGAAAGTAGGAATCGTGGAATGAATCCGTAGAATTGGAAGTGAAGGGCACTGAAAATGACAGATGTGATTATGATTGCCCAAAATGGAGAGAATTTTTCGTGCAACGTCTTCTGCAATGCTCCGCGAAACATCATCTCCTCTCCGATTGCAGGAGCGGCGGCTATCACAATGAGATTGATTATTAAAGTTAGCCCGGAGTCCGTCTTGAGCAGTTCCAATGTCATCTCTTCTGCTAAATCTTCCATTTTCTTGATAGCTTCCTCTATCACTTTAAGAGAATCTGGCAAAGTCATCTGCTCGTTTATAAAGGCTGTATAGTTGACGAGTGGCAGCAGACTGAATAGCGCCACTATAGCCAATATATATATGATGGTATCATTTTTCTTGTTAAGTTTGAAGTATTCCGTAGCCGGACAGCTTTGTTTGGCTGTGAGATAGAAGAAGAGGCATGGCGTGCCGATGAATACAATTACGGATGCCACGAACTGTGTCAAACGTAAAGAGTTTGTGTGGGAAAGCAATCTCTCACCCAACCATTCAACGCCTAATCCGACTACATTTCCGATTATATCCAATAATATGAAAATGCCGAGCAACAACAGTATTTTTTTGCCCAATCTATAGTCGGCAAACAATCCTTTGATAAGTTTATTCATTGTCGTATCCTTCTAAATTTTCATTTAATATCTTTTCGATGATTTCCAAAGCCACTCCGTTTTCATAACCGCGTGAAGCTGCAAACCTAAATAGCTTAGCTTTCGCGTCGTAACGGTTTTGAAATTTGATTGTTTTTAGTTTCGACGTGAGTGTTGCAAGCATAGTTTCCTCGTATGCGTCATCGGGAATTTCGTCTAACGCATCTTTTATATAATTGACGGGAATCTTTTTCATTTTGAGAGCGTATTCAATTTTCTTGCGTCCCCATTTGGCAAATTTGTATTTGTCCTTGGCAAAGAATTTGGAATATCTGGCTTCGTCGATGAATCTCTCCGTCTCCAGGTAAGACAATATGGCATTAGAGTCAGCGGAAGAAAGTCCGTGCTGTCTCAGTTTTTCGGCGATGTCGTATTTGCATTTTTCCGATTCCGCGCACAACATCGACATCTTAGCCAAAGCTTCGTCTTTGCTCCATATTTTTAATTTAGTCTCCACACTCATATCTTTTTGCCAATCACGAAACGCTCCCGGTCGAAACAATCTTTTATCACCACGACGTCGTTGAATCCAGTATTGTGCATCATCTTTTCCACATCGTGTACGTATGCTGCATTTGTTTCAAAAAGAAGAGCACCGTCTTTTTCAAGATTATTGATTGCAAATTTAGCGATTTTGTTGTAAAATAACAATGGGTCGTCTTGTGGCACGAACAGAGCAAGATGAGGCTCGAAGTCGAGCACGTTTGTTCGCATCTCCGCCATTTCGTTTGGACATATATATGGAGGATTGCTGACAATAACGTCAAAAGGTTCGCATCCTGCCAAAAAAGAGTCGGACAGTGCGTCGTCGCAAATGAATTTGATATTCGTCTCATTATTTTTTGCATTTGTCGACGCCACTTCAAGAGCGTCTTCGCTGATATCTGCAGCTGTGACTTCCGCTTCTGGAATCCTTTTTTTCACTGCGACCGCAATAGCTCCAGATCCAGTGCCAATATCCAACACCCGCATTTTGCATTTTGCATTTTTAATTTTTAATTTATCAATCTCATCCACGAGAGCCACGGTTTCCGGACGGGGGATAAGGACTCTGGAATCAACGGCGAATTTCATTCCGTCGAACCATTCAAATCCCAGAACATATTGCATTGGCTCTCCTGTTTGAAGACGGGAAAGCATCGTATCACATTGTTTGACAATTTCATTGGAAGCCTTGTCTGACAACGACATTATTATCTGACTTCGTGATTTTCCGGTTATATGAGAAACACATTCGTAGAAAATTTCATTGATTTCTGAAGTCTCGTAAAAATTAGAAAGAGCAGAGATGAAATTATTCTTTATCTGTTTCATAAAAAAAGTTAAATAAAACGTACATTTCGTAAAAAATCTAATTATATTTGCATAATCAATATTGCTAAATGCTTTATTGAAGTGCAATTTTGTGGCAAAGATAAAGTAAAAAGTTATTCTTAATGAATAAAAATAAACTTATCACATTTATACTGAATGACATTTCCGAACTTGATATGCTAACGAAATGCATGGAGAGTATGGAAACTATTCCGTATGCGATGCACGACCTTGCTCTTCAGAAGGTGAGGAACATACTGTCGGAGTTTGAGCAGCTCAGTGTTGAAAGCAAAGAAGCTGGTTCCGAGAAATCGGAGGATAAGGCAGTAGTAGTGGAGCCTGTCAAGGAAGAATATCTTGAGACAGAACCAAAGACAGTAGAGGCAAGTGTTAATGTGGCACCGGAAGTCGGGAAGATAGATGTAGCCGAGAAAACGCAGAATACGCAATATCAGCAGGTCAACGCTGAAGAAGAGTTGGTTAGTCCTAAGAAAAACACTACTATAGAGGTTGACGTTTCTGCTATAGATAAAGTAAAAGTTGTTGTGAAAGAGCCGGAGCCAAAGGTCGTTGAAGAGTTGAAAACTCAGAAGGCTGAGGCTGAGGTTCAAAAAGAGATCACCAAAACTGTTGAAACAGAGAATCCCGCACCATCGAAAAGTGCAGAGAAGAAAGTGGTTGAACAGCCAAAATCTACAATCGGCAGTCCAGTAATCACCAATGAGAGATTCAAAGGAGGCAGACGATTGGAGAGCAGGTTTGTTACAGATTTGCGCAAATCACTTAATTTCAACGACAGATTCCGTTATCAGAGGGAATTGTTCGGTGGGGATATGACGTTGTTGAACACAACAATCGAAAAATTGAATTCGATGTCGTCATTGCAGGAGGCTGAGGCTTATGTCGCTGAAAATTTCAACTGGGACACAACAGAAGGCGCTGCGTTTGAATTTATGGAATTGTTGGAAGCAAGGTTCACTAACTAGTGTTATGGCAAAATTGTATATAGTTCCGACTCCGGTCGGCAATCTTGAAGACATGACATTCAGAGCCGTAAGGGTGTTGAAGGAGGCTGATTTGATATTGGCCGAAGACACTCGTACATCCAGTGTCTTGCTAAAGCATTTTGAGATAGAGAACAAGATGATGTCTCATCATAAATTCAATGAGCATCAGACGTGTGATTCAGTCGTGTCGAGGATAAAGTCGGGTGAGAATGTGGCATTGATAAGTGATGCAGGCACACCTGGAATATCAGATCCTGGTTTTATGTTGTCGAGAGCATGTGCTGAGGCTGGGGTAGAGGTTGAGTGCCTTCCTGGTGCCACAGCGTTTGTGCCGGCAATAGTTGATTCAGGATTGCCAACAGACAGATTCTGTTTTGAAGGCTTTTTGCCGCAGAAGAAAGGCCGTCAGACTCGTTTGAAAGAGATTGTTGAGGAGGAACGCACGTCTATCATATATGAGTCGCCTTACAGAGTAGTCAAGACTTTGTCGCAGATAGAGGAGTTGGCCGGGGCAGACCGTCTGGTTTCCGTTTCTCGTGAAATCTCAAAAAAATTTGAGCAGACTGTAAGGGGAAAGGTCTCTGAAATCAAAGCGTATTTTGAAGCAAATGAGCCAAAGGGTGAGTTTGTGATTGTCGTCTCAGGAAAAGAAAAGGAGAAGGCAAGCAAAAAGAAATATGATGAGGAGGAGGAATGAAGCCTTACACTGATAAGTAAGAATAAATTAAATAAAAATATATAAAATGAAAAAAGCAATTTTATTCGCATCTGTAGCACTAGTTGCTGCTACATCATGCAACCCATGGCAGGGAGAGATTGATCAGGCCAACAAGACTTCAGATTCATTGAGAACAGTGTTGGCAGAGGAGCGTCAGATTTCACAGCAGATGTCTGATTTGTTCGAGGAAGTTAATGCAAACATGAAGCAGATCAAGGAGGTTGAGCTTGGTGTTCTTAACGACAAGGGTCAGGAAGGTGGCACAAACAAGGCTACAATCCAGGAGGATTTCAAACTAATCTCTGAGCGTATCCAGCAGAGCAACCAGAAGATCAACGAGTTGGAGGAGAAGTTGGCTAAGTCTAACGGTCAGCTTAACGGTCTTCGTGGTACAATCGGTAAGTTGAAAAAGCAGTTGGCAGAGAGCCAGGCTGAGATGGCTAAGCTTAAGGAGGAACTTGAGGCTAAGAACATTAAGATCGCAGACCTTGAGAACGCTAACATCGCTGCAAAGGCAAGCATCGACTCAGTTAATGCTGTTTCTGCACAGCAGGCTGCCGCTATCGCTGCTCAGGATGCAGAGTTGAACGCTGTATACTACTTGGCTGCTGATAAGGCAACTTTGAAGAACAAGGGTCTTTTGGAAAGAGCTCTTAAGAAGGGTGGTGATATCAGATCTTCAGACTTTACTAAGGTTGATAAGAGAGATTTCACTGAGCTAGATCTTAAGACTAAGAAGGCAGTTATCCTTTCTCGTCACCCATTGACTTCTTACACTCTTCTTCCAAAGAGCGCAGAGGACAAGACTTTGGTTTTGAAGATCAAGGATTACAACAGATTCTGGTCTACTTCAGACTACTTGATTATCCAGACTAAGTAATATTAGTTTAGATTACATATAATCCCGGCAATGAAAATTGTCGGGATTTTTTGTTTGGAGAAAGACGTGGAACGGAGGACGAAATTATGGCTCGTCTTCTGTGAAATCACATTCTGCATTTCAAGATTGAACTAAACTTTGAATGTTTGCAGAATAAATGCTAATTTTGAGCAAATTAAAATGACTGATTATGAGTGACGCATACGGTAAGGCTTTGACCGCATATTTCAATGGAGACAAGAAGACTAGAATCAAAGTTGAAAGCAGTGTGGTGGAGACGGAATATTGGAATATAAAGGAGTTCTTCCATACATGGGAGCAGATGAGTGAGATTGAACATCGAGCGTTGAAACTATGTAAGGGACGCACTCTTGATGTCGGTGCCGGTTCGGGCAGCCATACGCTTTGGCTGCAGGATAACGGGGTTGATGTTGCTGCGATTGATTATCTGCCGGTGCTGTCGATGTGATGAGGCAGAGAGGTGTCAGGAATGCCCAGATTCGAAATTTCTACGATATAGCCGGAGAAAAATATGACACATTGCTGATGCTGATGAATGGAGCAGGAATCGCAAAAACGATGAAAAACCTTCCGTCTTTCCTTAATCATTGCAAGAACTTGCTTGCCGATGGAGGACAAATTGTGATGGACAGCTCGGATCTGATTTATCTTTACACGGATGAAGACGGAAACGTGGATCCGGGAATAGATGACGAGCCATATTATGGAGAGATTGATTATTCTATCTCATACAGAGGTGAGAAGGACGACTCGTTTGAATGGCTTTTTGTGGATTTCAACCGGCTTAATGCGGTTTGCCAGATGTGTGGACTAAAAGCAGAGAAAGTTTATGAGAATGAACATTATCAATATCTGGTGGTGATTCGCAATGTATGATTGCCGTGGAGTGAAGCGTCTCTCAAGATTAGAACAATATGTTTTGAATATAAAAAGCACCGGTTTTGTTTAATGTATTAAATAAAACTGGTGCTTTTTTGTTTAATGTATTAAATAAAACTGGTGCTTTTTTGTTTAATGTATTAAACAAAAGCATTAAATTTGTGCCTGTGTAAATACAATTTATATGGATAAACAGGTTTTTAAACAGATTATAAAAGATAATCAATCAGAGATAGAAAGATATGAGGTAATCTCAAGAAATCTTGATATAGATGATTTCCCTTGTGTTGTCATAGTTGGAGTCAGACGTTCTGGAAAGTCATATACATTATTTCAAAAAATGCAACAGTTGTTAAAAGAAGGCCACAAATGGGATGAAATGTTGTATGTTAATTTTGAGGATGAGCGTATGGTGGACTTTTCTACTGAGGATTTTAATAAACTGTTGGAATGTCATGGGGAAATGTATGGAACACGTCCGATGTTGTTTCTTGATGAGATACAAAATATAGATAATTGGGAAAAATTTGCTCGACGCATGGCTGACACTGGTCATATTGTATATTTAACAGGCTCAAATGCGAAAATGTTGTCTGGAGAAATCAATACCACATTAGGAGGACGCTATCTCGTAAAAGAGATATATCCATATAGCTTTAAGGAGTTCTTAAATGCTCATCATATTCCTGCAGGACAAATGGATATAATCGGCACTGAACAACGTATAAACCTGATGCGGCATTACGAAGAATATATTCATGATGGTGGTTTGCCTGCAGCCGCACTCCTTCCTGTCCGCACAAATTATTTGAATAGTGTTTATCAGAAAATTTACCTTGGAGACATTATTGCACGAAATAAGATCACTAATGTGGCTGGTATGCGAGTTTTGGTTCGAAAGATGGCTGAGAGTGTATGTCGCCCAATCAGCTATAATCGAATCAATAGCCTGATGTCAAGTGTTGGAGGAAAGTTGAGCCTTGCTACTACAATCAAATATATAGACTATTGTGAAGAAGCTTGGTTGTTACTTCGACTTAAGAACTATGTGAGTTGTTTGTCCGATAAAGAAAGCAATTGTAAATATTATTTCATCGACAATGGGATCTTGCGATTGTTTCTTATTGGTAAAGACTCGATGTTGCTTGAGAATATGGTGGCTCTACACTTGTTTAGAAAGTATGGCCACGATATGGAAAACGATCATGTTTATTTTTATAATGATGGGTTTGAAGTTGATTTTTATATACCCGATGAAGAATTGGCAATACAGGTAAGTTATTCGTTACGAGATGAAGAAACTCGTCGTCGTGAATTGGATGCATTGAAAAAACTGCCAAATCGTTTATCTTGTAGACGACGATTGGTTTTGACATACGATGAAGAGGAACAAATAGAGGATACGCATGGATTAGTGGAGATTATGCCGTGTTGGAAATATTTTTTATGGTTGTAGTATAAATTAAAATCTTCCTAATTTGTTTGCCCTTTGATTGTCATTGTCTATCTTTGTATGGACAATTAAAGTGTATCAACAAATGAAAAAAAATATTGCAATCGTAGCGGGTGGCGACCAGTCGGAAGTTGTTGTGTCGCTAAAAAGTGCCAAGGGTATATACTCGTTTATGGACAAAGAGAAATACAATGTCTATATCGTTACAATCATCGGCACAGAGTGGAATTTGGAAGTGAATGACGCAAAATATCCCGTCGACAAAAATGATTTTTCTGCCGTTATTGATGGATTGAAAATCAAATTTGATTATGCCTACATCACTATCCATGGTACTCCAGGCGAGGATGGGAAGTTGCAGGGATATTTTGAGTTGATGAAGATTCCATACTCTTCATGTGGTGTGCTAGCTTCTGCATTGACATACAATAAGTTCACTTGCAATACATACTTAAAGAATTTCGGTATTCCAGTTGCTAAATCATTACGCTTGAGAAGTGTGGACGACTATACAGATAAAGAGATTGTAGATGCTGTGGGCTTGCCATGTTTTGTTAAGCCTAATGATGGAGGAAGCAGCTTTGGTGTGACAAAAGTTAAAACGATAGAACAGGTCAAGCCAGCGGTGAAGAAAGCGTTTGCAGAGGGCTCTGAGACTGTGATAGAAAGTTTCATGCAGGGAACAGAGATCACTTGTGGAATCTACAAGGCAGGAGGAAAAACCACAGTCTTCCCGATAACAGAGGTAGTGAGTGAGAACGAGTTTTTTGATTACGATGCAAAGTACAAAGGACAGGTAAAGGAGATCACACCAGCCCGTATTTCTGAGGAAACAGCAGCTGTGGTACGCAAGCAGACAGAGAGAATTTACAATGTGCTTGACGCTCATGGAATCATCCGTGTGGATTATATTATTTCCGCAGACGGAACAGTGAACCTTCTTGAGGTCAACACGACACCTGGAATGACACCTACAAGTTTCATTCCACAGCAGGTGGCAGCAGCGGGATTGGAGATGAAGGATGTGTTGTCAAATATTATAGAAAATCAGTTTAAATAATGGCATTATATCCAAAATTGATAACAGACGCACTTTCACATGTGCGTTATCCGGGAACAGGAAAGGATATTGTCTCGTCTGAGATGGTAGACGACGATATTCGTATAGACGGGAACAAAGTGTCGTTCTCGTTGATATTTGAGAAAGAGAACGATCCGTTTGCAAGGTCATTGGTAAAGGCGTGTGAGACAGCTATCTTGACATACGTCGACAAAGATGTGGATATAAAAGGCAATATCACATGCAAATACAAGACAGCGATGCCAAAGAAAGATCCAGACAATCCGTTGCCTGGAGTGAAGAATATAATTGCGGTTTCGTCAGGCAAGGGTGGAGTAGGAAAGAGCACCGTGTCTGCTAATCTTGCAGTCTCTCTTGCGAAGATGGGCTATAAAGTAGGATTGCTCGACGCGGATATATTTGGCCCGTCGATGCCAAAGATGTTCGGATTAGAGGATGCCCGACCTGTTTTGGAAGAGGTGAATGAGCAGGGACGCGAGTTGATCCGACCAGAGGAGCGATATGGGGTCAAATTGTTGTCGATCGGCTTTTTTGTCAACCCTAATGATGCTGTTTTGTGGCGAGGAGGAATGGCAAGCAATGCGTTGAAACAGCTTATTACAGATGCCAATTGGGGTGATTTGGATTATTTCGTGTTGGATTTGCCTCCAGGCACAAGTGATATACATCTTACGTTGGTGCAGACACTTGCGTTGACTGGAGCCATCGTTGTGAGCACACCGCAGGAAGTGGCGTTGGCAGACGCGAAGAAAGGAATCAGCATGTTTGTTGGAGAGAAAGTCAATGTTCCGATCATTGGTTTGGTAGAGAATATGGCATGGTTTACACCAGCAGAATTGCCAAACAACAAATATTATATTTTCGGTAAGGAAGGATGCAAGAAGTTGGCTGAGGATATGAATGTCGAGCTGCTTGGACAAATTCCTATCGTACAGTCGATATGTGAGTGTGGCGATAATGGTGCACCTGCAGCGTTGAAAGACGATACAATCACGTCACAGGCATTTATGGATTTGGCTTCACGTGTTGTGGCTAAAGTAGATGAAATCAACGCATCTGGAATCAAAACAAAGAGAGTAATCACACATAAATAGCAAATATCATTGTTTTTTTCAAAAAAAGATTTATCTTTGGAGCGTTGATAGAAAGCAACAATGAATATAAATTTATAAAGGGTTAAAAATGAAAAGATTAAGAAATTATTTCGTAATGCTTACAGTTGCTATTTTGGCACTGTTTGGTACATCATGTTCAAGTGATGATTCTGAGGAGTTAGGTCCATTCGTGGAGTATACAGAAGCACAAACGTTCTATGACACTTATACATCTTACAAAGGTGCTAAGGCGTTGATTGATACTCGTGAACAATCAAAGTATGATGCAGGACATTTGGAAGGAGCAGATAATTTGCCAGCCGATATTTACAACACTTCAGATGACAATGCACAGTGGAGTAAGGATTTGTTGGCTAAATATCCTAAAAATACATGCTTGTTCTTCTATGGAACAACTTCGTTCCAGATGACAAAGGCAGTTGCTGGTCGTGCATCCAGACTTGGATATGGAAAAGAGAACTCACGAATCTTCTCTAAGGGTTATGATGCATTGAAGTCCGTTTGGAAGTAAGAAATAACTTTTTCAGTTATAAAGGGAGGCAGAAATGCTTCCCTTTTTTAGTTATGTGTGGATCACTGTTTGTCGCAATGACGAACAATATGCCATCCATGTGAAATATTCTCAGCTTGCAAATGGCAGAAGAAAAACGGACGCCGGTTAGCAAGACCAGCGTCCGAAGAACGGAATTGTATAATTAAAGATGTGGAATAATCCGTTTCAACAGGTTATTGTTCGTCATTTCTATGTTCGTGCTCAAAATATTCAGCGATTTCTCTTTCCACAACTTTGGCTCCATAAACTTCGTCGTGCTGGCTCATGTCAAGTCCCATCTTTTCGCTCTCTTCACTCACACGCATCGGAATCATTTTGTTGGTCAGCCAATAAAGTCCATAGCTTACAACAAAAGAGTATATGATCACGCCTGCCATGACTAGACAATGGTTTCCGAAATATTGTAGGTGAGTCAATTCTGCTTTCACAGCGGGATCTTCATAGTTGTAGACGAAGATGCCTGTCATCAATGTGCCTACGATACCGCCGACACCGTGAGTCGGGAATACATCTAAAGCATCATCCAAATTAGATTTTTTGTTTTTGAAGTAGACTGCGAAGTTGCAGATAAGTGTCGTCACAAAAGAGATGAAGACGCTCTCTCCGACAGATACCCATCCTGCAGACGGAGTGATAGCCACCAAGCCGACTACCGCGCCAACAGCAGCGCCAACAGCCGATGGTTTTCTTCCTCTCAGACAGTCGAACACGATCCACGTGATCATTGCCACTGCGGATGCTGTGTTGGTGTTCAAGAAAGCTTTTATAGCCATTCCGTCGGCAGCCAAAGAAGAACCTGCATTGAATCCAAACCATCCAAGCCACAGCATTGCTGCTCCAAGAAGAATAAACGGAACGTTAGCAGGGAGATGTTCGCCAGCCTCTTTTCGCTTGCCTAAAAACATTGCACCAGCCAAAGCTGCGATACCCGAAGATGCATGGACAACGATGCCTCCGGCGAAGTCCTTTACATGGATGCTTGCAAACAATCCCTGTGGATGCCATGTGCAGTGAGCCAATGGGCAATATACGAAGATGAAGAAGAAAATCATGAAGAACAAGTAGCCTGAAAATCGGACTCTTTCGGCGAATGATCCTGTGATTAGAGATGGTGTGATGATTGCAAATTTCATCTGAAATAGTGCGAATAGAGCAATCGGAATAGACAAACCTTCAATGAAGTTGGAATCGGAACATGCCCCTCCTACATTATTAAAGAAAAAATAAGAAGCGGGATTTCCAATGATTCCACCTAAATCGTGTCCGAAACAAAGGCTAAATCCGAATACTACCCAAAGGACACTGATGATGCCCATTGCGATGAAACTTTGCAGCATTGTAGAGATGACATTTTTTTCTCGCACCATTCCACCATAGAAGAATGACAAACCAGGTGTCATCATCAAAACAAAGATTGTGGCTGTGATCAACCATGCCACATTGGCAAGAAGTTGTGCGTCTTCGCTCAATTCGATTTTGAATCCGAAATCCACGTCTCCAGGAATGAAAAGTCCGCTTATGCTGATTATAAGCATGAATGCGAACATGATAATCCATCTTTTTTGCATAATTTTATATTTTGTCAGTTTTATGTGAATATTAGTTCCTTTTTTATCAGGAATTTTTCTTTTAACGATTGCAAAGTTATTGTTTTTGCGTATATGCTTGCATTTTGACAAATTGTAGTTTATTCTGTTGGTGATCCTTGGTTTTAATGTGTAAGAATAAAGAAGACAAAAAGATAAAATTATAACTGAAAATGCTTGATTCTGTTACTGTTTGTTATGTCGCTTTTTTTACAGTTTCTCAATATAGATATGATTGCTTATGGTTACCGCTAATTTTCTTTGGAATGTTTGTTGCAAAAAATAGGAGTAGTTTACAATGTATTGCAGACATTTTGTTTATATTTGTAGAAAATAATTTTAAAATGGGATTTTTTAATAAGATTTTCGGAAATAAAGAGCAGGCTAATGCAAAGGAGGAATCGAAGCCCGTTCCAATGAATGAGGATAAAAGCGTTAAGCCAGAGTCAAATAATGAGATTGAGCAGAAGTTTAATCCAGCCGACAAGTTTGATCCGACAAAAGTGAATAGCGCAGCGGCTGCCAATGTGAACAATGCAGAGCCAGTAGGAAAAGTTGATGAATCACAGTTCAGATTCAGAAGCAATGATCCGGCTCAGAATATTCAGCAGGGACAGCAACAAATGCAGTTGAGCCTAAATATGAACATGGGAACACCTGTAGACAGTGATGAGAAACGTACGGAGTTGCTCCAGCAGTGTTTTAAGGGTCCTGAGGGCTTGAAATTGTTTGCAGGAAACACACTGCAGGAGAATCTGTTCGTGATGTCATATATGCAGAATGTGATGATACCTAAGGCACGTGACATGAAGAAGGATCAGGATGTGAAGGTGTTCAATAATCTTCTTGCAATCAATTCCAAGATGATGGTTGCCAAGATTGCAGCTCAGGAAAAGGTATGGATCACAATATGCAAAACTACAGGATATCCATATGAGTTGCAGCATGGAGCTTTGATCCTTCTCACAGACGAGAATAGAGAGGCTTTCATACAGAAGATGGAGGAGGGTCATTACAGTGTTGACATTATGCCTGTTAAGAAGGAAGAATTACATTTGTGTATGGATGCTCTTCGTAAGGATGGATATATAGCTGTATTTGTAGCCGACGGAATAAGACCAGCGGTCGGAATCCCAATGCAGGAATGGCCAACGGCTAAAAAAGAGGGAGAGAATTCTATCCAGAACCCACGTCTTCAGATTGCGATGACTGCATTTTTCCAGGAGATGCGCAGAGAAAACGTTGAGGAGGGAGCAAACAAAGATATGCACAACAGAATGTGCGCGTATTTAGAGCATGAGATGATGGCGGCTATCGTATCGTCGACATATTTGATCCCTACTCGTAAGGACGAGAAAGGCAATACAACATATCCGGTGATGAATGGCAGCGACAAGACAACTGCTTTGGCTGTATATACAGATATTGTTGAACAATCGAAGGAGTTTGGAGCCGACTGGATGACAACCACACTATCTTATGACAAGGTTGTGGAGATGGTTGAGACGATGAATGCAGATGCGTTTATTGTAAATAGTAAGGGAGTATGTCTTACGGTGAATAAGAAGATTATGGAGCATTTGGCTGTTGTGAAGAAAGAATTGAGAGAGGAGTATGAGAAACAGCAGAAGGAGCAGGAAAATGCAGCAAAACCTGAAGTCGCAGAACCTACAGGGAATAAAGAGGCGTAAAAAGAATTTTCTTTAAGATATAAAAGGCGAGCCATTTAGGTTCGCCTTTTTGTTTGGACCTTTTGTCCTGCAAATTTTATTTCAACTCATAACTCATGAATGCGAATTTGGTGCCGCATGGACTCCATGAGTTGACATTCAGAGAGCCTTGTCCACCAAACAGTTTTACAAGCGTCTGGATATTCTTTCCGTCGTTATCCATCATTCGTATTTCCACGTTTTTGTTGGCGGGATGGTCTCCGGGAGCAACGTCGCCTTCATGATACGAGATGAAGATGACATTTTTTCCATCAGGGGATAGATGGGCAAACCAATCATTCATGCCATCGTCTGTAATCTGAGTTTGTTCTGAGCCGTCAGCTTTCATTCTCCAGATATGCATCAGTCCGCTTCTGACGGAATTGAACCAAATGTATTTGCCGCACGGACTGTATTCCGGACCGTCGTCAAGGCCACAAGTGTCTGTAAGTTGAGTCTCTAGCCCTCCGTTTACGGGGATTGTATAAATGTCGTATTGACCGTTTCTTTCTGCGCAGTAGGCAAGGGTAGAGCCGTCAGGGCTCCAACCATGCAGATAGCTTGGAGCCATTGGCGTCACAAGCGTGGGAGCTCCGCCTTCAATAGGGAAAGTGTATATACGGCTTTCTCCATCTTCACGTGTGTGATGGCTCACTGCCACGTGTTTGCCATCAGGCGAAAGAACATGGTCGTTGTTGCAGTGATTGCAATATTGACTGTCGATTTGTGTTGAGGTTTTTGCGTCGATGTTGAAACGGTAAAGTCTGCCAATGCTGTTGTAGACGAGGTGTTTTCCATCTTTTTCCCAGTTAGGAGCCTCTGCAAGAGCGTCAATAACAGCTACAGTCTCGTATTTGCCCGTCTTCAGATCAAAGATATTAAGAATGCTTTTGACGTTGCGGTTTTCGATTGGCTTTTGAATTTTAAGTGTTTTCATAAAAATGTTCGTTTGTAGAAAAAAGCCAAACTGTAATGCAGTTTGGCTTTTCCTGTAAATATTTTGAATTTATTTCACACGCTTTGCTATGTCAGCGGCGATAGCTTCAAATTCTTCTTTGCTAAGTTCCATTTTAGGATTGGAAAATAGCATGTCTTTTTCACTGTTCATTGGAACAAGGTGTATATGCACGTGAGGCACTTCCATTCCAAGTACAGTTATGCCAACTCGTTTGCAGTTTGTGCTTTCTTTGATTGCGGCAGCAATTTTTTTTGCTGTCATCATTAATCCTGAGTAAGTGGCGTCGTCAAGGTTGAAGATATAGTCATCTTCCTTCTTTGGAATCACCAAAGTGTGACCCTTCTGAAGAGGGTTGATATCAAGGAAAGCGAAGTAGTTTTCATCCTCGTATATTTTATAACAAGGAATTTCGCCCTTGATGATTCTTGTGAAAATAGTAGCCATTAGATAGAGATGCTAAGAATTTCAAACGACATTTTTGCGGCTGGAGTTACCACTTCAACGATATCTCCAACTTTCTTTCCAAGAAGAGCCTTAGCGATAGGAGTTGTAGTAGAGATTTTGAACTCCTTTAGGTTCGCCTCGTTTTCCGACACAATAGTGTAACTCATCTTGGCATTTGTCTTAGTATTCTTGATTTCAACCTTGTTAAGGATATGTACAGTCTCAGTGTCAATCTTCGACATGTCAATCACCTTAGAGTTCAAGATTTTTTCTTTAAGCATAGAGATTTCACCTTCAAGTAGACCTTGAGCCTCTTTAGCGGCGTCATACTCGGCATTTTCGCTTAGGTCGCCTTTTTCTCTTGCCTCAGCAATTTGAGCTGAAATTCTTGGACGCTCCACTGTTTCAAGGCGGTGCAGCTCCTCTTGCATTTTCAGCAATCCCTCTTTACTAACGTAAGATACAGCCATAGTTTTATATATTTGGTATTATTTTTAAGTTTCTAAAAAACACAATAAAAAAGAATCCCGACGTTCAGTCGAAACTCTCATTGGTTCATTTCTTACGGGTACAAAGATACCCTACTTTTTTGATATTCCCAAACTATTTGAGGAAAACAAAATAAAAACAGACGGAACAAAAGTTGCTCCGTCTGAGATATGTGATATAAAAGAATTCTTACTTCTTTGCTAAGAATGCCTTTACGTCGTCGTTGTGAACCATAGTCTCCTCGAATACGTAAGCACCGCTCTTTGGTGACTTAACCATCTTGATGACCTTTGCGTATGAACGACCTTCACCTGTCTGCAATGATGCAACCGCTTTCTTTGCCATAGTGCTTATTATTTAATTTCTTTGTGAATAGTATAACGCTTAAGAATAGGATTGTATTTCTTCAACTCCAAACGCTCTGGAGTATTCTTTCTATTCTTTGTAGTGATGTAACGAGAAGTTCCTGGCATTCCGCTATCTTTGTGCTCAGTACACTCCAAAATTACCTGTACTCTATTCTCTTTACTTTTCTTTGCCATTGTAAAACCTCCCGATTAAAATAGACCTTTCTGAGCTGCCTCTACAAGGGCGGCATCAATACCTTTCTTGTTAATTGTACGCAATGCTTTTGCAGACACCTTAAGCTCAATCCAGCAGCCCTGCTCTGGCCAGTAGAACTTCTTTGTCTTCAAATTTACGTTGAACAATCTCTTTGTTCTTCTCTTTGAGTGAGATACGTTGTTACCGTTCTGCGCTTGCTTTCCGGTAAGCTGACAAACCTTAGACATTTTTGTTTAACTTTTTTGTTATTGCTTACAGAATATATTCAAGGAGGATTGTCTGAATCTTTCTCTCGAAAGTAGCGTAACTATCAGATTCCACCAAAGAAACAATTCATTTTATCCTTGTGTTTCGCCCTCACTTATTAGGCTACTTCACAAATTCGATGCAAAAATATAAAAAAGTTTTTAACAAACAATCTCTAACAGCATAAAAATGGCTGTTTTTGTGGCTTTTTCGATTATTTCTTCTCTGTTACCGTCGAAATGCCAACATTTGCTTACGGTTTTTCTTCCGTCGCTTACTGCCATCCAGACGGTTCCGACAGGCTTCTCTTCACTTCCTCCACCTGGACCGGCAATCCCTGATGTGGCGACACTGTAGTCGCTGCCTATAGCTTTGCATGCTCCCGTCGCCATGGATTCCACTACTGCCTGACTGACTGCCCCGTACTTTTCAAGATCTTCTTTGTGTACTCCCAGCACGTTCATCTTGACTTCGTTAGCATACGACACTATTCCACCAAGAAAATATTGTGAACTTCCAGCAAGAAGTGTGATGTTGTGTGCGATGTTGCCACCTGTGCAACTCTCCGCTGTGGCAATTGTCTTTCCGCTGACAATTAGTTTTTGTGCCAGTTTCTTTACTATTTCGCTTGTGATTGCGTTATCTATATTTTCCATATGTCTTTGTAAAATATTTACAAAAATAGCTCTTATTATTCGCTATACATATTAAAAGTGAAAAATAATTTTTTTATATTTGCACCGTAAATCACTATGCAAATTAAAGCGTACCAATGAAAAACAGTTCTTCAATAATGAAATTAGTCATCGCGGCGACCTTGTTGGTGTCGTCTCTTGCTGACGTATTTTCTCAGAAGAATATGATTTTCAAGTTCTCTAATGATTTGATGGTCGGAAAGGATTTCTGTGGTGCAAAAGATGACTGGACCTTCGCTTCTGAATATGCGGTGGAGCTTCCTTTGTGGGGAGACTGGAATCAGGATTACACTTTTAATTTCCCCAGTGTTGGTTTCGCTATCACTCCATTTTATACTATGTTCCCCGACAGTGTCGCTCCGTTGATCAAAAATGGAGACATAGCACAGTTGACGATTGCCACGTATGCATATTTCAAGTGGCCGTTTATCCATACTCCTCGTTTTGCGGCAAATCTGAAATTGGGCTCTGGATTTGCACTATATCCGAAAGAACTATTTAAAAAAGACAATTGGAACCAGACAGATGCGTTTACTGTATTGTCTCGTGATATTGTAGCATTGTATAATGGTGGATTAGATTTTAACATCCGTCTTGGCAGAAAATATGGTTATAAACTATACCAGTGGGAGATCGCATTCGGTGGAGATATCTTTGCGATGAGCTCGTTTGGTATAAATCGAAAAGCAGAAGATAAAATTATATGGGACGCTTACCTTGGAGCACGCTACACGCCTAATTTGTGGCCGTTCCCTATAAAGAATGAGGCGGAAAAGAAGAAGAAGATTCTCGCTTTGGAATTTGAGTTGACGGGAGGTGTCAATCAGCTTGATATTGATGATGGCAGCCACTACTATCCTGATTTCAGCTTCTGTGCACGTGCAGCGCTTCCTCTTTCGAATGCGTACAGAATCGGTTTGTTCTCGGATGTCTTCTTCAACAGTATATATAATGGTAAAGACAGGGAAATCAACCGTCGATACAACTTTATAGAAGAGGATAAGTTAAAAAATAAATTGCGAGTAGGTGTCGGATTGTCGAACGACTTCACTTTCTATCGTTTCACGTTAGGCTTGGAGTGTGGATTCTATGTTTACAAACCATGGAAGGTGCCTGAAGAGGACGACCTTGGAAATCCGAATAAGAATTACAAGTGGGAGAACCTGATGTATCAGAAACTTACGACAAAGTATTATTTCACAGACAATTGGTATGGCGTTGGTAGGGTAAAGACACATTTCCTGCAATATGAGAATGTAGAGATGGGTATAGGTTATGCTATTCCAGATTTCGGATCACGTTTGAAGAGTAATCCGTTCAAACGTTTGAAAAATCCATTCAAACGTAAGGAGGATTATACAGAATTGAAGATTCAGGGTGAACGAAACCGCTATTATTCACCTAGAAAATATGACCATCCTAGCAAGAGGTACCAAAAGAAAAATAACAAATCTAAAGGAAGAGGAACCAAAGGAAGTGAAGCTTCTGGTGTTACTAATATAGAATAGTTAGGTAGGATTATTAAACCTTCTCGGGAATGGGAAGGTTTTCTTATTTAGAAATTTATCTAATGTTAATTTAAATCAAAACAAAACGCCTTGACAGAATTTTCTGTCAAGGCGTTTGTGGCTTTGGGCGGAAACAATTCGTAGAGTCTCCGCATAAAGTTTTTTTATTGATAAACCTTTCTGAAATCCTTCACTCGGACTGCTTTTCCTTCTGATTGAGGAAGAGTGCCAAGAGGAAGCAGTTTGACGTGAGGTGTTAGCAAAATCTCATCTTTTAGAGCTCGAGTGATCTCTTTGGTCAACTGCTGAACCTTTTCGTTTTCGTTCAAATCGAAGTTGTTAACCTCTACCTCGACTGTCATGTTGTCGTTGTCGTTGTCTGTTGTCAACGTGATTAAGTAGTTTGTGGTAAGTTCTTTGAACTTCATCAGAATCTTCTCGATTTGGATAGGGAAGATGTTGACACCACGAAGCACCATCATATCGTCTGAGCGTCCTTTCATACGATCCAAACGGATATGGTTACGTCCACAAGGACATGTGCGTCCCAACACTCTGGTCAAATCGCGTGTGCGGTAACGGATAAGTGGCATAGCCTCACGGTTGATTGTTGTCAAAATCAATTCTCCGATTTCTCCGTCTGGCACAGGCTCCAATGTCTCTGGATCGACAATCTCTACGATATAATAGTCTTCCCAGAAATGTAGTCCATTCTGTTCCTTACATTCGAAAGCCACACCCGGTCCGCACATTTCGCTCATGCCAAAACTGTTGTATGCCTTTACTCCAAACATGTTCTCGATACGTTTGCGTTGCTCTTCTGAATGTGGCTCAGCACCAATAGCAAGAACTTTTAGCTTGGTGTCCTTGCGTGGATCAATTCCCTGTTGGTCCATCACCTCTTTGATACGAGTCAAGTAAGAAGGAACTGCGTGGATGGCTGTAGTTCCAAAGTCTGTTATGAATTTGATCTGACGCAATGTGTTACCAGCTGCTGCGGGAACAGTCAACATACCCAAACGCTCAGCACCGTATTGGAATCCCAATCCTCCAGTAAACATTCCGTAGCCAGAAGAATTCTGGAATATGTCAGTAGGTCTTAATCCTACCATCCACAAGCATCGAGCCACGGCATTAGCCCACTCATCCAAGTCTTTCTGACTATGCAAAACGACTGTAGGGTTACCTGTTGTTCCGCTTGAAGAGTGAAGACGGACACATTTTTCTAGTGGCACGCTAGCCAAACCAAACGGATAGTTGTCTCGCAAATCTTGTTTGGTAGTGAAAGGCAATTTTCGCACATCCGCTGGAGTTTTGATGTCTTCGGGCTTGATGCCCATCTCTTCAAATTTTTTCTTGTAAAAAGGAGAATTCATGCAGTGACGAATTGTCGCTTGCAATCTCTCTACTTGTAATGCATCAATCTGTTCTCTTGTGAGACACTCTTTGTCTGGATGCAAGTATTCGTTTGGGTCCAACATCTTTTATTTGGTTATCTTTTGTTTTATTTTTTACAAATTCTGATTTGACTTGTAAATTTATTGTAAATATTTGATAAAGCAAAACCTTTCATGCTAATATACAATTTTTATGCTGTTTTTTTGT
The DNA here is from genome assembly GCA_002392915.1 of Bacteroidales bacterium UBA3844. Classification (GTDB taxonomy): domain Bacteria; phylum Bacteroidota; class Bacteroidia; order Bacteroidales; family Paludibacteraceae; genus UBA1723. The sequence continues at coordinate 47,524 of DGHQ01000058.1, read as the reverse complement.
ATATTGGATAATGCATTTTACTTTTGTATCCATTAAGGAAACTCATATTTTGCCATTTGTGACAAGAATTGGGTTGACTATTATAAAATAAGTAATTTAAATGAATAAAGTGTAATTAACAAAAAGCAAAATGTATCGACAAACAAAATGCTACATTCCGTTTCTTCTGTTGTCGCTTTCTTTAGTTTCAAATGTAGAAGCAGAAGAAAATGTGTCGGAGAATTCGATTAAGAATGACACTACACCTGTGGAATTTCTAGTCCAAGAAAAGCAATGCGAAGAAAGTGCGGCGAAAAAAATCGTGTCAGACATCTCTGACAGAATCAAGTTGCATGGCTATGCCCAGGCAGGCTACACCTATCAAAAGAATTCAGAACAAGAGGTAAATTCATTCGACATTAAGAGGACACTTCTTTGGGCTAACGCTCAAATAAATGATCGTTGGTCGTTCCTTTTCATGCACGACTTCAACTCTCAGGTCCAGGAGTTTTATACGGATTTTAGAATCACAAACAACGATGCTCTTAGCATTCGTTTGGGACAATTCAAGAATGGCTATTCTCTTGAAAATCCTATGTCACCAACATCAATGGAGACTATCGACGTCTATTCGGAAGGTGTGACTTATCTTTCAGGATGTGGTAGTGACCCTTTGTTTGGTGTACAGTATGGTCGTGATTTGGGTATGTCTTTGTTTGGAACAGTTTGCGAGAAAAAATTGCGTTACGAATTGCAGGTGATGAACGGTCAGGGTATCAATCGTAAAGACAAAAACAAGAGTAAGGATATCATCGGACGATTGGAATGGTGCCCTGTAGAATCCCTAAATATCGTCACTACAGGACAGTGTGGACGTGGTCATGCTGTTGCAACATCAGTCTACGCTCCTGATATCGCTTTAGATCAAAACTACGATAGAAACCGTTTTAGTGTTGGTGTTGACTATCGTTCAAAGAGCTTCAATATACATAGTGAATATTTGCTTGGAAAGGACGACAAGGTGTCAAGCAGTGGTGTTTATGTGACTGGTAGTGTGGCTCTTATTCCAAGCACGTTGGATTTGATCGGCTCATACGATTATTTCAATTTCAACCAGGATCTTGATATGGATCAGCATAAAGGAGTTTTTGGTATACAATGGTGGTACTATAAGAAATGCCGACTCCAGTTACAATATGTCTACAAGAATGCGATAGCAACTCCTGCTGGTTTTGTTCACGATGATAATCATGCAATTATGTGTCAGATACAGGTTCGATTCAATTAATTATAATATAAAGTCATGCTAGTAAAAATTATACTTACTATTCTTTTTTTGGCACTTACGGTCGGAGTGGGTGTCAATTCCCGCAAACACGCCAATAGCGTCGACGGATTTGTTTTAGGAGGAAGATCTGTTGGTCCATGGCTCACAGCATTTGCGTTTGGTACTTCATATTTTTCAGCTGTGGTTTTTGTCGGTTATGCCGGACAATTCGGATGGAAATATGGTTTGTCTGCTTCTTGGATTGGTATAGGAAACGCACTTATCGGTTCGCTGCTTGCCTGGCTGGTTTTGGGAAGACGCACAAAACTGATGACTCAGCACATCCAAAGTCGTACGATGCCCGACTTTTTTGGCACACGTTACAACAGTGAGGGGCTGCGCGTCGTCGCATCAGTAATTGCGTTTGTATTCTTGATTCCTTATACTGCAGGTGTATACGTGGGAATCTCTAAGCTTTTTGAGATGGGTTTTGGAATACCATACGAGTATTGCGCCATCATCATGGCTTGTTTGACTGCAGTATATGTGATCTTAGGAGGATATAAGGCGACGGCAGTCAACGATTTTATCCAGGGTATTATCATGCTGTTTGGTATTGTTGTAATCACAGGAGTTATTTTGAACCATCAGGGAGGTTTGGTGGCTGCCATCAGCAAGATGACAGAGCAGGTGCCTACAGCACATGATATGGCAGACAAATCTGGATTGTATGCTAATTTCCAGGCTGGTGATTTTGCCTCTTTGTTTGGTCCTAATCCACTCAGTTTGTTGGGCGTGGTTGTGCTTACATCATTGGGTACATGGGGATTGCCTCAGATGGTAGGAAAGTTTTATTCGATCACAGATGAGGCGGCTATCAAACGCGGCACCGTCATCTCAACTATTTTTGCATTGATCGTGGCTGGCGGTTGCTACTTCCTTGGTAGCTTCGGAAGATTGTTCCCTGAGCCAGTTTTCGATGAAGTTAAAGGAAAATATGCGTATGATGCCATTGTCCCTTCTATGTTGGAGACATTGCCGGATGTCTTGATTGCGTTGGTTGTTTTGCTTGTTCTTTCCGCTTCAATGTCTACATTGGCAAGCCTTGTCCTGACGTCATCATCGACTATGACATTGGATATTATCTATAGAGACAAGAAAGCTGATTCAGCTGAGGTGAAGGACGGAGAGATTGATGCTCATGTGGCTGAAAAGAAGGAGAAGAGAAAAGTGGTGGTTATGCGTGTGCTGATCATATTCTTCATTGTCATATCATTGATGATCGCTTTGGATCCGCCTCACTTTATAGCTCAGTTGATGGGAATCTCTTGGGGTGCGTTGGCAGGAGCCTTCTTGGCACCGTTTATGTTAGGCCTTTATTGGAAGGGTGTGACTACAGCCAGTGTATGGGCTTGTTTCGTTTGGGGCGTAGGATTTACAGTGGTCAATATGTTGATGAATAATTCAATCCTAAATCCTATCGATTGTGGTGCAGTGGCGATGTTGGGAGGATTTGTTGTGGTTTTCTTAGTCAGTTTGGTTACTAAGAAGATGAATTCTCAATCTGTAGAAAGAATTTTCGACTGCTACAAAAAATAATATGATTTTAATGTGAAAAAAAGCCTTGACAGTTAATGCTGTCAAGGCTTTTTTTGTATGTCTTTTATGAGACGGAGCTCACCGAAATTCCACGTCTATTTTTTCAATAAGTTCTGTCTGTATTCCTTAGGGGATATTCCTACACTTTCTTTGAAGAATTTGCCGAAGAAGCTTTGGCTTGTAAAGTTGAAATGGTATGCGATCTCTTTGATTGGCATGTTGGGATTTGACAGATAATGTTTGATCTCTTCAATCACCACTTGCTCAATCCATTGTTTAGGAGTCTTGCCGCTTTCACTTTTAATCATAGTGGAGAAGTAACGTTTGGAAAGACCGATTTGAGATGCATAAAATTCCACGCTTCTCTCTTTGATGTAGTTGTGGAAAAGAAGCACTAAGAAGCGTTTTAAAATGTCGGAACTTCTGTTGAAAGAGTTGCTTTTATTTTCTGATTCACTTCTGTAGATGCTGTAAAGGTGGAGAATATAGTAGCATACGGAATTGACAAGAGAGTCTTTCAACTTCTTTGAGTAATCAGTTTCCGACTGACTTGTCTCCTTGAATACTTCAATAGCACTTTTCACAAACTGAGACAAAGTGTTCAGTTGTTCCTGATACAAGTGTAGGGTGGGGTTGGAGCGAAGATAGATAAGTTTCTCAACGTTGAATACAGAATATATTGTACGTTGCAAACGGTCGTTAGATGAACCTAAAAGCAGTCCGCTCAAATCGTGTGAGTAGTCTATCATAGAGACATTTCTGCCTGGGGTATAGATGCAGACATCACCTTTTAAAAGTTCAAAAGACACTCCCTCAATCATGATTTTCAACCGTCCGTTATCACAAATGAACAGATAGTACATATTCTTTGAAATTTCCGACGAAAGGTCTTCTACAAGATGAAGGTTGCTTGAACTTATTTTCTTAAATACTATTTCTAAATCTTCACTGTTTTTCATACTCCCCTTAGTTTAAGAAAAACAGGTGGACTTTGCAGAAGCCCACCTGCATAGATCTATATTAGATGGTACGCTCGATATTCCAAACGAATGCTCTCAATCCAAGTTCCTCGCTTCTCTTGTCGATTTTCTTGATGACTGTAAGCAATTCGTCGACACGATCATCTTCCACCACTGTCATTATGGCTGAGTTCATGTCAGGCCATACATGTGAGCCTCGATGAGGGTTTCCGCCGTAGGTGCCTCGGCCCTGTACTTGCTCAAACAATGTGAATCCGTAAATGTTGAGTGAATCCAATACATACTCAACTTTTTCGGTGTTAGCCTGATTGAATACTATGAATACTGATTTCATTTTTTCTCGATTTTCGTTTAACCTATACGAACTGGCTCGTCCTCATCCGAGAATCCACCTTCACCTCTTCTGACAGAACCTTTTACTGGTTTTGTGTTTGGTCCGGCGATCTCATCTTTGTTGACGTCGATGTCCATGAAGATGAACTGTCCGCGTACTTCTTTCTGGAGGTCACGCTCTCCGTGACGGCTCATGATACCATATAGTACAGGCACGATGATTAGTGTTACCAGCGTCGACACGCAAAGACCACCGATCACGACGATACCCATTGATACCCACATCTCTGATCCTTCAGCTCTACTCAAGGTCATTGGAATCATACCCAATACTGTGGTAGCGGCTGTCATAAGCACCGGACGAAGACGGCTCTGGCCAGACAATGCTATAGCCTCGTTAAGCTCGTATCCACGGTCTCGCATCAAGTCGATGTAGTCTACCAGCACAATACCGTTCTTTACTACGATACCCACCAACATGATTACTCCAAGCACACCGATCATATCCAAATATGTGTTTGTCACCAGCAATGCGATAATCGTACCTGAAATCGCAAACGGAACGGCCATCATAATCATGAATGGTTTTGCCAATGACTCAAACTGCGATGCCATAACCACGTACACAAGGAATATAATCAGTGCCAAAAGCATTCCCATGTCTGCGAACGACTCCTGCTGGTCTTCGTATGCTCCGGACAACATCACTGTACATCCTACTGGAATTTCTGACTTGTCGATTATTTTCTGGACCTCGACAGCAAGCTCTCCAAGAGATGTGTTGTATGGAGTCACTTTCATAGTCAACATACGCTGACGGCTCTTACGCTCAATTTCAGGTGGAGCCCAGTACTCTTCCACTTTGGCAATCTCACTAAGTTTAACTCTACCCATCGTGGTTGGGATAGAAAGGTCGTTGATCAAAGATAGTGAATTACGGTTCTCCTCTTTCAAACGTACAAGAATATAGTACTCATCTCCGTCTTCTTTTAGAAGTCCTGCGTTCATACCGTTTACTCGGTTGTGTACGTAAGTAGAAATTGTCGCTGACGTAAGACCTAGCTTAGAAGCCTTCTCTTTGTCTACGATAACTTTTAATTCAGGACGGTCTTTCTCACGGCTGATATCTATGTCGCGGGCACTAGGAACGTTCTTTTCGATCTGGCTCTTCAAGTCGTAAGCGTATTTGCTTGTCATGTCGAACTCGTATCCGAACACCTCGATGTCGACTGTTTGTCCGCCTTGTCCACCGAAACCACCTTGGTTTTCTGCCTTATATGTGATGATTTCTGGATATGTGCTAAGAATCTGACGAAGCTTCTCGGCAATCTCGTCGATAGTCACAGAACGTTCTGCCTTACGTGTACAGATCACACGCATCTGGATCTTATTGTTCGTCGTAGATGAGAACAACGCACCGATACCTGCTTCATCATTTGATCCACATGTCGTAGAGATAAGTCTGATCTCTTCTGGGAATGCGGCTTCAAACTGAGCTTCGATTTTACGTGCGATCTTGGCTGTCTCTTCAACTCTGTTTCCTTGCTGAAGCTCTACGTCAACGACGATACGTCCGTTATCCTGGTTTGAGATAAAGTTTGTACCGATCATTCCAGTTAGAATTGGAACGAGTGATAGACAGAAGAATGCTACAGCTCCAAGCATTGTGACTTTCTTGTGAGTCAAACACCAGCGAAGTACGTTTGCATAGAATGCGTCGATTTTGTCGAGAGCCTTTACCACTGTGTTTTGATACCAACCCTCTTTTACTTCCTCTTCGATAAGTTTTCCGTTCTCAATGTGTACAGGCTTGTTCTTTAATAGTTTTGAACATAGCATTGGAGTCAGTGAGATGGCGACGGCAGTAGACGTACAACAACAGATAGTCACAATCCAACCGAGTTCCTTAAACAAGATACCAGCGATACCTGTTACCATAGTTAGAGGCACGAACACAGCACAGATTACGAGAGTAGTGGCGATAACGGATACCCAAACCTCATTTGTGGCATAAATAGAAGCCTCACGTGGAGAACTGCCTCGTTGGATATGGGTAGAAATGTTTTCAAGCACCACTATGGCGTCGTCCACAACCATTCCGACTGCAATTGTCAACGAACATAGTGAAATGATGTTGATCGAACTGCTTGCACCCAGCAGATAGATGAATGCCACAAGCAGAGAGATTGGAATGGTGATACCGATAATAAGGGCCGCTCTCCATTTTCCAAGGAAGAACAATACCACAAGAACCACAAATGCCAACGCATACATGATAGATTCCTCAAGTGAGTTGATAGCATTGACGATATCTCTTGAAGAGTCGTAAAGAAGGTTGAACTGGACATCTTTTGGCAGTGTCTTTTTGATTTTTTCAATCTCCTTCTTGATGTCTGTACAAATCTGTACGGTGTTTCCTCCTGTCTGTTTTGTCACAATCAGACGAACACCATCCTGTCCGTTGATCTTCTCCTCCAAGCAAAGGTCTTTGATCGTATCCTTCACAGTGGCGATGTCTCGGATGTAGATGCTTTTGCCGTCAGCTGTCGTTGTGACTACAATATTCTCAATCTCCGAACTTTCTGTGTACTCACTTCTAACCTCAAGCTCGTACTGCTCTTTGTTCATCTTGATAGTACCACTTGATAGGTTAAGGTTGTTGCTTGCTACTGCTTGTCCGACTTGCTCCAAAGAGATTGCGTAAGCATCAAGTTTGTTCTGATCAATATCCACGTAGACGCGACGCTCAGGCTCACCACTTAATGAGATGTTACCAATCTGGTCGACATGGTTAAGCTGGGGAACCACGATGTCATTAAGAATTTTTTCAAGTCCTGGATATGACTCTTTCGCTTGTACGATGTACTGGATGATAGGCATCGAACTTGTAGAGAACTTGATCACAAGAGGTGTGCTGGCTCCGTCAGGCAGGTTGTCTTTCACCATGTCCACGAATGATCGGATGTCAGCAACAGCTTCGTCAAGTGAAGATCCCCACTCAAACTCCATGGCAACAAGGGAAATGTTGTCTTTACTTGTGGAAGTCAACGTCTTAAGTCCATCCACTGAGTTGAGTGTGTTTTCCATTATCTTCGTCACGTTAGTCTCTACCTCACTGGCATTTGCTCCAGCGTATGTGGTCATGACGCAGACATATGGTGGCTCCATCTCTGGGAACTGGTCGATAGGCAGTTTCTTAAAAGAGAATATACCTAACACCATCACCGCAATGAAGATGAGCGATGTTGTTATCGGCTTGTCAATTGCCGTTTTGAATATACTCATAGCTTGATTACTGGCTTAATTAATCGTTAATGATTTTAATGTCACAACCGTCTACCAAACGAGCCTGACCTGAAGTGACGATGATGTCTCCTGGCTTAATTTCGTCTGAGATGATCTCAACCATGTCGTCGAATCTGTCGCCAAGAGTAACGTCTACTCTCTTTGCCTTTCCGTCTGGCTGAACAGTAAACATGTAGCGGTTGTTTGAACCTACAAGTTTTAGAACAGACATGTATGGCACAAGCATTGTCTCTGCTTTTCCTACGCCAAGCACTGTCTTTACGTACATACCTGGACGAAGAGTGTTAGATCCGTTAGGAATCTTAACCTTTACCTGGAATGTGTGAGTCGAAGCGTCAACAGTCGGATATACGACATCGATAATTCCTGAGAACTCCTTTTCTGGATAGATGTCTGATGTGAAGTTCATCTTCTGTCCTTTCTTGATTGCGGGAATGTACGACTCAGGGATGCTAACCAAAGCTTTAAGTACATTCACTTGCTTGATTGTATAGATAGGACGAGCACCGTTGTAAAGTTCGCCGCTCTCGTAGTTCTTCTCTGCGATCACACCTGTGCATTCAGCCTTGAAGTAAGTGTTCTTCTGAAGGAAATCAAGATTCTGTTTTGCCTGATCCAGCTGAAGCTTAAGAGCGTCGTACTGTTGCTGAGTCGTGTTACCGCCAGCAAGAAGAGCCTCCATACGCTGCATCTCTGTTGAGACGTTGGCATAAGCAAGTTTGGCTTGGTTTAGCTGAGTCTGATCCATACAAACCACAACTTCACCAGCGCTTACTCTGTCGCCGATTTCTTTGTTTATCTTTTCGATGATGCCAGTCACAGAAGGCGATACAGCCACTGTTTCCCAACCGTCAAGGACAGCAGTACATTGCAGTTTTCGTTCGATTTTACGTTTTTCCACCAATCCTGTACGCACAAGCTGTGCCTCTACAGAGTCGACAACTGCAGCTGATTCTCCTGCTGCTTTGTTGTTGTCTTTTTTGCCGCATGAAGAAAGTGCGATCATACCGGCTGCTAAGAAAATGAGTGATTTTCTGTACATATTTTATATCTTTATTGTTTTTACTTGTTTAGGAGCTTCTTAAGCTCGATGTTTGCGTTTACCATTTCAAGCACAGAGTTGACATAGTTTGTCTGTGCAGTTGTAAGGTTCATGCTTGAGTTTGTGACATCCATACTAGAAGCACGTCCGTATTTGAATTTCTCACCATAGCTGTTGAATACAGAAGACATGACTTTGATGTTCTCTTTCTGCACAGTATAGTTCTCATATGCGGAAGTCAGGTTGTATTTCAATTGCTTCTCCTGAATCTTCAAACCAATTTCTGTATCTTCTACGGTGTTGGCTTGTTCAATCTGTGCGATTTTTGCCTCTTTCACAGCACAAGTTCTTTTTCCAGAAGAGAAGATGGGAACACTTAGAGTTGCGACGAATGTGTTTGTAGGTGTCATGTCAAAGTTCATTCCATCAGTAAAGTAGTGCTTGTGTGTGTTCTGAAGAGCAACGCCTACAGTAGGGAAGAATGCTGCGACTGCCATCTGTTTTTGTTTGTCTGTTATCTCTGAACTCTTTGTTAGCATCTGGTAATCAAGATTCTGATTTAGATCAAGATTTGAATTAGTAAGTTCAAGAATAGTACCGTCGTTTACTAAATCTTCAAAATTTTGAGTTAGAGCTATTTCTGCATCACTGTCTGCTCCGATGTTGAGAATCAATGCATTGTACAGCGCTTCAATTGAACGTTTTGTCGAATTTACGGAGCTTTTTATAGAAGCGACTTGAACTGAAATCTGATCAGCGTCATTTTTTTCAGCAACGCCCGCTTTGACTGCATTTTCAGTCATTGATTTCAATTTCTCTAGGTTTTCTACATTTGTTTCAAGCAGACGAACCGTTTGTTCAAGGGCAAGAATTGTTGTATATGTAGACTCAACTTGATATTTTGTTTCTTGTTGGCTTTTTTGCACGTTTATTTCCTGCATTTCTTTAGCCATACGTTGCATCTGAGCTCCAATGATACCTTGGACTGATACTCCAGCGGAAGCTTGGAATGTCATCTGACCGTAAGGATTCATTTTCATTTTCTGCCCCATAAGGTCCATTTCCTGATTAAACATATTAGTGTATTGGAAATTTCCGTCAATTTGAGGTAGCATCTGTGCTATAGTCTGCCAACGCTGCATTTCGGCTTTCTGTACCTCAAGAGAAGCGTTTCTCAACTGACGGTTGTGCTCAAGAGCATAGCTGATGGCATCTTGGAGCGACAAACTCATCTTCTTGTCGTTTTGTTGTGTGACTGTGGAAGTCTGTTGTGTGCTTTCTGTGCTTTGTGCCACTATCTCTGGTGTGCCACTGAGCAGAGCAACTAATGTTGCGGCTGAAAGTGTAATTCGTTTCATATATTAATACTCTTTATATTCTATTGAAAATCTAATCATCAATTATAAGGTCATTTTATGATTGTTGGCAATCCACTCCTCAATGACTTTTTGTCCATGCTCAGTCGCTATTCCTCGCATGAATATTCTCCATAAAGTGGAATATACATCAAAATACGACATCCTTGTATAGTCGAACATCGGGTCTTGAACGACGGCTTTTAATTGAGAAACCAACAACCTTGATAATATTTCGGGTCTCAAACTTGGGTCGATTTCTGGTAATTTCCCGTCTCTTGACTCTTGACCTTCTTTCAACAGACGTTCGAAATACTCAAATTGAAGCTCATTGAAGTCTTTTTTCTTAGGGTCGCATTGTGCATTCTTTTTTACCTCTTCTAGAAAGGATTTGTGAGTGTCGTGTATATGTCTGATGTAAAGTTCGTTTAATGTTAGTATTCGCTCAAATGTTGAACAATATTCTTTATTTAACACAGACTCAAATTTTATTTTCAGTTGCATGGCATAGTTCTTGCAACATAGCTTTATAAGCTCGTCGCGGCTTTGTATCGTCTCGTAAAGAGTACGTTTTGAGATGCCTAAAGCAGATGAAATATCATCCATTTTGACATCTTTTATGCCTTGGTTCTTAAATAATTTTGTAGATGTGTCAATTATCGAATCTATCAAACTCATTTTTACAAATATTACTTTGTTTAAGACTCTGCAAATTTACACCAAAAAACTCAAAAAACAAAATGAGTTTTCAAAATAATGCTGTGAAAAATAAAAATTAACAAATTTTAAGGAATGGACAGGTCGTTTATTTAAATATGTATGACATTTCGAATGAAATGTGCAGAGTATATATTTAAGCCTGTATGTAATTCAGAACGAAAAAGTGGATTATTTTATTGTATAGATGTTATAAAATGCCATATTGATTTTGTTGAAATTAGGCAGAATACCACTATAAATGTAAAAAAATGTTATAATTTGATAGTTTACTCTAAAAAAATTATAAATTTGTGGCAGAGAAAAAAATGTATAAATTTCATTCTACACGGAAAAGATGAAAAAGATTGTAACTTTAGCGTGTGCAGCGGTTGCAGGAATATCTGCTGTCACAGCTCAGACAGAGTCTAACCAGTGGGCTATTGGAGTTTACGGAGGTTTGACAGAGTATGAAGGAGAACTTGCAAGCAACATGATGGGTATCCTTAAGGATAACTATAGTTTCTACGGACATGGAGCTATCTCAGTTAATCGTTTCTTGAACAAGCGTTGGGATGTTGCATTCTTCGGTTCTTACGGTTTGTTGGGAGCAAAGAAAGAGGGTATTGAGTTTGATAATGAGAATAATAAGAGTTCTCTTGTCCTTGGCACAAACTCAAGTAACAATCCTGAGATGAAGTTGACAGAGATCTATGGAGATTTGACAGCTGCATTCAAGTTTGTCACTAAGGATTCTTGCCGTTTCAGCCCATATATTTTCGCTGGTGCAGGTTACCGTTACTTGATGGAAAAGGATTCAAAAAAGTACATTGGAGCAGAAGGTGGAGATCCCGTTATTGTAGCTGGTGTTGGATGTGACTTCAAAATCAATGAGCGTTGGGCATTGGCATATACAGCTCGTTATGGTTACACTCTAGGTGATGATAAGGATCAGTACGAGTGTGGTAGTGCTAAGGATCAGCAGTTGATGCATAGCTTAGGTGTGAAGTTCGCATTTGGATCTCCTAAGGATTCAGACAAGGATGGAGTAGAGGATAAGCTTGACAAGTGTCCAAACACTCCTCTTGGTGTAGCTGTAGACGCTAATGGTTGTCCACTTGATGAGGATAAGGATGGAGTACCTGATTATCTAGACAAGTGCCCTAGCACTCCATCTGGTGTCCAGGTTGATACTCTAGGATGTCCAATTGATACAGATGGTGATGGTGTAGCTGACTACCTTGACAAGTGTGCTGACACTCCTAAGGAGGCTGAGGTAGACGAGAATGGATGTCCAAAGGATAGTGATGGCGACGGTGTTGCTGACTACCTAGACAAGTGTCCTGGTACTCCAGTTGCAGCTAAGGGTTATGTAGATGAGAACGGTTGTCCAACAGATAAGGACGGTGACGGTGTCTTTGATTATGAGGATAAGTGTCCAGAGACTCCTGGTATCAAGGAGAATAAGGGATGTCCTGAGATCAAGGCTGAGGTTAAGCAGTTGTTCAAGAAGGCTCTTAACGGAATCCAGTTTGAGACAGGTAAGGCTAAGATCAAGGGCAAGGCTTCATTCGCAATCCTTGACGACGTAGTAAAGGTAATGCAGGAGAATCCAGCATATAAGTTGAATATTGGTGGTCACACAGATAATGTAGGTAAGCCAGATAAGAACATGCAGCTTTCTAAAGAGCGTGCTGCTTCTGTAAGAGACTATCTAATCAGCAAGGGCGTTGAGGAGTCTCGTTTGGCATCTGCAGGTTATGGTGATACTCAGCCAGTAGCTGACAACAAGACTGCTAAGGGTCGTGCTGAGAACCGTCGTGTGGCATTTGTTGTTGAGTTCTAATATAGAATTACAATAATCATTTGAGAAAGAATCGTTTCGACGGTTCTTTCTCTTTTTTTGGATTTTACTTTCATTAAATGATATGGTAGATAGTTCTGAAGATGATGTTTTAGTTTGGGACTCATCAGCATCTTCACCACATAATTATTCGGCAGATGAGAACCACATAATTGTTGGTGATGAAATAAATGAGTTGGAAGAAGACGTGGCAGATGAGAATCCTAAAGACCAGGAAAAAGAGCTGGAGGAACCCGAGAGTGAGATAACTGATGATTCGGGAGATTCCGTCTATGTGAAAAAGTATTACAAAATAAGTGAAGTAGAATCTATAATTGGGGAAACTCAGTCTACAATCCGTTTTTGGGAAGACTCATTTTCTGAATTGGGAAAAAATTTTTGTAGTCATCGTTCAAGAGGAGGCACAAGAAAATATACAAAAGAAAATATAGAAAATCTGAAATTGCTTCAATTGTTGCTCAGAGAGCGACGGCTGACAATAGATGGTGCAATAACAGAAATCAAAAGCGAAAGAAAACGAAATGTCAGGGAAAGAGCATTAATTCTTCTTAGGGAAACAAGAGATGAACTAAATAATCTCATAGATGCTTATAATTACGTTCTACATCAAAAATGTTGACAAATTGTCCTTCACATGCATTGTTTGGTCTCCATTTTTGTCTTTTTGCTTATATTAATTGATTTTTAAATACGTAAATTTTTGTTTTTGTTAAGTTGATTAGATACATTTGCATCTATACACACTTGTAATAGGGATAATATGAAGAACATGATACTTAGAAAACTTACAACTATTTTGCTGTTAGCTACATCATGTAGCATGTCAGCAGTAGTTAAGATTAACGAGATAATGCCATGTAATATCTCCGCATATATGGATGGTAGTACTTATGATTTTCCTTCATGGGTAGAATTCTATAACGATGGCGATCCCGTAGATCTTAATGGGGCAACTGTGACTGCCTATAAAGAATCGGGTAAGGTCGATTGGACAGGTGTTTTTAAGGAAAGTCATAAGATTCCAAATGGTTATAGTGTTCTTGCCTTTTATGGAGACGAGGAGACAAAACCTTCTTCAACTAAGATATTGGGAAGTTTTCCTAAGAATTTGGAGTATAAAGCTGGAAAATTGGAAATCAAATTTGCTGATGGCAAGACTATCTCTATGACTCATCCTTTACAGTTGCCAAATGTTTCTTATGGTGACGGTGGTTATATGGAGCCAACTCCTGGCACTAAGAATACTACTGCATTTGCGACTCGTGTGCCGACTCCAAAGTTTGTGACAACTCCTGGCTTTTATTTCGGAGCAGAAAGTAAGAAGATATCTCTTTCTTGTGATATGGAAGGTGCTGTTATATATTATACAACAGATGGTTCTACTCCTACAGAAGAGAGTCATTTGTATGAAGAACCTTTTGAAATTAAAGAAAACAAACCAATTAGAGCTAAGGCATTTGTTGAGGGTAAATTGGCAAGTGATGTATTGTCAGGTACATTTATTTTAAAATCTCCTTATGGGGAAAGTTGTACAGGAAATGATCTTCCTGTTGTCTGTATTGTTACTGATGATGAGTTTTTGAACGATGATGAGATAGGAATCTGTGTAAAAGGAACAAATGGAATAGCAGGACCATCTTCTTGTGTGGGTTCTAAGGCTAATTACAACAGAGATTGGAATCGTCCAGCAAATTTCGAATATTTTGAGGATGGCAGTTTGAAGTGCAGTCAGAAAATAGAGATTGGAGTTACCGGTGGATGTTCTCGTCAGGAATCGTACAAGGTGAAAAGTCTGAAGATGAAAGCATCGAAGAAGACTGGAAACAATCGATTTGGCTACACTAAATTTTTTAAGGATAAGCCTTTCAAGGAGGTGAAAAGTTTGCAAATCCGTAATGGAGGAAATGCTTATGGATCTTTGAGATGCCGTGACGGATTTATGCAGTCGTTAGGTAAAGAATTGGGTATTGATTATCAAGGATATCAACCTGTGGCTTACTATATAAATGGTAAATACAAAGGTTTGATGGGACTTCGTGAGCGTACCAATGAGGACTACGTTTTCCATAATTATGGATTGGAAGAGGATGAGGTTGATGAAGTGTCTCTAAAACTAGAAAAAGTTAATTTGGTGTCCGGATCGATGGATGCGTACAATGAGATGATTTCATATGTGGAAAACCATTATTCTGATGCTGATTTCTACGAGCAACTTTCTCAGAGAATGGATATCGATGAATATATCCGCTGGCAAATTTTGGAACAATTTATTGTAAACACAGATTGGCCAGGCAACAACACCAAGATATGGAGAAAGAAGAAAGGTGGTAAATTCCGTTGGGTTGTATACGATACAGATTTCGGATATGGAATGTATAGTGATTGGTCTCCGAACTACTGCAACCCTAATTTGAATATGATTGATTTCACGATGGGAGTAGGTGAAGCAGTAAACTGGGCTAATGGTTCATCGGATGGTGGTGGATATCGTTTTGATGAAAAATCAAAGTGGAAGACTACTTTATTCTATCATTGTATGCAGAATGAGGATTTCAAGTTGCGTTTTTCGACGGAGTTCCTGAAACAGTTAAAGACTAATTTTACTGAGGAGAAGATTATGGCAAAATGGGATTCCATTGCGTCTTTGGTGAAGAAAGACTTTTGTGCCACAAAAGAAATTTCAGGAAGTGTGGATGATTATACCAATGGAATTAAATCTTTTACATCTACAAGATGTCGTGCACTTAAGGAACAGTTGCTTTCAAGGTTCAATATGACGGACACAAAGGTGAAGTTTGATTTCAAAGTTATTTTGCCAGAGGAATTGTCTTCTGTTGATTATCTATTCAATAAGGAAATGATGAATGATGTGTCATACAGTTTCTCTGCTTATGATGGTCAGAAAATCAAGATTGAGCCTGAATTGCCAGAAGGCTACCGCGTTCAAAAATGGTATTTGTCCGATTCTCTTGTTGATACAAGAGATTTAATAACCAAGACTACGGAATGGACCTATTTCTATGATAGTATAATGCCAGCCAAAAATTGGATGAATCCCGACTATGATGATTCTAAATGGTCTGTAGGAAATGGTAAATTTGGTTATGCTAGCGATAGAGACTACGATACGAAGTTGGATTATGGTAAAGACGAAGAAAATAAGTATTTGACTGCCTATTTCCGTACAACGGTTGATTGTGACAGAGACAATGAGTTTAAAAAAGTATCATTTAAGATTATGTATGACGATGCTGCTGTTGTCTACGTAAATGGCACGAAAGTGGCCGTCTTTAATTTGCCAAAAGATACAACATATACTTATGATATGTTGGCTGTATTTGATGGAGATGATTATGTTAACGATGAAGAGACTTCGTTCTCTATCGATGGTTCTCTGTTTAAGAAAGGCAAGAATGTGATTGCTGTAGAGATTCATCAGAATGAGCCTGCAAGTTCTGATATGTCTATGAAGATGTCGGCTTCTTCTGTATCAACTGCAAAGTCTGAAATTCAAGGTGATATTTTTGAAGGAAAGGTCGGAAAGGATATGACAGTAAAGTTGTATGTTGAGGCAGATCCGGATTATAAGAGACCACAGTTGTTTATAAATGAAGTTTGTTCTTCAAATAGTAAGACTGTAGATGAATATGGAGAAAAACCAGACTGGATAGAAATATACAATGCTGGAGACGAAGATGTAGACTTGGCGGATATGGTTCTTGTTAATAAGACAAAGGCTAAATCTAATGTCTTCCCTAGGTTTAGGTCTGATTCTACTATTGTCCCTGCTAATGGAAGAATATTGCTTTGGGCTGATGGCAATGCGGATGAAGGACCACGTCATTTGAATTTCAAACTTTCTGCCGACGTTTCTCAGCAACTAATTTTGATTCATACATTAAAAGGTAAGAATGATACTCTTGATGTGTTTACAACAAAGACCCACCCTAGAAACGGAAGTTATGGTCGTGAATCGGATGGATCGAAGGAACTTGTCGTCTTTGCAAACTGTTCGTCAGAGGATTATTTTGGATTGGAAATAGCATCCCCTAGGAATGGTAATGGAGAAGTCTTATGTGACGCTGATATAATGGCAGGTGAGAAGTTGCTTGATACTGGAATCGTAATTTATCCAAATCCTGTCGATAACACGTTGTTTGTAGAAGTGGATACTAAGGGCTCTCATCACATTCAAATCACAGACTGTATGTCACGTAGAGTCGCAGAACTTGATTCCGATGAACATGTTATAGCTGTCGATGTGAATGGTTTGGCTACAGGTGTTTATGTGATTTCTGTGGTGTCTGATGAGTCGACTTATACGACTAGATTTGTAAAGAAATAAAAAAGTTTTACAAAAAAATGCAAGATAAATTGTCATAATCTCATTTTTATGTAATTTTGTAGAAAATATTAAGAAAATGAGATTTCGCAGATTACATAAGCACCATCATGAGCATTGTATAGAAAATGATGCAAGTGAGCTTTGTGTGTGTTCTGCAAAACATTAAATAGAGGAACGAAGGAGGCTTACTTGAACGGTAGGTCTCCTTTTTTATAAAACCATTACAAATTCAAATTATGTTAAGAATAGCAGTTCAGGCAAAAGGACGTCTATTTGAAGAGACGATGACGATGTTGGAAGAGTCGAGCATCAAAGTAGAGTCAGGAAAGAGAACTTTGTTGGTGAAAGCCAAGAATTTTCCTGTGGAGATTCTTTATTTGAGAGATGACGATATTCCTCAGGCAGTCGCTACTGGTATCGCTGATGTCGGCATCGTAGGTGAGAATGAGTTTGAGGAGAAAGGTGAGGACGCTGATATCATCAAGCGCCTAGATTTCAGCAAGTGTCGTTTGTCTTTGGCTATCCCTAAGGCTGCAGACTATAATGGCATTCAGTGGTTCAATGGCAAGAAAATCGCAACATCTTATCCTCGCATCTTGAAAAACTTTTTGGATAAGAATGGTGTGAAGGCTGAGATCCACACAATCATGGGTAGCGTCGAGATCGCTCCTGGTATCGGAATGGCCGACTGTATCTTTGATATCGTAAGTTCTGGCTCTACATTGGTAAGCAACAATTTGAAGGAGGTTGAGGTGGCAATGTATTCGGAGGCTCTTCTTATCGGCAACAAACATCTTAATGATGATGCAGAAAAGATGGCCACTTTGAAGGAAATTCTTTTCCGCTTCGACTCTTACAAGAATGCAGAGGGTAAGAAATATATTTTATTAAATATTCCTAATGATAAGATCGATGCTGTATGTAAGATCCTTCCAGGAATGAAGTCTCCAACTGTAACTCCTCTAAAGCAGGAGGGCTGGTCGTCTCTTCACTCAGTTATTGAAGAGAAAACTTTCTGGGATATCATCAGCCAGTTGAAGCAATTGGGTGCTGAGGGTATACTTGTCGTTCCTATCGAAAAAATGATTCTCTAATGAAGATAATCGAATATCCACAACATAAGGATTGGAAATCTTTGTTGTCTCGTCCTGCTCTTGACAATAGCAGCTTGACCGAGACTGTGACAGCTGTGCTTGATGATATCAAGAGTCGTGGCGACGTTGCTGTAAAAGAGTATGAGCTGAAATTTGATAAAGTTCAGCTTGATTCTTTGCAGGTGTCGGAAGATGAAATAGCTGAGGCAGAGACGTTGGTGGCTGATGAATTGAAGACCGCTATCCGTCTGGCTAAGGGGAACATCGAGAAATTCCATGCTGCACAGGATCACGAGCTTCCTCGCATCGAGACTATGCCTGGTGTCACTTGTTGGCAGAAGGCAATGCCGATTGAGAAAGTCGGATTGTATATCCCAGGTGGTACGGCTCCATTGTTTTCTACAGTATTGATGTTGGCTGTCCCTGCTCGTATTGCAGGTTGCAAGGAGATCGTGCTTTGTACTCCTCCTGCAAAAAATGGTAAAGTCCATCCTGCTGTATTGTTTGCGGCTAAAGTGGCTGGCGTGAGCAAAATTTTCAAGATCGGTGGTGTACAGGCAATCGGATCAATGGCTTACGGAACAGAAAGTGTACCGAAAGTATATAAAATTTTTGGTCCAGGTAACCAATATGTGACAGCTGCAAAGCAGAGAGTCTCTTTGAAAGACGTTGCTATTGATATGCCTGCAGGTCCAAGTGAGGTGGAGGTTATCGCGGACGAGACTGCCAATCCAGCGTTCGTGGCTGCCGACTTGTTGTCGCAGGCCGAACATGGTGTGGATAGTCAGGCTGTATGTATCACTACAAGCAAAACTCTTGCAGAAAAGGTGTTGGCAGAAGTCGACCGTCAACTACAGTTGCTACCAAGAAAGGAAATAGCTGAGAAATCTGTTGCTAATAGTAAGATTATATTGGTGAAAGACTTGGAAGAGGTCATCGACGTCACAAATGAATATGCACCAGAACATTTGATTATCTCTACGTCTAATTATATGCAGATTGCAGAGAAAATCACTAATGCAGGATCTATTTTCTTGGGTCATCTGACTCCTGAAAGTGCAGGCGACTATGCGTCGGGGACAAACCATACTCTTCCTACAAATGGTTATGCCAAGGCATATAGCGGTGTTAATCTAGACAGTTTCCGTAAGAAAATCACATATCAGGAGATTACTCCTAGTGGACTTCAGCTAATCGGAAACGCAATTGAGATAATGGCTGAGAATGAGCAATTGTTTGCTCACAAGAATGCCGTTACTCTTAGAATGAACAAATAAGTTGGAATTCAACAAAAAATTTTGTTATATGAAAGAATTAAGTCAATTGGTGCGACCAAACATCCTCAAGCTAAAGCCATACTCATGTGCACGCGATGAGTTTAAGGGCGAAGCGTCTGTCTATTTGGATGCTAACGAAAATCCACGTAATGATCCCTATAACAGGTATCCCGATCCATTGCAGTGGGCTGTGAAACATCGTGTGGCAGAGGTGAAGCATGTGGATGCGAAGAACATCATGTTCGGAAATGGTAGCGATGAACCGATTGACTTGGTTTACCGTGCTTTTTGCGAACCAGGAGTTGATAATGTAGTGGCTATCTCACCTACATACGGAATGTATGAGGTATGCGCAGATGTCAACAATGTCGAGTATCGTCCCGTCGCTTTGAAGGAAGATTTTCAGATAGATGTCGACGCGATGCTTGCCGCTGTAGACGACCACACTAAGGTGATGTGGTTGTGCTCGCCAAACAATCCTACCGGAAATTGCCTGAAAGACAGTGATATAGAGAAACTGTTGAAAGAGTTCGGTGGCATTGTCGTTATTGATGAAGCCTACTGGGATTTCTGTGGCAGAGAGTCATACAGCCAGAAATTGGCAAAATATCCAAATATGATTGTGTTGCAGACATTCTCCAAGGCGTGGGCTAGTGCGTCAGTTCGTTTGGGCATGGCTTTCGCATCAGAAGAGATTATCGGAATCCTTAACAAGATCAAGTATCCATACAATATTAATAAGCTTACACAGGATTATGCGTTGAAGATTCTTAAGAATCCGGACGTTATTAAGAATTGGGCTAAAGAGACGATTTCTCTTCGTGCTGATGTAGTTTATGAGTTGAAAGGATTCAAATTCGTTGAGAAAATTTATCCTACGGATGCCAATTTCGTATTGGTTAAGGTGACGGATGCCAACGATTTGTACACATACTTGACAATGAAAGGAATCATAGTCAGAAATCGTAATCGAGTGCAGTTGTGTGGCAATTGTCTGCGTATTACGATCGGTACAAAAGAAGAAAATGAAGAATTATTTAAAGCATTAAAGAAATATTGATATGACATACGAATTTATAGGAAAGGTTCTAAACCTGAATGAAAGAAGCGGCCAGTCTGCAAGAGGTCCATGGAAGATGTGGGAATGCGTTGTGGAGCATGACACAACAGGACAGTTCCCTCGTCGCGTGCTTGTGAGTGTTTGGGATGAGAACGCTTATAATACAATTGCAGCGGTCCAGCAGCAGGGTGGATTAATTCACATAACATGTAGCATCGACGCAAGAGAATATAACGGACGTTGGTTCAATGATATTCGTGCTTTCCGAGCTGAGCCTTACAACGGTATGGCTGCTCAGCAGGGTTACGGACAGCCAATGGGAGGATATCCTCAGCAGCCAATGCAGCAGGGATTCGCTCAACCACAGGGTGGTTATCAGCAGCCTATGCAACAGCAGGGCTTCGCTCAGCCACAAGGTTTCCAGCAGCAGCCACAAGGTGGATATCAGCAGCCTATGCAGCAGGGTGGTTTCACGGCTCCAGCCGCTCCAGCTACTCCTGACGCACAGTCTGCTCCTAACGCAGACGGAGGTGATCTGCCTTTTTAAGTATGCTCTCTCGTAAGGACCGTTACTCAAATGTCTTGGCATGGTTCGCAGAAAACATGCACAATGCCAAGAGTGAGCTTAATTTCCGCAATCCGTATGAATTGCTTGTGGCTGTGATGCTGTCGGCACAATGTACGGATAAAAGGGTTAATCAGGTGACACCTGCGTTGTTTGAGCGTTATCCGGATATTTATTCGTTGGCGAATGGCACGGAGGAGGATATCCTTGAGTATATTAAAAGTGTCTCCTATCCAAACGCAAAGGCCTTGCATCTGTTGCAGATGGCAAAGATTGTTGTGGAAAAATGCGATGGGGTAATTCCGTCGACAATGGAAGCTTTGACAACATTGCCAGGAGTAGGCAGAAAAACCGCCAATGTGATGCTTGCGGTTGCTTTTGGAAAGCCGGCTATGCCAGTCGATACTCATGTTTTCAGGGTGTCGCATAGGGTAGGGCTAGCAGACGAGGCAAAGAACCCACTTCAGACAGAAATGATTCTGCGTCAGTATATACCAGAGAATATCTTGAGTGATGCGCATCACTGGCTTCTTCTTCATGGAAGATATGTCTGCACAGCGTTGGCTCCCAAATGTGGAGAGTGCGGAATACGAGAATATTGTAAAGAATTTAAAGAATAAGAGATGAATAAAGCATTGACAAAAACTGATTTCAATTTTGCAAATCAGAGGTCCGTTTATCACGGAAAAGTTAGAGATGTATACAGTATCGGTGATGATGTGCTTGTAATGGTAGCCACAGACCGTATTTCTGCATTCGACGTGATTTTGCCAAAGGGTATTCCTTTTAAGGGTCAGGTGTTGAACCAGATTGCCAAGACTTTCTTGGAGGCAACTAAGGACATCTGTCCAAACTGGTTGTTGGAGTCTCCAGATCCAATGGTGTCTGTAGGTGTACGTTGTGAAGGATTCCCAGTGGAGATGATCGTTCGTGGTTATTTGTGCGGTAGCGCATGGAGAGCCTATAAGAGCGGTGTGAGAGAAATTTGTGGTGTTAAGTTGCCAGAGGGAATGAAGGAAAACCAGAAGTTCCCGACTCCAATCATCACTCCTACAACAAAGGCTGAGATCGGCAAGCATGACGAGGATATCTCAAAAGAGGAGATTATCGCTCAGGGTCTTGTCTCTGCTGAGGATTACGCAGTCCTAGAGAAGTATACTTTGGCTTTGTTCCAGAGAGGTACAGAGATTGCTGCAAAGAGAGGATTGATCCTTGTCGACACTAAATATGAGTTTGGTAAGCACGACGGAAAGATCTACTTGATGGATGAGATCCACACTCCAGATTCATCACGTTACTTCTACGCAGATGGATACGAGCAGAAGTTCAACGCAGGAGAGCCACAGAAACAGCTATCTAAGGAGTTTGTTCGTGAGTGGTTGATGGATAACGGATTCCAGGGTAAGGCAGGCCAGCAGGTGCCTGAGATGACAGACGCAATAGTAGAGTCTATTTCAAACCGTTATATTGAACTTTACGAGAACATCACAGGAGAGAAGTTTGTAAAGAAGGATGATTCTGATTCAATCAACGCAAGAATTGAGTCTAATGTTAAGGCATGTCTTGCAAGATTAAAGAAATAAGGAATATCCTATCGGAAATATATCAAGGAGACGCGAGCAATCACGTCTCCTTTTTTGTGTTTGTTTTCCGTAGAGACGCACGGACGTGCTTGTCAATGATTGTACATGTTTTTGGTGTGCTTTATAATATATGGCTGTGCATATTTCCACGAGACGCAAATATTCCAAAAAGACGCACGGACGTGCGTCTCTACGTGAGGCCCCATTGCCTGTATAATGTATAAAAAAAGACGGAAGAATTTCCGTCTTTCCCTATATTTTAATGATATTTGGATTATCTGTAATAGATGTGTTCAATATCTACCCAATGTAGTCCCCTTGCATCTCTTGGCTCTACAAATCTGAATCTCACCATCACGTCATGGTCGTAGACATTATGATATCCAAGCTGAGCTGGAAGAATTCCGTCGTTGTAGATTGCGCAAATCATACCATAGTAAGGATTCTCCCTCAACACTATAGCCCAATAGTCGCCTTTCCACTCAAGTCTTCCATAGTAGTAGTGATTGTAGTCGAAGTCGTAGCGGTAACGGTGCTCTGGATCTGAATAGTAATAGCCGTCGTAATAGTAATAATGAGTGGCGTAATCATCATATTCATATCCTCTGAAATGATCATGGTCGCTTGAACAGCCACTTGAGATCATCGCCAATACAAAAATCAAAAATCCTAATGTTCTTTTCATTATAATCTTAAACTGTTTTTTTCTTTTCACAAAAATAGTACAAAAATTATGCCAATGAGCAACTTTTTTGCAGATTTCTGCATTATTTTCTATATTTGTATTGATTTTAATGACTTTCTTTATGAATAAAGACAACGAAAGACTACACAGGGTTGTCGACATCTTGTCAGACACTACGTCGGTGGAGAATATGCTCAATCCATCACGTGAACAGAGTCTGCCTTCATTATCGTCGCTTAAGAAAATAGTGCAGCTAACAAAGAGCGTCGTTTTCCCTGGGTATTTCGATATGGCTCCGGTGGGGGATGGAATGCGTAAATTCAGTATTGGAGTATCAATAGATAATCTGTATAGTGAATTGAAAACGCAAATCAGTTCTGGATTGGAGTTTGACCCTGATATTTCAGCATCTGAGGCACAGCGGAAAGCTCCCGGTCTTGCCATGGATTTCATTGAGCAGATCCCTGAGATCAAGCGTCTTCTTTATACAGACGTGAATGCTATGTTCGACAATGATCCGGCTGTGGTGAGTCACGGTGAGATTATCCTGTGTTATCCGGTGCTTCAGGCTATGAGCAACTATCGTATAGCCCATTGTCTGCTCAAAATGGGGATTCCAATCATTCCTCGAATCATTTCTGAGATGGCTCATTCCCGCACAGGAATAGATATTCATCCCGGAGCTCAGATCGGAGAATATTTCAGCATCGACCATGGCACAGGCGTTGTTATTGGAGAGACTTGTATTATTGGAAACCATGTCAATCTATACCAGGGAGTGACTTTGGGTGCGAAAAACTTTACTCTTGACGAGAATGGTCATCCGATGAATCTTCCTCGACATCCTATTATAGAAGATCATGTGACCATTTATTCAAATGCATCCGTGCTTGGCAGAATCACGATAGGTCACGATTCCATTATCGGAGGTAACGTTTGGATTACTCATGATGTGCCTCCACATTCAAAAATTTCGCAAGGAAGACTGAATGATGCACCGTCGCAAAAAAATGTTTGATTTTTTTGCTGAAATTTTTGCAAAGACGAAATTAGTTGCTATTTTTGCACCAATTTTTGTAAAATAGTCTAATAGTCTATATTTATGAGGCAGTTAAAAATTACCAAGTCGATTACCAACAGAGAGAGCGCGTCACTTGACAAGTATTTGCAGGAGATTGGCCGTGAACCATTGGTTTCAGTGGAGGAAGAGGTTGATTTAGCGCAGAGAATTCGCCAAGGAGATGAACGAGCTTTGGACAAGTTGGTTCGTGCGAATTTGCGATTTGTTGTGTCTGTTTCAAAGCAGTACCAGAATCAAGGTTTGAGTTTGCCGGATTTGATTAATGAGGGTAATTTGGGATTGATTAAGGCTGCTGAGAAGTTCGACGAGACACGTGGATTCAAATTCATCTCTTACGCGGTATGGTGGATCCGTCAGAGTATTTTGCAGGCTTTGGCAGAGCAGTCACGTATTGTGCGTTTGCCGTTGAATCAGGTTGGATCATTGAACAAGATCAACAAGGCGTTTTCTGCATTTGAGCAGAAGTATGAGAGAAAGCCATCCGCAGAGGAGTTGGCGCGTGAGCTAGACATGCCGGAGGATAAGGTGGCTGACACATTGAAGGTGTCTGGACGAAGCACTTCTATCGACGCTCCGTTTGCAGAAGGAGAAGACAACAGTTTGCTTGATGTCCTTCCAAACGCAGACTCTCCGGTTGCAGACCGTTCATTGATCAACGAGTCATTGTCGAAGGAGATTGACCGTGCATTGGACACTTTGACAGAGCGTGAAAGCGAAATCATCAAGATGTTCTTTGGAATCGGTTGTCAGGAGATGACATTGGAGGAGATAGGAGAGCAGTTTGGCCTTACACGTGAGCGTGTGCGTCAGATCAAAGAGAAGGCTATCCGTCGTTTGCGTCAGAATTCACGCAGCAAACTTTTGAAAGGATACTTGGGTTAATAAAACCAAATTGATGATATCAGCGGAATCTTGCTTTGGTAGGATTCCGCTTTTTTTGTCATTAGTTGAGAATGGCGGATCTTGTATTGATAGATTAGATTTTTTTATGTAGTTTAGTTTATGTACTTTTGTACGATTAGAATTAATTCTTTATGTTTTACGACAATATACAATTGGTAGTTCTGCCAAAGCAGGCAGCGAAGGAGGATTTGTTACGTGCGGAAGTGGCTAAGAAAATAGGCGTGCGTCCCGACCGTGTTCGTCAGGTTCGCATTATCCGTAAAAGTATTGACGCACGTTCTAAGGTGCAGGTGAAAGTCAACCTTACTGTGCAGGCTTTTACAGATAAGACTGTGGCAAAGCCAATTGAGTATCCGTTCAAATATGGCGACGTGAGGAATGGTGAGAAAATCGTCATCGTCGGTGCGGGTCCAGCAGGTCTGTTTGCCGCATTGCGTCTGATTGAATTGGGATATTGTCCAGTTGTGTTGGAGCGAGGCAAGGCAGTGTCCGACAGAAAGGTGGATGTCGCCCAACTGTGTCGTAACAATGGGTTGAATGAGGAGTCTAATTACTGTTTTGGAGAGGGTGGAGCAGGAACATTCTCTGATGGCAAACTGTTCACTCGCAGCAAGAAGAAAGGAGACAGTGAGCGTATTCTGCAGGTGTTCCATTATCATGGAGCTCAGGATTCAATTTTGTATGAGGCTCATCCGCATATCGGAACCGATCGTTTGCCAGAGGTGATCAAGAAGATGCGTAAGACGATTCTTGATTGTGGTGGTGAAATCCATTTTGAGACGAAAGTGTCTCATTTGATTATAGAGAATGATACTATCAAAGGTGTTGTCGTTTCTGATGGCACAGAATATAAGAGTAGAGCGGTGGTGCTTGCCACAGGTCACTCTGCAAGAGACATCTATCAGATGCTTCACGACGAGGGTGTGGCTCTTGAAGCGAAAGGCTTTGCGATGGGTGTCAGAGTGGAGCATAAACAGGCGTTGATTGATAAAATCCAGTATCACGCTGCCGACCGTGGACTATATTTGCCTGCCGCAGAATATTCGTTTGTCACTCAGGTAGACGGCAGAGGTGTCTACACGTTCTGTATGTGTCCGGGCGGATTTGTTGTCCCCGCGTCTACTTATAAGGGAGAGACTGTCGTCAATGGAATGTCTTCGTCGGGACGAAATTCCCCATACGCTAATTCCGCTGTCGTTGTGGAAATCAGAGTGGAGGATTTGCCTGAGTTGATGCCCGACTATGAGCAGTATGGCGTGCTTGCAGGCTTGGAGTTTCAGAAACGATATGAGCAGATGGCTTATGCTAATTCAGGAGGCGGAAATAAAGCCCCATGCCAAAGGTTATATGATTTCGTGAAAGGCAGAATGAGTTTCGAACTGCCAGATGTTTCGTATTTGCCGGGAGTGACGTCTTCTCCCATACATTTTTGGATGCCGGATTTTATTTCAAAACGATTGCGTGAAGGATTTGTGGAGTTCGACAAGAAAAGAAAGGGCTTCCTGACTAACGACGCTGTGATTATTGGAGTGGAGAGCCGAACATCATCTCCTGTCCGTATACCAAGAGACGCGGAGACGATGCAGCATATCCAGATAAAGGGTCTTTATCCTGCTGGTGAGGGTGCCGGATATGCAGGAGGAATCACAAGCTCCGCAGTGGACGGTGACAATGTGGCTGTGAAGATATCAGAGTGGCTAAAGAGTTGTTGATATGCAGAAGGCTCCATTCATAGGTGTCGCCCGTCATCGGCTTGTTGTTGACGGAGCTGGAGTGACGACGCTTGCCGCATTCCACACTTGCACACTGAGCTGCAAGTATTGCCTGAATCCACACTCGTTGAGGAATATTGATGCGGCAAAGGTGTACTCTACAACTGATCTGTATGAAAAGGTAAAGATCGATGAACTCTATTTCCTTGCTACTGGCGGAGGCGTCTGTTTTGGAGGAGGTGAGCCCAGCCTAAGATATGAGTTTATACGGGAGTTCCGTGAACTATGTGGACCGGATTGGAAACTGACTATTGAGACGGCTCTGAATGTCCCCAAAAAGAATATTGAAGCTCTTATTTCTGTGATTGACTATTGGATTGTGGATGTCAAAGATATGAATTCGGAAATCTATAAGGCTTACACAGGAAAGGAGAACAAACAAGTGTTGGAGAACCTTGGACTTTTATGTGGAATACCAGACAAAGTCATGATACGTATTCCGTCGATTCCAGAATATAATACAAAAGAGGATCAGGAGAGCAGCGTCGCCAAATTGAAAGAAATGGGATTTTCTGATTTCGATCTGTTTGGTTACAGAACGGAGATTAATAAGGGTTAAAGAATTTAGCTTAGAGGGTGATGTTTGGATGTGTTGATATGAGGATTGTTAAGGGCGGAACGCCCTAACCCACCACAAAACGCGAGCCGTAGGCGAGCGTATAAAATAAATATAGAGATATAAAGGTTTTAAATTATGAAAACAAAAGGAAGGATAATTTGCGACGAATTAAAGAGAGTCAGATTGGAACTGGCAAAAGCAAACGGAATAGATTACAATCCTACAGTCTGCAACCATCAGGGAGAATGCTCAGGCACATGCCCAAAATGTGAGGCTGAACTTGCAGAGCTGACACGTCAGATTAAGGAAAAGAAGGAAGCGAAGATGATCGGTGTCGCTCCGTTGAAGGTGGCAGCACTTGTAGCGGCTACTGCTACTGCATTATCTTTATCTGCTTGTTATGAGGAAGAAGGTGATGTTGAAGTTCCCAAATCAGATACAACGGCTCAAAAACAAAAAGTTTTGGATCCGTCGGTTTTGCCAGCAGATTCTATTCCAGTCGAAAAAAAGTAAAAAGCGTTTAGAACTATTGTATAAGAATAATAAAAGAATTATTTTTGCGATGTGATCTTACGGGATTGCATCTCAAATATGGGGATGACCGGTTTTGACAGCGGGCAGAAGCGGTATGTAAGCATGCAGTGCGCTGGTGGCTAGCACTATAATCTGGAGACCAAAAATTTAACTGGCGAGAATAACTATGCTCTTGCAGCCTAACCGAAGTACAGTAAGTTAGCTTTATCGCGGTCAAGACGACTGCGACAAGACGTCTCCCCAAGCCCACGTCCTGAGGCGATTGGATCAGCGAGGCGCAGAATATCGGGAATAGTGTCGTTAGAGTCTGGATGACGGCATGAAATTTTCAGACTAAGGTGTTGGTTGGTGGTCCAGGTCTTGCCAACGCTCGAAAACCAAAGGCTGGAATAAGCATGTAGAAAGCATATTGATTCCTCGTTTGGACGAGGGTTCGACCCCCTCCATCTCCACGTTAAAAAGGCTGTGTCGGTTGACGCAGCCTTTTTTGTGTTAAATTAATAATTAAGAGTTAAGAATTAAGAATGTGTTGTTTGACATACTGAAACGGATTTTTTACTAATTTTGTGGCCGAAATTATGAAACAAATGGATTCGGTTATAAGATTTTTGAGAAATTGGACCTTGCCTTGCGCTATGGTGTTTGGCGCGACATGTTATTTGATATGGCATTTCTTGCTTCCTGTGTCGATGCAGTGGCGTACGAATGCGGCTGATATCGTTTCTGTAGTCCAGCCTATATTGATTTTCACGATGCTCTTCATCTCGTTCTGTAAGATTGACATCCGCGACCTGCGATGGAAGCGGTGGCATATTTATGGACTTGCTTTTCAGATTTTTATTTTTGTGCTGACAGGATTGCTTGTCTATTTTTATCCAGACGGTGCTTATAGAATTTCATTGGAGTCGGCGATGATTTGTTTCATATGTCCTACAGCCACAGCAGCGGCTGTGCTCACTCAAAAACTTGGAGGAAATGGTGCGACGTTGGTGGCGTATACAATGTTTATAAATCTTGTGACGACAGTTGCGGTATCAGCAATTGTGCCGATACTGAACCCAGAGAGCGGCATCACGTTTTGGCTGGCGTTCTTCAAGATTATGGCTAAAGTGTTCCCGATGCTTATTTGTCCGTTTTTCTTGGCTATATTGGTCAGATACGCAATGCCTAAATTTCATAACAGAGTCATTTCAACTAGAAATTTAGCTTTCTATATTTGGGCAGTCTCACTTTCTATTGCAATCGCAGTCACTGTCAGATATGTGGTTTTGGCTGTGAATCTTACCGTCGCAACAATAATAGGTATTGGTTTGGCTTCGCTTATAGCTTGTGTGTCACAGTTCGCGTTTGGCAAATGGGTCGGCAGAAAATTTGACGACGAGATAAGTGGAGGTCAGGCATTGGGTCAGAAAAACACAGTCTTTGCAATCTGGGTGGGCTACACATTTTTTTCTCCTATCACTTCAATCGCTGGTGGCTTCTACAGTATCTGGCACAACGTGTTCAACAGCTGGCAGCTGTATCGGAAAAACAAGGAGAATGGAAAGGCTTGAAACCTGTCTATGTTTGTAGAGACATGTGGACGTGTGTTTCTTATAAAAGACATTTTGATTATTCTCAGCATCTTGCTATATTTGTAGACAACAATAAAATAAGAAATATATATGACTATGGATTATTCTTTCATTCCAAAACTAAAATATCTTGCCGACAATAATTTTTTCTTGATGGCGGGACCCTGCTGTATAGAAGGTGAGGAGATGGCTTTTGAGATCGCTGATAAGATGGTGGCTATCTGTGATAAACTTCACATCCCATATATTTTCAAGGGATCATACCGAAAGGCTAACCGTTCGCGTCTTGACAGTTTCTCTGGAATCGGAGATGAGAAGGCATTGGATATTTTGAAGAGAGTGGGGGAGAAGTATAATATTCCTGTGGTGACGGATATCCATTCTGCTTCAGAGGCCGACATGGCAGCCAAGTATGTTGATGTGATCCAGATCCCAGCATTCCTTTGCCGTCAGACAGATATTTTGGTTGCCGCTGCCAAAACAGGAAAAGTGGTAAATATAAAGAAAGGTCAGTTCATTTCTCCTGAATCGATGAAGTTTGCTGCTGGCAAAATCAAGGAGTGTGGCAACGACAAGATTCTTTTGACAGACCGTGGAACTGAGTTCGGCTATCAGGATTTGATTGTCGATTACCGTGGTATTCCTACGATGCAGAAGATAGGCTATCCAGTGGTGCTCGACATCACACATTCGCTTCAGCAGCCAAATCAGACATCAGGAGTGACTGGAGGAAATCCAGATATGATAGAGACAATCGCACGAGCAGGAATTGCTGTCGGTGCGGACGGATTGTTTATGGAGACGCATATGGATCCGAGTGTAGCTAAGAGCGACGGTGCTAACATGCTTCGTCTTGATTTGGCAGAAGCGTTGTTGACTAAATTGGTGAAATTGCGAAAGACAGTAGTAGAGTTGTAATTGGTATGTTGCAGATTCAGGATACGATAGTAAGTTTTGATGTGTTGGAACGCAGATTCCTTTGCGACTTGGCAAAGTGCAAGGGAGAGTGTTGTATTGAGGGAGACTGTGGGGCTCCGTTGGAAGATGATGAAATTCCTATCTTGGAGCGTCTTGTAGATGTAGTATGGGATCAACTTTCGGAAGCGTCGAAGGAGGTGATTAAGAAGCAGGGAGTGTGGTATACAGATCCGCAGGGCGACAAAGTGACATCCATTGTGAACGGTAGAGAGTGTGTCTTCACAACCATCGACAAGGACGGAATGTGCAAGTGCGCTCTTGAGGTCGCATATAGAGAAGGAAGAAGTGATTTCTACAAACCAATTTCTTGTCATCTGTATCCTGTCCGACTCGATAAGGTCGGCGATTGTGTCGCTGTGAACTATCATAAGTGGGATGTCTGCAAATGTGCAAGAAAATTAGGCAGTATAAACGACCTTCCCGTCTACAAATTCTTAAAAGAGCCTTTGATCAGAAGATTTGGACAGGATTGGTATGATGAACTTGAACTCTGTGTCGAAGAGTTGAAAAAGCAAGGAATGATTAAATGATGAATACGGATATTCATATTCATACGGCCACATTGCCCAATGGCGTGCGCATAGTGCATAAAGAGGAGGCTTCACAGGTGGCGTATTGCGGCTTCGCAATCAATGCCGGCACCCGAGATGAGGAAGAGGACGAGAGTGGTATGGCTCATTTCATAGAGCACATGCTTTTTAAGGGAACTGAGAAAAGAAACTCGTGGCATATTCTCAACCGTCTTGAAGGAGTTGGCGGGGAAATCAACGCGTATACTACAAAAGAAGAGACCTTTGTCTATTCCACTGTGTTGACTGCAGATTTTGAAAAAGCACTCGACTTATGTTCTGACATTGTATTCCATCCGACATTCCCGTCTCATGAGATAGACAAGGAGGTCGACGTGATTATAGAGGAGATCAACTCTTATAACGATTCTCCGTCGGAGTTGATCTATGATGAGTTTGAAAGCATCGTCTTCAAAAATTCGCAGCTTGGCAGAAATATTCTAGGAGATGCCGAACGTCTGCAGGAATACACCACAGAGAATGCCCTTCGCTTTGTGGCGAACAATTATTGCACAGACAGAATACTTTTTTTCTCCGTCGGCAACATTCCGTTTAAAAAGGTGATGAGGCTCGCAGAGAAATATTTTGGCGACGTCGCTGCCAAATATAGCACTAAGACCAGACAAAAGTCGGCGTTGTATGTGCCCGACCATGTTCGCAAGAATCTGAACACACACCAGACACATGCGTTGATCGGGGCGAGAGCATACTCGTTGTCGGACGAACGACGTCTGCCATTGTATCTGCTGAATAATATATTGGGCGGCCCAGGAATGAATTCCAAACTTAATCTTGCTGTGCGGGAAAAGAGAGGTTTGGCTTATACTGTGGAATCGGCCTACACAGCCTATTCAGATGACGGCTTAATCAATATCTATTTTGGCACAGAACATGAAGATACAGAAAAATGTCTGCATGTCATATATAAAGAGTTGAAAAACTTGCGTGAAAGGGAAATGCCGTCATCACAGTTGGAGCGAGCAAAGCGACAACTGATGGGACAACTGACTATAGCTAATGAGAACAGAGAGAACTATGCTCTCAACATGGCAAAAAGTTTTCTATTCTTTGGTATGAATGAATCAAATTCGGTAGTGGCTGAAAAAATATCTAAGATTACGTCGAAGCAACTTTTGGAGATAGCGAACGACATTTTTGAGGAGGACAAATTATCCACTTTGATATATACGAAATAGAAATTATATATATATGAGTAGAGACGTGTAGAATCCCGTCTCTACACAAAAGAATGCGGAAACACTATTTTGTTAGTCTAATGTAAATTGAAACGTCAAAAAAAATGTCGAAAAATACGCAAATGATATTTTTTTATCTTAAATTTGCACATTAATAGTGTTAAGATGAATATAAATAAAAAAATTAAATAACAAAAAAAATGCAAAACAAAGGAATTGTATGGTTTCTGGTTGTTGCTCTTTTTTTGGCATGCGTGTATTCACTATCGTTCACGTTTGTCTCAAACCACTATAAGAGTGAGGCTGAGGCATACGCTGAGGGAGACGCTCAGAAGTATAACGCGTACATGGATACATTGTTGAGCCACAACGAATCAAATTGGTCGTTGAAAGAGTGCCGAGAGAAAGAGTTGAACTTAGGTTTGGACTTGAGAGGTGGTATGAATGTGGTGATGGAAATTTCCGTTCCAGACATTTTGAAGGCGCTTGCAGGCAATCAGGCATCAGAGGAATCTTTCACAAAGACAATCGCTTTGGCGAAGGAAAAACAGAAGACTTCACAGAAAGACTTCTTAACACTGTTTATTGATGCATTCAACGAAGTTAACCCAGGAGGCCAGTTGGCTTCAATCTTCAGTGGTTACACGTTGAAAAATAAAATCAACTACACATCAACAAACGACGAAGTAGTAAAGGTATTGAGAGAAGAGGTTGATAGCGCTATCGACAATTCATTTAATGTGCTTCGTTCACGTATCGACCGTTATGGTGTGGTTCAGCCAAATATCCAGAAGCTTGAGGGTTCTAGCCGTATCTTGATTGAGATGCCAGGTGTGAAGGAGCCAGAGCGTGTACGTAAGTTGCTTCAGGGTAGTGCCGATTTGGCATTCTGGGAGACTACAGAGTTTTCTGAAATCGCTCGTAATATCTCTGCTGTAAATGAGATGGTGGCAGAAATGAACAAGAATGCTGCTGACACAACAAAAGCAGATACAGCAAAGACTGCTGCAGCTGAAGCTACAGCATCAGACAGTTTGCTTGCTAACCTTAACAAGGATGCTGACTCTACAAAGGCAGAGGGTACAACTTCATTGTTCTCATACTTGCAGCCAAGCATCAACTTCCAGACAGGTCAGGTTTACCCTGGTCCACGTGTAGGTTATGCTCACTACAGTGATACAGCTAAGGTGTCTGAGTATTTAAATATGGGTCGCGCAAAAGGTTTGATTCCAAACTCAACATTCTTCGCTTGGACAGTTAAAGAGGAGTTTAATGGCTATTTCGGACTTATCGCATTGAAGTCTAAGGCTTTGAAGGGTAAGGAGAGAAAAGCACAGTTGACAGGAGCAAGCGTGACAGACGCACGTGCTGACTTCAACGACCATTCTATCTATGCTGCTGTAAGCATGGAGATGAATCAGGAGGGAGCCAAGACATGGGCTAAGATGACACGTGAAAATATTGGAAAGTGTATAGCAATCGTCCTTGATGGTTATGTATATTCTTATCCTCGTGTAAACGGTGAGATTTCAGGTGGACGTTCTGAAATCACAGGAGACTTTACTGTAGATGAGGCAAAAGACTTGGCTAACGTATTGAAGAGTGGTAAGATGCCAGCCCCTGCAAAAATTGTTCAGGAAGACGTGGTTGGACCATCTCTAGGTCAGGAGGCTATCAATGCAGGTATGATCTCATTCGTGGTTGCATTCGTTCTTGTCCTTATATATATGATTGCTTACTATGGATTGGTGCCAGGACTTATTGCTGATGCCGCATTGGTTTGCAACGTATTCTTGATATTTGGAGTTTTGGCTTCATTGAAGGCTGTTTTGACATTGCCTGGTATCGCAGGTATTGTGCTTACATTGGGTATGGCGGTCGACGCTAATGTGTTGATCTATGAACGTATCCGTGAGGAGTTGTCTGCAGGAAAGAATATGAAGCAGGCTTTGAAAGATGGTTACGGCAATGCGATGAGTGCTATCATCGATGCCAATGTGACAACAATCTTGACAGGTATCATCTTGGCTTATTTCGGTACGGGTCCTATCAAGGGATTTGCGACAACATTGATCATCGGTATCCTTTGCTCATTGTTGACAGCAATCTTCGTTTCACGTTTGATCTTCGATTTGTATTCAAAGAGCGAAGGATTTGAGAAACTTACATTCTCTACTAAGCTTTCAGAAAACTGGTTTAAGAATGTCAAATTTGATTTTATTGGCAAGTCAAAACCATATTTGATGGCAGCATTCGGAGTGATTATCGTTGCTATTGTTTCTTTGTTCGCAATTGGTTTGCAGCAGGGTATCGACTTCTCTGGAGGTAGAAACTACACAGTGAAATTTGAGAGAGATGTTACTACTGGTGAGGTTAAGGATTTGCTAGATAATGCATTCGACGGTGCTAATGCAAGCGTGATCACAATTGGTTCAGCAGATCAGGTACGTATATCTACAAACTTCCGTATTCAAGATACAGAGGATGACGTGGATGCAGATATCGAGACAAGAATGTACAATTCTTTGAAACCAATCTTGAATAGTGGTGTTACAGAGGATATGTTTGTAAACCGTTATGTTGTCAATGATGGTGTTGCTACACTAGCTGACACTCAGTCTGAGGTTACTTATGGTATTCAGTCGTCACAGAAGGTCGGACCAACAATGGCAGACGATATCAAGATTTCAGCTGTAATCGCTGTGTTGATTGCGATGTTAGGTATCGGATTGTATATCTTCTTGAGATTTAACCGTATTGCATATTCCGGAGGTGCGTTGCTTGCTCTTGCTCATGATACATTGTTCATCCTATTGTTGTACTGTATATTGCCATTGACTGGAGTCGTTCCATTCTCATTGGAGGTCGACCAGTCATTCATTGCGGCGATCTTGACAGTGATCGGTTACTCTATCAACGATAAGGTTGTTATTTTCGACCGTATCCGTGAGTTTATCCGCAATCGTAAGGGTGCAGATTTCAATAAGCAGGATGTGTTCAACTCAGCTATCAGCTCTACTCTAAGCCGTACATTCAGTACATCATTGAGTACATTGATCGTGTTGGTTATCATCTTCTTCTTTGGTGGAGAGACAATCCGTGGATTCATCTTCGCTATGTTGATTGGTGTAATCGTTGGTACATATTCTTCAATCTTCATTGCAGCTCCATTTGCATGCAAGTACTACTCGGCAAAGGCTGATGAAGAGGAAGAGGCTAAGAGAATAGAGAAAGAGAAACGTCTTGCAGAAAGAGCATAACGATCTTTTTTGAAACATATTAAAACCGGGTTTGTAAAAACCCGGTTTTTTTGTCTATTTCGGATGCCTTTTGAATTGAATATGAAATATTCTGCAAAAATTATTATCTTTGTCATGTAATTTTAAAAATAGGGTATATGGAAAAATTTAGTTTTATGAAATTCGTTAAGATTTCATTTTTGACATTGGGCTTGTCTTCTTTAGTTTTTACATCTTGTAAAAGTGATGATGATGACCCTAAGAATCAAAACAATTTTACTGATATTGATGTGCCTGGTCAAATGTTAGATTTGGATGGCATCCATGTCGTTTATCCTGAAAACCACACTTTTGGTGTGTGGAATCAAGGAACTATTAATATTCCTGTTGGTGGTAAGGATTATACTTTTGATTACTTTTTGACAATGGACACTTTGTCAAAAAATGTTCGAATCCATTATTATTTGCTTTCAGATCCATCTACAGCAAATCCAACAGATGTAGATGTTATAGCAGATTTGTTCAAGAATTCATCATATGCTCCTGATGCTGGTCATGAATTGTTGTCAGATGAAACAGTTTCATTTGCTGGCTATGATTCACGAAAGCTAACTGCCAACCAGTTTGCATATCTTGATAAGGATACTTACAAATTAGTTAAATTGGACACTACGATTTATAAAGAACGCTACGTTTTTTATGATAATGATACTAAGAAGGTCTTTACTGTGTTAATGGAAATTCCTGAGCCTCTGAAGGCTAGTCGTCGTACAGAGTTGTATGGCATTATTTCTAGTATAAAGGTTAACAAATAATAAATGATATCAGTTGATGGATTGGCCGTAGAGTTTAGCGGCAGAACCCTTTTTGAAAACATCTCTTTCCAAGTCAATGAGAAAGACAGAATTGCGTTGATGGGAAAGAACGGTGCTGGAAAGAGCACATTGTTGAAAATCTTGGCTGGTGTGCAGAAACCGACAAGAGGAAATGTGTCAGCACCTAAAGATACTGTTATTGCATATCTTCCGCAACATTTGATGACGGAGGATGGCCGTACAGTACGTGAGGAGGCTAGTCTTGCCTTTGAGCAACTCTTTGCCATGGAGAGGGAGATTGAGAATATCAATAAGGAATTAGGTGAGCGTACAGACTACGAAAGTGATGAATATATGGCATTGATAGAAAAGGTTTCCGCATTGAGTGAGAAATTTTATGCTATCGACAATACGAATTATGAGGAAGACGTGGAGAGAACTCTTCTCGGTCTTGGATTCCTTCGTTCTGATTTCGACCGTCAGACAAGCGATTTCAGCGGAGGATGGAGAATGCGTATTGAACTTGCCAAATTGTTGTTGAAGAAACCGGATGTTCTGCTACTTGATGAGCCAACAAACCATCTTGATATCGAGTCTATTCAGTGGCTTGAAGATTTTATTGTGAATAGCGCAAAGGCGGTGATTGTGATATCCCACGACCGCGCCTTTGTCGATAATATCACCACACGCACAATCGAGGTGACGATGGGAAGAATATACGACTACAAAGTCAACTATTCTCATTACCTTGAATTGCGAAAGGAGAGACGTGAGCAACAGCAGAAGGCTTACGAAGAGCAACAGAAGATGATTGCTGAAACAAAAGATTTCATTGAACGTTTCAAGGGCACGTATTCAAAGACTCTTCAGGTGCAGTCTCGTGTCAAAATGCTTGAAAAACTCGAACTTATCGAGCCTGAGGAGGTTGACACTTCAGCTTTGAAGATTCGATTCCAGCCTGCTCCTCGTTCAGGAAATTATCCTGTGATTGTGGAAAATCTACAGAAGGCTTACGATGACAAGGTGATTGTATCAGGCGTGAATATGACAATCGAAAGAGGAGACAAAGTCGCTTTTGTCGGTAGAAACGGAGAGGGTAAGTCCACTCTTGTGAAATGTATCAAGAATGAAATTCCGTTTGAGGGCAGTTGCCAGATTGGTCATAATGTGCAGATTGGATATTTTGCACAGAATCAGGCTTCTCTTCTAGATGGAGAACTGACGGTGTTTGAGACAATTGACAATGTCGCGCAAGGAGATATCCGCACTAAAATCAAAGATTTGCTGGGAGCTTTTATGTTTGGCGGTGAAGCTTCATTGAAGAAGGTCAAGGTTTTGTCGGGAGGAGAGAAGACACGTCTTGCTTTGCTGAAACTTTTGCTTGAACCAGTGAACCTTTTGATTTTGGATGAGCCGACGAACCATCTTGACCTTCGAACAAAGGACATATTGAAGTCTGCTTTACAGAATTTTGAGGGCACAATTATCCTTGTGTCCCACGACCGTGATTTCCTTGATGGTCTGGTGTCGAAAGTGTATGAATTCGGAGGTGGTAAGGTGCGCGAACATTTGAGCACAATCACCGAATATTTGAAAGAAAAAAAGATGCAGAATTTGAGAGAGTTGGAAAAACGCTCTTGAAATGCTTTGTTTATATGATATTTGATTAATGAGATGAAGAAGATTATGTTGACGTTGCTGCCTGCTACTATTATCTCCATGGCATCATGTGGAGGCGGAGAAAAGCAGACTAATGTTGTAGAGTCGGGAATCGACAAAACTAATTTGGATACTACCGTCGACCCAAGGAATGATTTTTATCAGTTCGCGTGTGGCGGATGGATGAAAAAAAATCCTTTGACAGGGGAGTATGCGCGATATGGATCATTCGAGCAAGTGGGAGAATTGAATAAGCAGCAGATGAAGTCGCTTATCGAGGATTTGGCCACGAAAAAGTTTGAGAAAGGCAGCGTCGGCGACAAACTTTGCACTCTCTATAATCTTTATATGGATTCAACAAAACTGAATTCCATAGGAAAAGCACCTTTGACTGAGGATCTTCGTGCAATTGACACTGTGAAGAGTAAAGAGCAGCTACCAGCTTTGATTGCAGATTTGCATAAGATCGACGTGAATGTATTTTTCGCTTTTTATATTGGAGCCGACGACAAGAACAGCAAAATGAATATGCTTCATACATATCAGAGTGGCTTGTCTCTAGGAAGTCGTGACTATTATCTTTCTCAGAAAGATACATCTATGGTGAAAATACGAGAGCAGTTTGTCGTCCACGTAGAAAGAATGTTGCAACTTTTTGGCTATACTGCTGACGAAGCGAAAAAGTGTACGGAAGACGTGATGAAAATCGAGACCGCATTGGCTGAATCCTTCTATACAAAGGAGCAACTCAGAGTTCCGAACGATAATTACCACAAGATTTCATATAGCCAGTTTAAGGACGACTTTACTGGTTTTGACTGGGATTCATATTTTGAAAAATTCAATTTGAAGGAAGATTCCATTAATGTTTCTCAGATTCCTCCAATCAAGAAAGCGGTTGAACTGATTGTTAATGAGGATATAAGTGTATTGAAAAACTACATGGCATGGCAATTGATCGACCGTGCTGCAGGTTCGTTGGGTGACGAGGTTTACAATGTGAACTTTGATTTCTATGGTAAGGTTTTATCCGGACGACAGGAGCCATCCCCAAGATGGAAGAGGGCAGTGTCGTTGCTTGAGAATGCGATGGGCGAGGCACTTGGCGAAATGTACGTGGAAAAGTATTTCCCGGCGTCGCATAAGGAGAGAATGGTGCAACTAGTTAAAAATCTGCAGGATTCATATGCAGAACGTTTGGATAGCTTGTCGTGGATGAGTGATTCCACTAAGGTCAAAGCAAAAGAAAAATTGGCTGGTCTCACGGTGAAAATCGGATATCCTGATAAGTTCAGAGACTACACGTCTCTTGAAATCACAGATGAGAATCTTTGGGAAAACACAAAGAGAATTAGCAGATTCAAGGCTGATATAATGCTGGAAAAGGCGGGAAAACCAGTGGATAAGACAGAGTGGCATATGTATCCGCAGACTGTTAATGCCTATTATAATCCATCAACAAATGAAATCTGTTTCCCAGCCGGAATTCTTCAGAAGCCATTTTTTGATATGAGTGCGGATGACGCATATAACTATGGAGCTATTGGAGTGGTTATCGGTCACGAGATGACGCATGGATATGACGATCAGGGAAGACAGTTTGATGTTGATGGAAATCTCAAAGATTGGTGGACGGCAGAAGACGCTGCTTTATTTACACTTCGCTCAAGTAGCATCATGGAATATTTCAATGGTATAGAGGTGGCTCCAGGAGTATATGCGAATGGAAAGTTCACTTTGGGTGAAAATTTGGCAGATCATGGAGGATTAAAAATCTCTTTCAACGCATTGAAAAGAGCTATGAAAACAAATCCATTGCCAGTTGTGGATGGTTTTACACCGGAGCAGAGATTCTTTTTGTCGTATGCTGGAGTGTGGGCAAACAATATCCGTCCAGAGGAAATCATACGCAGGACAAAGGAGGATCCTCACTCATTAGGAAAATGGAGAGTGAATGGAGCACTTCCGCATATAAATGAATGGTATGATGCATTTGGAGTTACTGAGAAAGATTCTATGTATATAGATCCAAGTAGACGAGCAAACATTTGGTGATAAAAATTAACATTTTTTTAGAGATGTTTGTTTGTTTATCGTCAAAACTAACTATCTTTGTTATAATCTGTCTATTGAAAAGGGTGGATTGATTGATAAAGAAAGTGTAGGTGGCTAATTTACAGATGGATATGTTTGTTAATTACGAAAATATATTTTTCAAAGGTGTTGTTTTTATCGCGGAGATGCTGTTGTTGAATTTGCTTCTTGCGGTATTGCTTCATTTTTTTGGATATAATGTAGATCCTTATTTGTCTCGTGACATGTTGCACGTATTGGCAACACTAGCATATGCGGTTTCATTTTCTCAGCATGGAACGATCTTTGATAAGCCGACTGCAGTGATTGAAGGAATTATGTCGAAAGTGTTTCGTACAATTTTCTTATTTTCTTTGATACTGATAGTTGCGTTTATTCTTGCGGATATTAAATTTTCCATAAGATTTTTTGCATTGTTTTTTACAACGCTATTCGGAGTAGTTTTCTTGTGGAGATTCATAGCAAGAAATGTGTACCGATATTGGAGACATTTGCCTAGAAACTGCAGTAAAGTGATTATTTTGGGAGCAGGTCATGTCGCTTCTCAGGTTTATGATGAGTTGAGGAAGAGCAGAATACAGGGGTATGATGTACTTGGTATATATGATGACAGAGATCCATCAGATTATAAAGTAGAAGCTGAACTAGTAAAAGGAACACTGGCAGATGCATTGGAATTGATAAAAACTGGAGATGTCGATGAAGTGATAAGTGCACTTCCTGCAGGTGACGACCGTAATTCATTTAAAATAATGCGTGAAGCCGAACGATGTTTTGTAAAGAGTTTGATAGTGCCAGATTTTCAGAGATATATAAAAAAAGGAGTCTCTTTGGTTAATGTGGCTAATATTCCAATGATTTTGTTTCGCGATGAACCTTTGGAAAAACCATGGAATAGAACAGGTAAACGGTTGTTTGATATTATATTCTCATCGTTAGTGCTATTGTTGTTCTCTCCATTATATGTTGTCTTGGCAATAGCGGTTAAGTTGTCGTCGCCAGGTCCAGTATTCTTCAAACAGAAAAGAACGGGAAAAAATGGAAAAGAATTCTATTGTTTGAAGTTCCGTACCATGAAGGTTAATGAAGAAGCGGATAGATTGCAAGCGACGAAGGGAGATTCTCGAATTACCAAAGTTGGGGCAATATTAAGAAAGACAAATTTGGATGAAATGCCACAGTTTGTTAATGTTCTGTTTGGAGACATGTCGGTTGTTGGACCACGTCCGCATATGGTAAGCCAGACGGAACAATATTCAAAACTGATAGATGAATATATGGTACGTCATTTGGCTAAACCAGGAATCACAGGTTGGGCTCAAGTTACAGGTTTTAGAGGGGAAACGTCTGACATTAGTCAGATGATAGGCCGAGTAAAACAAGATGTATGGTATATAGAAAACTGGAGTTTCTGGTTGGATATAAGAATCATATTTCAAACCGTTTTTAATATGATTAAGGGTGATAAGGCTGCCTATTAACAATAATTTAGTAAAGAAAAGTAAAAAAGTATTGCAGGTTTTATTAAACTTATTTATATTTGCCAAACGTTAATAAATGAATTAGGATAAAACCTATTTCTATTACCATTATTTAAGAACTGTTGCAAAATAGTTGAAAAATGAAGATAAAACACATTTTAGTAGCATTGACTATGGTCTTGCTATCTCAGACGGGACTAAAGGCGCAAGAGGAGATCGTCTATAATCAGTACTATTACAATTATTACTTGGTTAACCCTGCTGTTGCCGGTGCTGAGCGTTGTACTCACTTCATGTGGACTGGTTATTTAGGATTTTCAGGAGTGGATGGA
The DNA here is from genome assembly GCA_002392915.1 of Bacteroidales bacterium UBA3844. Taxonomy (GTDB): domain Bacteria; phylum Bacteroidota; class Bacteroidia; order Bacteroidales; family Paludibacteraceae; genus UBA1723. Next base: position 5,708 of record DGHQ01000058.1, on the reverse strand, counting down.
AGTAGGGGTGAGACACCTCGCTTCACTACGCTAAGTTTTCGTACGAGATTACGCGGTGGATTGGAGCGCCTAGGTATCGGTGCTTATGCGTATTTAGATCAAAATGGATACTCTTTAAGAAGAGGTGGACAAGTGTCTTTGGGTTATCATATCCCATTGTCGGGTAGTAGTACACGTGGCTATATGATGAAGCAGAGAGACATTACCAGACAGTTGTCTTTCGCTCTTGCTTGTGTTGTTAATGGCTATGGCTTTGACAGCAAATTGTTTGACCAGCAGGCACCAGACATAGTAATCGAAAATGGTGGCGAAAATAAAGGTTATTATTTTAATGCCACATTCGGTACATACTTCTTGTTTGACAATTTCTTTGCAGGTTTAACTATTGCAAATTTGGTGCCAACAAAGTTGGAAGAATTAGGAAAAACAGAGCCTATTAGGCCTATCAATCCATTTATCTTTTTGGGATATGATTTCCAATTAGGAGATGGAATGCAGTTTGAGCCTGGTGCAATGTTCAAGTTCAATATCGATCGTGACGATGAGTCTAACGGAGGTGGAGGAGAAACTAATAATACTGAGACTAGTAAAGGTAGTCAGCGTCAGTTGGATTTCCATTTGAAGTTTATGCAGGATGTTCCTGGACAGGATTTCGGTTATTGGGTTGAATTGTTGTATCGTCATTCTTTGGATACGAATAATTCACAGCCATTGTGTTTGAGACCAATGGGAGGTATTAGAATTAAGAAATTTAATATCGGTTATACTTATGGTTTGCTTTTGACAGGTTGGGGTAGACATACTAAGGGAGATCATGAGTTGATGTTAAGTTACTCATTCTGTAAGACTCAGCATTTCTGTAGATAATAAGAAATTTTTAATAGGAATTGAAAGCGGTGTTCATTTGAACATCGCTTTTTTGTTCATTTTAGAACAGCCTTCGTTTTGTCGTCCTTTATTTGTATGGGATTATAAAGAGACATCAAAATTCAAAGATATTGTCCATTGGAGAAGATGTTTTCAAAGATTGGCTTACAGCAAAGATTTTTTATTAACTTTGTGCCGTAATTTTTTAAGACTATGGATTTATCAGATTATAAAAACATTGATGAGAGTAGCGTCGGTTTTTTAGAAAATCTTCTTTCTTCATATTCACCTTCAGGATATGAGATGGAGGCTGCTCATTGTTGGATGGATTATGTTCATCAGTTTGCTACTGTTGACAGTGACGTTTTATGCAATTCTTATGGTGTGATTAATCCCGATGCTGATTTCAAAGTGATGTTATGTGGGCATATAGATGAAATTGGTTTTCAGGTGATGCACATTGATGATAATGGCTTTGTTTATGTTCGCAAACATGGAGGTATTGATTTGTTGACTGTTCCTGGAACCGAGGTTGTTATTCTTTCACGAGGAAACAAAGTTAGAGGAGTAATAGGAAAGAAACCTATTCATTTGCAGACTGCTGAGGAGCGTGTTAAAGCATTGGATCTTGATAAACTTTGGATTGATATAGGTGCGGAAAGTGCGGAAGAGGCAAAAGAGATGGTTCAGGTGGGGGATCCTGTTGCCGTTGTTTCTAATGTCTCTTTTATTGGAAAACATAGGATTTCCAGCAAAGGTCTGGATGATAAAATAGGAGCTTTTATCGTGGCTGAAGTGATCCGTCGTCTTTCCAAGGAAGATTTGAAGATCGGAGTCTATGGAGTGGCTTCTTCTCAAGAGGAGGTAGGATGTCGTGGTGCTGTGACAAGTGCGTATAAAGTCAATCCGCAAGTTGGTTTCGCTTTGGATGTCGGCTTTGCTACTGATGTACCTGACTGTTCCGCAATAAAATATGGTAATTGTAAATTGGGAGACGGTGCTGTGATCCGTCATTGTGCCGACAACAACGTCGCTTTGGTGCATTTGTTGCAGGACACTGCGGAGGAAAAAGGCATTGCATATCAGAATGTGACAAATTCTTCTGCCACTGGAGGCACAGATACATGCAAGATCCAGTTAACAAGAGAAGGAGTGGCGACGGCGTTGATTTCCATTTCGAACAGATATATGCATACACCTGTAGAAGTATGTGATCTTCGTGATGTGGATGCGATTATATCATTGTTGATTGAGACAATAAAGAAGATAAATGAGAATGAAATTTACGATTTCATTCCTTGTCACAATTATTGAAAATCTGTTGCTAAATAGATACTTCAATGAAAGTTGTTCGAATTATAAAAAACAAAAGCGATTGGAGAGCCAATCGCTTTTGTTTTTTAGAAGAAAAATTCAATTGCGCTATAGGAAGCTTTTGAACCGTTCTCCTCAATTTGGATTTTGTTTTCTCTTGCCAGCCAACCGATTGCTGCATATAATTCATCATTTTTTAGTTTAGTTCCCTTTTTCAATTGTTCGAAAGAGAATTTTTCACTTGACGATGCATTTAAAAACCTCCAAACAACACCGGCATTTTCTCCGATGATTCCAATTAATTTGCTCTCCATACTCTATAGATTTAATTTGCATTTATTTGTATTGCAAATATGTAACTTTTTTTTCTCTTTTGAAAATTTTTCTACAATTTTTTTGCGTGTTTAAATTTATCAAAAAATCTTGCTTTTTCTTTTTTGAATATATAAAAACAATCATGTCAAGTCGTTTTTTTTCAAAAAAACTCTTTTTTGTCTTTTTTTTTATATATTTGCTTTCTCATTTTGTATAATTACATATAATGAGTATTGTTTTAAGTTCTAAATATTTTGAAATTTAATAGGGTAAAACATATATGAAAAGTAAAAGTTTTTTTAGGCGTTTTGCTTTTACTGCACTTCTAGCTTTAGGTGCGGTGACTGGAACCTTTGCTCAAGGTGGCGGAGGTAGTAAGCAAGTTCTTGTTGGAGGTACCGACTTTGATCCTAGTGTTCCAGCTGTGGGAAAGGCTTATGTCGGAACTAATGAAATCAAGATGATTGGAATCTTTGGTGGAGAGGTTACATTATTTGGAACACAGCCATCAAAAGCAGATGATCTTGATTATGATTATAGTAAGCAGACTGCAAATAAAGGAGAGCGTATTAAATCGCATTTCCATGACGGTGAGTTTATGGCAATTACCGGAAACCCTATTCAGCTAGACTCTCTACATTATATAGATGATACAAAGGAAGATTGGGGTGTTGTTTGGAGTCGTTTCAAGGGTACTGCAAATAAGACGATCATGTCTTATCGAGTAAACGGATTGAAACCTAACTCATCAGTGAAAGTCATAATTAAGTATCGTTCTGTCATTGATCCTAAGGCTGATGGTTATGATAAATTGAAATGTGATCAAAGTGGTAGTCAGCAGACAAGTATCAAAGTTGCTGAGAATCCAGATCAATATAATTTGACAGCAGGTCAGGATGCTACACAGATAAAGCATGGGGAGACTGGAACGTATGACAATAGCAAGGTGATGGGAGCACAAGCAACAGCAGGAAAAGCGGATGCTGATGGCTCATTTTTCTTGAATGTAAATATGAATAGTCAGTATATGGGTCTAAATTGTGCCTCGATACAGATCACATCTATAGAGGTTTACGGAACAATTGACCCTCAGATTTATTCAGAAGACGGTGAGACAATCTGTGCTGGTGAAATTGCGAACCTCAAGGCTAAAGGAGTTTTTCAAGGTGCTACATACCAATGGTATGAAGGAGGAAAGGCTATTGCTGGAGCAACGTCTCCTAACTATTCATTTGAAACGCCTGCAGGTGAGAAATCATATGAGTATCAGTTGAAGGTGACTTATGGTGGAGTTGAATTCACATCAAATAAATTAAATATTAAAACGGAGAAATGTTGTGAGATTATCAATGATCAAGGTGTTTCTGTTCCTGCTTCTCGTAAGGTAGTGTTTAAGGACGATTTTGGTGAATTTGATTTGTCTGACAAAACAGGAAAAACATATAAGGTATGGGATTATTCGGATATCGCCAATCCAGTGCAGTTGAAAAAAAAGACATCCATTCCGTTCAGATATGAATTGGATGATGCACCTTTGGGTTGTACGTTTAATGATGGATCTGGATTTTTGGAAGATGGACAGTACACTGTTGCTGGTGTATTGACAGGTTATACTGGTGCTTATAAAGGAATGGATGGAGCTCAGTTGGCTTGGGCTGCAGACTTACATGGTATCAAACTTAATTCAGGAATACATTATGATCACTCTGGTACACCAGAAGGTTGTTGTCTGTTGATCAACTGTAAGGACCAAACTGGTGGTCAGAATATTTATGAGCGAGACATCACTCATCTTTGTCAGAATAGACAGTTGTTCTTTGAGTGCTATATTACAATCTTTACATCTTCTGCTGCAGGCGCTTACAACCCAGTAGATGTTACTGTAAGATTGACGGAGATTGGTAATTCTGCAAATGTAATTGAGAAGAGAGCGACTCAGACATTGCCAAAGGATGGTGGTACTGGAGATTGGGTTAAGATTTCTGGTCAGATTTTCTTGGAAAAGAATGATGCTGTCAAATTGGAGATTGTTAATAATCAGAACACAGATCAGAATGGTAATGACTTGGTTCTTGATGATATCATTATCCGTGCTTGTGCAGCACCGTCTTTGCAGGCATATTTCGATATTAATACTTTCGCAACTGATACTATAACTTGTGATAACTCAGATGATGCCATTCAGATTTTTGCAAAACCATCAGAAATGTTGACAAATTATTTTGGTGGTGCTAATAATACTCGTTTCTTGTATCAGTGGAGTTTGACTCCTAAAGATAAGAAATCATGGACAAGAATAAAGGATCCTATAAAGGATTTGGATTTGAAGGCTGGCAGCAAACCATTTGAAGGATTGGTTTCTGGTGATAAGGTATATTTCCGTGTGATTGCAGGTAGCGACTATACTCTTTCTTCAACACCTGATGATGCTTATAACGCAGATGATCCATGTGCGTCGTATACAATTTCAGATGCTATTGAGTGTGTAATCGATTGCCCTGCATGTACAGAGCCAGCAGGAAAGATAAAAATTGAAGCTGATAAAAAGGCTACTGACAAGAAAAACAAGAAAGATGTGATAGAGTTGTGTTATGGAGAAAGTGTAACTCTTTCTCAGGCGGCAGATATCACACCAGATAAATCTGATTGGGCTTCATCTGATTTTGGAACTGCAGGATATGCGATCAAGTGGTTTGAGGCAGAGAAACCAGGTTCAATCAGTGATGCAAAGTCGGTGCTTAATGGTACGATTGATCCAAAGGTTGTCGAATATGACGATGTCGCTCTTGGTGGTACAGAAATGCCGGTATTGCTATATGCTGTAGATGCCTTGTATCCAGATGGAACATGTAAGACAGCAGATACTATTTATGTAAGATTTAATCCAGTTCCCGATGTGGAGTTTCGAAAACCGAAGACAGAATTCTGCGAGGGAGAGGGCAAGGATTTGGTGGACATGGAGTTGACGAAGGGTTCTGCGTCCGACTACACTATTCGTTGGTGGAAGGGGTCAGATACATTGTCAGGCACATCGCTGGGAGAAGACTTGGATGCGAAATTCTTTGAGGGCTTGGAGTCGAAAGATGGTGGTACATTCAGCTACCAGCTGGTGGACAACAGGACAGGCTGTAAGGGAGATCTGCACGAATATGAGGTGATCGTCAATCCGATACCGGACGCACCAAAGGACGAGAAGATCCAGTACACGATCA
>DGHQ01000020.1:77825-124554 GCA_002392915.1 Bacteroidales bacterium UBA3844 | reverse complement strand
CTGCTGATTTAAGAGACACTAGTGATTTAATATTGATTTAAGCTGGTTCTAAAATTTTTTTATTTAGAGCTAGACTTTTGGGTATGGAAAAAATGCGAATCAGCATCCTCTTGAATGAATATTTATCCGCTTTTGATTGGGATTTAACTACAAATTAATTTTATTATCTAAAAAAATGAATCTGATTTCTTTTTTAGAAAAGAGGTTTAAGAGATTCTTCTCTTCAGGGCAAAAAGTGCCTACCTCAAAGTTTCGATGGCTCATTTTGATGGGCGTATTGTGTTTTATGCCTTGGCAGGAAGCAGAGGCCGATTCTGATTGGGATTGGCGTTGGAATACATTTAGGTGGAATGAGAGGACTGGATGTATAGAATACAAAGTGAGATATTTCCAGACGTGGGGCGCGAGTGACAAAGGACATTGTGGCTTTGAAGACGATGAGAATCCAACAGGATTTGTGATAACACAAAATACACCTCAAAAGGTTACTTATCAAATCAACTGTAATTACGATGGTGTGTTAAAAATGACGGCTGGAGTGCCTGGTGATTATAAAAATTATGTTACACACGAAAGGTATAGCGACGAGGATGAGCATATAATGGAGTGGTCTCAGCCAGTCTCCTCAAAAGATTTGAATCAAAGTTTCACAATCAATATGAAGGGTACTTGGTGGAGAGAAGGAGGCACTAAAGACCAAAAAATTGACGAAACTTGGTCTGCGGGTTTGGTAACGACTGTACAAACTGCCAACTACACTTCAATAGATGCTAGTTTCGTGTCTTCTTCTAATAATCCAGCTGTGAAAATAGACTGGACGAGGGAAATAGCAAATCGAAATTGTGCGAAATTGGGAGACGTTGATTTGTATGAGGATAATCGTAAGATGAGTGGCGATGAAACTCACATTGGTGAACCCCAAAATACCAGCGGCTCGTTTGTGTTGAAAGTTGATGAGGCTTTTTTGGCGAAATCACATAAATTCAAGGTTCACCAAGAGTATTTCCCAACAAAAAACAATAAGATCTCGTATGTGGCAGAGAGTAAGGAATATGTCTTGAAAGCTTATCCTCAGGTTCAAAAATTTTCAGTAAAAGTTGATGCTGACAAAAAGCAGGTTAACCTTAGATGGGAAATTCCAACAGTGATGGGGTCGGACTATAACGACAGCCCTTTTGTGTTGACTATGAAAAACGTATCGGTTGACACTACAAAAGTGGTAGAGATAGCTTATGACCCTAAGACGAGTTCGTATGAAACAAAAATGGATTTGAAAGATGGGGACACGTCCAGATATTATTTTTCAATAGAACGAAAAGCGACAAAAGGAATTCCCGGTTGGGAAATTTTCAAGAAAGATCAAACAATTTCTGTAAATACAAATCACTGTTATCCTGAAAATGCTTCCGCAGAATTTCATTCAGGAGACAAACCATATGTGGAAATAAAATGGAATCAGAATGGTGCTATTTGGTCAACTGGTTCCGAATTAAAATTAGTGAGAACCAATGAGACCACTTCTGTCGTAGAGGAGTTCATTTTGAACTATGAGGAAGGATTCTACAAAGACGAGCTTCTTCGTTTTTGCAATTCTTACACTTATGTTCTAAAGATGATTCCAGGTAGCGATAGCTACAAACAAAAAAGTATTTTATTAGGCAGTGACATTAAGCCAACCAAAGTTGGTTCGATAAGCGACTTTAGTGCTTCCAAGGGATACTATTCAGACCGTGTCAATTTGAAGTGGAAAGCGACAGACGACGTAGATGAAATTGTCGTTGAGCGAAGAGAAGTCTATAGCTCTGACACTGCTTTCAGAAAAATAGAGACAGTCAGTGCAACTGTCAATTCTGATCTTTCGTATGACGACAATTCTTGTTTGCCTGGAATTCTATACGAATATAGAATTTATGGTTTGAAAGAATGTGGCGGAACGAGACTGTACACTGAAGAGTCCTTGCAGGATTTCGGATTCAGGACACCAACAGGAGACTTTTATGGACATATAACTTTCGAGAATGGACAAGGAGTCGACTCTGTCTCTGTAAGACTAGAGGCTGATGGTGATTTGGAGGCTTATGCGTTAAGTCTTAACGGAACAGGCAAAGTAGAAATCCCAGGAAAAAATATTCTTGCTGACACGTCAGCCGTGACATTGCAAGCTTGGGTTTATCCTACGTCTTCACAAAACAACGCTTTAATAATAAATAAGAAAGATATCTTCAAAGTAGCCTTTAAAGAAGGTTATTTCCTATTTATTGTAGGAGATAAGGATACGATAAAAGCCAAAAGTGAGTCTCCATTGTATACATATACACATGTGTCTGCCGTATATGACCGATCAACTTCACAGGCATCCATTTATCTGAATGGAGAATTGTCGACAAAAGCAACTATTGAGAATGCATCATTCCGAAAAGAGCTTAATGGAGACGTCGTTTTGGGAGAGAATTTCGAGGGAGAGATTGACGAAGTTCGCTTATGGAGTCGTGCATTGAGTGAATCTGAAATTCTTGCAGACCATACAAGATATCTGATTGGAAATGAAAAGAATTTGGATGCTTACTATACATTTGATTTCATGTCGAATGATCAGATTTATGATAGTTCTTTTGAAGGAAAAGCCACTTATCATGGAAATACTGGTATCAACTCTAATGTGCAGAAGGTAAAATCTCATTTGAGCATAAATAGTCTGTCATATTGCTGTGTCACAGACTCTTCTGGTGTTTATAACATTCGTTCAGTCCCTTATTATGGAAACGGAACTGCTTACACTATAATTCCAAGAAAGGGCACTCATCAGTTCTCACCAAAACAGGAAATCCGTTTTATAGGAGAAGGAGCTCAGCATCATACAGTAAACTTTACCGACAATAGCTCTTTCGCTGTGTCTGGAACAATTTACTATGCTGGCGGAACATATCCTGTGGAGGGTGTTCACTTTACTATTGATGGCGCGATTGCTCTTAATAAATCTGGTCAATATATCATGACTGATGCCGACGGTAATTTTACTATCAATGTCCCTGTGGGCACTCATGAGGTAAAGGCTGTAAAGGATGGACATACTTTTGAATTGGATGGATGTATCTGTAATAGTGACGGTTCTGACCGAAACTATCAGGATGTTGTTACTGGTCTCAAACTTTACGACAATACCAAGATAAAATATATCGGTCGTATCTGTGGAGGTGAAGTGCAGGAGTCTTTCCCTGTAGGTTTCTCTTTGTCAAAAAATAATCTGGCTAACGACATGAAGATTGTTTTGAAACCTACTCAGACTAACAGAGAGTTACAGTCTGTGGCTCATGTCGAGACAGTTTCTCATCCAGTGTTGAAAGGCACTTTGGCTAGAGCTCCAAAAACGACTGCCAAAGAGACAACAGTAGAATACAACACAGATAATATCACTATTCACGTAAATAACGAGACAGGTGAGTTCATTGCTTGGGTATATCCTATCGATTATACAATATCATTGTCGGTGTATGGACATGAAGGTATTTCTGGCGACAACTCTTCATTAAATCTTTCTGCATATAAGATAGAGCAGTTTGAAAAGTATGAGTATGTGGATTCTGTATACACTAATGGCATCAACGACAAGGAAGGATTCACTAAGGTGTCGTATGTAGACAGCATTGGATATATTCAAAAGCAAGTCTTCACAAAACGCTATACTGCACAGATGGAGGTCACTCAGGTGACAGGTGCGGATAAGCCTCTCCCTTACTTCGGTGATACAGTGGCTTATTCTGACAATATGTTGGGTGAGACTGAAAAGATTCAGTTGTGGAATGAGTCGAATGGATATTCTTTGAAATACCCTGTGTTCTCGACTGGATCCAACTATAGATTCAAGTATGAAGTCTTCGAGGAGTATCCTTTCTATATCAGCTCTAAGAAAGAAATCGATTCTTCTAAAATCGACCGTGTGATGGTGGAGCCAACAGAAGTGCTGTTTAATAATAAAATGGCTATTTCTGATTCTATTGACACAGAGAATTCTATCTATATGTTTAAGGTGACTGAGCCATCGATCTCTTCTGCGACGGGAACGATTGCCGCAACTTTCACATATGGAACATCCGACAACCCGACTAGTGTGGCATGGGAAAACCCAATCGGCAACAGCAATGGTATGGCTTATATCTTGGGTGCTCACCAGACTGGAACAAATTTCGTGACTGCCGGACCAGATAAACTATTGTGTGTGCTTCGTGACCCACCTGGATCAAACAGCTACTCTTATTTGGAAAAGGGTGTCACTTTCAGTGAAGAGTCAAAATATACAGGCTCTGTAAAAAATGAAGGTAATGAGGATTTCACGACTGGAGTGGAGGTCCGCACACAACAAATCACAGTTGTTGGTGTCGGTACAATGGTTGGTACGGCTACAACATTGGCAGAAGTTGAGAGCGGTGTCACTCTAGGTATAAGTCACTCTGAAGAGTATACAGGAAACAACTCTTCAAAGACTTCTGTCACTACGACCACAAGATTCCAAACTAGTGATGATCCTTTGTATGTCGGTGCTAACGGAGATTTGTACATCGGTTATTCTACGAACATCACCTTTGGAACCAGCCAAAATGTTAAGGCTGTAAGTCGTGCAACTTACGATTCATTGGGTGGTGAGTCGGCTTATGAGAAAACTTATTTGGTGAATGACAATATTGCTGTGGTACAATCTAACGGTGTGACAATGGGCCAAAAGTTTGGAACTTTGTTCGCTTATCCGCAGGTGCATATTGAACAGGTGTTGATTCCAACATTGGAAGAGTTGAGAAACAGTTTGCTTCTATTGCCAAGTGAGGCCGACTCTTCAACTCTACAGGCTAAAGCTAATGCTGATTCTGTCAATTACTACTACTCTTTGGTAAATGCTGATGATGCGAATTTTGGTGAGCCTGACTACTACGTGCCTTATTTGTCACAGTCTTTGGAGTATACTAGAGATACAATCGAGGCTTTGAACACCTATATCAAGGATTGGAAAAAGGCTTTGTCTGACAATGATAGTGTAAAGGCGACTGTAATTAAAGATGAAAAACTTAAATTACAGAACTACTCATTCCAAGCTGGTGGAAATGTCGAATATAGTGAGCAATACTCTTCGACACTTACGTCGAACCATTCTTTCTCTATCACTATCGGAGGAAAGGTCTCTAACGACACTTATTTAGGAACTACAGGTGCTAAGACTAAGTTCGAATTTGAGGAGACGGTCGAGACATCACAAGGAGGAGAGTTCGAAAATGAATTGGAGGCATCTCATGCGAAAGGATTTGTATTGGCTGAAGACGGAGATGATGATTATTTGAGTGTGGATGTCTTCCATGATTCAGAAAAAATAGATGAAACTTATGAGCAAAACGGAGTCAATTCAGGAAGTGTAGACAAAAACAGCTTGAAGAAAAAAGATTCTTATTCGACATTTGTGTTCAGCACAAAGGGTGGCGCTACAGGTTGTCCTTATGAGGGTGCATACACAGCTTCTCATTGGAAAGGTCATGAAACTGAGGTGATCAGCGCTGCCACAATGAAGTTGGAGAATCCAAAAATCGACATGCCTACTAAGTTTGTTGAGAATGTTCCTTCTGGTGAGGATGCTTATTTGACAGTCTATTTGAAAAATGACTCTGAGACAGGTGAGGACCAGTGGTTCGATCTTCGTTTTGTCGACGCTACTAATCCTTACGGCGCGGTTCCAAGTATTGACGGCAACTCTATGTCTGGATTCGCACTCGAGTATTTGGTGCCTGCCGGTCAGGTGTTGGAGAAGACATTGACAGTGACTAAGGGTTCAGTGTTGAACTACGACAACATGGCAATCGCTCTTTGCTCTAAGTGTCAGGCCGACCCAACCGACTTCTTGGATGTGATTTCTGATACAGTTTATTTCTCTGTACATTTTATCCCTTCATGTTCAAATGTGACTATCGCTAAGCCTAGCAACAATTGGACATATAATACTAATTGTTCAGTAGATACAATAGACGGTGTCGCTAAACATTATATGCCTATCACAATCTCTGGCTTTGATGTCAACTATACGGATTTCGAACATATCGAATTGCAGTATAAACCAGCGTCTGGATCAGATAACGACTGGTTGACATTGGCATACTACTATAAAGAGGACTCTTTGGCTAAGAATGCTGTAGCTAATGGACTAAATGCATTTGCAATCTCGTCGACGGATGGGGGAAATATCTACTATAATTTCTATATGGATAACCTTCCAGACCAGAAATATGATTTGCGTGCGGTCTCTTTCTGCAACATCAACAATGAGTTGTACGACAATCCTTCAGAAGTCGTTTCTGGTATCAAGGATATGTACAACCCTCGTTTGTTTGGCACTCCTAAGCCTGCAGATGGTGTTTTGACTATCAATGATGATATTCGCATCGACTTTAATGAGACTATCGCCGAAGGAATGTTGACAGCCAGCAATTTTGAGGTGACTGGTGTTCGCAACGGCGCTGTTTCCGACCATAGTGTCGCTATTGCGTTGGATGGAGTAAATGATTATTTGGTGACAGAGGCCACTCGTAATTTCGCTAAGAAAGATTTGACTTTCGAGTGCTGGGTTAACTTTGATTCTCTTCAGAATGCGACTTTCTTCAGCCATGGTAGTGCAAATGAGGCAATATCAATGGGCATGAACAACAATGGAAATGTGGTTGTCAAAGTGGGAAGCAAGGAGATCACTTCTGAGAAGGTCCCTGCATGGGAGAAATCTTCATGGAATCATGTCGCATTGGTTTACGACAATGTCGATACAACCGTGACAGCTTACGTCAACTATGTTTCTGTCATCGATGGTCAAAAGGTTGGTGCATACACTGGTAATGGAGTCGTCGAGATTGGTCGCAACGTCGCTACTCAATCTGGCAATTTCAATGGTAAGGTGGATCAGTTCCGTGTTTGGAACGCTGTCCGTTCTTCTGCGACTATCCAAGCCAATAGCGCGACGCAATTGTCGGGCAACGACCTTGGTTTGATCGCTTACTACGATATGGATGAGGCTAAGGGTAATGCGACAGAGGATAAGGCTCGTGGAGCTAACCTTATCATGAAGGGTGGTTCTTGGGCATTGCCAGAGGGTCGCTCGGCTGCGTTTGACGGAACTGATTATGTGGCATTGAATAGTTCTGCCGCTGTCATACCTTCGGATATGGACTTCACTTTGGAATTCTGGTTCAACGCTGAGAGTGGAGCGAAGAATCAGACTATCATTTCAAATGGAAACGGTATTGATAATGTGGGAGAAGATCCTGCTAAACTATTTAGTGTCGGCTTCAATGAAACCGGAGTCCTTTCATTCAACCATAATGGTTACTCTACACTTGTGGATGGTGATTATGCAGACAACAATTGGCATAATTTCACTTTAAGTGTCAGTCGTTCTTCTGGAACAGCTCGCATATACATGGATGGACAATTGAACACCTATTTCTCTAATGATAAGGTGGACAGAATAGCATCCGACAAACTATATGCTGGTGCTCGTGTATGGCACAAGGAAAAGAGTGTGACAAAGACTGTCGACCAATATTTTACTGGAAAGGTCGATGAAATACGTCTTTGGAATCTCTACCGTCAGCAGTCTCAGATAGAGTCGTTCTATAATCAAAAATCTAATGGCGACGAGATGGGCTTGCTGCTCTACTATCCATTTGAGCATTATATCGACTGGCAGGGCACAAAAGAGATGCAGTTCACATTGAACAATATTGTGAACAACGACACTACATCTGTCGCAGTCGGAAAAGTAAATGGTGTCACCAACATTCCTCCTGTTAAGAGTAAGGGTGCTGTCTCTTCTTTGTTGTATGATTGGGTTGTAAACAATGACGCTTTGATCATCACTTTGAAAGAGCAAGACTATCGTATCGAGAAGACAATTGTCAACGTGACTGCCAACAAGGTTCAAGATGTGAATGGAAACTATATTCTTTCTCCAATCACACTTAGCGCTTATATCGACCGCAACCAGTTGAAATGGATGGACGACGCTGTGACAATCGAAAAGAAAGAGGGTGAGTCGTACAAGTTTGAAATGCCAATCGTAAACAATGGCGGTTCTGTTATCAACTACAGACTCAACAATATGCCTTCATGGTTGAGCGCATCTTCTGAGTCGGGTGTCATCAAACCTTTGGAGAAACAGACTGTCAAGTTTGAGATTGATCCTTCGTTGGCTGTCGGCTCATACAACGAGGTCGTATATTTGACCAACTCTAACAATGTGACTGAGCCACTTGCTCTTAATGTTACAGTGGAGGGAAGCACTCCAGACTGGAATGTTGATCCTAGCAAATATGAGTTCAACATGGCTGTCTTTGCTCAAATCAAGGTGGACGGTCAGTTCTCTAACGATGAAAAAGACATGTTGGCAGCATTCTATCAGGGAGAATGTGTCGGCAAGGCTAACATCAGTTACGACAAGACGTTGGATATGTGGTATGCTTTGATGACTGTTTATTCTCCAGTCTCTAGATCTCACAATGTAGAGTATCGCATATGGGATGCAAGCAAGGGACTTATGTCACGTGCTGCGGCATCAGTGACTGCAAATTTTGTGAACAACAGTGTCTTAGGAAAGCCAGACCAGCCAATCGTCTTCTCTAATGACTCACTGAAATATCAGAATATCCAATTGAACAAGGGTTGGAACTGGGTTTCATTCAATTTGAAGAACGAAAACATGTCTGACATGGATGCATATCTTGCAAATGGCAACTGGGCAGCTAATAGCTTTGTGAAGAACAAAAACAAGTCGGCAAACTACTCGTCGTCTTTGAAAGCATGGGTTAATGAGGGAGTCTCTCTCAACAACACTGGCATGTTCAAGATCTATTCAGAGTACGACCAGACATTGTTTGTCGCTGGTTCTGACATCGACTTGGCTTCTACTGAATTAACTGTAAATGGAAAGTCTTGGAATTATATTTCATACTTGCCTGCTTATAGCATGTCGGTGAAAGAGGCTTTGGCCGACTATGAGGCGACAGAAGGTGACGTGATAAAGTCGAATGATGGATTCGCTATGTACTATGGAAATAATTGGATCGGCTCATTAAAGAACATGTTGCCAAACAGCGGCTATATGTTGAAGAATGCAGGTGCGACAAAGACGTTCAAGTATCCTACCGCATCGTCTTCTTTACGTTCAGCCACAGCTCTTGAAGCAACGGCTTCTGATTATGAGATGAACATGAACATCATTGCTTATGTCCCAGAAAAACAGGATGGTGACGTTGTGCGTGCAATCGTCGGCAATGTTGAGAATGAGGTTGTGGAAGTAGATTTGACTGACGACTATGCTCTTCAATTCATCAACATCGCGGCTAATGCAGGCGATAATATCCGTTTCACTTTGGAACATGATGGTGTGACTTACGTCGCTTCTAACCAACTTTCATTTGTAGGTGATGAGGTTTGTGGCTCACCAAAGAGTCCAGTGATCTTAACTTTCAATGTGGATGGAGTAGGAGATGCCTTGACTGTTTACCCTAATCCTGTTGACGACGAGTTGAACATTAAGGGTGTGGTAGACAATAATGAAGATGTCTCTATTGAGATCTTTGATCTGACTGGTAAACTTGTATATTCAAGTACGGTGACGGTTTCAGACAACACATTGGAAGCACTTGTCAATATGTCTGGCTTCATATCAGGCTCATACATGTTGAAGGTGACTCAAAACGGAGTGTCGAAGACGGTTAAAATAGTAAAGAAATAATATAATAGACGAGAATGAAACATTGGTTGTTTATAATATCAGCCGCTATGTTGTCTTCAGGATTGTTCTCTTGCAGCGACGATCCTGAGGATTATAGCGATGATCTTGCAGAAATCAAAAAGATGCAGGGTGATTTGTCTGTCAAACTTGATTCTCTTTCCAAAGCTCAGAAGGAGTTGGACAAGAAACAGGAAGATCTTAAAAAGACGCAGGAAGAACTCAATAAAAAACTTGATGATCCAGAAGGTGGAGAAGAGGGAGGTGAAGAAGGTGGAACACCGGACACCAGCACCGTCTTCAAAAAATTTGAGAACCCAGCTTGGTCATCAGTGGCATTTGATGGCGACTTCGCGTATTCAATGACAGTGGTCTACCAACTGCCTTCAGACATGAAGAACAGTGCCACAGACAACGACCTGTTTGCCGCATTTGTGGGCAATGAGTGTAGAGCGGTGGGCAAGTCCATCAACGGAGTTTTTCTGTTGACAGTCATTGGTACAGGTGATGAGACAGAACCTGTTGTGTTCCGTTATTGGAATGCCAGCACCCAATACATGTATGAATCGTTGGATAAGATACCGTTTACTCCCGATTTGATTTATGGTGTGGTGGATAATCCAAAGACATTCAAGTGTAGACATTTCTAATGCTTGAATAGAACAGATATTAATTAGGGACACTCATTACGGGTGTCCCTTTTTGTATGTCTCCCAATAGTTTGGAGTTTCATCATTCCGTCTTCTTATGGAAGAATCGTCCGGTAAGACTTTCTGTGTCTATAGTGTTGATGAAGGCGTCGGGATCTTCCTGCTTAATGATGCTGACAATTGAAATATATTGGTCTTTGCCGATGACGGAATAGACGATGAAAGTCTCTTTATGTTCGTAAGAGCCTTCCGCTTTGATGATGGTGGCTCCGTGGTGACTTTTAGCGTGGATGATTTCACTCACCAATTCCGGATGTTTGGTGACGACTAACAACGTCTCTTTCTGATAGTGCTGGAATAGCAGGTGGATTGTTTGCGTTGATGCGTATTGGAAAATGATGGAATACAGAGCTTTGTCCCATCCGAAAAGAAGTCCGGCGACGGAAAGAATGACGGCATTGATGCCAAGCACAAAATTCCATGAATCCATGTGTTTCTTTTCCGACATGTAGATGGCGATGAAGTCTGTTCCTCCCGACGTCGCTTCCACCGACAGACAAATGCTGATGGCAGCTCCGTTGATCAGACCTCCAAATATGGACACTAGCAAAACGTCATCCGTTATGGTATATGCGGGAATAAGGTCGGCAAACAGACCGACAAGGAAAATCATCAGACAAGAATAGATTGTGAATTTCTTTCCAATGAACTTGAATCCAATAAATGCTGGAATGGCATTCAGGAGTATGTTGATCGGTGAATAAGGAATGTCAAGATCAAAAAAAAGTTTGACGGCACGCTGGATAAGGAGAGTCAGACCTGTAGCTCCTCCCGGAAGAAGGTTGCCAGCTTGCACAAAAGTCTTGATGTTGACTGCCATAAGAAGAGCGGCTATGATGATGACAAGTATCCTTTTTGTATCCTTTTTCAAGTCGAATATTTTTGTTTCCATGTTTATCTGTTTAATGGGTATGCAAAGTTACAATAAAAACACGCGCAACCAAATTTTGTAAAAAAAAGGCTGAATCCAAACACTGGATCCAGCCTCCTCAACCTTAAATACCAATATAACATCGGGGTAAAACCACGCGTCTTCGTCGATCATTAATTATCAAATACCAAGCCGTCGTCGTTGGCATCAACGATAATTGGCTTCTCTTTGTTCACGCTACCTGCCAACAGCTTCTTCGACAATTCGTTAAGAAGGTAACGCTGCAAAACTCTCTTCACCGGACGTGCACCAAACTCTGGATCGTAGCCTTCTGTTGTGATGAACTCCTTAGCCTTAGGAGTAAGCTCGATATTGACATCCACGTCGGCAAGCATCTTTTTGATCTTTGCAACATGCAAGTCTACAATATTACCAATCTCATCCTTATTAAGTGGAGTGAACATGACGATCTCATCGATACGGTTCAAGAACTCAGGTCGGATAGTCTCCTTCAACATGTCCATGACAGCGTTCTTTGCAGACTCCACTGTCTCGACTCTGTTTTCTGGAGTCATCTTCGCGAATTTCTCACGGATCTCATGAGAACCCATGTTTGATGTCATGATGATGATGGTGTTCTTGAAGTCGACGACACGACCCTTGTTGTCGGTCAATCGTCCGTCATCCAACACCTGAAGCAGGATGTTGAATGTGTCTGGATGGGCTTTCTCTATCTCATCAAACAACACAACGCTGTATGGTTTACGACGGACAGCCTCTGTCAACTGACCACCCTCATCATATCCTACGTATCCCGGAGGCGCTCCGACTAGACGTGAGACTGAGTGCTTCTCCTGATACTCACTCATATCAATACGTGTCATCATAGTCTCGTCGTCGAACAAGAATTCAGCCAACGCCTTGCTCAACTCTGTCTTACCGACACCTGTTGTTCCAAGGAATAGGAATGAACCAATTGGTCTCTTCGGATCCGACAATCCGGCACGTGAACGACGTACAGCATCAGATATGGCTGTGATTGCCTCGTCCTGACCTACAATTCTCTTGTGCAACTCCTCCTCCAAATGAAGTAGTTTCTCTCGCTCACTCTGGCGCATCTTTGTCACAGGAATACCAGTCCAACGGCTTACGATGTATGCGATATCATCTTCGTCGACCTCCTCTTTGATCATTCGGCCCATACCGTTGTCCTCAAGCTGTTTCTCCAACGACTTGATTGCCTCCTCGGAGTCTTTTATCTTACCATAACGAAGTTCGGCGACAAGCGCGTAATCGCCCTCACGTTCTGCTTTCTCCGCCTGGAATTTATAATCCTCGATTTTAGCTTTCTCCGCCTGAACCTGGTTGACAAGCTCTTTCTCGCTTCCCCATTTAGCCTTCATCGCCGAGCATTCGTCTCTCTTCTCTGCAATTTCAGCGTTCAAAGCGGCAAGCTTCTTTTCGTCATTCTCTCTCTTGATTGCCTCACGCTCAATCTCTAGCTGCATGATTTCACGCTGCAAAGTATCAAGAGCTTCTGGCACAGAATCAATCTGTATACGCAAACGTGATGCCGCTTCATCAATCAAGTCGATTGCTTTATCTGGCAAGAAACGGTCTGTGATATATCTGCTTGAAAGTTCGACAGCTGCGATGATCGCGTCGTCTTTGATACGCACCTTGTGGTGAGTCTCGTATTTCTCTTTCAATCCACGAAGGATGGAAATAGTGCTTTCCTTGTCTGGCTCATCCACCATGACTTTCTGGAAACGACGTTCAAGAGCCTTGTCCTGCTCGAAGTATTTCTGATACTCATCAAGTGTTGTCGCACCGATTGATCTCAACTCACCACGTGCAAGAGCTGGTTTCAAGATGTTTGCGGCATCCATAGCACCCTCTCCCTTACCTGCACCTACCAGAGTGTGGATCTCATCAATGAAAAGAATGATTTCACCGTCGGATTTAGACACCTCATTGACCACCGATTTCAAACGCTCCTCAAACTCACCTTTATATTTGGCACCTGCCACAAGAGCACCCATATCCAATGAATACAACTGCTTTGTTTTCAAGTTTTCAGGCACATCTCCGCGTACGATTCGATGAGCAAGTCCTTCAGCTATCGCTGTCTTACCTGTACCTGGCTCACCAATCAAAATAGGATTGTTCTTGGTTCGACGTGAAAGAATCTGAAGCACACGTCGGATTTCCTCATCACGGCCAATCACCGGATCAAGTTTACCTGTACGAGCACGCTCATTAAGATTTATTGCGAATCTTTCAAGAGCCTGATATGATTCCTCCGCGCTGTCTGATTTTACTGTATTTCCTTTTCTCAATTCCTTAATCGCTTTGGCTGTGTCTTCAGCGGTCATACCGAATTTCTTCAATACTATCGCTGCCGCGCAATCAGTGTTTAGCAAACCAAGGATCATATATTCCACAGTGACGAAATCATCACCTGCCTCCTTGCTTAATGTCTCAGCTTTAAGGAGCATTTCATTGGTCATGTGGCTGAAATATGGCTCTCCACCTCTGACCTTTGGTCCCTGAGCCACCATCTTGTCTATAGCCAACGCAATATTTTGGGCATTGGCTCCGGTTTTATTCATTAGGAAGTTGACAATATTATCGCTCACTTTGAGAGCCGCCTTGAATATATGTTCCGGTTCTATTACTTGCTGCCCGGAGATTTGCACTATTTTAATAGATTCTTTAACGACCTCCTGCGCTTTTAATGTGAAATTTTTAAAGTCCATAATCGTCAAATTTTAGTGTTATACATATTTCGTTACACCAGTGAATGTTCAAAATGCGTGCCAACACAAAAAATATGGAGAAAATAATTGTAGATGTGACAGAAAGTCCGTCAAAACCATCTTTTTCAGCCGGTTGTGCGACAATTTGGCAGACAGGGGGTGTGTATACATTGGTGATTCTCTGCGTTTCGTGATGATCGATGTGCTTTTGGGCGAGGAAATAGCTTGAATATTACAATAATATTAAAATAAAGTATTGTAGGCTTCCATTGTGGGGCTTTTTGTTATTTTTGAAATTGATTTTTAATTTTTGATTTAATATGAATTTGAATCTAAAACGTTTTTTGTTGTTCTGTTTTTCATTTGTGTCAGTTCCCTTATTGGCGACGGATATTATTTTATTGTCCGCTGATGGAAGCCGAGATACGCTCTCATTATCAAATGTAAGAAGCGTTGAGGTGAATGCTCCATATTTCACAATGAATCTATATGATGGAACGAAAATTTCTAGATTGAGAACGCTTTATTTGGATAAGTATGATCCACTTACTGATGTTGAGACTTTGAAAAATGAGTATGACAATGTCATTTCCATTTATCCGAATCCTGTTTCTGAGAAAATATTCTTGTCAGGTGTAGATGATTATGTTAAAGTAGAAATCCTCGATGTGAGGGGATATGTTGTCAAGGAATACAGAGGAAATGAGATTGATGTCACTTCTCTGACAGATGGACTTTATATTTTGACGGTTGCGGGTAAGTATGCTAAGTTTATTAAGAAGAGTAGATAAAAATGAAAAAATATAGACGTATATTGACTGTCTTGTTGGCTTTCTTTGCATTCGCATCTATGGCTAAAGCTCAAAAGACTTATTATTTCTATGATGAGGGAAGGGTTATCTATCAAATACCTTTCGCTGATGTTGACAGTATCACATTGGATCCAATAGTTGAGTTGGCAGTAGACAATATAACATTGTTTAATGTCAATGATTCTTGCAGATTGGATCTTAAAGTTGAACCAGAAGGAATCATTGAATATTCAGATATAAAATGGACCTCTGCTGATGAGAACGTAGCACTTATAAGAAATGGATATATCATTCCAAAGTCTGAAGGAGAAACAGTTATCAACGGCACTTATGAAGGAAGACAGGTCTCTTGTTCTGTCAAAGTAGTCAAGCCAATCGAGACAGTAAATATTGTTCCTGAAACCCCAGATCAATTCGTCGATTTGGGACTGCCAAGTGGAACTCTTTGGGCTAAATGTAATTTAGGAGTGTCACGACCAGAGGAGACAGGTGATTTTTATGCTTGGGGAGAACTTGAACCAAAGAAGGAATTTACATTTAAGAATTACAAATGGCTCAATAAATACGGTACAGAGCTGGATGTCTCTAAAATTCAGAATAATAATACTTTATATCCAGTCTTTGATGTTTGTACGCATAAATTGGGTGAAGAATTTGGATTGCCTAATTTTGCTCAAATTAATGAATTGGTAAAGTGTACCAGTAGATGGGACACACTAAATGGGAAAAATGGTCTGTTTGTTATAGGTCCAAATGGAAATAGTATTTTTTTGCCTGCGGCTTATAAACCAGGAGAAATAATTCTTGAGGTGGATTATTTAAGTTCATACGCTAAAAAAAATCTTTATGCTTCAGAGACAAGACAAACTCTTTGTTCACCAGGAAATAATGTCTATGATGCTTGTTTGGTTCGACCTGTATATAGAAAAAAAGAGGTAAAAGAGATCAGCCTTTCTAAGAATAAGATAGAACTATGTTTAGGATCATCACCAGCAAGTTTGAGATTAGTTCCTGCAAATGAACATTTGGGCGAATCCGATTTGTTATGGTATTCTTCAAATAATGAAGTTGCAACAGTTAAAGACGGAATAGTAACTCCAGTATCTGCAGGTCATTGTGTAGTTGCTTGTTCCTATCAGGATTTAAGATCATATTGTGAAGTTGTAGTCACAGACAGTAAAGATACCACTCCTATTGTCACTCACGAATATGTTGATCTCGGTCTGCCAAGCGGAATTTTATGGGCAACCACAAATATTGGTGCATCAACACCAGAGTCGTTTGGAGATTTTTTCACATGGGGAAATGTGACTCCATGCGATGAAATTGCATATCATTCTTGTGGCAATATGTGGTGGGGGCTATCTATAGATGAATTAATGGATAGAAATGTAATCACACCAGATACAGTGTTGTCGCATCTTTATGATGCCGCAAAATATAATTGGGGTGGCGAATGGTCTGTCCCTACAAAAGCGGACTTTGTAGAGTTGTTAGATAATTGTGATGTAGACTATACATCCATTAATAATACAAACGTAGCCAGGTTTATTGGGCCAAATGGCAATGAACTTATCATACCTAATGCTGGTTTTATTCAAGAAAGCAGTATATATAAAGCTGGTGTATATTGGTCTTCGACTCCTTGTGATAATGGAAATTCATTCTTGTTACATACTTGGGATAGAAATCCTTATAATGAAAAGGTGAATGATGTACTAATCGGCAAAAGAGGATCGTTATTCAGAATACGTCCAGTAATGAAACCTAATAATAAGTAAGGAAATGGAGAAAATACATAAATATATATTCAACCGTGTGATTGCGGTTGTCGCAATTTTTTTTGCATTTGGAATTTCATTGAGTCTTGCCCAAAAAGACTATATCTTTTTGTTCAAGGATGGTAAGTGTGTCAAATATCTAGATTCATATAATGTGGATAGTATCACTTTTGCTCCTACCATATATCTTTCAAATGAGAAAGTCTATATAAGTGAAGATTGTGAATATGCTTCTCTTCTTTTCTATTGTACTCCAAGCATGGAATTGTCTCAAAGTGATGTATATTGGTCGTCTTCGGATAAATCAGTGGCGACAGTAAGAGATGGACATGTCTATCCCAAAGGGGTTGGACAATGTGTTATCACCTGTAATTATGGCAAACAAAGTGCCTCTTGTACTGTTGAGGTCCTACCATCAGAAGAACATGAATACGTCGATTTAGGTCTGCCAAGTGGAACATTATGGGCTTCGTCGAATCTAAAATATATATTTTCTACATTGTTTAATTATGGAGAACTGTATGGAAAGACTCCTGGTAAAATCCATGTCGATTCAGTAATTACGGACAAAGGTTTTCTACGGACTGGATTTGACGCTGCTTCGGTTTATTGGGGAAAAGATTGGAGAACGCCGACGTATAAAGAGTTTGAGGAATTATTGGTGTATACAAAAAAGACAGGTGACACAATAAGGGGCAGAAATGGCAATTTCATCATCTTAGAAAAATCAGATGCCTTTTTGCGTAGGTTTGATTATTGGATTTCCGATGGCGTATATTTACAGTATTCGGGTTTCGTACCAGGAGGTTTCAATGTTGGCTATTTTTCTCAACCATTGGAAACTGCTATCGAACTATCGTTTCGTGACCAGCAAGTGGCATCAGAAGAAGCATACATTCGTCCAGTCAGAAATCGTAAAGTAGATGAAATTTCAGTACGTGTCGCTTATGATGAGTTGGAAATGTATGACACTGATGCTCCTGTCGATCTTCATTTCAATAGTTCTCCATTCTATGCAATTCCTGATAGCACTGTTGTATGGAGGACGACGGATAAAAAAGTTGCCACAGTCAAATCTGGAGTTGTGACTCCTTATGCTGAGGGTGAGTGTGAAATAATTGGTGAAGTTGATGGATTTTCTGTCTCTACAAAAGTCCGTGTCTCTTCTTATAAGTCAACAGGCAGTGATAAAGGATACAGCTACGTCGACTTGGGGCTTCCTAGTGGAAATAAATGGGCCACATGTGATTTGGGAAGTACGATTGTTGAAAAAAATGGAGACACTTATCCTTGGGGAGATTTGGTGCCAGACTCGTATCTTGAAAATGAAAAAAGACCGCATAAGTTTAAGGATTTGATAGAATGTGATCAAAACAAAAACAATAGTGGAAATATCACTGACATCAGAGAAAGATGGAAGTGTTTTATCGAAGCTGGTGTATTGGACTCTAATTTGGCTCTGACTCCAAATAATGACGCAGCCACTGTGGTTATGGGCTCTCATTGGAAAATACCTACTTCTAAAGATTATCAGGAGTTGTTGGATAATACAACTCCTCGTATCACTTCGTTGAGAGGGGTCAGAGGTGTAGTTTTTAAGTCCACTAGTAATGGAAATGCTATTTTTATCCCTGGCGGATGGCATCTATTGTCCGATGCATCTATAAAAGAGAAAGACAGGGTGATGGGCACGTGTATATGCTCATCTGGAGGTCCTGGAGAGTATATGTGTGAACCAACTGCGTCTTTATCCGCAACTTCTGTTTGTTCGATTCGTCCAATATATGTAGATAACGAAATAGAAAGACCTAAAGTAGATTCTGTATATCTTAAAACGACTGTTTTAGAGTTGAGTCAAACAGACAAGCCGACATCATTGGGATTCTCGTGTTCAAATGGAGATGACGTTCCTGCGTCAGAAGCCATATGGAAAAGTTCTGACACAATGGTCGCTACAGTAAAGGATGGAATAGTCTATCCAGCTCAGTATATAAATCCAATTCCAGTCAGTGAATGTACAATCACTTGTCAATACAAAACGTTTACCTTGACAGCAAAGGTGACATTGACTAGAAATAAGATAGATCTTTCTCAACCAGTGGACATGGGATTGCCAAGTGGAGTCATGTGGGCTCCATCAAACATAGAAGCTTCTTCTGTTGAAGACCTTGGCACCGAATATGTTTGGGGTGACTTGGATTTTGATGCATCTTCAAATTCCAAGGTTCAGTGGGAAGGCAAGAAGTTTAATGAATTATATGAGTTGGGTGTGCTTGATTCTCTTAAAAATTTAACTCCAAAATATGATATTGTCGTGTCTGTCCTCGGTGGCAACTGGAGAATGCCAACTATTGATGATGCTTTGGAGCTCTGCAATAATTGTATAAAAACAAAAGCTACAATAAACGGAGCTTATGGTATCCTGTACACTAGCAAAATCAACAATAATGCAATTTTCATACCGACAGGCGGTAGCGATTATTATAATTCAATCTGGACGAGTTCATATGTAGATAGTTATCGTTATTGTAATGCAAAAACTTTTGTAAATGAAGGACCTGGTGATTGCTTACGAATTGAAACATATATGCATGTATTCGAACCAATCCGACCTGTCTACGTGCAAAAGAAATGACACTTGACAAACAGAAGAGGGTGTATCAAAACTCAATTTATCAAAAATCAAACTATCAAAATGTAAGTTGATTTTTAAATTCTCCAAAAATATAGCCGTTTCAGAGACTTAACTGTAATTTTTAAGCTCTGAAACGGCTTTGTTCATATAAAAAGTGACAAAATGTAAGTTCGAAAAACTTGATTTTACATTTTGATACACCCTCTTTTTGTTTATGTTTGATTCGGAAATAGTCGAGCTTTTTCCAAAATGCATTCAGCCTTGTGCTATGTGATTAAGAAGAACTGATAGCAAAATTTCCCAATTAAATTTGAATGCCCCCTTATTTTTCATAATTTTGCGCAAAAATCGTAAATAATGAATCATTTAGTGTCGCCGTCTCTCTTGTCGGCGGATTTTTTGAATTTGGGCGACGATATCAAGATGCTCAACGAGAGTGAGGCAGACTGGTATCACCTTGATATTATGGATGGCGTGTTTGTGCCAAATATCTCTTTCGGTATGCCTGTGATCAAGGCAATCGCAAGTAAGGCAACAAAACCGCTTGATGTCCATCTGATGATTGTTGATCCCGACCGTTATGTGGAGGAGTTCCACAAACTTGGGGCAAAGGTCTTGAGTGTCCACTACGAGGCTTGCACTCATCTTCACCGCACTTTGCAGCATATCAAATCGTTGGGTATGTTGGCAGGTGTCACATTGAATCCGCACACTCCCGTCTCAGTGCTTGAAGAGATTATCTGCGACGCGGATGTTGTGATGCTTATGAGTGTCAACCCTGGATTTGGCGGACAGAAGTTTATTGAAAACACTCTGGATAAGGTTCGCCGCTTGAAGAAAATGATCGTTGAAAAGGGATCAAATGCCAAAATTGAGATTGACGGTGGTGTCAATTTCGAGACAGGCAAGCAACTTCTCGACGCAGGTGCAGACATTTTGGTGGCAGGCTCATTTGTGTTTGGTGCAAAAGACCAGAAAGCCACAATCGCTGGATTGAAAAATTTATAATACATCCGTAGAGACGGGGTGCACCCCGTCTCTATTAATATCCCATAGGGATATAATGTTGGTAACTGTTGGTAACGTACAAAAAAATATGGATTTTATAATTAAGTCGATTCGTAGATTCCCATATCTATTCCTGACATTCTTTTTCGCTTTAGGAGTTGTGGCAGAATACAACCTCCAGTTGGGTGACATCAATTATATTGGTGTGGCAGTGACTTTAATTGCCGCTTTGTCGGCATTCTTTGTCTATATAAAGAAGTGGCGTAAACGGTATTTGTCCTTTTCTCCGTTTTCTTTCTCATTCTCGATTTTGCTCCTTTTCACATTCTTTTTCCTTGGAGGCGTCTGCGAACATTGTTGCCATCCGATTCCATCCGACGAATTGGATTCTTGTGGGGCGACGGAGATGACGGCGAGAGTGGCAGTGATCAGGAGTGTCCCTAAATTGACCAAGAACAGAAAGATCAGTTGTGAGGCGGATGTTTATTGTGTAGACGCGAGGGATTCCATCTGCCATCCCGTCTACACAGTGCTGACGTTCGACACTTGCGATGCCTCATTAAAAAAGGGCGATTTCATCGTCTTTTCATCTGCATTGAAGTCGACGGAGAGTAGTGAGACAATTGGCTTCAACTACGACACTTATCTGCGTAAGAAAGGGGTTGAGGCTACTTCTCTGGTCAAACGATTCAGAGTTTTAAACTCTGATTCATCCACAAAGAGTTGCGATTTTTCGTTGGAGACCTCTGCGTCGAATTTAAATCTCGCTCTACAAAATTCTTTAAGGGGCAGGGCATCGTTGTGCACGGATGAGCGAGATCTTATCATCGCCATTACGCTTGGCAACAAAACGGAGATGGACGACGGTCTGAAAGAGGCCTACTCCAAAGCTGGAGCGAGTCATCTGCTTGCGGTGAGCGGACTCCACGTCGGAATCATAATATTGATTGTGGAGTGTCTGGTGGGTATGGCGATACATCCTAAAAAAAGGCCGTACATATTCGCTGCTGTATTGCTTGCCATCATTTGGGGATATGCCTTCCTGACAGGTTTGGCGGCATCCGTGGTGCGGACATCGCTTATGTATACTGTTTATCGGGTGGCGATGCTCCTGTTCAGCAAACCGAATCCGATAAATGTGGTGTCGTTCACAGCATTTGCGATGCTTGTGTATAATCCGTTCAATATTTTCGATCTGGGATTTCAATTGAGCTTTTCCGCTGTCTACTCGATTTTGCTTTTCGGACAGCCATTGATAGACAAAATTGAAAGATTGATACCAGAGATAAAACTGAAGGGTCGGGTGGGGCAGATAGTGTCCAAGATCAGGACATATACGCTTGGAAGTGTCGCGATCAGCATCTCCGCTCAGATTCTCACCACTCCTATTATCCTCTTCACATTCCACACGTTGCCCATCCTCTCAATCGCATCAAGCCTCTTCACAATTCCATTGGTGACGGTGCTGATTCCATTGACATTCATATATTATGGATTTTTCCTGCTGTCGACGGTGCTGCCATTGTTGGATGTTGTAGCCGACGGAGTGTTGTATGTCACAGCCGTTGTGGCGAAATCGGTGAACTCGATTGTTTATTACACTGCGGATATCTCGTTCTGCACCGTCGACAGACTGCCATTCTACGGCTATGATGTGGCAGCTTATATAATTGTCTTCCTGCTGATTGCCGCATATCATAATTATCGCAGACTTTCATTGTTGTGGATTTCTGCCTCGATATCGGTTGCTTATTTTGTGTTTTCCACTGTCGACGGAATGAATATGAAGGGTTGTAGAATGATGGCTGTGTATAACGTGAATGGCGTTACTGCAGTGAACAGGATGATGGAATCGAATGCATTGTTTGGATGCACCGACACACTAAAAGTGGCTAGGAAAGCAGGTGAATTTTGGACAAACAATCTTATGGCATCACCGTCGCATACAGAGAAAACATATTTTGAATTTGAAAAACATCGCGTCTACATGCTTTCCGACAAAACGGAGATTAAAAAGGATGTGAATCCATTAGAGGTTGATATTCTGATTCTGACGAATAATGTGGCTACGAAAATGAGCGATCTGAAGAATTTCAGATATAAGACGCTGATTGTGGATGGCAGCAATAAATATTATGTGGCAAAAAAGTGGAAGGAAGAGCGGGAGAAGAGTGGGGCAGACTGCCATATAGTGCGGTTTGACGGCAGTTGGGTGAAGCAAAATTCTGAAGAATGACAATTTCGCAGGGCAGAAAGACAATGTACTATCGACAGATTCATGAGGATTGTTAAGGGCCCATGTTTGATTGATATTGGCCCTAACCCCTTTCCACGTGCGAGCCGAAGGCGAGCACATAACAACTAAAACCACAGGGAATAGAAGTTCATAGAGAAAGCCTATGAATTTTTTGAGGGAAAGAGACGAAAATACAGTCATAAATTTATAATCATATAGCCCATAAAGAATCAATGGCTATATTTGAAATGTGACTGATTATTAATTGTTTGGGAAAGATGTTTTAAAATATCTGCCGTATATATTTGGAAGTAACGAAAAAAAGTGCTACCTTTGCACTCGCAAACGAAAAGATGGCGGGATAGCTCAGTTGGTTAGAGCGTCGGATTCATAACCCGGAGGTCACGAGTTCAATTCTCGTTCCCGCTACTAAAATTTGCATATGGCGGATTAATGTAGTGGCCTAGCATGCATGCCTCTCACGCATGAAACTCGGGTTCAAATCCCGGATCCGCTACTAAAAAGATATAGACAGCAGACTTTACTCGAAAGAGGTTTAGAGCGGTCAACATGGCGGATTAATGTAGTGGCCTAGCATGCATGCCTCTCACGCATGAAACTCGGGTTCAAATCCCGGATCCGCTACTAAAAAGGACATATCAAACGATATGTCTTTTTTTTTGTCTCTAAACTTCTCATGGATTACACTAAAGATACTCGCTAGCGACTTTCAGACGGAATAGACACTGATATAGTTGGCTTCCTACATCTTGAACTATATTATTTTGATAAGAAAAAGGGATTATGATTAGTGTGAAATTATGTTAATTAGTGTTAAAATAATTGGGGGGGGTATTTTGATTTTATTATCTTTGCAGAAAAAAGTAAAAATGATGAAAATGTGATGATGAAAAATCTAGATGATATTTACATGCGTATTACGTATGTGTAGTTAAAAGTTTTACTTATGTTAAAAAAATTATTTTTCTTGATGTGCCTTTCTTATGGTACATTTAATTGTGGCGCTACAGTGAAATACATGACTGTAGAGTTGACGTCGGGTACAAAGTATAGTTTTCTACTTGCCGACAAACCAGTTGTGACATTCCAAAATGCAGATTTGGTAGTCAACGGAAGTGCCGAGACAAGTTATGCCATCAGCGGCGTGAAAGATTATCACTTCACAGAAAAGGATGAGACGGAGGCAACTGGGGAGACTTTGAAATCAGTTGAGACGGGTTGTGTGATTTTCGAGAACAACGGTGTCGTTTTCATTCAAAAAGCGAATCCATCCGCCGATGTTTTGTTGTTCAATGTGAATGGCGTGGTTTTGTCGAAGACTTCTGTCGACAATAATGGAAACGCTGAACTAAAGTTGCCTGATTTCGCAGGTGTATATGTTCTTTCGATTGCAAACCAATCATTTAAACTTATTCGTAAATAAACCTAAAGGCTAAAAGAAATGAAAAAAGTCTTGATTTCCATCCTGTCTATAGTCTCTTTATATAGTGTGATGAATGCTGTCACCTATGTTAGTGTGAAGACGGATGATGGACAAACCGTTGTGTTTGATGCGAAAGATATCGCTGAAATTAATTATGAGGAGACAAACTCCATGGATGTTACAGTCAGTGGAAAAATCGGCAATTACACTTACGTCGATCTTGGTTTGCCAAGTGGATTGAAGTGGGCTACTTATAACGTAGGAGCAAAGAGTGCCGAAGAAACTGGCTCTTTTTTCGCTTGGGGTGAAACAGAGGCAAAAGCCACTTATAGTTGGAGTTCTTACAAATTGTGTGAGGGAGACGAGTCGACATTGACTAAATATTGTACAGACCAAAACTTCGGAACTAAGGATGATCTGATGACTCTGGAAACTGCAGACGACGCGGCGTCTAAAATTTGGGGCGATGCATGGCATACTCCTAATACAGATGAGATTCAGGAAATGATCTCTGGATGTAAGTGGGAATGGAAGGATAATCAGAATGGATCTGGTGTGGCTGGTATGCTCGGTACATCTATCACAAATGGCAACTCTATTTTCCTTCCTGCTTTCGGTTTTATTACAGGAGATAAACAATCTGACAAGGGAATTGTTGGCTACTATTGGTCAGCGTCATTGAAAAATTCAACGAATGCTATATGTATTTCGTTGACTTCTAAGTTCATCAGAAACGAAAGTGTTAAAGAACGTAGCGAAGGTTTGCTTATTCGTGCAGTCGCAAAATAAAATTATCTTTTCGGTATAATCATTCAACGGTAAAAATGAAAAAAATTATACTTTCTATAATAGCGGTGACAGCCATCTGCTGTATGTCGTATGCCGCTACCTATATGCGTGTAAAGAAAAATGACGGAACATTCACCAAGTTCAACACGGAAAATGTGAAAGCGGTCACAGTGGAAGAGACTGCAACCGTCAGTGGTAAAATCGGAGACTATTCCTACGTCGACCTTGGTCTGCCAAGTGGATTGAAGTGGGCTACTTGCAACGTCGGAGCGACAAAGCCTACTGAGACAGGAGACCTTTATGCGTGGGGAGAGGTCACAACAAAGGACGTCTATGATTACGACAATTACAAATGGGTCAATGCCGATGAGGAAAAAATGACCAAGTATTGTCTTAAAGATCAATATGGTAACGTCGATAATCTTGAAGTGTTAGACTCTTCTGATGATGCGGCTAAGGCAAATTGGGGTGGCACATGGAGAATGCCTACCTATGAAGATATGACAGAACTTGTCGCAGGGTGCACATGGGCGTGGACCGATGATTTCAACGGCTCTGGTGTGGCCGGACGTATTGGCACGTCCAAAACTAATGGAAATGAGATATTCCTTCCTGCCACAGGTTACTATTGGACATCATCACTTTACATTTCTTCTAACGACCAGGCTTGTTCTCTTTATAACCAAAAGGTGGTTTTTGAAAGTAAGGGAGCTCATTTTAGAGAGGATGGCGCGTCTGTACGTGCTGTCTCAAAATAAAAATATGGAAATGAAATAAAAAGTATAGCATGAAGAAGAAATTTTTAGGATTGTTGACGACATCTGCCATCGCTTGTCTTCTTGCCCATGGTGTCACATATATGCATGTGGAAAAGAATAACGGAACTGTAGACAGTTATGACGTGGAGGAAGTGTCAAAAGTGACATACTCTGAAGAATTATTGTCGGATACAGCATCCGGTGAATAAATGTAGAGTGTGATTTCTGGACTGCGTCTTTGTCTTGTTATTCCTACGAAGCTTTTAGTTGTTTCTGTTTTACAAATGAAGGAGATGGACTAAAATTTTCAATTCCTTTTGTAGGAATGCCAGTGCGTGCTGTGATTAAGTAGTATGGTAAATTTAAGAATTAAAACTGTCGTTTAGATGGATTTGTAAATAACCCAAGTTTCGCAAGTGGATAGCATAGAAACCCTGTACTTCTGCTTGCGAAACTTATAAATTAAAATCAATGAAAAAAACTTTATTCAGTGTGTTCCTATTCCTGTCATGCCTGTTTTCTGCCAATGCGGAAAATAATGGCTTTGTCGCAGAATATGGAAGATTAAAACTTGTTGGCAACCAACTAAGTTCAGAGAAAGGTGAAGCAGTTCAGCTGAAAGGTTTCAACACCGGAGTTATTACAGCTGATGACGACGCATGTATAGACAGAAGTGCATTTAAGAATATGAAAAAGTGGGGATGTCAGTCGGTCAGACTGAACTACTCACCTTCCACTCATTCAAATGCGTTGCTTGAGAAGTTGAAAAACTACATCGACATCTGTGCGGAATTTGGTATGTATGCCATTGTCGATTGGCATGTTTTCAAAGAAAACACAACTCCGACGGGTGTGCCGATGGATTATGTGAAAGATGCCACGGATTTCTTCGGTACTATTTCTGCTTATGCGAAAGAAAAAGGATACATTCATGTGATTTATGAGATCTGCAATGAGCCAGAGGATTTGGAATGGAAATATATCAAGGAGTATGCAGATATAATATTGCCTGTTATCGAGTCTAACGATCCCGGTGCCATTGTCATCGTCGGTACAAGTGATTGGAGTCAGAGACTAACACCTGTGCTTAACGATCCTATAAATGCAGAAAACTACAATTTGGGAATCATGTATGCATTCCATTATTCTGCCTGCTCTCATCTCCAGTTGTTGAGTGAAATTATTATGACAGTTGACAGATTGCCTATATTCGTTTCTGACTGGAGCTCATCTGATTATAAGTATGATCCAGATAAGGTATGTGCCCAAGAATCTGAGCAGTTGTTCAAGTATATGAATGGCTCGAAGACAAAAGTCAGCTGGAACTATTGGAAGTGGGGCGACGAAGATGGAATCTGGAAGAATTGTAAGGATGGATTCAACATTGAAAACTTGACAGAAACTGGCTCTTTTATTGTTGAGCATGAGCAATTCCCTGTAGATCCAAAATGGTATGAGAATTTCAGACAGACAGGAAGATTGAAGATCGTTGACAATAAACTTAGTACGGAGGATGGCGATCCTATCCAGTTGAAAGGTTTCAACTCTGGTGTCATCACATTGGATAATGAAGAATGCTTGAGTAAGGAAGCCCTTCAGACTATGAAAGAGTGGGGATGCAATTCAATTAGATTGAACTATTCACCGTCTACTCATTCAATGGAGATGTTGGAGAGATATAAAGGCTACATTGATATGTGTGCTGAGGTCGGATTATATGCTATTCTTGACTGGCATGTTTACGATGAAACCGCTTCTGAATATGGCGATCCAACGTATTATACTTATGATGCCATGGAATTCTTCACAAGACTTTCTGATTATGTGAAAGAAAAGGGATATATGTTTTTGATATATGATGTCTGCAGTGATCCAAGTGGAGTAGACTGGCCACATATTAAGGAATATGCTGACACGATATTGTCTATCATAGAGTCTAAAGATCCGGGAGCTATTTCGATTG
Organism: Bacteroidales bacterium UBA3844; assembly: GCA_002392915.1. Taxonomy (GTDB): domain Bacteria; phylum Bacteroidota; class Bacteroidia; order Bacteroidales; family Paludibacteraceae; genus UBA1723. Next base: position 97,034 of record DGHQ01000020.1, on the reverse strand, counting down.
TAAGTGTACCACAATGGAGCCAACGAATAATGGATCCAGTATTGGAACCTATAGATCCTAATAGATTTGATCTGGGAATCATGTATGCTTTCCATTATGCGGCATGCGATCACAAGCCTTTGCTCGCAAATTTCAAGATAGCTAGTGAATCAATACCTGTATATGTTTCTGATTGGAGCAGCTCTGATTTTACTTATGATCCGGACAAGGTTTGTAAAGAAGAATCGGATGAGTTTCTTGATTATGTCAATAGACTTAAAAATATAAGCTGGAACTATTGGGCATGGGGAGGAAAAACTGGTATATGGAAAGATTGTGGAGCGGGTCTTAACAAAAACAATCTGACAAAGACAGGCTCTTACATTCTTACAGAAACTGGTCTGTTTGATTTTAAGGATGATTCTCCATCTGATGCACAGAATATTGACAATGACGGTTTTGTGAATGTCGTTCCAAATCCGACAGATGATGCATTCAACATAATATTTAAGGGTAAGGCTAATGTTTGTATCTATGGTGCGGTAGGACAGAAGGTTTTCGAAGAAGACGGAATAAATTCATTGTATGTCAATGATGTCTTTGCGACGGGAGTCTACAGCATTGTAGTCAAAGGAGAGGATTATGTTGGCAATGTAAAACTGATTGTTAGATAGTCAGCAATTGCCTGATTATAGAGAGGGTGTACCCAATTAGGTGCACCCTCTTTTGTTTGTTGAGTGAATCAGACCAGAGTCGTAGGGGCAGGGTTAAGAACTGCCCGATGTTGATATAGACAAGAGATTTTATATTCCTCCTTTTCGACGGTTGCACTCTCTGCATAACATTTGGCAGTTATCTGCTGTTGTACGTCCTCCGTCGTGCCATGGAGTGATGTGGTCGGCTTCCATCTGTGAGAGTTCAAAATGATTGCCACAATCTGCGCAGATACCTTTCTGACGTTCGTATGCCGCAAGTTTTTGAGCGTCTGTAAATGCCCGAATAGATAAATATTTTTCTTTGCGTGTAAGAATATATGGATATATTCCACTTTTCTTGCTCACATCGTCGTCCAAAATAAGTTTTGCAACCTCTTTGTCTATCGCCTCTGAATCATACACTTTATCTTTGTATTTTTTGTAGAGCGTACCCCAATCCACACCTTTCATTATTTTTTTACGTTCTTTTGTTGGCTTGAATGTTGATTCTATCCATGTGATGACAGACTGGAAGAATTGCCATAGAGCGGCTGCATTCGCGTCGTGCTGGTGGTTCGCCATATAAGCCGCTATATTACCGTCTGAAATCCAGGAAATGGCGGTCTCAAGATAGTCTTGACGATTGACCGCACCGGTCATGTAATCACTGCCTATTTTAGCTGCCGGACAACCTATCTTGCTGAAATAACGTTTGGCATCGTTCACCCAACTGCCTGCGTAGACGGCGTTGCGAAGCTCCTGCTCCGTCAGTTTTTCTCCAGCGATGTTGATTGTCTCAAACCATTTCAGTTTCTCACTGTCTGTGCCGCTACAGATGTAAATTTGCAGTTCATAATTAAGAATCTGTTCCTTCTCGTCTTCCTGCATGTTGTGGAAGTATCTGAACATATAAGAGAACTCTCCATTTACAAATTGGCAGATTGAGATAGTGCGTTGCTGACCATCGATGATTTCATACGTACCGTCTTCACGCGTCGCCCAGTACATCACGTTGAGAGGGAATCCTTGAGTGAGAGTGTCGATGACGGCCGCACGTTGTTTCTCCCCGTAGACAAATTCACGCTGGTAGGGTGGACGCACATCTAGCCTTCCACCGTATGCTTTCACTCCCTGCTCGGCATTGTCCGCATAACCCTCGGTCAGCTCGCGGACGGTGATTTTATGTAGTTCTATTTTCATTAGAATATCGAATTATTTTTGTTGAGATTGGGGTTAATATTACCGAAGCATGTCTCTTAGCACTATCTCATATGCATCTTTCCAGTTTGACTGCCATTCGATGTAACCTTCGTGAGTTCGGCTTTGTCGAATGCTATCCACTGATACTATAATATTTTTTGTCATTTTCTTTCCTCTGTTTAAAGATAGGAACGAAGATGGGGTATATTCCCATGTCGTATATAGAAATCCACTCATAGGTTCTTTTTTTACGTGAATGTGAAGACTATCGATGGTGATGGAATCCACGTTGGACATTTTCTGCAAAATAAGTGGCAGATGTTCTCTTTCTCCTTCGATAACTGCACGTTGTGCTTCTTCTTCGGTTAGTACTTGTTTGTCGCATGACACAACTGAAAATAGTATAGTACTCAGTACCAAATAATAAAAAAATCTTTTTGTGATCATATAATTTAGTTTTTCTTTATCTTTTACAAATAAACATTTCGTCTTTTCTCCGCAAATTATGCGGTGAATATTTCTGCTTTTAACCGCAAAATATGCGGTGAATGTGGCGAGTTTTCACCGCATTTATGTTACTTCTTCCCATATTCCAATTCAGGCTCCGCCACCATGCTCATCTCTGGCTCAATTATCTGATATGCTTTTGGCGACGACGTTTGCTCCGTCTCCGCAATATGAGGCTGCTTGCGACGAATGAGGATGCGGGCGTAAGTGGGTTTGCCGTTTATCGCTCCATCTTTATCTTTTATAAGTCCATGTGCTTTGAATGGAACAGAATCTGATTTTCGATAATCATTAGAACTTAGTATTTCAAATTGATTAGGATTATACTTGTCCAGAAAAGTGATAGGCACACCCATCACTCCGTCATAGTCCATAGGAATGTCGGCAACTTTATTCACATTGATTGCATTGTAGTTGTCGTATTGTGGATACTCTTCTTCGTTGTAGGATTTATAAAGAATAATCTCCTCGTGTCGTTTGGCTATATCAAGATTGGTAAACCAGCAGATATTTCCCATACTTCTCCATTTCTGCCCGGTCTCGTCAATCCAGAAACGTGTCGGTTTGGGTTCATAATAATCAGGCACTTTGAACTTTGCAAAAGACAATGTGCTTCCAAGCCAAAGCTGGTTTGCCTTTATATATGAGAATATCTCTTTGTATGTTATGGCGTTTTGGTTGCCAATGATTACAAATTTCTTGTTGTATTTCATCAATTGGGCTACATATTCCCTGAAAAGGGAGAATGGGGGATTGGTAACCACAATATCCGCTTGCTTCAGCAGTTCGATGCATTCTTGGGAGCGAAAATCTCCGTCGCCTTTCAGATAATTGATTCCTATCTCCTCAGGATCAGGCACTCGATTGCCGTTGTGGTCACCTGTGTATTCGAGCCAGATGGCACGCTCCGAATTATTTTGGCTGAACAGGTCTCGCTCTTGGTTTTTATAACAAGTAGTGATGAGTTTCTTCAAGCCTAATTGCTCGAAATTATAGCTGAAATAGTGGAAGAAATTGCTGATGCGTGGATCGTCGCAATTGCAAAGCACTACTTTGTCTTTAAAATGCTCTTTGTAGTGCTTCAATTCGTTTTCTATGTCGGAGAGTTCCGTGTAAAACTCATCCTCTTTTGCCTTGTTTGCAGCATGCAAACTTTTATTTCCTGCCATAGCGATTGATAGCTTTTGCATCCACTATCAATCTTCACATTAGGATATAAGAAAGGTGTGAGCCTTTCTATCTCGTCCACGAGGAGCCTCGCATGAACCCCGCCTACACACTAGAAATACCCACACCTATTCGGTGCGAGCATTAGTTCTACGTGTGTAAACGGAAGCATAGGCTCCCGTGGATTAGCGTTTATCCCAATGATTCGGAATCATCAGTTTGCGAGGCTTTTGATTCGGACAAGAATAATAGCTAATGCTTTGTTATTTAATATGTTGTTTTACTCTTTTATCCTTTTTTGTCTTTTTTAGTTTATGCAAAGATAAACAATTAAATTCATTCCTCGCATAGGATTTGTCTGCTTTGCGAAAGAAGAGTGAAATTTGGAGGTGATTTATCGGCTTTATCTTAGCTTAACGTCAAGTAGATGAAAAATATATAATAAAACCACAGAGACACAAAGCTCAAAGCATTTCTATTGCGGGCAGGTTTGAAACCTGCCCCTACGATCATGGATTTGATTGACTATTTGTATTTGGAAAAAGACATAAATAATTTATTTTGTAGCTTTTGAAAGCTTTTCTGTTCATTTTTGCTATCTTTACTACGAAAATTCTTATGCTCGAAAAAGAACTATGAAACGGATTCCGATAAAATTTTTCAAAAATTAGGTCCCGACGAAATTATCAAACATGTCGGTTCCTTGGTCAAGTTTGAGAGTCTTTGTTGTGAATTGAAGTTAAATAGTAGTCGAACGTCTGTTCCTTGGGTGTACATATAACAAATAGGGACAGCTTGGATTATGAGGTTGATATAACAAGTACAAAAGTTAAATAAAATGGAAAAAAACACATCATTAGAGTTGTTCGATGGACAACTGATTCGCGTGGAATGGGATTCGGAAAAGGAAAAATATTGGTTTTCGGTAGTTGATGTCATCGCTGTGCTCAACGACAGCGACTATCAGACGGCTCGTAAATACTGGAAGGTATTGAAAGGCAGACTTGTAAAAGAAGGATTTGAAGTGGTAACAAATTGTTACCAGTTGAAATTAGTCTCGCCGGATGGGAAAAAACGTCTTACAGATGTCGCAGATCTAGAACAGTTGTTTCGAATAATACAGACGATTCCTTCAAAGAAAGCTGAGCCAGTCAAACGTTGGCTTGCAGATGTCGGACATCAACGTGTGGATCAAATGATAGATCCTGAACTTACCTTTCAGATGGCAGTGGATGATTATCGTCGTCTGGGATATCCCGAAAAGTGGATTGAAAATCGTTTGAAGTCTATACGTACACGCAATGAACTAACCAACGAATGGAAGCGTTCGGGTGTGACAGAGACAAAAGATTTTGCCATTCTTACGAACATTCTTACTAAAGCATGGCGTGGCATGACCACAGGAGAATACAAACAATTTAAGGGCCTCACTAAAGAAAGCCTTCGTGATAATATGACAAATCTAGAACTTGCACTCAACACTCTTGCTGAGGCGGCAACAACTGAAATATCAAAACATCGTAATCCCAAAACTATGGGAGAAAATCGTCAGGTGGCACAAAACGGTGGACACGCAGCAAAAATTGCCCGTTTGGACATCGAAAAGCAGATAAAACGTAGTGTCATATCATCCCAACGTGCTTCAGAGCACTTTGATATTGATGGTGATGTCGAAACGAAATCATTGCCTGAAAAAGAATAGATGACTTTACATATCGACTCTATAATCTTTCTTGCCTACGACACATAGTATAAAAAGAGAGCATACCACAATGTGATATGCCCTCTCAGAATAATGATATGTAAAAGATTTTACTTCACGATAATCTTGTAGGCTTTGCCTTCAACTTTCACAATGTAGATTCCCTTGTGTAGGTTGATAGCTCCTGCCTTGCCTGTGTATACAGTGGCTCCGCTGATGCTTATTACCTTTACATCCGCGTCGTTCGCACCGTTTACAACCAAATTGCCATCTTTATAGAACACTGATACTGCCTTGTTGGCAACATTTGAAACTCCTGTGTAGCTGGCCATTGATTCGTAAACTGTGATGGTTGCAGTCGCCTCTCTTTCAGCTTGATAACCTGTTTTGTAAGGGTCGCTCCATACATATTTGATTTCATACTTTCCTACTGGCAACTCGAATGGAGTCATGTACTCAACTTTTTCTCCATCGATTGTGGCTTCCGCTACAACCTGATTAGCAATAGCTGTTTTGTCGATACTGTCGTTCTTTGCAATATACTTGATTGTCAGTGGCTCTAGTTTTATGGTAGCCTTGCCAGTCAAAGAATCTGCCACGACACGGTATGAAGACAATTTAGGAGTCTCTTCTTCAATGTAGACAGGAGCTACACTTGGCCAACACTGAATCAACATTCTGCTTGAATTGCCAGCCTTGTCTGTGGCAATGACAGGTATATCGCAGCTTTTAGCTCCATTCTTAGCGGCGTAAATTACTGTCTTTATAATCTCGTCAAAATCGTTTTCTGGCAATTTGACAGTTTTGATATAACCGTCAACTAAGTCATAGATGCCATTTACTTTAATTTCTGAATCTATAGTGTATTCATGCAAACCGTTTTCTGTCGTATCCATAGCCATGGAAATGTGAGGAATTTCATCTTCTAGCATAAATGGACCTTCTGGATCAATGAATAGATTAGTGTTTGAACCAGCGTCTTCAATTGTCAAAGAACCATAGACAAACTTAGTAGGCTCTCCTATGACTGTGTTTATATTATATGTGTTTATCTCAAAAATATTCAGGTCGATGTCTACATCCTTAAAATATGAGACTTGACCTTTGACGGTTATATATGCTTCGGCTTTTTTTGCAGCGTGATTCTTAGTGTAAATCCAAGATCCAATTCCAGGACCCATTCCATCTTCTTTAGCTGTCACGTAATCTTTGATCAACAGAGTCATAGTCTGCTCTACGATAGAGTAGTGGATATTCTCAATTAAGATGCCTTCCTCGTTGATGTAAATTTTTGAGTCGTAAACAAATGCTGAATCAGACTTGATTTTGAAGCTGTCTGTCTTCGTATATTCTAGATTCTTCTTCTCAATAACCACACCTTCAGCATCTTTTCCAAACACTACTGTGATTTCATAATTCAAAGATATCATTTGGATTTCGACAGTAATGACAATTGTTCCACTGATATTGCCGTCTGGAGATACTGTTATGTTTGCCTTGGCTGGCATGTCCATTTTATACTCCTCAACATACATCATTGTCTCTCCTGAAATAATTATGTCGTCAGAGCTGTCGTTAATAGCGTATTTAAGATTTTCAAGCACCATTCTTTGCTTTAGAGACAAACCATTTGCTATTGAGATCTCATAGTCTGTCATTGTGAATGAAGCTTTCTCTTGGAACAATCTAATGCCTACAGCAGACGAGTCGTTATTGGTCTTTGTGGTGTCATTGCCTTTTGTCAAGTCGACTGCTTTGTTGTAGAATGGAACGTTGTCAAACTCCAACTCTTTAGTTACTACTGTATCAGCATCCACAACTTTTGTAAGTGTGAAGTCACAAGATGCAGTTAATGACATGATTCCTAGATTTTTTGAACCAGTGAAAGATCCAGATCCTTTTCCTTCGGCATCAATAGTCGCATCAAATTTGGTTATTGTAAGGGTCTCTTTTGCTATTTCGAATATGGAATTTGAAGACTCTTTAAGTGTTAATCCATTATTAGATTCCGTACCATTAAGTTCGGATACGGAAGCAGAACCATTGTTGATATCTCCCAACATTTGAATTTGCACGTCGAATCCAGAGAATCTGATTGTATATGTGCCGTCTTTGCTGTAAATGACGGATGCATCAACATCTTTTGACTCTCCTGTGGCGACTCCTCCGAATTTCATAGTCGCTTTATACTTGCCGGTATAGTCGGCGGCAAGCACTGTATTGAGTAGCCCGAATAATAATGCTACTGCAAATAAAAATTTTGTAATTGTCCTACTCATAATGAAAACTTTTGATTACTAACTTATAACGAGCAAAAATAGAAAACCTTTTTTCTCCATCAAAACTTATTGTTGATTTTTTTTGTTCCATTATGTATTTTTATGTGAGCCCGACGAATTGCAATCTGCGAATTCAAAATAACGATTTTCTACTTTCTTATTGAATTCTCACCTCCTTTTCTCAGGAAAAAGGCGTAGCCTTTCTCTATGAACTTTGAGTCTCTGTGGTTTTATTTAATTCTGTGTGCTCGCCTACGGCTCGCACGTGGGGAGGGTTAGGACGTTCCGTCCTTAACAATCCTCTTTATGGCACTCCAACAATCATTTTCTCTTTTTTATTTCATCGAACTAACGTTAAAATAAAAAAGCCGACAGATTGGTCTGCCGGCTTTTGGAATATAATCAAATTTCGATTAATCATCTCTTGAGGTCGTTTCTGTCAACAATAGATGAAGCTTGAATCCGAATTTAGACGTAGTGATTGGGTACGACGTAGAAACCCTTGGCTTTGACACGCTTCTGTCGTAGAAGAACGAAACTTTCATCGCTTGGCTCACAACATATTCCGCAGTAAACTCGGCTTTTAGAGTCTGCAATCCACTGCTTCTCTCTTCGATTGTGTTGGCGATAGTCTCAAACTTACGAATGAATGCCTCTGTATTCTTGAAGTCGATATCCAAGTTGAGGTTCAAGTCGTTGTTGACTTTTGTCTTTTTCTTCTTGTCGACAAATCCGATGACAACTCCGAAATTGTCAATTCGGTATCCTCCTCCGATCTTGAATCCCTTGCTGTAAGACTCTACAATCTGAAGAGCAGGAATATCCAATCCGACGGTACGGTTCCTGTTGAACTCAAACTTCATTCGGACACTGTTCTTCAAAGTCGAGTTGATTCCGATCAACGGGTTGAATGCCTCTGTCAGGTTGACATTGTCTACCTTTGTGCTTCTCACCAAGAATGGAGTAGCTTCACCTTCGTCTTGGATTATTCCGAATCCGTTCAAATCGTCATATAGTGGATCCCAGTCCAAATGTTTGCTGAACGAGTTGACGTTGTATGTACATTTGTATCCGTGAGTGATGTTGAAAGCCTTGAATCCTTCTTTTAAAATAGGGGCTTTGTTCAACAGATCCAAAGTGAACTTCCAGTTTGGCAGCATCTTTCCGACTCTGCGGATGATCTTTTCGTCTTTATTCCTGTCAAGACTCTCTCCCTTGTATGCGGAAAGGAATGCAGGCACAAGCACGTCGGCTGAGTTCAGTGGCACTTCCGCGTCACCTCTGTTTGGATTGGTTTTCTCAATATGAGCGCGCATCTTGTAGACGTTGTCGATGAACTCTGCGAATGTCTCGCTTGAAGTCGTGGCTCCACGTTTGAATGACGATCTGCGTATTGCGATATCTGTGTGACTGTGTGTTCCGCTGAACAAATCCTCAACTCCCTTGTGGTAGCCATCAAAGTAGTAAATCTCGTCACTCTTGTTCCATGATGCTGCTGCATTGAGATCAAATTTGATACCTGTGTATGGCTCCAAAACGGTCTTTACCTGCACTGTTTGGTCGTGAGTCAGGACAATAGGGTTGACCACATCTTCAAGACCCAGCTGGTTTTTGCTGATTGCTTCTTCTATGGCATCCGCAGCTCGGTAAAAACCGAATGTGAATTTAGCTCCAGGCTCTCCGCTTCCTGCCTGACCTAAGAATCCGCTACCCTTGTTATATCCGTTCAGTGTGGTTCCTTCAGTCAGACGGATGTTTCCGCTAACATTTCTCACCATCATCAGACCTCTTACGAATCCATCGAGAATGTCTCCAAGTTTCTCGTTCTTTCTCAACTTCTCCTTTACTGTGATGGTGATATTAGCAGCGTCTTCCTTGGCGATGACATTGATAGCATTCTGGTCTATGACCTCATATTTTAATTCGTAAGGCTTGCCATCTTTGTCTACTGCTTCCACGATGATTCTATTTGATGCAAGACGGTGGCTTATTCTAGTCTTGTTGCCCTTTTTCAGACGCAAGTTCTTTCTTTCATATGTCTTTGCCTCCTTTGCTTTAGGAGCATCCACAACATTGTCGTCTTTCTTTGTTGTGTCTTTTCTTGCGGCAAGTTTCTCGTTGGCTTTCTTTGAAAGTGCCGTCTTTGAGAATTTCTTGTTCACATCCTTCAAGTAGCTCGACTTGTTGTATAGAGTCTCCATGTTGAAACGAATATCACCGTTCCAAGAACGCTTTGAGTCTGCAATGTCATTGTTCGACGTGTATGTGTTTGGATTGATGGTGACACCTCTTTGCCAATCATAGTTGCCTGTATAAGACGCATTTGCAGTGATCCAGTCGAATGCTGAAATCTTGTTGATTGGAATAGCATAGCTGATGTTGAGCTGCTGAGAATAGTTGTATGGCTCACCAGCTGCCAAGAAACTTTTCAATGTTGATTCCCTCAAGTCTTTAGCCCATTGTGTGATAGAGTCTTCACGTAAATCATAGATATATTCACGGTTATATTTGTACTCTCTCATGCGAGGCAAGTCAAGATACTCAGAGTTGAAAGCCAGCGACTCTTCAATCTCAGAATTCATTGCAGTAGCGAACGAAAGCTTGATGTTCTTGGTGAAGTTCCACTTGATGTCCGCACGACGTGTCATGTTGAAATTCTTGTCCCAAGTCATGTCTGTGATAAGGTCTCTCTTTGTGATCATCGTAGGATCAGAACCTAATTCACGAGCCAACACTTCGTTGTATGATCTGTCCATGTTGAGAGAGAAGGTATAGCTGTTAGGCATAGGATAGAATCCAAAGTCAGTGAACAGTTTCCATTTCTTGGTCTTGAAGAATTTTGAATTCTTGAATGGCATCAACGCTTTAGGAGACAGTGAATATGAGTAGTTGAAGTCGCCACGGTAAGTGCGTGTCATATCATACTGCACATCAATATCATGCTCATTACGTTTAGTGAATGCCACTGAGAATGAGAAGTTGGCAGGGTCGTAAGGCATAGGCTCCTTACTTGCAATGCCGACTCTTACGTTTGTAAGTGCAAAACTTGTCTGTTCGCTCGACACAACTGAGATTTTCTCAAGAGAGTCTTTGTATGCGTCTGATGCATCTTTTAGAGCATCTTTCAAAAGCACGTCGGTATTAGTAGGATCGTACTTTGGTTTCTCTTTTTCTCGACTGTGAGTCACCGTAAGTGGCATGTTGACGTGGGCTTTCTCTGGGAATAGTTTGCCCAGCTGCACCGTCGCAGACATATCTAACGAATATATGTCCTCCATGTTGCGGTCCATGACGTTAGATTCAATTCCTCCAAATCCAGTGGTCTCGATACGTCCAGTCGCATCAAACGAAGCAAAGTCGCTTAATGTGAATCCAATCTTACCTAATGCGGCCCAACCTCCGTCTTCGTCAAATCCAGCCATACGTAATTCGTCCAGCCAGATTTCCATGTTCTTGGTTTCTCCGCTTTCGTTGATTACTCCGACCATAAGAGTTCGTATATCGCCGAGAGAAGGATGACCTTTGATTGTCAATTCATTGTTGCCGTATGCTCTTGTGTAACGCATCGTCGGGTCAAAAGCTCTTCCTGCTTTGTCGGCTTTGTTGCGCTCCATCTTCAAATTTACAAAGTCGTCAAATGCAAAATCGATCTCCATTGGCCAGATTCCTTCTTTGCTCATCTCTCCAGCTGGAGTGTAGATCACATTATTGATCTTATACTCGTAGTAGTTGTCAGTATAGTCAGAACCGATACGAAGATAGAACTGAACGCCGTTGGCAGACTGATAAGGGTCATTGTATTCGTCCTCGAAGTGAACGAACATCTTTAAACGTTTGTATTGGCGTGCATCAAGAGATGTACGTTTGTATGCTCCAGCAGTCTCTTTGGACTTCAATTGAGTCACAACCATTCGCATTGATTGCTCGTTCTCAAATCTGTCGACGCTGGAAGTCGGGTCTAAAGATCTGCTGATGCCAGGAGGAGTCATGTATCCGACTGGTTTTTTCTGACGGTCTTTCTCATAGCAAACAGAAGAAATTTGCATTGCTTCTGTGTTTGTCTTGATATTGTTTGTGTAGTTGTTGTCGCTGCCTTCAAACAAAGCTTTGTCTCCACGATTGCTGATGGTTCTCCATTCTGTACGTGTCAGGTTCATTCCTGCAAAACGAAGGTATGTGGTATCTTTGAATCCGGTCATGTACATACGTATGTAGCGGATGGATGTGAAACTTGGACCTTTTCTGTTAGAGGCATCAGATCCATTTACATCTGCGTCTTGGAGAGGAATTTTTAAGCGATACCATATCACATGCTTGTCATTTCCGTTTTTAAGCTTTCCTGAATTTGTTTCTGTTCTGTTGACAATGTAGTTGTCTTTCCACTTTGACGTGTCCGATGAGAATATTTCAGGAGAGATGTTGATCACATACTCATAGTATTTTTCTTTTGTGTTCAAAGTCTTGTCACCATTGATATCTTCAGTGTTTGGCACCCATGATCCGGCGGTGCTGTTTTCTCCGCTTCCATCGACAATAGAGTTTCCTTCCATACCATTATATTGGTGATATAGCTCAAGAATTTTTTTGTTTCCCTCACTATTGTCAACTTCTTTTTTTCTGAAATGTACGAAATCATCGCCTGCTGGGTCAGACGCAAACACATCATAGTTGGCCACATTCTTTGCGGATAGACCATCAAGATATCTTTTGTATGTGTCGAATTCTCTTTCTTCTTCTGAACTTTTTCCGTTCAAACCTAAGTCTTGATATTTGATGTAGTCGTTGTCAAATTTACCTGTTGCACGGCCTAATGGTTTTCTACCCCATATTGTTTCAGTCTTCTTGGTCGGATCTGTCTCTTGAATGAAACGTTCTTCAGCTTCAATTTCATTGTCATGAAGGATGTCTTCTGAGATTTCTCCTAAGTTGAACACCAATTTTCCCTTAGCGTTATTGTTGATGCCTTCTTCGGTGTATGGGTCAAGCAACCATAGCTCGAGGTATTCAATATTACTCTTGCTGAAATTTGTGGTCTCCAGTTTGCGCATAATACCTCCCCATCGGTCTTCTGGGTTCTCCAGCTCACCGTTGGTTCCCATTCCGTCGACATCCAAGTTGTACATACCTCTTTCTTTTGGATAGTATGCGACATTCAATGTCGTTATGGTAGAAGGCGTTCCTTCCATATCTTCCTTCTGTGGATAAATCTCTTGTTCTATCACTTCACGAGTGAAATTGCTTGACATATTATCATTAGATATGCCGTTTATCGCACTTTTCCCACTGCGCTGCAAAATGTTGTCAATATGATACCATGCAAAATGAGCTCTGTTCAAGCCGAATTCTATGTTCTTGAATTTCAGACTGTCTTTGTCTTGGTTTCTCCAGAATCTGTCGTTGTGTCGAACAAAATCGGTTTCAAGATTGTCTGTTCTTCTTCTGATAGGAACACTGGCAAGTGTCCATGAATTTGCACTCATTATGTTGATGCTGCTTTCTGTGCCTTCGAAGTCGTCGAGGTATGCCACACTTTCTCCATCTTGTTCGATAGCTTTTGCGTGGCCTGGGATAAGTTGAGCGAATTCTCCTGATAAAGTGAAGTTAGACGGAGCTTTTGCCTCTATTAACGGTAAGGCGTCTGTCACTTTAGTCAACCAGTTGCTTTGGGTTGTGTATGCTGCGTTCACACCCCATATTGTGTTTGATTTTGGCTCACTTCCGTTATTCACTTTTTCTGTCATTGGTTTTTCTGACAGATGCATAATTGTGGCGCCAACAGACAATTGATCGCTGAATTTGTATTCGGTATTTACACCGATAAGTGACGATTTTTGTGTGCTGAACATGTTTTCACTTTCTGATGTCACGTTCACCTGAGAGTTGCTGGCAAGCACTGCCTCATCCAGAATTCTGACGATTCCTGCCGCATAGTCTACGGTATAGCCAGTGCCTTCTTCCAAAGTTCGACCGCCAGCTGTCACTCTTACAGATCCTTTCTTTGCGTATGGCTTGATGCGAATCTCATTTCCAGAAGACGATTTGTATTCTCCTGTGATCTTGAATTTAGCATTCTCTGCATATTCATAAGCATCTGTCTTGATGTTTGAATACAGTTTGTCGAAGATCAAATCATCACATCCAATTCCTTTGAGTGCATCACCGAAGGGCTCAACACATGGCAAAATGATTCTACCTTGTGACGCTAGCACTGTATATCCTTCAAGGAAGTCGTATTTGCCGTCAGACATTTTACGCTGCTTGCTGTTCAACCTGTCGGCTCCGATGACTTTTATCCATTTCTGATTCTTGACTTGTCCTTCTTTAGCATAGTCAAGATATAGACCTCCACTGCTCAAACATTTGATCTGTAGGTCGAAATCTTTTTCTTGAATATTGTATCCGCCTATGTTGTAGACGTTTTTCATCATCAAATCCCAAATCTCATTGTTGTTAGGATCCACCTCAACTGTCTTGATCAACTTAGCATATAATGCTGGAGCATCGTTCGCAGATCCGGACTCTGTCTCGTTTTCCATCGTCGAAGATAGGTTTGACGACAACTCTCCGACGCGGTATGTCTTGCCTCCCATTCTGTATTCATAGGCTACGGCCAAGACCTCTCCGTTGTTCAATGCTGTACGTAGGGAAATGTATCCTAAGTTTTCATTTAGGGTATATTCGCTTGGAGTCAGTTTTCTTGCCGACTTTATCTCTGCGTAATCTTCATCTTTCTTTAGAAGGCTAAGCTCGGGAATGTCTTCTATCATGTTTGCAGTACGCAAAGGATGCTTTTTGTCCTTTATTTCTGAGTATACTTCCCAGTTGTCGTTCTTTGGAGTCTCTGAACCTTTAGGCTCTCCTAATTTTGTGAAAGCTATGACATTACGTGTGCTTTGCGTATTCTGGTTTTGTGTGGTGTAGTTTGTGTTTGTTATCCAAACATCGATATTCGTGATGACTATGCCATTTTGAATTACGGGCACTTGTCTCATCCACTCGTCGTAGTGGTCTCGGAAGTATTTAGAAAGAAAATAATGCCTGTTTTCGTCATAGTCGGTGATGTCGACCTCAAATTCAGTTGTCGACGCACCGTTCTTGGAAGTTACGGTTTCGGATTCTGTTTCTTGTTTTGACACTACTGCAGAAACTTTCAGTTTCCCATACTGTAGCTCTGTCATGATTCCGAAAAGTGAGTTGCTTCCTGGAATAAGTGACGACGAAAGTGGCAGACTGACATTACCAACATCGATTTTGCGGATAATATCATCTTCCTTACCTTGGTATGATAGTTTGATAAGTTCTTTGTCTGTCTCAAATGACGACTCTGTATTGTAGTTTAGTTTTACGTTGATGCGGTCGCCGACTGTTCCGCTCGCGTTGATCTGAACTTTTGTGTCAAAGTCGAAATTGGTGATTTTTCTGTTTCTTTCCGCGATGCTTGGATTGTCTCGTTTTGTGAAGCTGAGTCCAAAATCCAACTCTATAGTTCCTTGAAGTTTTAGCTTTACACCGCCAGGTCCGAAGATTTTGTCTCCAGCTACTCCAAGTCCTATTTCGATTCCATCAAGTCCGAATTTGTTGCCTCCTTCTCCGCCCAAACGGTTTTTCTCCGCCCAATAGGAGTTCATCGACTGCTTCATCTGGTAGTCGGAGTATTCACTCGTTGTCATGGCAAACGGAGATGTCACATCCATATCTCCGATTCGACGGTGGAAAATGTAAAGACCTGTTGTTGGGTCGTATTCTACATCTGTCTTATAATCAGTCCCTTGCTTGATGTCGATAGGCGTGTTCTGTTTGATCTCATCTTGTGAGACCAAACCTGATTTGGCAATGGGATAGCGTAGTTTTGTAGTGTCTGCTTGCCTGTCTTTCTTGTCGTCCTCCACAGGTTTTTCATCTGAATTGAGAATCAAATCCTGAGCGAAGGATGTCAGTCCAGCGAAAAGTGCGATAAGGGTGAAAAATAGGATTTTCGCCCTTTTGCTGAATTTTATATTTCTCTGCTTCAATATTGAACGCATTATAGGGTATCTAAAATTAAACTCTTTTTAGTTGGGCCAAAGCCTCTTTGATTAGCTGGACGACTGTGGCATTTGGTGTCGTCTTTAGAATTGCCGACACAACTTTTTCTGCTGCTGCCTGTGCACAATCCATCATCACCAATGCTGCGACAGCTTCCTGCTTGGCTTGTATTGCCGCACTTCCTGCCGGAGAAGAAGAATCACCGTCGTCTGCATAACCTTTTATCTTGTCTTTCAACTCGATGATTATTTTTTGCGCTGTCTTCAGTCCTATTCCTTTCACACCTTTGATCGCTACCACATCGTCTGACATGATCACATTTGCCAATTCCGCTGATGTATAGGATGATAGAATCAAACGGGCTGTGTTCACTCCGACTCCGCTTACTGAAATAAGAAGATTGAACACTTCTCGCTCACGTTTGTCTGCAAAACCGTAGAAAAGCTGAGCATCCTCTCTTACGATATGCTGTACATAAATCTTTGCTTCACTTTTCCCTTCAAGTGCTGCATACGTAGTGAGACTTATATTTATGTTGTAGCCGATCTGTCCGGCTTCAATCACCAGATAGGTCGGGTTTAACTCTATAATCTTACCTGATATATATTCGTACATAAAGCCTATTATATCATAATTTAGGCAAAAGTAATAAAAATTGCCGATTCTTTCTATGCCTTTTTTAAATTTAGCATTATTTATGATTTGCTTCTTTTCTTTATCAACTTTCGAAAAAATATTTTTATTGATTCGTCAGAATAAATTCCTGCTGGTTGTCTGCTCTTTTTCACGTTAGTTTATACTATACGTTTTTTTGTCGCAGCAGATTAAAGACAAATCTTTATATATAACGTAGACTTGTTGGTTTTATTGTGTTTGCTCGGGGAAAAATGATGTGATCGATATGATTTTGCCTGCCTACCTAGATGTAATCACTACGTGATATCCGTAATGTTCAGGCAACTAATATTAGAACAATTCCAAATACAGCTTTGTTTGTATTATATTTATTTTAGTGTTTCCCCATGTTCCTGTTTTCTCCGTTGGGGAGTTTTCCCGCACACACTTGTTTGTGGGTTTTCCCAAGTGTCTGATATTATAGCTTATAGCTGACACTGTTTTCTGTTTTATCATTATTCCTATTGCGGGCAGATTTGAATATTTGTATGGTATCTGAGAGATTCGTCTGAAAGACGCTACCGAGCAAAGCGAGAATAACCAGTGACAACGTCTCGGGAAAGTGCAGCAATGTCATAAAATTTTGCCTGAAAGGTAATACAATAGAAATTGCTTTTCCGTCTTGTTTCCTCAAAAATGTAGATTTTCTCTTAAAACTCCATGTCTCTGTATTTATATGTGCTCGCCTACGGCTCGCAAGTAGGGATGGGGTAGGACGATTCCGTCCTAAACAACCCTCATTTATGACACTGCAACTATCATTTTGATTTCGCCGAATTGACGTTAAAATAAAAGAGGGTGTATCAAAATGTAAAATCAAGTTTTTCGAACTTACATTTTGTCACTTTTTATATGAACAAAGCCGTTTCAGAGCTTAAAAATTACAGTTAAGTCTCTGAAACGGCTATATTTTTGGAGAATTTAAAAATCAACTTACATTTTGATAGTTTGATTTTTGATAAATTGAGTTTTGATACACCCTCCTATATGAATGTGGTCTCGCCTGATTTATTATACAAGGCTCCTGATCAAAGCCTCTCTGTCGCCAGCAAGAAGATCCATAGGGGCGATTTCAGGAAGTGTGTAGCATCCTGCATTCTGCTTCTTCACGGCTCTACAGCAAGATACTAGTACCTGTGATGTCAACGCAGGGTTGTTGATCTTCATTGTGAATGTGAACAACTGGTTCTGAGTCTTTCCGCTCACACCCTTGCGCTCAAGAAGAACGCCGTGTCCCATGTCTCTTACATCATCAACACTTGCCACAGGAATGACGTGAGTCTCGTCGTGTGCGAAATAGTCGTCAGATTTGATCTCTTTTGTCACCTCTTCAAGAGTTGCACCCTCTTCAAGCTCAACGTAAACCATACGGCGGTGTACGCTTGTTCCCAAAGGAATTGTCATTGATAGAGCGTTCTTCACACCTTTCTTAGAGCGAGCCACTACAGAGTGTCCCATACTCATTCCTGGTCCGAAGTTTGTATATGTGATACCCTTAGGAGCCATAGCCATAAGAAGTGTACGGATCACTGAATCAGTACCTGGATCCCAACCTGCGGAGATGATTGCTGCAGTGCCATTCTTCTTTGCGATAGCGTCGAGCTGCTGACGTAGATCCCAAATTCCGCCGTGGATATCGTAGCTGTCTACTGTGCAGATTCCCTTTGCCAACAATGCAGAGGCTGTTGCAGGGACGTCACGAGTAGGAGTTGCAAGAATAGCAACGTCTACTTTTCCAAGCTCGTCAATGTTAGACACTACTTTCAAATCCTTAATTTCATCTGGAACGACGCTGGCATTTCTTCTTACAACACCAGCAATCTCCATATCATCAGCTACTCTAAGAGCTTCGATTGCATATTTTCCGATATTGCCGTAGCCAACTACAGCGACTCTTAATTTACTCATGTCTGAATATTGATATTTGAATTGTTGTTATGTGATTAAGTCCAAAATAGGAAATCCTGCCGTTTTACGGAAGGAAAAAAAAGAAAGGACAGACATTCAAATTGCTTCGATAGTCTATCCTTTCCATTATGCATATTTCAATTTAGGATTAGCAAAGACCCTGAGCCAACATAGCGTCAGCAACCTTAACGAATCCAGCGATGTTAGCACCCTTAACGTAGTTGACAGTACCGTCAGCTTCCTTACCGTACTTAACACAGTTGTCGTGGATGTTCTTCATGATGCTCTTAAGCTTGTTGTCAACCTCCTCAGCTGTCCAAGAGATACGACCTGAGTTCTGACACATCTCAAGACCTGAAGTTGCAACACCACCAGCGTTAGAAGCCTTACCTGGAGAGTAAAGGATCTTAGCACCTAGGAATGCCTCAACTGCACCGATAGTAGAAGGCATGTTAGCACCCTCAGCAACTACCTTAACACCCTTAGCAAGAAGTGCCTTTGCATCTGCCTCGTCAAGCTCGTTTTGAGTTGCACATGGCATAGCTACATCAAGAGTCTTGATGTCTGCGATCTGCCAAGGACGTGCGTTCTCGTAATACTTAGCTGATGGATACTTAGCAGCGTACTCCTTGATACGACCACGCTTAACATTCTTCAAATCGAAGATGAAGTCAAGCTTAGCAGCATCGATACCGTCTGGATCGTAGATTGTACCGTTTGAGTCTGATACTGTAAGAACCTTAGCACCTAGCTGTGTACACTTCTGAACAGCGTACTGTGCTACGTTACCAGAACCAGAGATTGCTACAGTCTTGCCCTTCAAAGTGTCGCCCTTAGTCTCAAGCATGTACTGTGCGAAATATGTTGTACCGTAACCAGTTGCCTCAGGACGGATCAAAGATCCACCGAATGAAAGACCCTTACCAGTCAAAACTCCTGTGAACTCGTTACGAAGTCTCTTGTACTGACCGAACATGTAACCAACCTCACGAGCACCTGTACCTATATCTCCTGCAGGAACGTCTGTGTCAGCTCCGATGTGGCGTGAAAGCTCTGTCATGAAGCTCTGGCA
>DGHQ01000020.1:22121-77786 GCA_002392915.1 Bacteroidales bacterium UBA3844 | reverse complement strand
CATGAAGCTCTGGCAGAAACGCATAACCTCGTTGTCTGACTTGCCCTTAGGGTCGAAGTCTGAACCTCCTTTACCACCACCCATTGGAAGTGTTGTCAAAGAGTTCTTAAGAACCTGCTCGAAAGCAAGGAACTTCAAAAGTCCAAGGTTTACTGAAGGGTGAAGACGGATACCGCCTTTGTATGGTCCGATAGCTGAGTTCATCTGAACGCGGAAACCACGGTTGATCTGGAACTCGCCTTTGTCGTCGATCCAAGGAACACGGAAGATGATTACTCTTTCAGGCTCACACATTCTCTCAAGAATCTTTGCCTCTTTGTACTTAGGGTTTGCCTCGATGAATGGTAGCAAGCTCTCTACTACCTCACGAACTGCCTGGTGGAATACTTCTTCGCCTGGATTCTTAGCGATGACTTTCGCCATGAAATCCTCAACCATCTTGTTGCTCATTTTGTGATAATTTTAAATTTTTATTTCTTTTTTTTCTTTTTCTAAAAATGTGTAAAAAGAATACATATTCACGGTTGCTTTTTGCATTTGTTTACCGTTGTGCTCGTTTTACGTTTGCAAAAGTATAAAAAAAATGACAAAAACAAACAAAAATGTAGTAAAAAATCAAAAAAGATGGAAAAAATCTAAAAATTAACCATTTTTGGTGACTTTTATTCAAAATTGTATGCGAATTGTAACATTTTGTAACCTTATGCATATTTTGCCGCATGTTAATGGTTGTTTTTGTGTCATTTTTATATTTGAATTTTACAATTCGACGCAAAAAAACGTCCAAATGATACATTCTGAAACACAAAATGCGTGATTTTTACAAACAGTAATTGCAAAATGTATGCGGATGGATGAGGGTGATGACCTGACAAAAATGCGGGCAGGTTTGAAACCTGCCCCTACGGATCTGGAATGCCGTTGTCTTTTTGAGGATAGTTAAGGGCGGAACACCCTAACCCATCCCAATGTGCGAGCCGTAGGCGAGCACGAATTTAATAAAACCACAGAGCATAAAACCACAGAGCATAAAACCACAGAGCATAAAACCACAGAGCATAAAACCACAGAGCATAAAACCACAGAGCATAAAACCACAGAGCATAAAACCACAGAGCATAAAACCACAGAGCTACAAGGATCACAGAGAACGGCTACGCCTTTTTATGAGAAAAAAAGAGATCTAAATCGGTTTATATGGAATAAATTCAATTTTTGAATGCTTGTCCTTGCGGACTCGCAGAGGACGAGGGGTTAGGGCCAATATCTATAAACATGGGCCCTTAACAATCCTCATTTTAAGATCTAAAAATATAAACAGCCTTTATTTATGACAATACAACGACGTTTTACTCTTCAATTTGTCTGTTGGTAAAAAAATATTATTTTTGCACTCAATTAATATAATTTTTAATTGTTAGTTATGAGTGATCAGCAGAAAGGTAAAGTAGTGATGGCTCTGCAGATACTGTTGGGCTTGGTGTTTTTATTCAGTGGATTCGCTAAGGTTATCGATCCTCTTGGCGGATGGTATAAGGTGGACGACTATTTGACTGCGTTCTCATGGGATGGGTTGAAGACGTTGAGTTTCCTCGGCAGTGTGCTGTTGAATATAGTTGAGTTCGCTCTCGGCACTTGCCTGCTTCTTGGAGTATGGCCTAGAATGACTTCTATAGGTGTCTTGATTTTTATGGTGATATACACTCCGCTCACTCTTTATATAGCTATCTATAATCCTGTCACTGACTGCGGATGCTTCGGTGAGGCTTTGAAGATTTCCAACTGGCAGACATTCTGGAAAAATATCGTTTTCTCTATAATGGGTGTCATATTATATATGTGGCATGAACACAGCTCTCGCGACAAGAGTATTTTGAAATTCATTGTTGTGTCGGCATATACCGGTTTGTTCTTGGTTGTTGTCAGCTACTACTGCTATTATAATCTGCCAATAATCGACTTCCGTCCTTACAGCATCGGCACAAACATCCCTGCAAGCATGGAGGTGCCTGAGGGCGCACCGTCGGATGTGTATGAGACTTATCTGACTTATGAAAAGAATGGGGAGAAGAAGGAGTTCACTCTTCAGGATTACCCTAAGAATGATTCGACATGGACTTTCGTCGACAGCCGCAGTGAGCTGATTGAGAAGGGCTACGAACCGCCTATCCACGATTTCACAATGGAGGATCCAGACGATGGAGATCTCACGGAGGATGTAATGGCAAACGAAGGTTTCTCTTTCATCGCCGTCTCTTCAAGAATAGACAAGGCTGATATGGAGCAGGCCCATAAGATCAATGAAGTCCACGAGTTTTGCGAGGCTAATGGCTTGAAACTATATATGCTTACATCCACAGGTATCGGAAGCGATGAACTGAATGCTTTCATCCAGGAGACGGGAGCTCAATATAAATTCCTGAATGCCGACGAAATCACATTGAAGACTATCGTCCGTTCCAACCCCGGACTTGTGTTGATCAAGGGAGGCAATGTGGTGAACAAGTGGGCAGTGAAGAATATTCCTGATTTCCAAAAGCTGCTTGATGAGGCTGGCGGCGATATGGAGAAGGTAGACGAGATGCAGATGCACAAGCCAAATAATTGGGCTACAGCGTTCATCTTCTTCGCTATCTATTTCGCAGGTCTGTTTGGAGTGTGGTATGCGATAAAGAAATTCTTTTTGAAGAAGGCTTAATTTTATGATATAGGAAGACGGTGCGTTGATAAAATGCACCGTCTTTTTTGTCTTAAATTAAGAATTAAAAAGTGAAGAATTCAGAATGAAGAACTTGTCTGATAAAGAATTTGTAAAAGCATATAATGGTCTTGAAAAAAGTGGATCTCTTTTGATTGCGTCTGCGGCAATAATAATGTTTTCTTGTGGCTTCTTTATAATCTTCTTGTTAGTCGGAGAATATAAGGTGGCTTGTATATTTGCTGCATTGGCATTGTTTAAAATTATATTGATGATAAGAAGCTCAACAGCCAGAAAGATCAGAAATGAGGCAGAGCTAGGCATGAGTGAAGAACAGGCTTCACGCCGATATCTTTCGATAATGGAGAATCCAATTATCGAAGAACTTTATCCGTTAGTGCAAAAGGTATGTCAGTTGAACCCGAACGCTCGATCTGAACAAAAGAAACAAATAAATGGATGGTGCACATCTACAGGTTTTGAAGGAGGATCGTATTACGAGACGTTTGAGAAAAAGTTCAATTTTGATAAAAAGTATTATAGCTCAGATTTTGACCTTGCGATTCAAATTTTGAATAAAAAGTCAATGTCGTATCGTCAATTCTTCGTTGATAAATTATTCAAACTTGCTGTGGTAGACGACGGAATTCATATCGATGAGTGGAATCTGCTGATGGATATAATGAAGCAGTTGAAATTCAACAAAAATTACTTCGACTTTTTCATAAAACGTTATGGACCACTTCGTACTGAATTCGATGATGATGATCCAAGAAATGCATCGTCGACGCGAGAGATTCCCGTCTCTCAATTGAAAGCCTACTTTGCAATCTTGGGTTTGGAAGAGGGTGCGTCTGACCAGGAAATCAAACGTGCTTATCACAATTTGGCGTTGCAGCACCATCCAGATCTGCCGAAGAATGCCGGACGTGTGAGGGAGTGTGAGGAGCTGATGGCGAGAATCAATGAGGCGTATGAGAAAGTGAGAAATTAAGAATTAAAAGTGAAGAATTAAGAATTGGCACACTTTTTGCTGTAACATATTGGTATTTAGATGTTGATCCATCGAGATACTCATACGTAAAAGCAGATACTAAGGTATGGAGAAAGTGTAAGCGGAGTCGGAAGACTTCGCTTTTTTTTATAAAAACGCGGTTTTTTGTTAATAAATGTTAATAAATAGGATGCGGAGTCGTATGAAGTGTAAAAACAAATTTCTATTTTTGTGAAAAATGTGTTCAGACAATGAAAAAACTGATTTTTTTTATAGCTGTTGCAGTGACAATTCTGTCTTCATGTAAGAATGTTTCAGACGCTACTGTAGAAGATATACAGGAGGCGTGTGAAAAAGAAGATTGGAATACTGCAAAAGAGATGTGTGAGGCATATATGAAGAAGGATAGGACTAATCCGGTCGTGTATAAATGTCTAGGAGACGCATATCTAGGTTTGAATGATTCATCTTTTGCTCAATATAGCTATGATCAAGCTATTTCTCTAGACAGTATGTATGTCGACGCAATTGTAGGATCGGCAGACGTGCTTATGAATGGAGGTTCTGCACCGTTGGCAATATCACGTCTAAGAACACAGATGGAATATATCCCAGACAATGCCAAACTCCATAACGCTTTAGGGTGCGCATTCCGTGCGGTGGAAAATGTCAACGAAGCTCAGGCAAACTTTGAGCGTGCTATACTTCTCGATCCACACTATGTGTTAGCCCGAAAAAATCTGGCAGTTGTACAGATAGACAACCGTGATTTGGATGATGCGATTCTTAATTTAGAGATGGTTCTCGATGAAAATCCTAATCTGGCAGATGTGTATAATTACCTAGGTTTGGCTTATGCATTTAAAAGCCAGCCTGACGAGGCAGAAAAAATGTTTTTGAAGTCTATTTCTATTGATGAAAAATACCTTCCTGCAGTTGAAAACTTAGCATTCCACTATTCTCATAATGGCAACCTTGAAAAGTCAAAAAAATACTATGAAAAGGCTGCTAAACTAGGAAGTGAAAATGCAAAGAACATGTTGAAAAACAGTAAATTCAAAAAGTGATCGAAAATAAAGGTTTGACTTTTTCAACAGTTGATTGATGGAATATATGTTTGGACTAAAGAGGAAAAAAAAGGATAGGATGAAGGTTAAAATGATAAAGTTTAAGGCGGTTTCCAGTGTGTTGTGTGTTGCGTCTTTGATAGGCTGTGGCGAGACACGCAATTCGAATGCCGACATAGAAAAGATTACAGCATCCCTTGCTGAGCAGCAGTGTGCTGTTGCAAACGATAATATGGTCGAGACTCTCAATGTTGAAGAAGATGGCTTTAAGATTGTCGACATGGGACTTTCTGTGAAGTGGGCATCATGCAATTTGGGGGCGTCAAAGTCCGAACAGCCTGGCAATTACTATGCATGGGGAGAATTGAATAAAAAAGCAAACTACAATGCGAACAATTCTGCCACTTATTCCTATTCACTAACTGAATTGAGATCCAAGAAAGTGATAGATTCAAATAATATTCTTCTTCCTACAAAAGATGCGGCGACCATAAAACTAGGAAAGAATTGGCGCATGCCGACTAGAGAAGAGGCAGAGGAGTTGATAAAAAAATGTAAATGGGAGTGGGGACTGAAGAATGGAGTGAAAGGTTATAAGGTGACAGGACCTAATGGAAAAAGTATATTTCTTCCTGCAAAAGGATATTTCTTCGGTTCTCAGTTATACGACACGGATGAGACAGGCAACTATTGGACGTCTACGGGCTATGATAATGGAAATTTCTCTTATGCGTTGGATTTCTCACGGCGTAGGCCAAAGGTTGCAAGTAGCGGCAGAAGCGGAGGACGTTGTATCCGTCCTGTCTGTGAAAAATAACGTTATTATGTATATTTATGGGCATCTTTCGTGGATGCCTTTTTTGTGCCATAATTTATGAGTTGTTGGTCTGTTTTGTTAAAAAAATTGTAAAAAAATGTTTCTGTTGGAAATTTGTCTTACTTTTGTTTTGTAAATGAAGAAAAGAAGATGATGAGATGCGAATGTAAAATGCGGATAAAATAACAAAATTTATAAATATGGCTTGGGAAATTGCCTGTAGATGAATACTGAAGATGAACTTTCCCATGTGAAATTATTTTTGTCATGAAAAAATTGATTGTCGCTGGCTTGATGCTAGCAAGTGTATGTGCTTCCGCACAGAATTATTTTGGTGTGACGGGAGGTTACAACTTATCTACACTGAAGATGGAAGAATTAACTGGAGATCCTTATGGAGTAAAGACAGAGCATTCTCCTAGGTCTGGTTTCAATGCTGGTATTGCTTACGAGCATCGTTTTACTGGTTCCGATAAGGGCAACTTGTTCATAGGAGCAAATGTCCTATACTCATTGGAGGGTTATCATTACAAAACAACGATCCCTACTGGCAGCGACATTAAATTGAAATCAAGCTCAGCTCCTGTTGAGTATGAGGATAATGTAGACATCAAGAATTTGAAGGTGCCAGTTAGTTTCGGTTACAACTTCAAGCTCAGCGATAACTTCGGATTGGCTCCAAAAGTGTTTGGAATTTTGGAGTCTCAGCTAGATGTCGACCATAATGAAACCAACCCGGTTTTTGATTTCGCATTTGGAGCAGGTGTGAATCTGAATATCGGAGAACGATTGTCGATTGGCTTGGGCTATGATTGGAATCCGGAAACAGATTTTGAGCCTACTGTCGTTTATGGCAATGCACATGCCAATGTCACTTATTATTTTTTCTCCAAATAAGAATGCAGAAAATGAAGACAGCAGACGAATGTTGTCTGCTATTCTCTAAAGTCAATCATATTTAGAGTAAAGATGAATTACTAATTTTGTGGAGACGTCGGGTATGCGGCGTCTCCTTTTTTATTTTCTCAAAATAAAAAGTCTACTGCCAACCGCTATAAGCTAACCGCCAACGTTTTTTCCCTCTCCATTTTAATATTTCCCCAAAAAGAAGTATTTTTGCCAAAACACAGATTTATACCATAGAGAGTGATAGAAAAAATCATAGAGCTGGAAGTGGCTGATCCCACTATTTTCTACGGAGTTAATAATTCTAACATCCGTCTGATCAAGGATTTGTATCCCAAAGTGAAAATAATTGCCAGAGGTACCGCAATTAAAATCCATGGCGACGAGGAGGAAATCGCTGTAATTGAGGAGGTGATTGGCAAACTGGAAAAATACTGCGCCACTTATAATAAGTTGACGGAGGAGGTCATCATCGACTATATCAAGGGTAGTGAACCTAAAATCCAGGTGGAGAACAATCTGATTATCTATGGTATAAATGGTAAACCAATCACTGCTCGCACTCCAACTCAGAAGAAATTCATGGCTGCCTACGAGAAGAACGACCTTATCTTCTCTATCGGCCCTGCTGGTAGCGGAAAAACATATATCGCTATCGCTACTGCTGTAAGAGCTTTGAAAAACAAAGAGGTGAAGAAGATCGTGTTGAGCCGCCCTGCTGTGGAGGCTGGTGAAAAACTCGGTTTTCTTCCAGGTGATATGAAGGAGAAGATAGATCCGTATTTGCAGCCTCTTTACGATGCGTTGCAGGACATGATTCCTGGAGCCAAACTGAAAGATTATATGGAGAACGGAATCATCCAGATCGCTCCGTTGGCATTTATGCGTGGACGTACTCTTTCCGACGCTTTTATCATCCTTGATGAGGCACAAAACACCACCACTCAGCAAATTAAGATGTTCCTTACCCGTATGGGAGAACATAGTAAGATCGTTGTGACAGGAGATATGACCCAGATCGACCTTCCTGCAAAGGAACGTTCGGGATTGGGTGAGGCTTTACGTGTGCTTAAGAATATCGACGGGGTAGCTAAGATAGAGTTTAATGCCAAGGACATCATCCGCCACAAACTCGTGCAGAAAATCGTTGAGGCTTATGCCAAACACGACGCGAAGAAGGCAAAAAAGATCATTCCGCTCACCCCAAAGGATGACGACGAGTAATATCCAGTAGACGGGAGTATGTTTCTACATAGATTGTCTATATATAATTTTCGCAATATTCGCAGGTCCGACCTCACATTTGCCAAGCATATCAACTGCTTTATCGGCAAAAACGGTGTCGGCAAGACCAATATTATTGATTCCATATATTATCTGTCATTTTCAAAAAGTCCGTCAAATCGCGACGACAAGGATAATATTACATTTGGGGAGACAGGTTTTCAGTTGAAAGCCCATTATCATCGCGCAGAATCAGAATTCGACATCTCTTGCGCACTCGACAAAGGAAGAAAGATGCTCAAGAGGGATGGCAAGGAGTATGAGAAAGTGTCAGACCATATCGGTCTGATTCCAGCGATATTGGTGGCTCCGAAAGATATAGAGATTATTCAGGGAGCCTCAGAGGAGCGACGTAAGTTTATCGACGGCTGTATCTCTCAGTTCGACCGCAAATATCTTGATGCTCTGCTTGTCTATAAGAATGCTTTGCGTGGAAGAAACGCACTGCTGACATCGCAGACCTACGTCGATCCGATCATTTTTGAAAGTTATGAGGATAAACTCGCGTCGGCTGGAATATTTCTTAGAGATGCACGCCAGCAATTTATAGAAACATTCAAAGGCAAAGTGGATGAGGTGTACCGCAGAATCTCCTACGATACGGAGGATGGAGAAGGTGTAGATATAGAATACCGCTCCCAGACGATGGAGTCGGATTATCTCACAATGCTACGCTCGTTGCGTGGAGAAGACCAACGTCGAGGATTCACGACATGGGGAGTGCATCGTGATGACTATAATTTCAAACGCACTGGACGAAAGATAAAAAAAATCGCGTCTCAGGGAGAAATGAAGACGATGCTTCTGGCTTTGAAATTCGCTTGGATAGACATGTTTGTGGCGAAGAGCGACGTCAAACCAATCCTTCTTCTCGATGATATTTTTGACAAACTGGATGAACATCGTATGGCTAGAATCATCGAATTCATCAGTGATTCCAAACGTACAGGGCAAGTGTTTATCTCCGATACAAATCGAGAGCATATAACATTGCTTCTCGAGAAGACGGAGAATATTTCCTACACCGTCTACGAGATAAATGAAAATGATGGTCTGAGCGAGGATAAGGCGGTGAAAATAATGGAAAAATGAAACGAAAGAATGCAATAACCATATCATCTGTGCTGCAGGATTATGTGCATAGGGTGAAACTTGATGAGGATATGCTTGCACTCGACATTGAACGGGTATGGCCGGAAATTGTCGGAGAGGAATTCGTGAAATATACGCAGGGAATGATGATGAAAAACAAACAATTGTATGTCACGATGCTTTCACCTGCCGCAAGTAATGAACTGATGATGCGTCGAAGTGAAATATTGAAGAAGATTCACGACAGGTTTGAGATTGACTCCTCCGTGTTGTCGGCAATTCATTTTTAGACACGGGTAGATATGGCTTATACAAAAAAATACGAAAGATGGAAGAATTAGAAAATATACACTTCAACCATAGCGTCGACATACAGATCAGATTCAACGACATCGACCAGCTTGGACATGTCAACAATGCTTCGCAAATCTCTTTTCTGGACTATGGAAAGGTCCGCTATTTTGAGGCGATGAACAATGGGGTCGTTGATTGGAAAGACGCACAGTTTGTGATCGTGAATATCAATGTCAGCTACGTCGACCAGATTTTTATGAATGATAATATTGAAGTCCGCACTAAGATAACAGAGATTGGCAACAAAAGTATCAAGCTTCTTCAATTGATTGTGGATAAGGATAAAGGAAACATTAAAACCATTTGCCACGGAGTGATGTGTGCTTTTGATATGGCTACCCAGCAATCAGTGTTGGTCTCTCAGAAATGGCGTGATAAAATCAACAAATTTGAACTCGGTTCGGCGAATTGAGCCTCTCAATTCTACAGTTCACACTACTTCTCCCATAATCAAGCTTTTAGACAGATGGATTACGTCGAATGCAAACAGACGTTTTCCTAGGTCTTTTATTGAAGCCCCGAAGTGATAAACGGTTTCATCAATGATTAGGAAACGGTCGTGAAAATTAGTTTTGTATTGAAAAATGTTGATGCGACGACATTTTCCATATTCCGTCTCATGGTTGTGTTGTAGAGTTAGTATGTTGTTGTTGACTTTTTCTGTATAGATGGTAGCGGACACGTTTCTTTGTCTTGCCTCAAGAATATGCAGAGTGTCAGAACCTATGTATGGGTCAATTAAAATTACCTCATGTTTGGCACTTTTTATAATCATTTCTGCTACTTCACGTCCTTCCAACAGATGACCTTCGAAGACGCAACCTTCGTGAGGCGGTATGTTTGTGCGAACGAAGAAATCTATCTGTTGCTGATGCTCGTCCAGACGCTTTTCTATTTGGAGAAATCTGTTATCCGTATATCCTTGTAGTTCCACAAGTTGACGGTTGACAGAATACCCACGGAGAAGATAATCTTTGAGAATTTTGTTTGCCCATTGTCGAAATTTTGTTGCGTTTTTACTGTTGACTCTATATCCAACTGAAAGGATGGCATCTAAACTGTAGAATTGAGTTTTGTATGATTTGCCGTCTGCCGCAGTATATTCCAAAATGGAATGAACTGAGGCTTTATCTAATTCTCCTTCTTTGAAAATATTGTTTAAATGTTTTGAAACAGCTGGTTGTTTGACTCCAAACAATTCTGCCATCTGTTGTTGTGTTAGCCAAACCGTGTCGTTTTCGATTTGCACTTCTAGTTTCAAACTTCCGTTGGGTTGGTAGAGGATGATTTCCCCCTTGCATGATTCTGTCTTGTTACTATCCATATAAGTTTTGATTAAAATTTGAAATCGAGTGCAAAGATATAGATTTTCGATTGATTTCAAAGGAAATAAGAAACTTTATAAATTGAAAAAGAAATTGCTGCCAGCCGTCTTATTTCTTGAATTTTCTCCTGTATGTGGCATACAAATCCATGATGTCGTCTACATAATCAGCCGTTTCCGAACCACGAAGATATCCACATTTGACAGATGGGAGATTGTAGTAGTCTGGAGAAGCCAGCAGCCTGACATATCTTTTTACCACTTTCCACTCTGCCGGATTCTCTCCATGCAGTTCACACAAAGTTTGCGCGTCACGGATATGTCCGAGACCGGCGTTATACGCTGCGAGGGTCAGACGGATGCGGTCGTCGTTGGTACGCGCGGATTGCATGAGTTGGTATGTGCGGCTGAGATATTCGATTCCCAACCGTAGGTTTTCCTCTGGCTCCAACATCGTTTTGGGGTCAGCTCCAAGAGCAAGCATAGTCTCTGTCATCAGCTGCATCAGACCTTTTGCCCCGGCAAAACTTCCGGCGTTAGGGTTGAAACGCGACTCTGTGTAGGCGATGGCAGACAGGAGTCGCCAGTCCCAGATTGTGCTGTCAGCTTGTTTTTTGAAGATAGAGTCGTAGACGGAAATATGTTTGTCGTCGATGAAGATAGGCACATCTTTATTCTTGTCTTTCGCTACCTTCGGCTCATAGTATTTTGTGTATAATCTGTTGATTGTCTTTTCGTTGTCTGAGAAATAACTATTTATCTCTTTTAGCAAGGCGGAATCATTTTTAGCTACAGCCCAAGCATTGCGTTGAGGGTGCGATACTTCAAGATGAATGTCGAGGTTTCTATAGTAGCGACGTTGAAGCTGGGCGATGTCGTTGTCGCACACGGTCATTTCAATCTCTCCTTTGCTCACCATTTTGATGAGAGCCTCCTCGTCGTAATCTGTGGAGACGGCGTTGATTTCCATGCCGCCGCCGATTTCGTCGTTAAGGTTGAGCAGACGGTGGTGATATTTGGATCCCTGCACCACAGTGATTTTTTTGCCGATTAGGTCGAGCACATCCTGTTTCTGTTTGTTGGACTTCCTCTTCTTTTGCACAATCACCTGATGTGTTATTGTCTCCTTGTCGACAAAATCCATCTTCTCTTTATTGGCTTTGTTGATCACGACTGGAAATGCCAACACGTCGGCAGAATCGCCAAGCATTGAAATCAGCTCTTCGTTGCTTTTCGCCACTTTTACCACAAGACGTTTGCCCATCTTTTCCGCCAACCCTTTGCTTAGCTCATAGTCGTATCCCATCTCGTGACCACCACGAAGGGTATAGTATGATGTGGAGCGAGAAATTGTAGCGACGCGGAGAATAGAATCTGGGGTGGATACACACTGATTCTGCGACGAATTTTGGTTGTCCGCCGATTTGTTGCAACATGTTAGCAACAACAAAGCCGATATGAAATAGACCAATTTTTTCATCTGCATCAGTGTTAATTAAATGCAAAATAGCAATAAAATAAATAATGGCAAACAAAAAAATGGAATAATGGTGTTTTTTTCTGGACTTAATGAAATTTTTGATGAAAAAAAGGAGCGGAATTTGTAAAGGTTCGTTTTGTATTTGTGAAAATCTTGCGTTACTTTTGTGGAATATAGAACTAAAAATAATATCTGATGACGAATAATATTTTTAAGAATATATTGCTGACTTCGATGTCTGCGGCTTTATGTTGTTGTTCTGTAGAGAAAAAAGGTGAAACTGCAACTGCAGATTCTGGTTTTGCAACTTCTGTTTTGGCTTTCGACACTGTCGGTCATATCTTTTCCGACACTCTTAATCCACAGTTTAAGTATTCTTACAATCTTAAAATTCCCAATGAGGGTATATCTCCGTGTGCCGACTCTATTAGATTGTCGATGATCGCTGAAGCTACTGGCGTACGTACAAATGATATTCAGCTTGCAAGAGAAAAGAAGATAGCGTCGCTCGCTGTTATGGAAGAAGAAGACGTCGCTGCTTATAGAGGAATGTTTTCTTCGTCGGAAACACCTTGCGTATATGAATGCACTGCTGATAAGGTGTTTGAAAATGCGGATATCTACAATTCCGTCTTCACGGCTTATTCTTATATGGGTGGCGCTCATCCTTATTTCTGCGCTGATTTTAAGGTATGGGACAAAACAAATGCGAAGCGATTGTCTCTTGAGGATATTTTCGTAGACGATTCAAAATCCAAACTTACGGAGATGATCCTTGATACTCTTTGCAGGATGATGGATGTAAAGGGACATGAAAATCTGACTGATGCGGGCATACTTGATGTGAAAGATGTCGCTCCAAACAACAGTATATTGGTGTCTGCTGATTCTTTGAGTTTCAACTACAAGCCTTATGAGATCGCTGCTTATGCTGTCGGTCCGATTGAAGTGAAGTTCTCATTTACTGATTTGAAACCATTGATGAGAACAGATTCTCCTCTGTATAAATTTGCTGAATAATGAAGAATTTATTGATTTATTGTTTTGCAGTTACATTTTTTGTGTCTTGCAATACAAAATCTTCCGAAATTTCAGCACCAGATACAGCGGCTGATTCAATACAAACAGTCTTGGACACAGCAGTGAAGGATTCCGTCCTTCCGGACACTCCGAAGACTTTGTTGTATGACACTGAGATTTTCATCTACGACACTGCATATTTTGTGGATCCAAATCAACCGCAGCATAAATATGTGAAATATAAGGCGGTGTTGGCGATGCCTTCAAGAAATGATTCAGATAAGTTGGTGACTGACATATGTTTCGACGTGATGAATTTTGCTACAGAGAGATTGATGACGGATCCAATTGTCGCGACGACGGGATATTTCGCTTCTGTCGCCACAAGGTTTAAGACAGAGTTCCGTGCGGCTGACGAGTTTTCCAAGAGCCGCTATTTTGATTGGACTGTGGCGAGATTCACGAAAAACACCTATCAGGATTCAAGACTTTATTGTATGGCGAAAGGTATATATGAAAACACCGGAAGCACTCCACTATTTGGATTGTCGTACAGCAACTGGGACAAGAAGTTGAAGGAGAAAGTGGAATACGAAGATCTGTTTTCTGAAAAAGACGTGGAAGATATCCGTAATGTGCTGGTCGACTGTATGGTGAAGAAATATGGAGTTGTGAATGAGGATTCGCTTGCTTCGAAGGGTATATCTGTCGAACAAATCGCGCCCAGCCGGAAATTTTTGTTGACGAAGGATACCATTTATTTTGTCTATTCTCCGTATGAACTTGGAATGGAGGCAGAAAGGAGCGTCAAAATTCCCGTCGCAAACAAACAATTACGTCAATTTATGGACACGTCGAAGTCCATCGTGAGATATTTATTAGAAGATTAAATTATGGCTGACATATCTATTATAGAAAAATACTTTCCGAATCTTTCGGATGTGCAGAAATCTCAGTTTGCAGCCCTGGATGCTCTTTATCAGGACTGGAACTCAAAAATCAATGTGATTTCCCGCAAGGATATGGACAATTTTTATGAGCATCATGTGCTTCATTCGTTGGGAATAGCAAAATTCACGGATTTCGCGGATGGCACGGAGATTCTCGACCTAGGTACAGGAGGCGGTTTCCCCGCAATTCCGTTGGCAATCATTTTCCCGAATGTCACTTTCCATGCAATTGACGGAGTGGGGAAGAAGATTAAGGTTTTGAATGCTGTGGCAGAGTCGATCGGCTTGACGAATATAAAAGGTGAACATTTGCGCGCGGAGGATGTGAAGGCAAAGTACGACTATGTCGTGAGCCGTGCCGTGATGCAGATGCCAGACTTGATGAAATTGGCTCGTCCACTATTGAAACCAGTTGCGTCGTCGGCTCTTCCAGTCGGTGTGATAGCATTGAAAGGTGGAGATTTGACGGAAGAATTGAAACCGTTAGGAAGAAACGCAATGAGCGAATCTCTGACTAACTATTTCGATGAGGAGTTTTTCTCTACAAAGAGTGTGGTGTATGTTATGAAATAATAGTGATGAATTTTGTAGAAGAACCGAAATTTGCGGCGAGAAGAAGGATGATGATAGCTCAGCTCAAAACCAATAAGTTTGCTTTTGCAGCTGATGTCTTGGATGCGATCTCACAGGTGCCACGTCACTTGTTTTGTCAGCCGATGTATATAGCTTCAGCCTATGAGGATGTGACGTTGCCCATTGCCGCAAAACAGACGATTTCCCAGCCATCCACAGTTGCACGGCAAATGTCGTTGCTGGAACTGAAGCCTGGGGAGAAAGTGTTGGAGATAGGCACAGGCAGTGGGTATCAGACCGCTTGCTTGGAGGCATTAGGAGCGG
Source organism: Bacteroidales bacterium UBA3844 (assembly GCA_002392915.1). Classification (GTDB taxonomy): domain Bacteria; phylum Bacteroidota; class Bacteroidia; order Bacteroidales; family Paludibacteraceae; genus UBA1723. The sequence goes on along the minus strand of DGHQ01000020.1, from coordinate 62,903 downwards.
AGGTTTATTCGATAGAGCGTCAGAAAGTGTTGTATGATCTTACGTCTGCTCTTTTCAAGAAATTGAATGTCAAAGTCAATAATATTTGTGGCGACGGTTATCTCGGAATGCCTGAGCATGCCCCGTTTGACAAAATCATAGTGACTGCTGGAGCATTTCAGTTTCCTCCTAAGCTTATGGCTCAGTTGAAAGTAGGAGGAATGATGATAATTCCTGTTGAGGATAAGTCGGGAGTCAGCAATATGTATCGGGTGAGACGCGTTGATGAAACTCATTTCGATGTAGATAAATTAGAAGAATGCAATTTTGTGCCGATGCTAAGTGGCGTCAACAATGCGTTGTAGCATCTTGACTGAAATCTCTTTGAATAAAATTTAAGTGGCTTCTTAATGAAGATCCCAAATATGCGAAAACATGTTGTTGAAAATATAAAAATGAAATATGTACTTTGAAAAGATGTCTTTGTGAAATTTTTGTTTAAATTTGACAAAAAGCGAAAAGCATAAAGGAATTAATTATTGATTTGTGAACTCGGGTGGAGAACCCCTTAAAAACTTGACGCTATGAAAAAATTAAAGTTACTACTGTTTTCTGCGCTTGCACTTGCAACCAACAGCATTTTTGCAGAGTCTAGAACCTTTGATGAGATCCAAACTATAGCGAACAAAACACTTGTCAATTCTGGCAATGTTTATCTTGCGGATGTCAAAACGGCGAATGGAGACACTGTCTGCTACACATTCAAAGGGAATAACGGTGGATATGCTATTGTCTCAGCAGATACTCGTGTTCCTGGCCTTCTTGCGTATAGCAAAGATGGAGAAATCAATCAGGAGTTGCAGGAAATGCTCAATGTCTTTGTGGAGAATATAGAAAAAAACCGACATCAAAATATAGAGCTCCCTTCGTCGACATCGGAATTGAGAGCGACACGCATTACAGATAGCCCCATTGCACCATTGCTTAAAAATATTACATGGGGGCAATATGCCCCATTCAACTTGAACGCGCCAACAATAAATGGAACTCAGGCACCTGTTGGTTGTTCGGCTACAGCTATCGCACAACTTTTGACATATTATCGTTATCCAGCCGCTACTTTTTCCAACATTCCAGCTTACACCACCAAGACTGAAAATATAGATGTCCCAGGTGTGGAAAAGGGAACAAAGTTTGATTGGAACAACATATTGGACACGTATGAGGAAGGATACACAGAAGCCCAGGCAAAGGCGGCTTCCGATTTAATGACGGCTGTAGACGCTGCTGCTGAAATGGATTACGGAGAAGAAGAGAGTGCTTGCTACAAGACATGTGTTGAGGAACTTGTCAATGTGTTTGGCTTTGATCCAGATTTGATTCGCATATCTTATCGTGCCGGCTATACATTTGAAGAATGGTCGTATCTTATTTACAAAGAGTTGAAAGAAAACCGTCCGGTCCTTATGGCAGGATCTTCGATGACAAAAGGACATAGATTCCTGTGTGATGGTATAGATGAAAATGGATTGTTCCACATTAATTGGGGATGGAACGGACATTACAATGGCTATTATGATTTGGCAATATTGAATCCAAACACCACGACGGAAGTGGGTTCAAGTGAGACAAATGATGGCTATTCTAAAGGTAATTATATCATTTATGGCATTGTGCCAGACAACGGAGTCGCAGATGTTATAGATAAATCCACGGTGATTGAAGCTGTTGGCGTATCATACGTGTTGTCAGAAAACAATTTTTTTCAGTTCTATTCTTATGTGAACAATTCTCTTGAAGAGAAAAAAATAAGATTGTCGAGCGGATATATAGATGAAAATGGAAATGTTGTTAATATAGGATTCTCAGAAGATTCAGTAGTGGTCTCTCCTTTCATTGTCTATAATCAGGAACGTGTTTACAACCTAAATGTTTCTGGATTCCAGGAGGGCAAGATTTACAAGGTTGGCTTGATAGAAAGTGAGGATGGAAAAACGTGGATTCCAAGCGGAGGGTTCAATAATATCAACCTCATGTATACTGTAAAAGATGGAGTGGTGACGGTGGTGGAAGATTATGAGATATCTGCATCTGTGGAGATGACGGATTTCAATTCGACTAATCAGTATGCCCATGGTACAATCCACTTGCAAAATAAAGGCAGTAGAGAATACTATGATGCTGTATATCTGTTTACAAATTCAGTGGATACATTTCCTGAATACAGCTCGTTTGGCTCTTATGTCACAATCGAATCCGAAGATAGTAGTGAGGTGGATTTTAAGTTTGTGCCAATATCAGACTCGGTTTATTATTGGTTGACTGATTCTAAAAAGAATGTTCTGACAAAAGGAATCGCTTATAAGAGCAATAAAGAGTTCCGTCTAACAGCCTCGGTTGTGATAGACACAACTGCCACTGGAGCATTTGTTTGCCGACTAAAAGTGAAGAATGAGGGAGACGCTTATTATGACAACCTCGTGATTATCACTCTCAATCATGAAAGCGGATTTTATACCGTCAAACCGCATCTTTATTTGAAGCCTGGAGAGGAGACGACGATCAGCAATATTATCCCTAACGAATTTGAGTATTCACGCTATACGGTCTACGACTGTAATGGAGCTTTGTTGGTGATTGATAATATGGGTGGTGGCTTGGCAAACAGTGGAGAGGTGTCGGTGAACTTTAATTGCAACAGGTATAGGAGCTCTGATCAGATAGTGGAGGGCAACCTCATTATCAACAATGGAACATCTGAACAGCATTCAGCGACATATATTCTTGAAATAGACACTACAGGAAATTTTGAAGGCAGAGAGATAGCTTCTTACACTGTTGACATTCCTGCTCATTCACTTAAAAATATACCTTTGTCGCTTGCCGTTGGTAGTGATACATGTAATTTGATCATCTATAAAAAAGGAGATACTGGAAGACAACGTTACACGGTTATTGCTCAGAAAGACTTTGGAACAGAGATTGCGGAGACGGTTGCATCAGACAACAGCAGTTTGAAAATATGGACAATTGACGGCTCTATTGTGGCTGAGGCTATAGATGATGCATCGCTTCTAATCTCAACGATTGACGGACGCATCTTAGTCTCTCGTTGTCTTCACAAGGGAGATATATTTCGACAGGATTTCCCTTCTGCTATTTATATAGTGAATGGACGAAAGATACTTGTCCGAAAATGACAAAATGAGAATCGCAGAAGATGCAATCTCCAATGCACATTGAAAAAAGAGCCTTTGGATCAATTCCAAGGGCTCTTTTTATATCTAGATCTAAAATATCTTGCTTTGTATTTGAACTTTTATTTGCCTTTTTTGAATTTGTTTTTGATTTCAGGATAGTCCAAAAGAAATGGAAAATCATCCACCACATTGGCATATATTTTGTAGTTCTTATTGATTTCAGGAAGCATCTGCATGAATATTGTTTCAGCATATTCGCTCTTCTTGTTAGAGTATTCCAACGCTTTTGTCAGGAACAGATTCCTGTATGAATTGTTGCGAAGATAGTTGAACAAAGCTTTGCTTTCACGTTCAGAACATGAGTTAGCGTTTCCTAATTCAATATTGTTGAGATACTCTCTCCATAATGCTACCGTCATCAAAATGTTCTTTTCCATCTTGTTGACATATTCAGAAGTGACGCAACTGTCTGGCATTTCGGATTCTGGCGAGATTGTCAGCTGCTTATGCAGAATGTCCATGAAATCTTTTGGCGCGTAAATGGAGTCAATCTGTTCCATAGAGAAATCCAGATCGTAGTAGCTTTCAGAAAATTTCACTAGTTTTAACGATCTGTCGTAGTATTCCTCATGCACGTATGTGTATGGAGTATAGAAACTATACACATATATGGAGTCTGCCATTTTTCCCAATTTTACTTTGCGAGTGCCTTGCAAGGTATGAGTATGTGTGATTGGAATGTAACCAGGCGGTTTTGGTTCGGTCGAATAGATCACTCTGGCATCGGTATTTACCGAAAGATAGCATCTTCCTACTGTGTCTGCCTCATTCTCAAACATAATAAGCTCTCCATCCTTTACAAGGAATCTGAATTTCCGTTGGTTAAGAATGGTTTTGTGTTGAGATGAGTAGTAATAGAGTGTTTCGTCTCTATAATGATTTTTCTCATTGTAGATTATTGCCATATAATCCACATAGTCGTGTCCGTTTTCTCCATCTAGTCTTTTCTGGAAATAACGGATGTCAACACCATCTTTGAATTCTGGTGCTTCAAGTATATATTGCGGACTTTCAACCTGTTTCTTGTTGCATGAAGAAATAGCTGATAAAACAAGCAGAATAGTCGAAGCTTTTATCAATCTTTTAATCATAATCATTGCCTTTTCTTGTTAGGATAGCAATTGAAAATGTTTAGACGTGTAGTTTAGTACGCCTATGTGCGACTTCCATCGTGGTAGTTAGTGTGCAAAAATAACAATTTTTTGTATTAAGGCAAAATTTCAAGGTTTTTTATAAATTTACCACGATCGCTTCATGGTGGATGGCAGGGAGAATCTTCTCTGTCAGGTCTTTCACAAGCATACGCAAACTGGATGTGTTCATGCATGGATGACAACCGACATACTCGCTTCTCAACACGTCGCTGTCGATCAGCAATTGTACGGCGTTGTCTTTGTCGTTCATCAATCCGAGGACAGATACCGATCCTGGTGTGACGTCTAGGTATTTAAGCATCTCGTCTTCTCCAGCAAACGACAATCTGGCTGAATTTATCTGTGCAGACAAGTCCTTTGTCAGGAATTTCTTGTCGCCTGGCATCATTAGAAGATAGTATTTGGTATGTTGCTTGTTGGTGAGAAACAAATTTTTACAGACGATGGCATGTTTGCTTTTGTCTGCACTTAGGTCTGCTTTGAATGCTTCAAGTGGCATACGTTCGAAAGCTGCGTCTATCTCGGCGCACACTTCCATGGTCATTGCTGGCTCATGGTCAAGACGGTCGTATTCCACGTGCAGTGAGTCGAGCAGGTCGTACACTCTGATTTCCCTGTCGAGTCTGCCGGATAAATCTTCTGGTCTTCCTTTGTAAATTGTAAGCATAATCTTATTCGTTTAAGTCAGTTTGTGGATGTCCGACTGCGATTTTGATCGGATTCCCTCCGAAATGTGGCTCTTTGCCGATAAGCATATCAAGGTATAGCTTCACTCTTGCTCCACCTTCCCTGATCAATGTTTTATATTTGCTCTTTTTGACTTCTACATCTTTTGCGTTGAAGCCAATTAAATCCATCTCCTGCCATTCACCGAGCACTATACTTCTTTCGTTGTGAAATTTTTGTGATATGACTGTCATTTGGGTTTGACCAAAGATATTTTTTGCCCTAACAACGGAATCCAAAGTCCTGAATCCTGCATAGTCGATATAAATCACATCTTTGGGAATACCTCTTTCTATAAGAATTTTCCTCATCACATCAGGTTCGGAATAATCTTTTGTCTTGTTGTCTCCGCTTATAAGGATAAATTTTATCTTGCCTGCCTTGTATAGCTTTTCCACCGCATCCACACGATTGTAGAAATATGGATTGTCCATCCCTTTTTTTGTTTTAGGGTTTGTGCCAAGCACCATTCCTACCTCATTGTATGGGATGCTGTTGACGTCGTTGTACAACTTGTCTGCGGTTTTATTCTCCACTAATTTGTAGAAACAGATTGGAGTGAAGATTAGAATCGCTATGACCAACAGAGTTATACCTATGATTTTTTTCTTCTTTTTTGTCATGTTTGCTATTCGCCCGTTATTGTCGCGACAATGTGTCTTGCTCCTCCGTAGTTCCTGAATTCACAAAGATATATTCCTTGCCAAGTGCCGAGATTAAGTCTGCCATTGGTGATTGGAATGGTAAGACTGTCGCCGACGAGTGTGCTTTTGGCGTGGGCCGGCATGTCGTCGTCTCCTTCAAGCGTGTGCTGATAATAAGGCTCACGCTCTTTGACCATGCGGTTGAAAATGCTTTCCATGTCGACGCGAACGTCTGGATCTGCGTTCTCATTGATTGTCAATCCTGCTGACGTATGCTTGATGAATAGATTTAGCAATCCTACTTTTGGCAATGCTGGCAGATGCGACATTATCTCGCTTGTGACGAGGTGAAATCCGCGTCTCTTTTCATTAAGAGTGAATTCTACTTGCGTCCACATGGTTATTCTTCAATTGTGATATTGTAAACGACTGTTGTCTCAGGATCTTTTTTCTCCCAAGGTCGCTTGTATTCAAAGATTACTTTTGCGAATCCTGCCTTCTCAGATGTAAATTCATATTCCCTTGTCGACGGTGCTCCACACATCATTGGTTGCGACGGATCTCTTTGGGTGGTGTTCTTCACATTCTCCAATTTCAAAATCGAACTGTCTTGTGTCTCGATTCTCACTTCCCAGTCATATCCTGTCGAAGGATTTGTTTTGGCTGGAATGATGATGCTTGCCAGATGCAGTTTGACTGTGTCGTTGAACTCTTTGTCACCGTCGAAGTAATTGAGTTGAGATAATGTTATGCTCGTTTTGCTTTTTTCGACAGCTACAGTTATATCAGCGGAGTTTGTGACCTCTTCAGCTGTTGTGTCTTTGACTATTTTCCTTCTGTCCATTCTTCCTCCTTGTACTTGTGAACAAGCGATCATTGAGATAGCCGATATGAATGCCAATGTCGTCTTGATAAATTTTTTCATTTTTTTTAGAATTTAGAATTTTGTGGAGACGGGATTATCCCCGTCTCTACGGATTATTTCTTAATCATCCTCACTAATTCCCCGATCCACAATACAATTGATGTCGCTCCTATGATTATCAGCCAATCCATTATGCTGATAGGTGTCACGTTGAACATCGCGCCTCCAAAATTCACGATCAGAATCTGTCCGAACAAGATTAACGCTGCAATTGTGACAAATCCTTTACTGTTCTTGAAGTGAAGTGCACTTTTGTTTGTCTCGAACGCTTTTGCGTTGAACATGTTCCAGAATTGAAGCATTACGAATATTGTGAAGAAAATGCTGCATTCATAGGCAGTCAGAGTGGAACCGCCTGAAGTCATTCCCAACAATCCGCTTTCGAATGTGATTTCGTGATTCTTCATCAAGAACAGTAGTCCCAGCATAGCCACGAAAAAGAAGAATCCGACAGAAAGGATGAATTTCATCATCGTGTTGTTGATGATAAAAGCTGTTCTTGACCTTGGCTTTTCTTTCATCACGCTCATTGAAGGAGGAAGAGAGGCTAAAGCCATAGCGGCGAATGTGTCCATTATCAGGTTGACCCATAGCATCTGTGTCACAGTAAGCGGCGATTTGATGCCCGGTATGAATGCTCCGACAAGCACGATAAGGCATGCTGCCACGTTTACTGTCATCTGGAACAAAATGAATCTCTGGATATTCTGGTAGAGTGATCGTCCCCACATTACCGCGCGTGTGATGCTTGAGAATGAGTTGTCGATGATAGTTATGTCCGACGCCTCTTTTGCCACACTGGTTCCATCTCCCATTGAAAGTCCTACATGTGCCGCCTTCAGTGCTGGTGCGTCATTTGTTCCGTCTCCTGTCACTGCCACGACCTGATTGCGTTTTTGCAACGTCTCCACCAATCTCTTCTTGTCGAGTGGGCGAGCTCGGGCAATGATTTTTATCTCCTCTACTCTGTTGTATACCTCTTCGTCAGACAATGCTGCGAAATCAGGACCGGTGATGATGTTGTTTTCTCCGTAATTCTCTTTCCAAAGACCTATCTGACGTCCGATTTCTTTAGCGGTCGCTGTTGTGTCTCCAGTCACGATCTTGATGTCGATTCCTGCTTCGATACAGCTGTTGACGGCATCTGGCACCTCCTTGCGTACTGGGTCGGCGATCGCTACCACCCCCATGAATGTCAGGTTGTTGGCAGTTAGTTTGCCGTCGTTGATGACCACATCTCCGTCTTCTACAATTTGATAGGCAAACGCAAGAGTTCGCATCGCTTGATTCTGATACTTGAGCAGAGTCTCATTGATGGAGTGCTTTGTTTCGCCTCCAGCTATATTTGAGCAGAGTGCAAGCACAATTTCGGGAGCTCCCTTCAAATACAATACTTTTTTGCCGTTCAAATATTGTGATTTGACAAGAGAAGCCATGTATTTGCGTTCGGTGGAGAATGGAATCTCATCCACTCTTTCTGCATTCTCTTTTATCTTTTCAAAATTGATATTATGCTTGTTCAGCCAAAGAAGCAGAGCTCCTTCTGTTGGATTGCCCAATGCTTTTGGATTGTTGGCGTCAGAAAGGTCGAGTAGGGCGGTCGAGTTGACGGAAATTCCCTCCACAATAAGGTTGCTGGCTTCGTCGCCTACTAGAGTTTGGTCTGGCTGCAGGTTGAAAAACTTGGTCTCGTGCACCTGCATCTTGTTTTGTGTCAGTGTCCCTGTTTTGTCGGTGCAGATCACTGTCGTTGCTCCCATTGTCTCACAAGCGTGCATTTTGCGTACGAGATTGTTGGTCTTGAGCATTGCGCGCATACTGTATGCGAGCGATAGAGTGACTGCCATTGGCAAACCTTCGGGTACAGTCACTGCCACTAGAGCCACCGCCACCATACATGCTTGCAAGGTCTCTGTGATGAAACCAGCTGTAGCTTCATCTCCAAACCAAGAGAATCCGTCGTTGTTGACGAAATACATTCCGATTCGTCCGACGATGATGAGTCCAGCGATAACATAACTGATTTTAGCGAGCAGGTTGCCAAGTCCATCCAACTGTTCGTTCAATGGAGTCTTGATGCTGTTGTCTATTTTTGCGGCTGTGAAAACTTTTCCGTTTTCTGTGCGGTCTCCCACAGCAAACACTCTCATGATTCCATGTCCCTCCATCACTTTCGTGCCTCGCATGGCGTGGTTGGACGGGAATGTCGCGTTAGGGTCGAAATCTTCTTTTTTTGTAGTTTTCAGGCAAATAGGCTCACCAGTAAGTGTGCTTTCATCAATGTTGAGTGAGGTGGATTCCAATAATTCACCGTCGGCAGGCACTTCACAACCGGTGACAAGGATCACGATGTCGCCCACCACCACATCTTTGCGTGGAATTTCCGTTGTGATGCCGTCTCTGATGACCTGTACCGGTTCGTCGTCGTTCACTTGGTTGAGCACTTCAAACTCTTTGTCGGCGGCATACTCAAAGTAGAAAGCCATGCCAGTGGCAAGGAAAATGGCTACCCAAATGCCGACTGGTTCGAAAAAGACGGTTGGATCCGGATGTTGGAAATATTCGTAGATGGCAATGCAAACAGACAATGCACCGGCAATGAGCAAGATGATGATTAGAGGATCTTTGAATTTCTCTAGAAACTTTACGAATAATGATTCTTTCTCTGGTGGAGTAAGAATGTTTGATCCGAATTTGTTTCTTGAATCAATGACTTCTTGACTGCGTAGTCCATTGTAATGCGTTTTTGCCATATTGAATAGTTTAACAAATTAAATCTTTGTGCTCATTTTTTATTTCAAGGATTGCTTTCAGGTCGATTCCTGGAGGCAGCATGTTCTTTGGGTCTTTGCCGTAGCGGAGAATGTCTCGCACGACGGTGGAACTGATGAAAGAGTGTTGAGGCTCTGTGAACAGCAGGATGGTGTCGATTCCTGAAATTTGACGGTTGGCGTCTGCTACTGTCTTCTCATATTCAAAATCTGCCACGGCTCGGATTCCACGTAGGATGATAGTCGCGTCGACCTGTTTTGCGAAATCTACAGTCAGGCAATCGTAGGTTGCGACCTTAACACGAGGCTCATTCTTGAATGTCTCTTCGATAATTCTCTTTCTTGCTTCTGTATCAAAAAACGGACGTTTTGACTCATTCACACCAATTGCGATGATTACCTCATCGACAAATGAAAGCGCTCTTTTCACCACTGAATAGTGTCCAAGAGTAAGTGGGTCAAAACTTCCTGGAAATATTGCTCTTACCATTTGAAAAATTGTTATTATTTTCCACAAAGATAGGTATAAATAAACTAAGAATTGCTAAATGCGATGGGATAAATTGGAATTGCTAAATGTAAAAAGCAAATTCGGATAGATGTATTGGTGATTTAGTAATGCGGAATATGAAAAGTTTAATTCGCACTATATAAATGATGGGGCATATAAAAAATAAGACGGGATTGCTCCCGTCTCATATATTAGAATTCCACTTCAAAATCAACTCGTCTGTTCATCGCTTTACCTTTTTCTGTCTTGTTTGATGCCACTGGTTTTGTTCCTCCAAATCCATCACTCCTCAATCTTGAAGATTTGATTCCTTTTTTTGTGAGATATTTCACAACTGCAGTGGCTCTTTCTTTCGACAGTTTCATGTTTTGTGCTGGTTTGCCGACATTGTCGGTGTGTCCGGAGATGTGCAGTTTGTATGACGGATTCTTTTTCATCATTGTCACCACTTTGTTGAGAATCGGATATGACGATGTCTTGATGACTGCGTTGTTTGTCTCAAACTGTATTCCGTGCACCGCTTTTTTTAGCACCGCTTTGTTTTTCGCGGAAACTATAGGACATCCGTTATTCTTGGCTGAACCTTTTACATTCGGACATTTGTCGAGGTAATCTGGCACTTCGTCTCCATCTGTGTCGACAGGACATCCGCATGTATCAACCTCTGCCTCTTTAGATGTATCCGGACATTTGTCGAGATAGTCAGCCACACCGTCTCCATCGCTATCTACCGGACATCCATGAGCATCTACCTCGATGCTGTCTGGTGTGTTAGGACATAGATCGTAGATGTCTGCAATTCCGTCTCCATCGCTGTCTATCGGGCATCCGACGGAATCAACCTGCACTCCCTTAGGTGTGCCAGGACATTGGTCGAGATAATCAGGTACGCTGTCTTTATCGGTGTCGAGTGGACATCCGAATGAGTCCACTGCTACGTTGGCAGGCGTGCCAAGACATTTGTCGAACTTGTCGAGCACTCCGTCGTTGTCGTCATCTCTTAGTCTTGGACATGGAATCTTCACTCCCAATCTTACACCAACAGAGTTAAGAGTCGTAGCGTCGACTGCATTGGAAGCCAATACTCCGCAATACTCTTTTGTGTCGGTCAATGATTTGCCATCACCTTTGCGTATGCTGGACAAACCGAGGTTTCCATAGATGCCGTAGAAGAAGTTAGCATTGGCTGTCTTATGCACAAAGTTTATATCGAGGTATATTCCAGCAGAGATGTTTTTTGTCCCCGTCGTTCCGCTTGGACGCTCATATTTTGTCGTATAGCCATGTTGAGGAAGGTCTGGATTTAAATAGATGTCTGAATTTTCTATGTGTCCGCTTGTTTTGCGGTTTCCAGTTTTCACTCTGTATGTTGTCTTGACAGGGTACGACAATTTCACGCCGGCTCCTGTGAGCAGGGTAGTGTTGCCACCTAGGTATCTGCGGTAGAGAAGCCCGATTGGTGTTTCCAAAGCGATGCAGGTTTGTCTCTCCTCCCAATCATTGAAATCTGTATAGAAATCGCTCTCTTCGATTGCTGTTGTCCCGTCTGTGTATGTCACAGGGATTTTTTCTGTAGACGTGTATCGGGTGTCGATTATTGTCTTTGCATTGTAGACAGAGGCTCCAACTCCGAAAGAGAGTCCCCATTTCTTGCCGAAGAAGACGTTATAGTCGATGTTGATTGATCCGCCACCCATTGGAGAGCGGTCGCAATCCTTAGGGTCGTATTTCAGTGTGCTGAGTCCACCGCTAAATCCAAGACTTAAATATTTGTTTTGAGGAGCCCAAAGGGGAAGGGTCAAATCTTGTCTTTGTGGCACTTCTGATGTTGTCATCCCCAGTCCCGACGCTGTGTCTTGCAGCATGACTGTAGAGGAATCTTTTGCTGTCTGTTTTTCTTGTGCCGATAAACAGCCAAATGCAGCGAACAACGCTAATATTATACTTGCTGTATTTTTCATCTTTCGTTTGTCTCGATCCTGATTTAACCCTTTGTTTATTTAACAATCACTTTGACACTTTGGTCTGTGCCATCAAGAACTAACACATAAATTCCTGGTTTGACGGTGAATGTCATCTCCTTGGCAGCTGGCTTTGAATCAATCAACATGCCTTCAACACTCATCAGCAATACGTTTGCTGTTGTGTTTCCTACAACATTTGCGATTATCTTTCCGGTCTCTCCTTGCGCAGTCAGACACAATGGCCTGCCGAAATCCAAATATGTAGGTCCGACGGTCAATCCACCGTCTACCTCACACATATAATAACCGCATAATCCAGCTTTGTCACAGTAGTATTGTCCTGTCGCTCCTGAAATCATTTCGCCATCCTTATACCATTGGTATGTTGTCGTTTTGACTATTGCGTTGTCTACAGCAACTACGTCATTCCACAATACTTTCATGGCTGATGCTGGATAATTGATTGTGACATCAATTGAGAATGTCGAGTCGATATTGCCAGAAATAAGAGTCACATTCATTTTATATCTGCCTGGAACAGCGTCGCTTGATGTCGGGATTTTTATTGTATGATGTCCGTTGTCGAACTCTCTCAAAGAATCTCCAAGATCAGGCATCTGATCACAGCTGATTTGGTAGTATTGCACTATTCCATCTACATCGATGTCTATTGTCAAATCTTCTCCCGGTATGACATTCGTGTTGGTTTCTGTCGTCTCAAAACCAAATTTTTCGCTTTCGATGATGTCAAACTGGTAATGTTTTGGCTCAACAGTTGCGTCAGCCCATTCGTAATGAAAAGTGTCAATGAGCGTGACTACTACATCATGGTTTCCAATTGCGGTTTGCTTCTCTCCATTTACAAAGTAGTTTTCATTTTCATCAATCGTATATGTCTGCTCTTTTCTGTTGTAGTAGAAAATTGTTGAGTCTGCCGACGGAATTGACACTTTGATTTTAGTAATTTTCAACTCGTAGATTTGGTTTTCTGTTGTGGAGTCACTCCATGCGTAGTTTGGTTTCAAAGATACGACGGTGGTGTATGTGCCTGGCTCCAAACCAATCGACTTTCCTGAAATTGTATATGCTGGATTTTCAGGGACTTTGATAGCGTAGACGGTGCTGTCGTAAGTGACGACACTTGAGTTTACAGCTGGTTTCTCTACCAAGATTGGAAGAATCTTGATTGATAGGTTTATCGTGTCTTTAGAGCCATCTTCCCATACGTAACTAGGGTTGAGAGTCAATCTTACGTTGTATTCACCAGCGTCTACAGCTTCCCCATTCTCAACAGTATAGCCATCGTTTTGCGGAACAAGAGTTGTCTTTGATCCTGTGTATGTGAAATCGTTTGCCTCTGGAATTTTTACTTTTCCCTCTTCGATAACGAATGTTATTTTCTTTGGCTCAGACGTGTTGTCTGCCCACATATAGTTTTCGGCATCGTTGATGTAAACTGATCTTTCGTAGGTGCCGACGGCAGATGCCATCTCATTGGTTATGTCGACTGTATATCTGCTGTTTGTCGCTATATCAAAGTGTTTGACTTTGCCGTCATAATAGAAGGTGTCTTCGTCTACAAACGGGATTTCCAATTTGGCTTTGGAAATTTCAAAATCGAATAGCTTAGCTTCGCTTGTCCCGTCTGTCCACTCATGGTTGGCACTGTCGGAAAGAGCTACGTTTACAGTGTGTTTGCCTGCATTGGACTGAGCATTTCCAGTGATGTCGTAATTGATGTTGGGTGATATCGCATAAATCTGTATCGCGCCGTTGTAGGTGAATTTTGTCGTATCTGCCGACGGAATCTCAACCTGCGCTCTGTTGATCACGAATTTGTATTCCTTGTTTGCTACAGTCGAATCTGTCCACTCGTAGTTGGCAGTGTCGTTGAGTGATACAGTCACCGTATGGTTTCCTGCCACTGTTTTGTGGATGCCATCTGCGGTATAATTATCGTTTGCTGCGATTGCGTAAGTCTGTTGATCTCCGTTGTAGACAAATGAAGTCGTGTCTGCTGATGGAATCTCTATTTGTGATTTGCTAATCACAAATTTGTATGTCTTGGTGTCTGTACTCCCGTCTTCCCATTCGAAAAGGGCAACGTTGTTGAGCGCGACGGTCACCTCGTATTCTCCGGCACTTGTATGCTTGTCGCCAAAAATAGTGTAGTGTGTAGTGTCTTCGGCAAGCGAGTAAGCCTGAAGGCTTCCATTGTAAACAAACGTTGTTGAGTCTGCCTGTGGAATGGCAACTTTTATTTTGCCGGAATCGTCTTCGGCAAATGATGATGCAAAATTGAGTAATGTTGCGACGAATAAAGAACTAAACTTGACAATATGTCTTGTTTTGCGTGAGTGGTAATGATTTCTCATCAAAAAATTATTTTTCTCTTGTTCTATTTGTAATACGCTCATCCAAAATTGAAGAGTGCAATTTTGAAGCGACGCTACAAATATAAACATTTATTAACATATTGAGAAAATAATTATGAAAATATATATCGGTCGTGGCTTCATTGATGTTTTGATTAAGCTTCGTCTATTTATATGGCGGAATATGTTTTATTCCTCATCCACGACGATGAATTCAGTGAAGATGGAGTCGGAAATGAAGATGCCTTTTTCTGTGAGATGGCATTTTTCTCCGATAATTTCCACATTGTCCTCTTTTTGCTGTTTATCCGCCACTTCTTTGGCAAGATCAGAGAACCTTGTTCCGAATTTATTGCTTATGTATTGAAAATCAATTCCGTCGCTTGTCCTTAATGCTGTGAGAATATAGTCGTTGTATTTTTCCGTCACACTCAAAGTCTCAATTTCTGTGTCAAGTCTGTTTTCACTGATGGCTTTGAGGTATTTTGGCAGATGGCTCACATTCCATTGTCTGCTTACTCCGTTGTAGGAGTGTGCGGCTGGTCCGACGCCGATGTACGGAATGTCGTGCCAGTAAGAAGAGTTGTGGCGTGAACGGAATCCTTTTTGCGCAAAGTTGGAGATTTCGTAGTGCTCGTAACCAGAAGCGGATGTCGCTTCTCTCAAATGTTTGAAGCAAGTGAGGCAGTCCGACTCATCCATCTCTGTCAGTTCTCCTTTTGAGATTTTTTTTGTCAGAAGCGAACCTTTGTGAAGCTCAAGACAATATGCGGAAATATGGTTTGGCTTCAGTGCGATCGCTGTCGCCACATCATCTTTCCAAGAGTCGATGGTTTGCGACGGGAGACCATAGATTAGGTCTATGCTGATATTGTTGAATCCATATTTGCGGGCGTTGGCAATAGCGTTTTTTGCTTCCTCCGCGTTGTGGCGACGGTTGATGATCTTTAGTGTGGTGTCGTTAAATGATTGACAACCAATGCTAAGACGGTTGATGGATGTGCCAGACAACTCTTTCAGATAACTGTCTGACAAATCATTTGGATTCGCCTCCATGGTGATTTCCATTTTGCCTGTGTCGACGTGGGGAAATGAATCCAACGCACAGTCGGTTAGAATATTTATCTCCGACGACGAGAGCAGAGAGGGAGTGCCGCCACCGATGTAGATTGTCTCAAGCACATTCCCGTCGACGGGAAGATAATGGGCTCGCATTTTCATCTCTTTGCAGAGTGCGTCGATCAGTTCCACACGTTTGTTGAGGAGCGTAGTGGAGAAAAAATCACAGTAGCTGCATCTTTGAGTGCAGAGAGGGATATTAATATAAAGTCCTGCCACTTGTGTTTATTCCTGAATTTCGGAAGAATCATGTTTTTCAGATTCTTCAATCTCGTCGAAAATAGGGTAGTGGCAACGGCTGAAATAGCAGTAGCAGGCACCGCTCTCAATCTTGTTGATGATGGTTTGTGGCACAGAACCGTCGGCTTCCAGCAGGACGATTATCTCATCTTTCGTGAGATAGAAAGTTGCATTGTCAGGAGTTTGATCCTTTATGTACCAGAAGGGAAGATACCAGCTGCCCATAAATTTTTCTGTCTCTTCGAAATTAAGGATATGACCATCAGCGGAGTATTTGCTGCGTCTCATATACATGTCGTCCTCAATGTCAATGTCGACGATGCAGTAGGCGGTGTCTTCTGTGAAATACAAAGTGCGGCAGCCCATGGTCTTTTTCATGAAATTTTGACACACATTGGCTGCGGTGTTCTGCATACTTCCGTTTTTAGTGTTGATCACGGCACGTACAGAGTCGAAGTGCCATCCCCCCTTCAGCAAATCTTTGTTGATGGGGGTCAGATCAATCTCATCCACGAACTGCTCTCTGCATGAGGCAAGCACGATGGAGATTGCCGCTAATATTAGTACAAATAGATTCTTTACCATATTATATCTTATTAGTGCGTTTTTGATGAAAACTATACAAAGTTAGGCTTTTGAATGGAAAATCAAGCGGATAGGGGGTAAAATTCATAATTCAAAATGCGTAATTCGTAATTGTGTGGAAATCCAATTAATTCCACAGATGGATTTCACCAACAATTATGCATTATGAATTACGCATTATGAATTTATCCAGACACGCACGACCCTATGACACGCACGTCCGTGCGTCTCTACGAGAGAAATCGACCATGGGCTGGCATAGCAAAGGTTCTACGGTTGTGAAATAATTGCATTGTGGTATTAAAATGCGAAATCATGAATATTACCCAACCGATGGATTTCCCAACAATTATGCATTATGAATTATGCATTATGAATTATCCAGACACGCACGACCTATGACACGCACGTCCGTGCGTCTCTACGAGAGGGTGTATTATCAGATGTGTGGAATTTCCCAACAATTATGCATTATGAATTATGAATTATGAAGGGTGTATCAAAACGGAATCATCACATTTTGATACACCCTTATAATTTTTCACTCTTAATTCTTAACTCTTAATTATTTAAGGAATCATTGTCCTCCTCCGAACTCCATCAGATATGCTTTGATGAATCCGTCGATGTCTCCGTCCATCACGGCATTGACATTTGAAGTCTGGTAGTCAGTGCGGTGGTCCTTCACGCGGCGGTCGTCGAACACGTAGCTGCGGATTTGGCTTCCCCACTCAATCTTTTTCTTTCCAGCCTCAATTTTCGCTGTCTCCTGACGACGTTTCTCCAACTCGATGTCGTACAACTGTGATTTCAACAGACGTAGCGCGTTTTCCTTGTTCTTTGGCTGGTCACGTGTCTCTGTGTTCTCGATAACGATTTCATCATCCTGATCTGTCAAGACATTGTGGAATTTATAGTGTAGACGAACACCAGACTCCACCTTGTTGACGTTCTGACCTCCAGCTCCTGAAGAACGGAACGTGTCCCACGACAATCCTGCCGGGTTGATCTCGATCTCGATACTGTCGTCTACCAATGGAACCACGAATACGGATGTGAATGATGTCATACGTTTTCCCTGCGCGTTGTATGGCGACACTCTCACAAGACGGTGCACGCCATTCTCACTTTTCAGGTATCCGTATGCCATGTCGCCTTCAATCTTCATTGTGGCAGTCTTAAGTCCGGCTTCATCACCCTCCTGATAGTTGGAAATCTCACATTTATATCCTTGACGGTCGGCCCAACGCTGATACATTCTGAATAGCATCTCAGCCCAATCCTGAGCCTCTGTACCTCCTGCTCCAGCCACAATCTTAAGCACCGCGCTCATCTTGTCCTCTTCCGCGCGAAGCATGTTCTGCATCTCAAGGTCTTCAATCAAAGTGATGGCTTTTTCGTATGCCTGGTCAACATCAGCCTCTGTCACCAACTCCTCTTTGTAGAAGTCGAACGACAACTGTACCTCCTGTGCAGCATTGTGCACGGCTTCGTATTTCTCCACCCAACGCTTAAGGTCTTTCACCTTCTTCATCTGGGCTTCGGCTGCCTTCTGGTCTTCCCAAAAATTAGGATCATGCGTACGCATCTCTTCTTCCTCAATCTGCACACGCTTGGCATCTATGTCAAAGATACCTCCTCAACGCGTCCTCGCGTTCCAACACATCTTTTAGTTGGTCTATTGTAATCATAAAAATATGGATATAAATTTTGCCGCAAAGTTAAGGATTATTTATGAGATGACAAAATGCGGATAGTTTGAGGTGAAACTATAACCAATTATTAACAGTAAACTTGCTTTTTATCTTTTTATACGTATATTTGTTTCTGAAAATATTAAGGACTATTAAACTTTTATGAACATGAAGAAAATAATTGCTTTATTATATGCAGTTTGGTTTTCTATCGCCATTGTGTGTGCCTCATCGGTTGAAGTTAGAAGCGCGCGTGCATTATATGCCAAAAAAGACTATGTGGGAGCTATGGAAAATCTGAAGAAGGCAATAAAGGAAGACTCTAAGGATGTAGAGGCTCTTTTTATGCTGTCTGTTCTCTATTATGAGATGAATGATTTTGATAATGCTTTCAAATATATAGATAAGGCAATCAAATACGGTAAGAAAGATCCTAATCTTCCGATTTATCATGGGACAAAAGCCTCTTTTTATTTGGAGTCGAACGATACTGTTGCGGCATTGAAAGAGTATGATTTTGCCATTTCCTTAGATCCTAGTAATAAAGATGTTTTGTTGGATAGGGCAATCATGTTTAGAAAAATGAAGCAGTATGACAAGTCGACAGCTGAATTAAAGAAGGTTATTGCAATGGAACCAAATCATCAGGCCTACAGAGGTGTGGCTCAAAATGAGTATCTAAAGAAAAACTATAAGGCGGCGGCTGATTGGTACACAACAACACTTGAAAATTTTTCTGATAGTTATTATACATATATCTTACGCGGAAAATCATATTTGATGATGAAAGAGTATGATAAGGCATTTGATGATGCAGTGTCTGCTATTTCTACAAAATATTTTGAGGAAGCCTCCCTTTTGCTAAATGAGCTGGTTGATTCTACATCGTTTGATAGTGTTATGGCCAAACTTAAAGATAGGGTAGAGAAGGAGCCTTCTAAACGTATCAGTAAAAACGTAATTCCTAATCTTTACTATAATTATGGAAAAGTTTATGAGGCTATAGATATTTATTCTTCTTCATTGCGTTCTGGAGAAGCAAACGAATATCTTGCTTATCTGTATATAGCAGACTGCTATTTGTTGGCCGGTGATTACAACAAAGCTTTGGCATACTGTGATTCAGCCTATGCGGTTGACCCTAAAAAAATGAGATGCTGGCATTCAAAACTGAGGATTTACACAGTAATGGGAGATTACGATAAAGCATTGGAGACTGCTGATGGGTTGATTGGCGACATTTCAAGCTCTAATGTGATTTTGGATAAAAGTAAAATGGCACTTTTAGGCCAAAGGTCTGATATCAGACGACTAAAAGGTGATCTGCAAGGTGCCATGGCTGATTTAGAATTATCGTGTGCATTTAACGAGGATAATTTCGATAGAATAAAAAAGGCGGAGTTGTTGTATAAAATGGGAAAACAGAAAGATGGAGAATTGATTTTGAACAAATTGCTAGAGGATAAAGAGTTCGCTTCTGGCAAAAGCGCAAAATATGCTTATGCTCTTTTAGGACAAAAGGATAAGGTGAGGTCGTTGTGTGAGACTGAAAATGCGGAAGACTCGCGTGACTTATTTAATATAGCCTGCGCATATGGTATGATGGGTGAATATTCAAGTGGCTTGCCTTATATAAGAAAGGCTTTGGAAAAGCACCCTAACTATGTTGACACTATCCTTGCTGATGTGGATATGGAAGAGTATAAGAAACTTCCAGAATTTTGGAATTTGATCAATGAATTCAGACCAAAGAAGAGATAGTCGTAATTTTTTGTATCTTTGCACCTGTTTTGTTCCGACTCGTATTTTTTTCGTTTCGGATTAAAAGGGAATCGGGTGTGAGTCCCGGACAGTCCCGCTGCTGTAACCTTTGGTAGAGGATTGCTCAATTTGGATAAATGCCACTGTCTTGATTGATGGGAAGGCGAGCAATTGAAGGAAGTCAGAAGACCTGCAAAACAACATACACCTGGCACCTCCGAGGAGAGGAATGTGGGATTCACGTGCGCTTTTTCTTGGCAAACGTAAGACGGGGATCTGCCTCGTCTCCGCAATTGTGCATGTTATCGTCAACGTCTTCGTTAACGTTTAACTCCTCTGTGTTTGGTGTGTTTTATTTAACTGATTTTTACCAAACAGGATGCACTTTGATTTCAGTGTCAAATTTTTGATGTCTCTGATGTTGGCTCCCGTATCTGTTTACGGTGGTCAGCCCGACAGCGTCTCTTCTCATACGAATATTCCGGAGGTGGTGGTGACGGGAGAAAAACATGCTTCTGTGCCGACAACCAACACATCTCAGACAATCAACCTAAAAAAATCAGACCGTCTTGTTTTGCAAAATATATCGGATGCTGTACGCCGTATGGCTGGAGCCGAAATTAAAGATTATGGTGGTATCGGTGGACTTAAAACGGTTTCGGTCAGAGGTCTCGGATCCAAACATACTTTGGTTTGTTACGACGGAATGCCTGTCACAGATTGCCAGAATGGTCAGGTGGATTTGGGCAGGTTTTCTCTTGATCAACTTGATGAGATTCAGTTGTATATAGGAGAAGATTGTGATATTGATGTCGCTGCTTCTTATTTCGCATCTACTTCGGTGTTGAACCTCATGAGTTCTGCACCTATCTACTCAGATAAAAATTATAACGCTGTAGCCAAAATCACCGGTGGCTCATTCGGTTTTGTCAATCCTTATGTCTCTTTTGATCATAAATTAGGAGATCATAACAGTATCAAGGCATCAGCTAATTTTTCCCGTGCCGATGGTAATTATCCCTACACTCTTACCAATGGTACGTTGAAGACGGAGGAAAGACGTGAGCATAGTGAGTCGGTATGTGGACATGGTGAGTTGTCGGGACGATTCCTTTTATCTCCAAAGACTCATTTAAGAGCCAAAACTCATTATTACGTATCTGACAGGGAATTGCCTGGAGGTGTGATTTTCTACAATACTGAGAGTAATGAGACTTTGAAGGATAAGAATGCGTTTGCTGAGGTGGTATCACGCACAGATTGGGGTAGCAGAACGGTGATGAAGATCGGTGGCAAATTCAACTGGAATGCATCCTACTACCATGATGAGGCTATGATGTATCCTGGAGGAAAGCTTGACAACCGCTATTTCCAACGAGAGTGGTACGGGAAAGCGGTGGTGCGACATAATTTTACTGAACATTTCTCGATGGCAAACGCTACCGACTATATTCTAAACAGCTTCAATTCTAATATCCACGGATGTGTATTTCCGCAGCGTCATACTTTGTTGGATGCGTTGAGCGGAAAATTTAAGAATGAAAAGGTGACGGCAACAGCCACTTTGCTTGGCTCATTCTTCTTCAACCAAGTGGAGATTGGCGAAGCACCAGATAATTACCAACATCTGTCGCCTTCCATTGCCGTCTCCTATAAACCTTTTGCTCCATCCATCTATTTTAGAGCTTCTTACAAGAATATCTTCCGAATGCCAAATTTCAATGAGTTGTATTTCAATTCATTTGGAGTCAGAACCCTAGAACCAGAGAAAACGGAACAGTATAATGTCGGGGCCTCATATTTGTATGAGGCTGACAAGTCTGTGGAATCATCACGTCTGAAATCATTTGCTATTTCAGCGGATTATTATTTCAATAAAGTCGACGACAAGATTGTCGCAATGCCGAAGATGTTTATTTGGAGCATTGTGAATATGGGATATGTGGAGATTAAAGGAATCGATTTTGTGACTAACCTTGAAGTCGCCACTTCAAAACGCACGTCGTTGTTTTTAACTGCCAAGTATGCCTATCAATATGCCGTCGACTTGACAGATCCTAAATCGGATATCTATACACATCAGATTCCTTACACTCCGAAATATTCAGGTAATGGTAGCGTCGCTTTTGAGAATCCGATTGTAAATGTTTCGTATAATGTCAATGTTGTGGGAAAACGGTATTGTCTGCCACAAAATATCAAACCTAATATGATGGAGGCGTATGCAGAGCATGGTGTCGCTCTTTATAAAATATTGGATTTTAAGAGATTTGACATGAAGATTAGGGGAGATGTCGTTAATCTGACCGACAAACAATATGAGGTGGTGAGGTTTTATCCCATGCCAAAACGGTCGTATAAAGCATCAGTAGAATTCAAATTTTAATTTAATTAATATAAAATGGACTTTAAAAGATCATTTAGAACAATTGCTCTTCTTATGATGGGCGTTGCGTCGTTCACAGCATGTGAAGACGATGATGATGAGTTGACTCCATCATCAAACGGAAATGTCGTTTATGTGATAAACGAGGGATCGATGGACAACAACAACGCTTCTGTGTCGTCAATTGATTTGACAGATGGAAGCAGCTACTATTTCCAGTTCGCCGCAGCCAACGGACGTAATTTGGGAGACACAGGTCAGGACGCTATCCGTTACGGTGGCAAGATTTACATCGCTGTTTCCGGTTCCAACACTATTGAGGTTGTAGATGGTAAATCTTTGGCAAGCGTAAAAACTATCAAGCCTGAAACAGGCAAGCCTGGTAATCCTCGTTCTTTAGCGGCAGCTGATGGCAAAGTCTACGTCTCTCTTTATGATGGCTACGTTGCAAAGATCGACACAACAACACTTGCTATTGTGGATTCAATAGCTGTCGGCCCGAATCCAGAGGAAATCACAATTGCAAATGGAAATCTTTATGTGACTGTTTCGGATGGATTAAATTGGTCTGCAGGTTATGATAACGGAAAGTATGTGTCAAAGATTGGTCTTGACTCTTTCAAGGTGGCTTCTAAGATCAATGTTTTGGTAAATCCGACTGAGATTACATCAGACAAGGCTGGAAATGTCTTTGTTATTTCAATGGGTAACTACGGTGATATTCCTGCAACAGTGCAGAAAATAGACAAGAATGACAGTGTTACTGTTGTCGGACGCGCTACTCTTATGGCTTGCTACGAGAATACACTTTATACTGTCAATGCTCCATATGGTGCTCCTGCTATTGAGTTTGTAAGCTATAATACTGCGACTGGCGTTAAGGAAAGTGATGCATTTATTACAGGATCTGCTGATCAGATTCCTACAAATCCTCATTCTATCAGTGTTAATCCTAAGAATGGCAACATCTTTATCGGCTCATATTTGACTGCAGCTGATTATTTGAGCAACGGTTATGTGTATGAGTATGCCAACGGAGCGTTCAAGGCAAGATACAATGCTGGTGTAGGTCCAAGAAAATTCGTCTATTAATAGATATTGACAAATATAATTGAGGAAAGTTGAAGCCTTCATCCATGAAATGCTAAATTGTGGATGAGGGTTTCAATCCTATTTTTTTAGAGAACAGATTGAAATGAAGAAAAACACAGCGTTTCTCATCCTTGTCAGTCTTATTCTGCTGTTGGCTGGATGTCACCGCAATAAAATATCTGAGACTCACGAAGGAAAGGAGATTAGGTTTGACTATGCGAAACTGATAAGAGTGTGGGAGTGCGACGGATTCAAAAAAATGGAAATCCGCAATCCATGGGACACCACGTGTCTGTTGCAAACCTATTTGCTTGTGGATAAAACAAAAGAGATTCCTGCCAATTGTCCTGATGGTGTAGTTGTACGTGTCCCGTTGGAAAAATCAGCTGTTTTCACCACTGTGCACTGCTCTCTTATTGAGGAGTTGGGCGCGGTCAACTCGATTTCTGGAATCTGTGAACTGGAATATATCACAAACCCTAATATTATATCACTCACACAATCAGGAAAAATTGTGGATTTCGGCTCAAGTATGAGTCCCGACATTGAAAAAATCATCACCGTCTCACCTGACGCTATTCTCCTTTCCCCATTCAACAATAGTGGTGGACATGGAGGCTTGGATAAACTGGGAATTCCCATAGTCGAGTGTGCCGACTATATGGAGTCGGATCCTCTTGGCCGTGCGGAGTGGATTAAATTATATGGTATGCTTTTCGGAAAAGAATCTGAAGCTGATTCCATATTCTCAAAGGTGACAGAAACCTATACCCAAATTGAAAAAGAGGCACAACAAGAGACTGGATCACATCCGTCTCTGCTATATGGATTGGATAACGGTGGCTCGTGGTTCATACCTGGAGGAAAGAGCTATATGGCAAAGATGTTCGCGTCTGCAGGAGCTAATTATATTTTTGGCGAGACGACGCATTCAGGAGCTGAGCCGTTCGCTTTTGAGACTGTCTACGATAAAGGATGCAATGCGGATATCTGGTTGATTCTCGGCACAGAGGTGGCTGATAAAACATATAAGGATTTGCAGAGATTTTCAAATTTCAAATCCTATAAGGAGAAACGGGTGTACGCTTGTAACACTACCAAAACATCTTTTTTTGATGAGATACCGTTCCATCCTGAACGATTGCTGAAAGACCTCTACGTCATTTTCCACTCAGAAAAATATGGCGATGTCAATGAATATTTACACTATTACCGTAAATTAGCGGAGTGAAAAAATACGGAAAATATTCATATTTATTCTAAATAGAGATTGATGAAAAAAAATATAAGATGTACCTTCTTGATGACGACGTTGCTCATCTTGCTTTTCCTCTGCAATATCTTTTGTGGGTCTGTTGACATTCCATACAGTGATACTTTCAATATCCTTTGTGGAGGCGACGCGGCAAAGGAGAGCTGGAGGTTCATTATTCTCGATTCCCGTCTTCCTCAGGCAATCACGGCTTTACTTTGTGGGTCGGCTTTGGCTGTCTCTGGTTTGCTGCTCCAAACCTATTTCAATAATTATTTGGCGGATCCATCCATACTAGGCATCAGTTCGGGAGCCAGTTTCGGTGTGGGAGTTGTGATGCTGATATTAGGCGGATCAGTAGGAATTGGAAGCCTTTCGTTTTCTGGATTCTTGGCAGTGCTTGTAGGAGCTGTCATCGGGTCGTTGCTTGTGATGTCGGTCCTGCTTTTCTTTTCTTCGTTGGTAAAAGATAGTCTGACGTTGCTTATCATCGGCATAATGATTGGCTACATCACTTCGTCTGTGATTTCATTGCTTAATTTTTTTGCCACAGCAGAAGGTGTCCACTCGTATGTCATCTGGGGATTGGGCACTTTTGGAGGAGTGTCGTCGGCACAGCTTCCGTTTTTTTCTGCTACGATTATTATTGGTCTCATTGGCACAATCCTTTTAATCAAACCGCTCAACGCGCTTCTTTTGGGCGAACGTTATGCTACGAATTTAGGAATCAATGTCCGCCATACACGTAATTATATATTGTTGACGGTGGGGCTTCTCACCGCATGTGTCACCGCTTTTTGCGGACCGATAGCGTTTATTGGTTTGGCGGTTCCTCATATCTCACGTCTTTTGCTTGGCTCGTCCAACCACTCGATACTTTTGCCCTTCACGTTGCTTACCGGCTCGGTGATGGCACTGCTGTGCAATCTGGCATGCATACTTCCCGGCAGTGGAGGAGTCTTGCCGTTGAATGCGGTCACTCCGTTGCTCGGTGCCCCTGTCATTATATATGTTTTGATCAACCAACGTAAACTCCAATATTTCAATTGATGGCTATGTCGACACTGCTTTCCGCAAAAAATCTATGCATCGGTTATCATTCTAATGGTGGAAACATTCAAATCCACCAGAATCTCAATTTCTCATTGCGACGTGGGGAATTGATAAGTCTGTGCGGACCAAATGGCGCGGGCAAGTCGACGTTGCTGCGTACGATTGCGAATCTTCAACCGCCGCTAAGTGGGGAGATTGAAGTGATGGGAAAACCGATGAAAAGCTATTCAGAAAAGGAGTTGTCTCATGCGATAACAGTGGTGCTGACAGACCGTTCTCACACAGGAGGACTGACTGTTAAAGAGGTGGTGGCGTTGGGCAGACAACCGTATACTGGATTTTTCGGACGTCTATCCAAAGAGGATAAAACGCTTGTGGATTCAGCTGTCGAATCAGTCGGAATGACGGGGAAGGAAGAGGTGTATATGTCGGAACTGTCGGATGGGGAACGGCAAAAAGTGATGATTGCGAAATCGTTGGTGCAGGAATGCCCCATCGTCATCCTTGACGAACCGACTGCATTTCTTGACGTGGCAAGCAGAATCGAAATCACACAATTGCTTCACGATATCGCACATCAGCAGAATAGGGCAGTGTTGCTCTCTACCCACGATCTTGAGCAGGCACTCCGTCTTTCAGATCAGCTTTGGCTATTGACGAAAAATGGTCTACAGACAGGTACTCCTGAAGATCTTGTGTCGAATCATCAGATTGATACGTTGTTTGAAGGCAGAAACGTCTTCTTTGACGACAAAACATGGACGTTCAGAAGCAAAACTAGAATTTTACCCTGCACATGAGAGCTCCTATGCAGTATAGAAAAAATCCTGCCACAGTGATTAAAATCAGGGATAAAAGTAAATAGAGATTTTTTTTATTCGTTTTTTTATCTTTAATCTGCAATATCTCGTTAATTATCATCCATATATAGCTTCCTATAGCTAAAGGAAAACATAAAAATATGTATATTGAAGAACAAAATAGGGAAAAATCTTTTAAGAAAATATCTGTGTGTATTCTATTTCTATAACTAATGCTGACAACGGTCATAAAACATAGTAAGACACTCACTGCATTGAAAATCAAAACTATCCTAACTATTTTGCAAAGATTTTCTTTGTCGCCTTTTACTTCCGAACTTTTTACCAGATTGTAATGCCAGTAACATAAGAATGCAAACAAAGAATACAGTGCTATTATCAATAAAATGAGTGTCATCATAGAACTGCAAATTTTTATGATTTTACATAATCTGATTCGGCGAAATTAAGTAAGAACAGCACTTATTCCAAAAATTTCTTCATCAACATCGTCTCTATTCACAATATTTAACGCTTCTTCTCGTCTCGTTAACTACGGAATGTGGCATAAATCAAATATCGTTTAATCATCAACCATACCCCGATTCCGACACCAACTTCGTTGGAATCGGCTATCCTTGGTGAAAATAAGAGGGCGACCACATGGGTTCGCCCCTACTGCCGACACTCGCTATCCATCCTCATAAGAAGGGTCGTAGACTCTTTATCGCTCGCGACGGTAGCCGATTCCATAATGGTTGAGGTCGAAGACCTTAATCATTATGGTGTCGGTTTATTCGATTTACGACATTTCCCATCAATTTTAATTTGGTTTTATACCGCAAAAATAAGAAGAAATTCCATATGTTTCGTATTTGAAAATGTATTATGTGCCGGAAAAACAGTTGATTATAGTTGCACAAAGTAGAATTTAGTGAATAGAAAATTTTCTTCAAAATAAATGTGTTATAATTGTAGACTGACAAATTTTTAATATATTTGCAAATGTAATAAAAAAATAGATTAGTATATGTGTACATTCAATTTAGCAATCGATGACAATCTTGTTGAAAACGCAAGAGTGATTTTTCAGAATGAGGACATGATGATTGATTGGCTGGAAACTCAAGTTTCTGATTTTCTTAGCAAAGTCCCCAATTCAAAAGAAACGACAATTCGTAAGCCTCGAAGACATAATGTGTTGAGAGGTATTCTAAAAGAGAATCCTGAAATAGATTATAAGCTTGTTCACGTCGAAGAAAAATATGGGATATGAGAGTTTTTTTAGACACGAATATTCTGCTAGAGTATCTTTGTGAACGACCTAAAGCGTCTGTCAAATGATTTGCTTGATCTATTGGAAGAAAAAAACAGTTCTTTATTTATTTCCTCTTCTTCATTTTGTACTATAGCTTATTATGTGGAAATGATGTTGAAAGGAATGGGGTTTCATAAACCGGAAAAAACTTTGAAGACAAGACAAATCTTGAATGTTGTATTGGAGATCGTTAAGGTTGTTGAGACGAATCATGTGAGAACGATTCTCGCCACTAATGATCTTGCATTTTCTGATTTTGAAGATAGTATGCAATATCAATGTGCGTTAAACAACAATTGTGATGCTATTGTTACTTTTAATCAAAGTGATTATAAGTATGCTGATCAAACGTTAATTAACGTGAGTTCTCCAGACGAATTCTTGAAAGCAGCATTGTAATGACGAATATATCAAGAGGGTGCATCAAAACTAAGTTGTGATACACCCTCTAAATTCTTAATCCT
This sequence comes from Bacteroidales bacterium UBA3844, assembly GCA_002392915.1. Lineage (GTDB taxonomy): Bacteria > Bacteroidota > Bacteroidia > Bacteroidales > Paludibacteraceae > UBA1723. The sequence goes on along the minus strand of DGHQ01000020.1, from coordinate 34,830 downwards.
TCACCTTTAATCCTTAATTAATAAGAATACATGTATTCGATTTCTTTGTTGTAGTGTTCGTTGATCACCTTTCGTTTCAGCTTTAGAGTGAGTGTAAGCTCACCGTTGTCTGATGTGAATGGATTAGGCAACAGTTTGAAACGTTTTACCTGCTCATATTTCGCCAATCCCTCCTGCAGATTTGCGATTCTGCCTTCAATCAACGAAGTTATTTTAGGATTGTTTAGCAAATCTTCGATGTCTTTGTAATCGATCTTCATCTGCTCTGCATAATCTTTTACAGCGGCATAGTCTGGCACAATAAGTGCGGTGACAAATTTACGAAGGTCGCCGATCACAGCCACCTGATCAATATATTTGTCTGTGACCAACAGATTCTCAATCTGCTGAGGCGCGATATACTTTCCGTTTGATGTCTTGAACAGATCTTTGATACGGTCGGTGATATACAGTATTCCATTCTCAAGCTTACCAGCGTCGCCAGTATGGAACCAACCGTCTGTGAATGAAGCAGCGTTGATCTCTGGCTTGTTGTAGTATCCAGGAGTTATAAGATTTCCTTTTAGTAGAATCTCGTCGTTTTCTCCGATTTTGACCTCGCATTCCGGCATCACCTCACCCACTGATTTCAAATCGTGGTATTTGTGTGCTGGCTGGAAGCACGACACAGTGGCTGTGCTCTCTGTTAGTCCGTAACCTACTACCATATTGAAGTCGAGGCTCATTAAAAACTCACATACAGATTCTGAAAGTTGTGAACCGGCACATGGAAAATACATTGAGTTTTCCAATCCCAACTCCTTCTTTACCTTAGCGAAAAGTGTTTTCTTGAAAATCTTGTATTGTATTTCTGTGGAGAATGGCACAGATTTGTTGAATCTGACATAGTCGAGATTTCTTTTCTTTCCAACAGCGATTGCATGGTACATCAATTTTTTTACCAATCCCGGCATTTTCTCGATTTTTTCATGCACACCTGCGTAGACCTTTTCCCAGAAACGAGGCACCGCGCACATCATATTTGGACGAGTCTCCTTGATTGCTGTCTGAATCTCTTTAGGATCTTTGTTGACGTAGATCATAGCACCTCTGTACATACATAGATAATCCCATGCACGTTCAAAGATATGGCTTGCTGGAAGAAACATCATAGATGTCTTAGTCTCATCGCAACAAGGCATCACTTTCTCGTGGATTCTCATCTGGTGTGTGTAGTTGTACTGCATTATCATCACTCCCTTAGGCTCTCCAGATGTTCCAGACGTGTAGATGAGTGTGGCAAGGTCGTCCTGGCTCAATTCATTCTGACGTCTTTCCAGTTCTGCGTCTTGCTCATTCTCGTCGCCATACTTTAGAAAATCACCAAATGCCATAGACGTGTCTATTCCATTAAGATTGATTTCTGGATCGACGGTGATGACCTTTTTTAATACGTTTGTCTGGTGTAGCACCTTGACGGTCTGGTCGTATTGGTATTGCTCACCCACAAATATCATTGCGCATTGAGCGTCATCCACGATATATCTTACTTGTTCGGATGATGATGTCGCGTATAGTGGCACTGCTACGGCTCTGATAGCCTGAAGCGCTAAGTCTACTATTATTGTTTCGTGGCTGTTCTGTGAATATATCGCCACTTTTTCTTGTTCTTTTACACCGATAGATAGAAAAGCTTTTGCGGCTCTTCTTACACTTGCAGCTACCTGATTCCAAGATAAAGGTTTCCATACACCTTCTTTATCGTCACGGTATTTTAACGCTGTTTTGTCTCCGAATTTTTTTGCGTTGTCGAATGCAAGTCTTCCGATATGAAATGAATTCATGCCCTTTGTGTTTAATTTGGGGGCAAAAATATCTTAAAAAATGTTAAAAGACAAGTTTTGAATAATTAAAGTTGAAACTATGGGTCATTTATTGCCCTATTTGACTGTTAATAGAGCTATTTTTAGGGCATTCGTAGTGTTTTTTTACGAAATTGATGGCTGCTTTAGCTGCTCTTTGTTGCGACTCTTTTTTTGAATAACCGTTACCGTTAGCCACAACTTTGCCGTCGATTTTCACCGCACATTTGAAGATATGGTTGTTTTCGGCATCCATCACGTCGTCTATAATCTCAAAATCGACATTGATTTTTCTTTTTTGAGACCATTCAAGAAGCTGGCTCTTGAAATTTTCTGTGGCTTTCTCCAGTTTTTTGACGCTGATGTATTTGGCAAAAATCACGTCGTAGACAAATTTTTTGCACTGTTCGTAGCCTTTGTCGAGATAGATTGCTCCGATTAAGGCCTCGAATGCGTTGCCATACACGTTAAGGTTGTGGGATGTTGTGTGGATGGGCAGATTCACAAGTTTGTCCAACCCTATCTCTTTAGCCACGACGTTTAATGTCTCTCTCTTGACAATTTTTGAACGCAGGTTGGTGAGATAGCCTTCGTCTCGTGTCTTGTAGTTGTTGTAGAGAAAGTCTGCCACCACAGAGCTTAGCACTGCGTCTCCCAAAAACTCCAATCTTTCGTTGTTGCCTTTTCCGTTGGAAGCGAGTTTGTGTCGTAATGCTAACTGGTAGTGGCTTATATTTGTGGGCTGGAATCCAAGCATGGCAACCAATTCAGCGGTCTCCGGACTCTGATCCTCTTCTTGTTCGAATTTTTGATTTTGATCTGATTCAAATTTAGGTTCTGGCTGAAAATCTTCAATTTCAATTGCAGGAAGGAATTTGCTTATGAACCTTTGCAACATCTTACTCTGCATACCTCTTAAACACTAAACAAGCATTCTGTCCACCGAATCCGAATGAGTTGGATAAAGCGATGTCGATTTTCCTCTCTTGTGCCTTGTTGAATGTGAAATTCATCTTGTAGTCGATGTTAGGATCCAAGTCATCTTCACGATGATTGATGGTTGGTGGCACAATGTTGTTTTCTATTGCTTTGACGGAGATGATAGACTCCAATGCTCCGGATGCTCCGAGCAAGTGGCCTGTCATTGTTTTGGTGGAACTGATATTTAGATTGTATGCGTGCTCTCCAAACACGCTCTTAATAGCTTTTATCTCACAAATGTCACCCATTGGAGTGGATGTGCCGTGTGCGTTGATGTAATCTATATCAGACGGATTAATGCCAGCTTCATCAATGGCGTTTTGCATGGCAAGTATGGCTCCGGCACCCTCTGGATGTGGCGCTGTCAGGTGGTATGAGTCTGATGAAGCCCCATAACCTATGATTTCAGCATAGATTTTTGCTCCACGTTTGATGGCGTGGTCTAAGTCTTCAATCAACAAACAACCCGATCCTTCACCCATTACAAAACCATCACGTGAGCCACTGAATGCTCTTGATGCTGTTTGGTATTCATCGTTGTTGGTGGAAAGAGCTCTCATGACTCCGAATCCACCGATCGAACCTGGTGTGATAGCGGCTTCTGTTCCTCCCACCACCATGGCTGTCGCTCTTCCGATGCGAATCATGTCGTAGGCTGTGCCTATTGCGTTGGCACTTGATGCACATGCTGAAATAGCTCCGAAGTTAGGACCTCTAAGTCCAAATTCTATGGATACGTGTCCGGACGCTATGTTGCAAAGAATCTTTGGAACGAAGTTGGGGCTAAATCTAGGCACTCTGTCCTGACTCGCATAAAAATCACCGATCTCGTCTTCGAAAGATGCTAATCCACCGATGCCGGATGAGATGATTACACCGATTTTGTTTCTGTCTACTGAGTCTAAATCCAATCCGGAGTCAGCCATACATTCGCGGGCTGCTATTTTTGCAAACTGCACCGAAGGGTCAAGTTTACGGATCTCTTTTTTCTCGAAGTAATCTGCAGGATTGTAATTTTTCACCTCACAGGCAAAATGAACTTTATGCTTGGAGTGGTCAAAATGAGAAATGGGTCCAGCACCACTCACTCCAGCAAGCAAATTCTGCCACATTTCTGCCACAGTATTGCCAATTGGTGTGACTGATCCTAGACCCGTAACGACAACTCTCTTAAAACTCATTTGTCCTTTAGAGATGTTTTTTTCTTACTTTGCGTTTGCTGTCAAGAAGTCGATTGCCTCGCCTACAGTAGTGATGCTCTCTGCCTTATCCTCAGGAATTTCAGTACCGAAAGCTTTCTCGAACTCCATGATCAACTCTACAGTGTCAAGAGAATCAGCTCCTAAATCGTTTGTGAAGCTTGCCTCACGAGTTACCTCAGACTCTTCAACACCTAGCTTCTCAACGATGATAGCTTTTACTTTTTCTTCAACTTCAGCTGTTGACATAACTTTAAAAATTTAGTTAACGAATAAAATTTTATTTTTTTCGACTGCAAAGGAATAAAAAATTAGTGACTTTTATGTGTTTTCCACCATGTTTTTTTGATTTTGGATGCAAAAAAGTGTTATTTTTGCACCCAACATATTTAATATAGATGAAAAAAATAGCGATTTTAGCATCTGGATCAGGTTCCAATGCTGAAAATATTGTGAATTACTTCAAGGACAGAAAGGATATTTCTTTTAAGATTTATTCCAACAAAAAGGATGCCTATGTTTTGGAGAGAGCAAAACGTTTGGGCGTTCCATATGAAAGTTTTTTGAAGAGTGAGCTTGAAGACGGTACTTTATTGAGTAAGTTGACAGCTGAAAAGGTTGATTTCGTGGTGTTGGCTGGATTTTTGTTGAAGATCCCAGATGAGATGTTGACGGTGTTCCCTGACAAAATTGTCAATATACATCCTTCTTTGCTTCCAAAATACGGTGGTAAGGGCATGTATGGAATGAAGGTTCACGAGGCTGTTGTGGCTGCTGGAGAAAAGGAATCCGGAATCACAATCCATATCATCGACGACCATTATGATGAGGGCAGTGTGGTGTTCCAGACTACCGTGCCTGTGCTTCCAACTGATACTCCGGAAGACGTTGCTCACAAAGTTCATGAGTTGGAATACAAATATTTTCCTCAGGTGATTGATGAGATGATTTCTAAATTGTAATTGAATATCAATATTATAACAAAAAAAGACGCAGAAATGCGTCTTTTTTTGTATCGTATAAAATGGTGATTAAAGTATTTCTCCTCAACCATCCACTCTTCATTCTTAACCCTTCATTCTTAATTCTTTACCATCAATGCGTCCTCACTTCGGCGTTGGATCCGGCATTCGGTTCTTGTATTGTGCCTTTCTTACTCTCTTTTTCTTTATAAGCCTCAGCACGTTTCTTGTTTATCTCCTCTGCGTTCTGCAACACTCCGGCAGAAAAAATCAATGTCTCGATCACTTCGCCTTTCTCATCGTATGTCACCCAGTTGCCTTCACGTTTGTCGTTCTTGTGCATACCTGTCTCCACAATCTTGTCTGTGCCGTCGTATGCCACATACTTGCCATCCTTCAATCCATTGACATACTCCACTGTGTAGTACAACTTGCCGTCGCCAAGATAAAATTTGGCTGTGCCGTGGATCTTGCCGTCGACATATGGAATCTCCTCCATCATTATGCCGTCTTTGTTGAACGACTTCTTCATTCCATGCTTCTTTCCCTCTTTGTAGTTCTCTTCCAAAGTCAGTTTACCTTTGTTGTAAAACTCCCACTTGCCATCTTTCTCTTTGCCTACGTAAGATCCCTGTGATGAGATAGTTATTCCGTCTGGCTCATAGAACACGGCTTTGCTGTGGTTCGCGTCGATATAGGTCTGCACACATTGAGGTTTTCCATTCTCATAGAAATGGTGGAAATCTCCCACTGGCACGTCGTCTTTGAAATTGCCGACGTATTTGGGGTTCCCGTTAGGGTAGAATTTTCCCCATTCTCCCTGTTTTCTGCCTTTTTTGTCTGTTTTGTTTTGTGGCTCTGCCATCGCTACTGTTGCCGCGCACGACAATGCTATCAAAAAATATTTTGCTCTCATATCTTATTTCGAATTTAGTTCATTAAACACTTTTTCGATATGCTCGTTGGTGGTCTTCACATAGTTTCTGCAAAAAGAGATCAGTTCGGATGCCCTTTTCACTTTCGCTTGAAGCTCATCAATGGAAATCTCGTCGTTTTCTGCGGCTGCTACGATAGAGCTCAGCTCTTCGTATGCCTCAGTGTATGTCAGTTTTTCTTTCATATCTTATTTTTTATGTTTAGTTGCCAACTGCCAACTTTCATCTGCCATAAGCCATCCGTTATAAGCCAGCAATCTCGTCGACGGTGCTCGTTATTCTTCCGTCTGAGCAAATAGTCTCGATTTTGTCGCCGTTTTTCAAAGTGGAGATAGAAATCGGTTTGCCGTCCTTCAAAGTTAAGGAATATCCCCGTTTGAAAGCTTCTTCAGGCGAAATACTTTTGATTTTTTGTTCCAGCAGGTCGAAAATCGATAATTTTTGTGAGATTGTAAATCTTACGGCCCTTGAAATAGAATCTTGTTTCGACGTGATGGTTCGCAACGTGTCGTTTGCCAGTCGTTTTGCAGAAATCTGTAGACGGTAGGCACATGAATCGATTTTTTGTTTTTCGATGTCGGTGGCTGTTTTAGCCTTAGCCGACAGAAATTCAGTGATTTGTGTCAGAGACTGCTTTTCATTGTCCAACGTCGTCGCAGCATACGCAAAAAGCCTTTGTGAACAATCCTCCACATTTTTCCATGCGGAATCGATGGTGTGGATGAGGTAGTCGGCCACTGCTGTCGGGGTCTTTAGCTCCATGTTGGCTACGATGTCCACCACGCTAGTGTCTTTCGTATGACCGATTCCTGCCAATACAGGTAATGGAAACAGTGCCACTTCTCTTGCCACTGCGTAGTCGTCGAACGCTTTCAGATCCATCTCGCTTCCGCCTCCACGGATGATGACTACGGCGTCGAAGATGGCTCCGTCTTGACATGCATGTTTGTTTTGAGACGCACGACCGTGCGTCTCTACATCATTTTTGATTTGCAATAATGCTTCTATGACACTTTGTGGCGATTTCTCTCCTTGCATCAGCGCCGGATATAGGGCGGTGTAGAATTTATATCCTAACGGATTGTTTGTGAGCTGATTGATGAAATCCTGATAGCCGGCGGCAGAGGCTGAACTTATCACTGCGATTCTTTGAGGAACAATTGACAGCTGGAGTTTTTTGTTGTTTTCGATTATTCCTTCTTGGGCAAGACGGTTGATTGTCTCCTGTCTGCGTAGCGCGATTTCGCCGAGTGTATAACGAGGCTCGATTCCTACGATGTTGAGGCTGAATCCGAATTCTGAGTGAAAGTTAGGAGCTGCGAGCACTTGGACTCTCATGCCGGAGCATAGTTGCAATCCCGTCTGCTGGAAAAATTTTACAGATAGTGCGTCAAATGTGTTTTTCCAGATTGTGGCTCTGCATTTTGCGATGATTCTTCCCGACGCGTCTGTCTCTGCCAAAGTGAGGTAGCAGTGCCCACGATAGCTGATCTCCGCTATCTCCGCACATGTCCAGTATGGACCAGCCAAATTTTTTTGGATGGTGCGGCTGACGGCATTCAGCACTTCGGATAATGAGAATATTTCTTCCTCCATGTCGGGGTCTCTTGTAAAATCAATATTTTATTGAATCATCTTTATCAATTCTGGCAATGCTTTTTCAAAACGCACTCCATACCAGTGCTCAGTGTCACCTTCTGTGGTCTTGATGGCTGCAACGGTGTAGTCGACGGCGATTCTTGCGGCTTCTTCAAGACTTTTGCCAAGGAAATAGGCTCCGCTGAATGTGCTTGAGAAGATGTCGCCGGTGCCGTGGTATATTCCTGGAATTCTCGGACGTGAACAGATGGAGATTTTGTCGGTTTCGGCGTTGTATATCGCTACTCCTTGTTCTCCTTCTTTCATTTCCACTCCCGTCATTACAATATTTTTAGCTCCTATTTTGCGTAGTCCGGCAATCACATGCTCCACATATTCCATTGTGTGGCCTGTGACGTGGAATTCTTCACCAAGCATGAAGGAGCATTCTGTGATGTTTGGCAGAATCACATCTGCTTTTGCACAGAATCTTTTCATGCTGTCGACGAAATCTTGATTGAATCCGGCGTAGAGTTTTCCATGGTCTCCCATGACCGGGTCGACGATGAGTTTCGCGTCGTCTGTTTTTGTCTCGTTGTATATGTCGAGAATATATTGCAGTTGTTTTGCTGAACCAACATAGCCAGTGTAGATGGCTCCAAATCTGATGCCTTCTTTTTTCCAATGCTCTTTGATGGCTGGCAAATCCTCTGTCAGATCACGGAATGTGTATCCTTTGAATCCTCCGGTATGTGTGGAAAGAACTGCCGACGGTAGTACAGCCGTCTCAATTCCCATTGCCGACAGGATAGGCAGAGCTACCGTCAGTGAACATTGTCCGACGCAGGATATGTCTTGTATTGTCAAAATTCGTTTTTGGTTCATTCCTTATTATGTAGGTTTTGTTATATTATGCGTGTTGTAGCGTTGGCACGCGTAGAGCTTACGCACTACGCTGGGATGTGTCGTGCCTTCGGCACTGGCGTTTACACGCTATGCTGGGTTGTGTAGGGCTTACGCACTACGCTGGGTGCTGTCGTGCCTTCGGCACTGGCGTTGGCACGCTATGCTGGGTTGCGTAGAGTTTACGCACTACGCTGGATGCTGTCGTGCCTTCGGCACTGGCGTTGGCACGCTATGCTATGGTATGTCGCACCTACGGTGCTTTCTCACAATTACCTCCGCTGATTCCACTTGTCCTGCCATTGGAGGATTCAGTTTGGCTACCGACACTTCTGCCTCCTCCACTTGTGTGAATGTGTGGAATAACCTGTCGACGATGCTTTCTGCCACTGTCTCGATGAGAATTCGTTTTTTTTGCATCTCTTCTCTGACGATGTCGTTGATCTCCGCATAGTTGATCGTCTTTGTGAGATCGTCGTCTTTTGCAGCGTCTCCCCAATCTGCCTTCACTTCCACATTGACGATATAATCTGATCCGACAATGTTTTCTGTCGGAATCGCTCCGTGAAACGCGTGGACACGGATGTTGTTGAGGCGGATCAATCGGATTGCTTTCATCTGAAGAAACTGAAATTGACGTGTCCGTAGTTGCGGTGGTGGAAGAAATGCTCGTCGTCGCTGAAATCAAAATCTTTCGGATGCTCCAAAATAAGCATTCCGTCTTCTGCCAGCAATCCTAAATCTGCTACCAATTGTGGTATTTCCTTCAGTCGTTCGTGCGAGTATGGAGGATCTGCAAATATGATGTCATACTTGCGTCCGCATTTCTCGATAAACTTGAAACTGTCACCTTTGATTATCTCCCAAGCGTCTTTGAGATTAAATTCGTCTCTTGTCTTTCGAATGAAATTGTAATTTATCTGATTCATCTCAATGAGTGTCACATCAGTGCACCCTCTGGAGATGAATTCCAAACTGATACTTCCTGTTCCGCCAAACATGTCAAGTACGGTAACCTGTTCGAAATCAACCTCATTATTGAGAATGTTGAACAGTCCTTCTTTGGCAATGTCTGTTGTGGGACGTGCCTTCAGGTTTGCCGGAGGTGATAAACGTCTGCCCTTTAAGTAACCACTTATTATACGCATATTGGTAGTTGATAGATGGTTAAAAACTGATGTTTGTTCTTTATGCTTGAGAACGCTGATTTCTCCACTATTCCTTTCGGTGTGGCGGAAAATTCAATTTTTGCAATGTATTTTGCAAGATGGTCAACGACAGCTGAGTTTTCGTCAACCTCTCCGCTCACTACACATTTTACATCGTATTGGTCGATATGGTAGTTGTCCATCAGTCCAAGCACGAAAAACAGAAACTCGTCTGCGGTTTGGTATTGGAAAATGTTTGCAAGTTTCAGTTTGCCTCCTTCAATGTATATCACATCCACGGAAGATGTGCGGATGTTGAGGTGAAGGTATGAGCCTTTGCATTTTTTGCTGTTGAACATGGCGTTGAAGAGCAAAGGCATCATCTGACTGTGGATTGTCGTGTTTGGCTTGTTGCGACGGATGGTTTCCTCATGTCGCTGAGGTACAGTGTAGACGACGGAGATTTCATTTGTAGGCAATGTGTCAGTCAGCACCGTCGCACCGTCCACATTTCCAAAATTCAGTTCGGCAATCTTCTTTTCTTCCACATCTTCCAGCAATGGAGTGGGGAAGAGTGTGAATTGTTGTGTCTCGTAGACGACGTGGGTTTTAAGATACTCGGCTGCCAAAACGTTGTTTGATTTGCATTCGTCGGCGAAAATATCTATTCCATGACGGTTGCTGTCGATTATCTTGGTCATATACAGCAACTTGTTGTCTTTTGGGTCGGACACAACAAAACAAAGTCCATCCGGCAAAATGCGGATGGACAATATTTTGCTATAACTGTTAGCTGCGTCGAAATTACGAATGGAATATTCTTTTCTCTGCATCTTATGCTATTACTCCCAGTTTCCTGCGTTGTTGTTTGGAGTCACGATGTCTCCCACCTTCAAACCAGGGTACTTGTCAGTCTTCTTAGCCTCGTCGCAAAGGTTTACGATTTCGCGGTGGTTCAAACCGTTCAAGTATACTGTGTATGGAGTTCTTGCCTCAAACAATGGCAAAGGAAGACCAGACTTTGTTGATTGAGTTACAGTGTCAAGCTCAAACTTTGCTCCTCCTGCGAATGGAACGAATGCAAGTGAATCAGGATTGAATCCAGCAGGGAAGATGCTTGACAATACACTTACGTATGATGTATCACGCTTGAAGTTTGCTTTGAATGCCTCGAAATCAGTGATTCCACATGCAGCGGCTGAGTCAGCCAAGTTTTCTGCAATGAAATGAAGAGCCTTCTGCTCTGTCAATCCCTTTGACAACTGCTCATCTGTGATCTCTCCTTGCTTGTAGACTTGTGCTTTCTGACCATTCTTTACGAAATCAATTAGCTCATCAAAGCTACCTGCATAACGTCCGTTCTGATCCTTGTACTCGATCTGAGCCTTACGGATGTCGATCAAGCGAGCGATAATTGGTTTCTGACGTAAATCTCTCTGCTCTTGGAACTCAATAGGAGTGTTGATGCTGTCGTAGCACAACCAAATCAAGAAAAGTGATGCCAAAACAAGCATCGATGTGATTACATGCCTCATTTTTATAGTCTATTTTTTGTTTTTACTTTGTTATTGTTTTGCAAAAATAAAAATATTTAGAATTTTGCGTTGCAATTTTGCCTTTTTATTTGCAGTTTATGGATTATAAATCGCTACAATCGCTAATTATTGCCAATATTGGCCACAAACCGACGCAACTTCAGCTGATGTGTGCACAGGCTTTGTCTCTCTTTATTTGCGCTGGAGAAGACCGTTCCGCATTTGTCCTCCGTGGATATGCGGGTACGGGAAAAACTACAATTATCAGCTCGCTCATAAAGGCTCTGCGTTCTGTCCGTTATAATGTTGTCCTCCTTGCTCCGACGGGAAGAGCGGCGAAAGTGTTGTCCGACTATTCTGGATTGCCTGCCTACACAATCCATAAGTGGATATATCAGATGGGGTCGGGGATAGATCGTATGGAGGTCAACGCAATTGCTCCCAACCGTTTCCGTGACACTCTTTTTGTTGTTGACGAAGCTTCCATGATTAGTGATAAGACGATTGGTGATTCCACTGACTTGCTTTCTGACTTGGTGGAGTATGTCTATGAGGGTATCGGTTGCCAGCTCCTTCTTTGTGGTGATACAGCCCAGCTTCCTCCCGTCTTCCTTGATTATTCTCCCGCTCTTGATAATTCCACGCTCGAGCGACTTGGTCTGACCGTTTATGGCGGTGTGTTGACGGAGGTCGTCCGCCAGCAGTCGGATAGCGGAATCCTTGTCAATGCCACTATGTTGCGTGATAAGATCAATGAAGGAATGTGTGATTTCGAGTTTCCTGAGTTTGATGTCGACGGTTATAAAGACATTTGTCATGCTGATCCGCAGGAACTTGTGGAGACTATCGCGTCGTGCTATAATAAATATGGGGAAGACGATACGATTATCATCACCCGTTATAATGCTCGCGCGAAACTTTTCAATCAGGCTGTCCGTGCTCGTGTGCTCGACAGGGATGATGAGTTGTGCGGTGGAGATTCCCTGATGATTGTCGCCAACAACTATTATTGGTCGAAAACGATTCCAGAGATGAGCTTCATCGCAAACGGTGATACAGCATCTGTGAAGAGAGTGCGCAAAATCACTGAACTTTACGGACATAAATATGCTGATGTGACGCTCTATTTCAATGATTATGATGTCGAATTGGAGGCGACGGTGATGATGGATCTTCTGCATAGCGACTCCCCGTCGCTCAGTCAGAAAGAGTGGCAGGAACTCTATTCTGCGGTGGAGAAGGATTATATGGATGTCCCTACGCAGACGGAGAGACGCAAGGCGATGCGTCAGGACAAGTATCTGAATGCGTTGCAGGTGAAATTTGCGTATGCCATCACAGCACATAAGGCACAGGGTGGACAGTGGTCGGCTGTGTTCATTGACCCCGGACTCATTCGTGCTGAGCAACTCGACACAAATTTCTATCGTTGGATCTACACCTCCTTGACTCGTTCAACGAAGGAGGTCTATCTGATCAATTGGAGATGTGCGGATTTGGAATAGATAATAAATGCGGAATGCAAAATGCGAAATTATGAATGTTCCAACCGATGTATTACCCCACAATTATGCATTACGCATTATGAATTATGAATTTATTTCACACTTTAGGTGCGAAAAGTGTG
>DGHQ01000020.1:0-22060 GCA_002392915.1 Bacteroidales bacterium UBA3844 | reverse complement strand
CACACTTTTCGCACCTAAAGTGTGAGGAAACGTTTGTTTTGATTAATTTTGTGGTTGTGTAATGATGATGAAGTATGGTTATAACAAGAGAAATCATATCAAAACTGGAAATCTGGAAAAAGGACGTTGACCGTTCTCCTTTAATCGTGCAGGGAGCAAGACAGATTGGCAAATCTTGGGCTGTCGCTGAATTTGGACGCACATCTTATAAGTATACAGCTATATTCAATTTTGATAAACAAGAGGAACTGAAGGGGATTTTTGAGAAGACAAAGGATGTGAAACGTATTTTAAGTGAATTGTCTCTATATACGGATGTCCCTTTGGTAGAAAGCGAAACATTGATTTTCTTTGATGAAATTCAAGATTGCAAAGCGGCGCTCAATTCCCTAAAGTATTTCAAGGAAGATGCCCCTGGCTATCATGTCATTGCTGCTGGATCTTTGCTTGGAGTCGCAGTTAATAGAAAAACAAAGAATAGCGAAGAGACCGATGAGATGGCCAATACATTTCCGGTTGGAAAAGTCAGTTTCCTTGAAATGTATCCTGTGACTTTTCGTGAGTTCTTACGTATGAGTGATCCTTTGCTTATGCAACAAACGGAGTCCCGTCTAGAATTGTTAGAACCTCTTCCTGAAATATTGTTTAATAAACTTAAGGAGCAATACCGTCGTTATCAGGTGTGTGGAGGTCTTCCAAAACCATGTAGCCATATGTTGGATGGAGTAGGAATGGAAAAGATAGAAAATGATCTTGCTGAACTGCGTAAATCTTACGAATATGATTTCACTAAACATGTGGATGCTAAGGATATTCCTCGTATCAGGGAGATTTGGAGAAGCATTCCGTCTCAACTATCTCGCGAGAATAAGAAATTTATTTTTAGAGTAGTGAGAGAGGGAGCCAGAGCCCGAGAATATGAGTCAGCGCTTGATTGGTTGGTCCTTTCTGGTATGGTATATCGTATTTATGTGTGTGAGACCCCTCAGTTGCCACTTAAACATTACGAAGAAACAACAGCATTCAAGATTTATATGCTTGATCAAGCAATTCTTCGTACGATGGCAGAACTGCCACCTGAGGCGGTGATTGCAAAAGGAGACTTGTTGAAAGAATTTAAGGGAGCGATGGCAGAAAATTTTGTCCTTTCCTCTTTGTTGGCTCAAGGATACAACTCTCCTCATTACTGGACGTTGACAGGTAATAAGGCGGAAGTTGATTTTCTTATTCAAGACGGATTAGAGATACGTCCTATAGAAGTGAAAGCAGAAGAGAATGTTTCAGGACAAAGTCTTAAGGTTTACCAAGATAAGTACGCTCCAGAAATAAGACTTCGTTTTTCTATGAGGAATTTAAATATCAATGGTAATGTCGTTAATATACCGTTATTCCTTTGTGATTGGTTAAAGGATATATTGTCTTTTGTGAAGCGTACAAAATAAATCGATTATCGACGTGATTGGAATTGACCTGTGGAGACGTTGCGTTGTGGCGTCTCCACATTTTTCAAATCCGGGTGACCATATTATATTCTGGTTTGAGCGACCACAAGGGATCGCCCCTACGGTTTTCAATACCATCGATGGATTATCCCCACAATTACGAATTATGCATTACGCATTATGAATTGATCTCACACTTTAGGTGCGAAAAATGTGAAATTTCTCACATTTTTCGCATCTAGAGTGTGAGAAAACGTTTGTTTTGATTGATTTTGTGGTTGTGTAATGATGATGAAGTATGGTTATAACAAGAGAAATCATATCAAAACTGGAAATCAACGACTCAGATTGATGTTATAACCTAGTTTTATTCCTAATCCACCATATCTCCGTCTCTCTTCTTCTGTTTTTATTGTCATGTCTGTTTCGCTGTTGTATATCTTTTTTTCAAAAAGAGCTCCGGTGATATTGAAAAAACACAGAAATTCAACTTTTCTGATTTGGATGCCTATTGAAGTGTACAAAAATAGGCCTTTCCATTTCTCCTCTTCGATATTTTCTTCAAAATTCCACAATGAGTTGGCACTTTTGTAATAGGAAGGATAAGAATAATCCCTACTTTTGAGTGCTATGTTATAGCCGATTTTCAAATCCACAAACGGGGTCACTGGTCGTTTCACAGGGCTTACTCTTGTGGATATATAGATTGGAAGTGTGCTGTATACTCTGTGGTGGTTTGGACTTGCAATGGTGTATTCCACTCCCACGCCAGCAAAAAATGGGTTGGAAAATTGATATCCAAAGTCGACATTGGCGTACGGAGCCCCTTCACTGTGGTAGCTGGATGACCCTATTCCCATCTCTGGTCGTAGCACATATCCATGACGGTCGTATCCGTTTTCGGTGTCGTCGGCACAAACATTTCCAATAACAACCGCTGATAATAATGATAATAAAACTCGTTTGAAAATCATTTTGCCTGTCTTGTGATAATTGTTTGAAACGTTGATTATAGGTTAGTGTATGAGTCTCTGACAATGATCTCGTTTCCTTCAATATATAAGTTTAATCTGTAGATGCACTCAGTAGAGAGTCCGTAGAGTATCTCTTGGGGTATTTCCTTCAGATAATTTTCAAAAATGGTCAATACTTGATCATCTCCATAAAAATTTTTGATTCCTGTCACTTTCCCTTCTGGGGAGACAGTGAAATTAATACAAGAGTATATTTCTTTCAGATTGGTAGTGTCGGAAATCGAAATTGGATGACTCTTGATATAATCAATGAGATTGCGGTATATTGCCCCTCTTCGTGCGTTTTCTCTGCTCGACACATCGTCGCTGTAGTATGAGGGCTCTCCTGCCACATCACCTTCTATTTCGAAACATGCCGACAAACCAACAGTGCTGCTCAACGCAAGACCTGCGATTGTAATGTATTGACCCATGCTCCGTTTTCTTCGCAGTTCATTCTCCAGATAGATGACCTCTGATTCGCATTTAGGACATGTCCCTTTGCATTCTCCTTTATGTTTGCATTCGTTTGTCACAAGAGAGATATTGTTGTCTAAAGCAATCTTTTGCCTTATCTCTCGTAGAATTTTACATTTTTCTCTTCCGTTCATGTCTATATTTCCCCCTCTCTATAGATAGATTTGATTTCGCAAAATAAAAAGTCCGCTATTCCCAATTGAGTAGACGGAATTGTCGCAATTTCACCAGGTTGACATGTGCGAAGGTAGTGATTTGTTTTGAGAAATGTATCTTTTTTGTTGGAAAAATTGAGAGACTAACAAACCTGCCATAGGTTCAGAAAACAACCATTTTATGTTTGGCATGTATGGATTACTCTGTCGTGGACGAATTTTATTGTTTATTTTCTTCCCATGGAGTCCCTTTGAATGCCTGATTCCCAATGCTTTCCACAGAATTAGGAATGTTGACAGTTTGTAGGCTTGAACAACCATAGAATGCCTCATCCCCAATGCTTTTCACAGAATTTGGAATCTTGACTTCTTTTAGGTTAGTGCAACCACGGAATGCCTTTTCCCCAATGCTTTCCACAGAATCCGGAATGTCGATTGTTTGTAGATTTGAACAACCTTCGAATGCCCATCCTCCAATGCTTTTTACAGAATTCGGAATGATGACTGTTTTTAGTCTTGAACAGTTCTTAAATGCCCCATTCCCAATGCTTTCCACAGAATTTGGAATCTTGATTGTTTGTAGACTTGAACAACCTGAGAATGCCCCATCCCCAATGCTTTTCACAGAATCCGGAATGTCGATTCCTTTTAGTCTTGAACAGTTCTTAAATGCCCCATCCCCAATGCTTTCCACAGAATCTGGAATGTCGATTTCTTTTAGACTTGAACAACTATAGAATGTCCTATACCCAATGCTTTTCACAGAATTCGGAATCTTGATTGTCTGTAGACTTTTACAGTAAGAGAATGCCATATCCCCAATGCTTTTCACAGAATTTGGAATCTTGATTGTTTGTAGGCTTGAACACCTGTAGAATGCCCAATCTCCAATGCTTTTCACAGAATTCGGAATGTTGACTGTCTGTAGACTTGAACAATCTTCGAATGTCTCAAACCCAATGCTTTTCACAGAATCCGGAATGATGACAGTTTGTAGGCTTGTGCAACCTTTGAATGCCCAATCCCCAATGCTTTTCACAGAATTCGGAATCTTGATCTCTTTTAGACATTCGCAATTATAGAATGCAAAGTTTCCTATCTCTATCAAGGAGTTTGGCAATGCGACTGATTCAAATTCTTTTTTTTCTCTATTGCCAGTGATCTTGACCACAGTGTATTCTTTTTCCGTTGATGTCAACTTTTTCTGGGATAATGAGTTCTTTTGAATTTCTTTTAATGTGTTTGACCAACTCAAAAATATTCATCGAGAATATGGACTGCTCCACAGAGATGTCGATCTGGCAAGTCCTGTCGGTTTCACTGATGATATTATATTTGTTGTCTTGTGTGAGTTTGGCAAAAATAAAATTAAAAGTGATAGAAACTATGGCGATGAACACTATCGTCAAAATGAATTTTTTGTCGAAAAATCGTTTTTTGTCTGATTGTGTGCCGTGTTTAGGTTGATTGCTTGCCATAATTTTTTCATTATAGGATTTTTTGTACAAAAAAAGCGTGTATGAAAACACGCTTTTTATGCTGAAAATCAAATTGATTACTGTCTTTTCTCTTTGATTCTTGCCTTCTTACCTGTAAGGTTACGTAGGTAGTAAAGCTTAGCACGACGTACAACACCTAGCTTGTTAACCTGGATGCTGTCGATGAAAGGAGACTCCATAGGGAAGATTCTCTCTACACCTACACCGCTAGAGATCTTACGAACTGTGAATCTCTTCTTGTCCTGGTGTCCGCTGATACGGATAACAACACCTCTAAACTGCTGGATACGCTCCTTGTTTCCCTCTACGATACGGTAAGAAACTGTGATAGTGTCTCCACTCTTGAATGCTGGGATCTCTTTCTTTGTAGCGAAAGCCTCTTCAGCAATCTTAATCAAATCTACTGCCATTTTTTTATTTGTTTTTTCTTATTCAACTTAACGCAACATTACCGAGGCTCCTTGCCATCATAAGCGGTTACGCAAAAACGATGCAAAAGTACATCTTTTTTATTATTTCACAAAGAGATAGTAAGAAAAAATGAAAAGTGTTGATATTTAAGTGATCTGTGAATCATATTCCACTTCCTGATTGGATTCTCATCTCTTTTTCTCATATAAAAGCGTAGCTTTTCTCTGTAAACTTTAATTCTCTGTGGTTTTATTAATTTTTTTGTGCTCGCCTACGGCTCGCACGTGGGGAAGGGTTAGGGCCAATATCAATCAAACATGGGCCCTTAACAATCCTCGTTTATGACACTTCAACTGTCATTTTCTCCTATTTTTAGATTCGTCGAATTCACGTTAAATTTTATGTGCTCGCCTACGGCTCGCACATGGGGAGGGGTTAGGACCAATATCTATAAAATATGGGTCCTTAACAATCCTCATGCCTATATAGCCAAATTTAATTGATTAAGAAGCTTTTGAGTGTGGCTTAGTCAAATATCCACAGCAGAATTTTCTTGTTGTCGGATGCTTTGATCTTTTTGTCGATGTAGTTCATCATATCGTCACACACGACTGGACATCCCAAACTTGCGGTAGTAGGATTGTCGCAATAGGCATATTCGTAAGAGTGTAACACAATGAGCCTTTTATATGCGTTGCTGTTTGTGCTTTCCAATCCATGCATTTTATAATGGAAATGTACTCCCCAATTGCTGTATGAACGAATGCCAATTCTGTATTTGCCTAATGAAGAGCATCCGCTTCCTTCGACGTTGCTGAAGAATACATTGTCGATGTCGCTCCCTCCACCTGCTCCGTGGCTTACCAATGCTGTCTCCAGTATCTTGTCGTTTTTCAGGTCGTAGATGAACATTCTTTTGGTGTATAGATTATAAGAAAAATCAATCAGAATACACCAGTCTGTGTTCATGCCTTTCTGTTTGACATACTTTTTTGCCTCTGCTGCCTTTTTGTGAATTCCTGTGACGTCTTTCACTTCCGTCGCAACTCGTGGACGCTCTTTTATTGGCTCTTCTGCATATTCGACCTGCTTTTCTTGCGTATCTGCAATTATGTTTGTCTCCTGTGATGTTGGCGCTGCTTTCCCGTCACATGCAGACATTATAAAGCAGATACTAAGAATGTAAAACAGTTTTCTTTTCATTGTCGGATATAGTAGTCTATTCAGCGCTGCTGATTATTTTGTCGAATAGAATCTCATTGTTTTCAACGACGGTGGAAATCGTGAGCACCCCTTTGTTTCCCATATCGTTGTAGTGGACGAGATATTTGCTTTCTCCTAGAGGTTCAATCTTTTCAACTTCTTGGATGTCTTCTCCATCCTGTGCTCCGCTACGGAATTCCCAGATTGCATAGCCTCCTCCATCGGCGAACTCGTTGTTGTAGTCGTCTCTTAGTTTTTGAGCCAATGCATTTGTGCAATACTGAGCGATGACTGAATCTGTTGCCTCTTCTCTACCGAAGATATATTTCCCGTAGAATGTCTGGATTTTTTCGATGGCTCTGGCGTCAATGTCTTCGCTGATCGTTTCTGTAGACGGTGTTGCCTCCGTCTGTTGCACTTGCACTTGTGGCTGTTTGTCGCTGCATGATACAGCCGCTATCGCCAAAATAAATAGAAGTTTTTTCATGTTAATCTTTTTAATTTGTCCAGTTAAATGATCCAATAAAATCTCAATTGATTTTTATTCTTCCTTCTTCACTTCGATTCTGAACGTTGTGCCAACTCCTTGTGTGGAGTTGAGGACGTATATTTTACCGTGGTGGTATTCCTCCATAATTCGTTTGGCAAGAGAAAGTCCAAGTCCCCAGCCACGGCTTTTAGTCGTGAATCCAGGTTCAAATACGGTTTTGAACTTTGATTTTGGTATTCCTTTGCCTGTGTCGCTCACGTCTATGATACATTTAGAATCTTTTTCACTAACGTTGACGTGGATGCTTCCATCTCCGTCCATTGCGTCGATGGCGTTCTTGCAGAGGTTTTCGATCACCCACTCGAATAGCGGCACATTCAATTCTGCATTGTATTTCTGGTCGTTGTCGTAGTGGCAGGTGATGGACACTCTTCTAGACACTCGTCCACGCATATATGATAGCGCATTGTCTATCACTTCATTAAGGCAGACTGGAGTGCATTCTGGCTTGGAACCGATCTTCGAGAATCTGTTGGCAATGGTTTGCAGACGGTTGACGTCCTTGCTTATCTCTTGAGCCACACTCGCGTCGACATCCATCCCTTTCAGCAATTCCACCCATGCCATGAGTGAGGAGATAGGAGTGCCGAGCTGATGGGCTGTCTCTTTGGAAAGTCCCACCCACACACGGTCTTGCTCAGCTTTGCGTACGCTGGCAAGCACAAGCAACAGCGCGATGAAAAACAGGAATATCAAGCCCCATTGGATGAACGGGAAATACGACAGCTTCTGCAAAAGCAATGAGTCGCCATAATATAGTTTGTGGTATGTTGTCTCGTCCAGTTTGATGGAAATAGGTTCGTTGATTGTCTCAAACGACGCTACCTTGCTCATCAGAAATGCGGAATCTGGCTCTCCATTATATTTGTCAGGGATGTCGATGTTTCTATATTGGTAAGGAGTACCTTCCGCATCCACAATTATCACGGGAATAGTGTTGTTGTCTTGAATCACACGCAGACAGAAAGTGAAGTCGAAATCATCACCTGCGGTTGCGATCTGACGTGTCGCATCAGCCCATATTTCCATTTTGTCGCGTTCTTCTTTTGCCATTTCTCCTACAAGATTGGTGGAAAACACAATCGACAATAGGAAGATGATGATTGCGAAAAATGAAAATATATATTTGACGGCGGAATAGTTAAGAAATGACTTCTTCATACCTAAATGATGGTTTTAATTCTCGGATTATATAGTCGTCCACAAATATAAATTATTGTAATAGGCGACTTGTATATAATCACTAAGAAACTGTTTAATAATTTAAGCGGCCTCTAAATCTTAAACGTGAAATTTCACAAATTATTGCGCTTGCGTTTGCAAAAGTACTTTTTTATGTCTGGGAGAAAAACTTAGAATCTGTTTGACTTTTGTTTATATATTTGTTGTTGACTTCTTATTTACCGTTAGCCCTCTGAGGACGCGGAAGAGATTGAGTCAGGACCAATATCTATCAAACAATGGTCCTTAATAATCTAGTTATTAATAAAAAACAGCTTTCTACAATTTCTCTCGATACTTTGTCTCGTTTTCGTCTTCAAGGATGTTGAGATAACTGGTGTAGCGGCTTTCACTGATGAAGTGCTGCTCCACAGCCTCTCTCACTGCGCAACCTGGCTCATGTGTGTGCGTGCAGTTGCCAAACTTGCATGATTCGGATTGCTTGAATATCTCGGGGAAGAAATGTCCCACTTCGTATTTGTCGAACCCTATGGTGCCGAATCCTTTCACTCCAGGGGTGTCGATGATAAAGGCGTCATCTTCGAGCTGATACATTTCAGAGAAAGTTGTCGTGTGCATACCTGTGTCGTGGACAGATGATATTTCTCCGGTTTTAGCTGAAAAATTCGGTGAAATGGCGTTGATGAGTGAAGATTTGCCCACTCCTGAATTGCCGCTGAACAACGTCGTCTTGCCTTTCAACGCGTTTCGCACCTCTTCCACACCCTCTCCGGTAAGAGCAGATGTGATAAAGCATTTGTAGCCGATGCTTTCGTATAGAGTCACAAGTGCCTTCATATATTCCGTCTCCCCTTCATCATATAGGTCGCATTTGTTGATTACGATCACCGCTGGCACTGAATATGCTTCGCAGGTGGCAAGAAATCGGTCTATGAAGATGGTGGATGTCTCTGGATGGGCAATAGTCACAGTCAGCATCGCTTGGTCTACATTGGCAGCGATGATATGGAGCTGCTTCGACAGGTTTGATGGCTTGCGTACGATGTAGTTTTTCCTTTCGCATATGCTGCTGATCAGACCTTCTGAGTTGGGAAGCTCTTTAAATTCCACAACGTCGCCTACAGCCACTGGGTTTGTGCTCTTGATTCCCTTGATGCGGAAATTGCCTTTTATCTTGCACTCCCAAAAGTCGCCGCTCTCTGTACGTACAATATAGCTGCTGCCTGTATTTCTGAAAACTACTCCTTTCATCCAAAAATTAAATAAATAAAAAAGGCGGCGACAATGCCACCGCCTATATGTTTAGAAACTGTTTGTCAAAATTACACAGTCATGATCTCTTTTTCCTTTGCAGCGAACATCTCATCGACATTCTTGATGTATTTGTCGTGGATCTTCTGAACCTCTGCCTCTGCATCCTTCTCAACGTCTTCAGCCAAACCGTTCTTCACCTCTTTCTTTAGGCCTTCGATTGCGTCGCGACGTGCGTTTCTGATGCTTATCTTTGCGTCTTCTGCCTCAGCTTTAGCCTGCTTTACAAGAGCCTTACGACGCTCCTCGGTTAGAGGCGGAATGCACAAACGGATCATCTCACCGTTGTTCTCAGGTGTGATGCCGACCTCTGAAGCCAAAATCGCCTTCTCGATCAACGGAATCATCTTCTTATCCCAAGGCTTGATAGCGATAGTGCGGGCGTCTGGTGTTGTGATAGATGCCACACCTGAAAGTGGAGTCATCGCACCATAGTTGTCTACACGGATTGGATCTAAGATTCGTACGTTTGCCTTGCCGGCACGGATGTGGGCGAAAGAATCGTCAAGATGAAGAAGCGCTCCGTCCATCTTGTCCTCTGCCACTTTATAAAAAGACTTTACGTCTGCCATTGTAAAAAATGTTTTATTTCCTTAATTTATAATTCTTTTTTCATTGACACACACGTCCGCGTGTCTCTACGTGTGGCAAAGATACGATTTTTTTGCATATTGCAATATTATGCATGAAAAATATTGATTGTCGGAGGCCTCTCTTAAATTTCCGAATAAACTAATTCTCCGTCTATTCTCTCTGATTTCATAACATAAATCCTATCGACTCGCATGGATGCAGTTTTGATGGATATGTCTGTCAAAACAGTTGATGGCTTGCGAATCAATGAGATGTGTGGGTAAAACTCCGTCGACTTAAATTTGACACCATTGGCAATCAGTCTCTCTCTCAGTAGCGACGCGAGAGATGATGCTGAGGAGCCATCTTTGATTCCAGCCCAAACAACAGTTCCGTTCTTCGTCTGGAATGTCCCCAATTTGTCGAGTGTGATCTCAAAAGGGTCGAATACGACTTCACTTACAGCCTTACGAATCTTCGACAGGTCAAATGTCTCGCCAATAAACGCTAATGTCAGATGTAGATTGCCATACGGACAATAGTTTCCTTCCACTCCTTGGTCTCTCATCTCCTGTTGGGCATCGACAAGCGCGGATTTGAAATCCTCCGTAAAGCGTATTGCGATAAATATTCTCATTAAAATTCTGTATATGATAAAGCCGTTTTAGATTTCCCTAAAACGGCTTTTTATCAATCATTGATATTCAATCATCTGTGATGAATATTTGACGCTCCTGATTTTCCATCCACTTGTTTGTTCATAGGAGAGCCAAACTTAGCTTTCTCCGCATCATGTTTTGCGACGACCTCCATGTATTCTGCTGTGCTGAATGGGGCAGGTGTCTGTGCAAACTCAGGCACGTTGTAGCTCTTCAGCAAGTCGGCGTCATGACGTGGGTTGAGGCGAGGCATACGGAATGGTTTTGTGGCATTGCCGTTTTCATCAATGTGAGTGATGTAGTTGCGGGCGTAGCTTCCGTCTTCACGTTTGGATGCTATGAGTAGCCAGCGACTGTTGGTCGACCAGCTGTGGTAGCTGTCGCAAAGTGGTGAGTTGACATTCTTCAGTGGCAGGAACTCAGATGTGGCCAGATTGATCAGGCAGACGTCTGCACTATGCTCTGTTGGCACTTGCATGCCATATTCAGCACGTGTGATAGCGAGGAATTTGCCATCTGGAGAAATCTTAGGAATAGTGGCGCTGCTGTCGAGCTTAGTTGCCGCATACACAGTGTCTATTTTGCCCCAGCTGCGTGAGTCGGCGTCGAATGCTATTCTCAATATGTCATATTTCACACTGTCGAATGGCAGCTTGTTTTTATCGTCGTCTGTGCATACAAAGTAGAGATGCTTTCCGTCTGGAGTCCATTCGGGGAATGATTCGAATCTATTTTCTGTACGGATGATGTTTGTGATCTCGTTTTTCTCAATGTCATAAAGCACAAGGTCGCCATGAAGATTGAATGTCTCAATCTTGTTTGTGGTCGACGAGTGGAACGACTGTTTGAAGTTGTCCATCGAGAATGCAATCAGAGGCAGGGTAGGGTGCCACGATGTGATTGATGTTGAGAATGGCATATCTCCTGTCTTTGTGTCTATCTTGCGGACTGTGCCGTTGTATGAAAGAATCATACCTCCTTTCTCACCACGGTAGTAGAAACTTCTGTTTTGTGAATTGTGACGCTGCACAAAATGACAGTTCACACATCTTTGTGTGCGGTAGCCAGGCTGTGAGTGTGTGTAGTGGTCAGACGCTATTATGCACTCTTCTCCTGTCGACAGATTATATTGGTTGACAGACATCTCTCCACTTGCTTGATAACTTGGCTCAATCATACGATATGTGACGTATTCATCGATGGAGTCGCTGCTCACTGTCATATTGAATGGGGCATAGCGTAGATAACCGTTGTTCGTCTTTTCGTAGACTTCAAAAGTTATGTCGTTGTCTTTGTTTTCAGAAAGTAATGATTTCCATTTGTCAATAGGAAAACAAACATTGCCGTTGTCGGAAGCTACAGAAAATTCCGTCTTTCCGCCTGACACTTTCACTATAAACTCTTTATCTGCGTCGACACAGAAATTCATTGGCAGAATGTTGCATGGAATTGTTGTGCCGATATAGCAGTTGGGTTGGATTGGGGCGGCATCAGAACTCTCTGTGAATGATTTTGGAGCATCTACAGAGCAGGCTGACATCAGCGTCGCCAACAGAAATATGATTATATTAGTCTTTTTCATTTTTTCAAATCTCCTCCTTTATAGTTCTTAGTGTCGGTCTCTTTATAGAAGTAGTAGTAGAGATACGATCCTTCGTATTTCTTCATCTTATTCTTCCCTTTTTTACCAGCCTTTTGAATCTCTTTGACTCCTTTTTGTACGTTCTTCGCAAGAGTTCTGTCGACAGTGATGCTCTGCACTGGTTTTGTATTGCCCATAATCGCGCAAAGACAAGCAGCTTCCTGAATACATTTTGGAGGCACATGTCCTCTGTATATTTGAGCTGCGACGGGAATGTCTCTCGCAAATGATTCAAGATCTTTGGCGTAAAGTTCAGTTAGAATTCTTGCCTCCGCTATTTTGGGGTTTGAAATGTTAGACCTTTCCGCTATGAAGTCTGCGGCTGAATAGGCATGAAACCAATCGTCCTTTTTCTCAAAATATGAGTCAAAGTTTTTGTAAGCTTCTTTGTCTGCCAACAACTGTTGCTTGTTGTTCTTGTATTTTCTCCACTCTTTCACATAGTCTGAGTAGACGGTGCTCGTCTCCAACACATTCAGATATTTCTCGGTAAGTTCCGGTTCTTCCATCATGACGGCGCAACGCATCATTCGTTTCAATCGACGGAAATTTTCTCCCGTCAACTGATAATATTCCATTGCGTGGAATAGAGACATACAGTAGTTTCCTGTAGCAAATGCGAAATCTTCATAGTGGATCATGTGAGGCATACAGAAATTGCTTGTGCTGTATCCTTCCCATTCCACAGGAAAGTTGAACATCTGGTCCACGTTTTCTCCGTTTGCGATCAATGCTTCCACGTAGTATGCGTAGATGTCGGATGTCGGATGTGTGGTGTTTCTGGCTTCTGAGATCATCTCTCCCCATTTCTCTTCGTTTTCAAGTCTCTGCAAACGGAGAATCTTGTGGAAACTTTCGTCGTTATAGCAGCAAAGTTTTGCGACTACGATAGCTAAAACAAATGCAATTCCTGGAACAATAAGTCTCTTTGCCGACAATTCCGTCTCCTCTCCACACTTGCTCGCCACGAGCGGACAGACAATCAACAATGCCAGTGCTATGAGTGAATGGAAGAAGAAAGTGCTTGAATGTGAGACATATAGAGGCGCAAATAATGCGATGGAATATACTTCGTAATGGAGAAGGTTTGAAGTCAGATAGTTGAATCCAAACCATGATGCCAAGCCGATTCCCGCAAGCATCATTGCTATTTTATTGTCTTTCTTTACGTATGACGATGCTCCTATCAGCATTGACAATGGAGAGAATATTCCGATAGCGAAGTAGGAAAACTCTGCCACTACAATCGCAAGATACAGTGAAATCTTATTTTCCACCTGCATCCACCACGCCAGAAGCACAGCGATGAGGCTTCCTAAAAGTAGTGACATTACAACTGATCCGTCTACTTTGTCGAAAATCAGATATTCAAGATTGCAGGCTGCCACGAACAATGCAAGTGGCGGAATTGCGGCAAACACTATCTTTTTCGCGTTCCCCTGTTTGGAGAATGATTTAAGTAGTATGGCGAAAATTGCGGTCAGTGTCGCTGACACGGTAAACGCTCCAAACACAGGTGATATGAAAAACTGTGTGATGAATCGTGACACCATACTTAGACATCCTGCACCGTATGATAATATGATGGTGCGGAAAGGATCAGAGTCGAGATATAGTGTATAGTCGTGGAGAGCATACAAAAAATCTTGTTTGCTCACGATGGAGATTGTGAATAGGACGATGAAAAGCAAAGCTATCGACGCATATTCCAATGTTTTCATCTTGAATGTAAGGGTATCTTTCATAGTTTCCCGTCTTTTAGTGTTTCATATAATCCTTCGCAGGCATCTTCAAGAAGATCGAGCACAAGTTCAAATCCATCTGCGCCGCCATAGTAGGGGTCTGGCACATAGTCGTTTGTGAATTTCCTGCAGAATTCTGTCATTTTGTGGATTTTTTTCGTATGCTCCGCAGTCGCCGCACGGTCGTAAAGATCGTCGACGTTGGTGTTGTCCATGCCGATCACCAGGTCGAATCTGTCAAAATCAGCTGTTTTCACAGGTCGGCTGATGGAAGTCACGTCGTAGCCTCTGCGTGAAGCGAACGAGATCATTCGTGGATCTGCATGCTCTCCTTGGTGATAGTTCAGAATACCTGCGGAGTCGATGTTGAAATCTGCTGACGCTCCTTTGTCGTCCACAATCTTCTTCATCACAGCTTCCGCTGCGGCTGAACGGCAAATGTTGCCCAAGCAAACGAATAATATGTTGTGTTTTGCCATATTCTTATATTGTTATCCCACAGAATCGTCTTTTGCTAAGTCGCCTTGTTGAGAATTGTTGTTGCCACGGTTGCGATTGTTGAATCTGCGATGGTGGTTGTTGTATCTTCTCGGCTTGTTGCTTTCGTCGCCGTTAGCATTTGGCTTAAAATGTTGGCGGTTGGCTTTAGGCTCTTGGCTTTCGTTGCCATCAGCTTTCGGCTTATTGTTATGTTTGCCATCAGCATTTGGCTTATGGCTATTGGCGTTTGGCTGTTTGCCTTTTGCTGTTTGTCTGCGGTTGTTGTTTTGTCTTCTTCTGCCTCCTTTGCCTTTCAACCTTGGCTCGTATGCAGGTCCTTCACCAAGTTCTTCTGGCAAAGGCATTTTTTCAATCTCTTTTTCCAAAAACTGCTCAATCATGCCAAACCTGTCCTGATCCTTCTCCGATACGAAAGTGATACCCACACCCTGACGGTTGGCGCGTGCGGTACGTCCGATACGGTGGATATAGTCTTCAGCGTCGTGTGGCACGTCGTAGTTGATCACCATGTCGATGCCTTCGATGTCGATGCCTCTGGAAAGGATGTCTGTGGCTACAATGACGTTGATTTTGCCGCTTTTATAGTCGAGCATGACTTCGTCGCGAGAAGCCTGGTCCAAATCGGAATGCATGGCTCCGACTTTGATTTTCATGCGAAGTAGAGCGTTATAGACATCTTTCACATTTTGTTTTGACGAAGAGAAAATGATCGTTTTGTCGACGCTGTTGTTAGCCAACAATTTCTGCACCAACATTCGTTTCTGTGTCTCGTAGCAGATGTATGCCTGCTGTGTGATTCCCTCTGCTGGTTTAGAGATTGCCACATTCACGAATTCTGGCTCGTGAAGGATTGTCTCCGCCAACTTTTTGATTTTAGCCGGCATAGTTGCTGAAAACATCACCGTCTGACGCTTCACTGGCAACGTCTTCACTATAGAGATGATGTCATCGTAGAATCCCATGTCGAGCATACGGTCTGCTTCGTCCAGGATAAAATGTTCCACACCTGAGAAATCGGCGTTTTCCATCTTGATGTGTGAAATCAAACGACCTGGAGTGGCGATAATGATATCTGTGCCGTTTTTCATTGCCTGTTTCTGGGTCTCGTATGCGGAAGCGTCGTTGCCACCGTAGACTGCCACTGAAGAGATAGGCACGAAATATGAGATTCCTTCCAATTGTTGGTCGATCTGTTGTGCCAACTCACGTGTAGGAGCCATGATTATCGCTCTCACTTTATCTTTAGATGGTTTTCTAAGCAATTGATTTATAAGAGGCAGCAGGTATGCTGCTGTCTTTCCTGTGCCTGTCTGCGCACAAGCTATCAAATCTTTGCCTTCCATCACCACTGGCATAGCCTTTTCCTGCACAGGAGTCATCTCCTGAAAATTCATGGCGTCGATACCGTCAATCAACGACGGCTCAAAATCTAATTCGTCGAATCTCATTTTTTGTTTTTCTTTTGATCCTCCTTTTCTGGTAGTTCACATATGTCGCCGGGATAATAAGATATGCACTCGTATCCCGGGAACGCTTCCTTCATATAGTTTGGCACTTCTATGCAGTTGCCGTGGCGGATTAGTCCCTCTACCAGTTTTTCTGCTTTTTTGCCAAAAGTGTCGATATAGTAGCTCTTGTCCACTAACGCAAGTCCGTCTTTGAACGGATATGCGTGAGCAAAACTTGGAGATATCGCCTCTTTGAAATTATTGTCAAGGAATCCTACTTTGCCATCTTTCACAATACGTGCGAATCCACAGCTGTAAGGATTGATATAGTCGTATTGTGGCTCGACAATCTCTTTCCCCAATTTGTTGATCATTCCCCATTTGCCATCTTTTTTTACAATCGCCAAACCATTGTAGAACACATCGATGTATTCGTAGATCGGTTTCACGTACACTGTCTGACTGTCTGGAGTGAGCAGTCCGTATTTGTTGTTCTCTTCAAAATGGATCAGCTTCGTCTCGTCTTCAATCTTAATTGAAGGTTCAAAGTAGACGGTGCTCTCCTCCTTTAGTTCTCCTTTTATCAGAACGACGGAGTTTCGTTTTGTCTTGTCTGCATAAATCGAGTCGTATGCGCATTCCACGATGGGATAGCCAGACAAATCGTATATGCCAAGTTTGCCATTCTTCTTCACCAGCAAAGCCTCAGTGCTGTTTTCAAAACACTTGATGGCGTCATATTTGCATGGAAGCACAGACTGTCCGAGCTCATCCACCAAACCATAGAATGCTCCCGTCTTCACAAGGGCAAGATGACCGAAGAAATATGACATGTCGTCGTAGCGGGCTGAAATGATAGTCTTGCCAAGATCATTTACCAAACCTTTTTTTCCGTTCAGCACGAATATCACATAGCCTGGACGGAATTTCAATAGTGTGTCGTATACGCAGTCGATCACATGTTTTCCGCTTTTGTTGATGAATCCACATTTGCCTCCTAATCTTGCGAATGCCAGATCCTTCATTACAGGGCCATCTTTGATTATAGATTCGTCAAAAGTCTCGTTGAATGATGTCTCCATGCCGAAGAGTCCGATGGTGTCGTAGCGGCAATTGACTATTGTTTTTCCTAAACTGTTGATTAGTCCCCATTTGCCATCTCTCTTGACGCGAGAGTAGCCCTCTTCGTAGTAGTAGAGCTCCTCGTATTCGTGTGGAATAAGCTCCTCATTGTTGCAGTTCATCAATCCCCATTTGTCGTTATGACGAAGGCGGACAGTGCCGTCGGGATAGTGCTGCATATATTCGTAGTTGTAAGGGAAGACGTCGGTGCCGTTCTTATAAAGGAAGTTCCATTTGCCTTTGTTGAGCACACGTCTGTAATCATCGATCAAAGAGTCTGCATAGACATAATCTTTAGGTCGCAATCCATTACGTTGCTTTTCATTTGTGTTCAGAGCGTAGTTGACCTTTGTCGTCAGCGTCACGGTCTGGGCCTCTCCCTTGATCTTTATCGGCTCAAAATCAGGCATTGTCTCAAAAAGACTTCTCACCTCTCTGAGCAGTTGAGGATTACATTTGCAAGAAGGCTTGATGTTAGAGATATGTCCGTCCTTGTTGACGGTGAAAGTGACAGTCACGTCGCCACCTTTAAGCGCGTTCGGGCCGACAAGTTCGGAAGGATATTGTTTAGCGGCTGCGACATATTTTTTGAATTCAGGATCGTCAACACCCTTGAATCCTGTTGCGGCAGAACTGAATGAGATTGCACTCAGCAAGGCTCCGGTTATGATATTTTTCAGTCTAAAGTTCATCATTGTTTGAATTTGAATCCGTTTGTGTGTTTCTCTAAATACTCACCGTTATTTCCGGCATATATGAAATAGCCCTCCACGTTGGGCAATGATTCGATAAGTGATAGCGCGGAATCTACTCCAATCACCATGCATGCTGTTGCCAAAGCGTCTGCTGTCATGCAGTCGTCTGCGATGATCGAGCTGCTCAGCAGAGTGTGGTTCACAGGTTTGCCCGAGCAAGGGTCTATCGTGTGGGCATATTTAGTGCCATTCTTATAATAGTATTGCAGATAGTTGCCGCTTGTAGCCAAAGCTTTCCCGTCGAGCTGCACCACGCGTTGGATCTCATTGGTATGCTGCATTGTGCTGTCTTCAATCGGTTTGTTGATTCCGATGCTCCACACTTTTCCTTTGTCGTTCACTCCGCTGCAGACGACCTCGCCGCCCACTTCAACCATGAAGTCGTTGATTCCGTTTTGGCGTAAGACGCGAGCCACCGCGTCGGAACCGAATCCTTTTGCTATTGCCGACGCGTCCAGTTTGATATTCGGATTTTCTTTCTTTATATATCCCGACGGAGAAAGAGACACTTTCTTCCAGCCCACATAGTTTTTCAGTTCGGCTATCACGCTGTCGGGAGTGGAGCGGTTCGGGTCAAAACCGAATCCGTATGCGTTCACAAGAGGAGCGACGGTGATGTCGAAAGCACCGTTGGTGATTGTGGAGATCTCGCAAGCCTTATTGTAGACCTTGATGAAAAGAGAGTCCTTATCAGTCAGGAGCACCGAGTCGGGAGAAAGGTTGACGCGGGTGATAGTGGACTGTTTGTTGAATGTGGATAGGGCAGTGTCGACGGCGGCAAGAGCAGCAAGGTATTCCGTCTTCACATCCTTTCCATTCGACGCATATTTGATTTTATAGAAAGTGCCGAACACTCTGCCATCATCAGTGACATACTTAGTGGACGTTTGGGTCGTAGACACACACGCCGATACCAGAAAAGAATAAATAAAAATTATGCAATAGCGAAATGACGCTTTCATTTATACAATAATTATGCAAATTAGTGATACACAAATGCAAAAATAATCAACTTTTTTTATTTCACAAAAACGTGTAGTATTTATCGGGGATGGGTTGATGGTTGATGGTTGATGGTTGAGGGTTGATGGTTGATGGTTGAGGGTTGAGGGTTCACACCCAACCCTGTGTTGTGTCGCACCTACGGGATTGGGTTTACACCTAATCCTATGATATGTCGCACCTACGGTGCTGGTTTTTTAACATTTCATAAGAAAATGTGTTATAAATCATTTTTTAACAACATTTAATTCATAAATTTGCAGAGTTTGTCCAGAAATATGAATGCCTTGAAAGAATTTTTTGAATTAAATGCCTGATATATAGAATGATAGATGATGCATGTGTGTGTCTTCGTTATTGTGTATAAGCTTTAATGTGAAAAAAGGATCTTATTTTCTGGGAATATTTTAATGGTTTGTAGAATAATTTTAAGAATAATACGAGAATAATTTATATACGATGAAAAGAATATTTTCTTTTATATTGGTTTTGATGGCTGTGCAGATGGCATTTGCAGACATAAATGTTTTTAGGGTTACCAATACCGATGATTCAGGAGAAGGTTCATTAAGAGATGCCGTTAATATAGTTAATACGTTGAAAGGAACAACGGACTCTTGTCGAATTGTTTTTGATTTTGATACTTATGGGGATCACATTATAAATGTTGAATCACGGATTGATTTAAAGACATCTCATACTGCAATTGATGCGTCCGATTGCAAAGGAAGGGTCATCTTATATGGAAATGATAGGAAAAATGATGGAATTAATTGTATGTGGGCATACAATAATTCTATAAAAGGATTGACTTTCAAAAATTTTTATGATGCTGCTTACAAATTTGCTTATGTATATAATTGTGTTTTTGATTCAAATGAAAGGGGACTTTATATGGGATGCTCTGCCTTAGACGGTCATAAATCTGAAGCCTCAAATTGCATTTTTTTGAATAATGAGATAATAGGATTATGTGTTAGCTGGGGTATATATGATTTAGAAGGAGATATTTATATTCATGACAATTACGTCGGCATTTCAGAGAATGATAAAGTAGGTGGAAATGAAAATGGAATTTATGCATCGAGTTGCGACGGTCATATTTATATATACGACAATGTTGTTTGTGGCAATGAATATGGTATTACAATTTTAGGAGGAGGAAATACCAAACTAGACATCTCTATATATGGAAATTATATAGGTGTAAATAAAAAATTTGATGGATATGGTAATTCTGAAGCTGGAATCAAGTGCGAATCTTTTAATAATAGAGATAGTGTTATAATTGGTTTAAAAGAAAAAAAAGATTATGCTAATTTTATAGGATATAATAAAAAAGGTATAGTTTGTGAAAATTGTAGTGTATTAACATATAATAATTATATTGGCGTTACTCCTAATTTCCATCCAATGCCAAATGATGAAGTCGGAGTTTTAGCTCAGAGCGTTACGTCCGAAGGCAACTATATTGGTTTTAATGGAACTAATGGAATGGAGGTAACCTCTTATTCAACGATCGGCCATGATTACATAGGTGGAGATGGCATACATTCTTTCCCTAATGAAGAGTATGGTGTTTATGGAACCTTGTATGGCAAGATGACAGAAACACAAATTTTTGATAATAAAAAGGGTGGTGTGATGTTGGATTATACTACTGGTGGCAATCCTGGAACACAATTTGAATATAGTCAATGTCTATTCGGAGGCGACCAACCTTTTGCAGTGAAGAGACCTGATGATAATATTCCGTCACCGGTAATAAAAAAAGTATATTCAGATGATGATTATATTTATATTGAAGGAACAGTAGAACTGCTTGAGGAAGAAAAATTTACATCAGCTACTTTTGTGGCGGAGACTGAAGTTACTATAGAATTGTTTTCAAATGATGGTGGTACAGAAAGTGCATTAAGATACTTAGGCTCTACTGTTACTGATGCAAAAGGAAAGTGGTTGTATAAATTAGAGAAATCAAAATATGCCGATCATATTGTAGCTACAGCCACTCATCAATGCCATCAAAGTTATAGCGAAGAAACAAAAAGCAGGTATACAAGCCGTTTTTCAGAACCTTATTTTTGTACTACTTCTCTATACGATTTAACTCGTTCTAATTATTATGTGAAAACAAAGAGAGATGGTAAGGGAGACGGATCTTCTTGGGAGAATGCCATGGATGGTACAGACTTCGCTATATGTTTGCCATTGGTTTCTGAAGGCACTACTTTCCATGTGGCCGCAGGACGATATCTTCCAATATATGAAGATAAGAATGGATATAAGGAATTTAAAATCAACAGCTCGGTATCTATCATAGGTGGTTATCCAGAAAAAGCAAAGAAAGGAGCTGCTCCTGATCCTAA
Organism: Bacteroidales bacterium UBA3844; assembly: GCA_002392915.1. GTDB lineage: Bacteria > Bacteroidota > Bacteroidia > Bacteroidales > Paludibacteraceae > UBA1723. The sequence continues at coordinate 1,004 of DGHQ01000020.1, read as the reverse complement.
ACAGTACAAAACAATCTTCACTGGTGACCCAAGTGGTGATGATAAATATGCTGATAGTGAGGAAGATATACGTTTTATTACAAATGTCTTTGATCCGACCAATGATGATTTGAATGTGTTGCATCTATTTAATGCTGTTGCATCATCTTCTTTGTCTTTTTATGGTTGTGATTTCATAGGTATCTCACGTGTTTATAATGGGTCGAAGTTTGCGTCTATTCCGATTCTTTGTAATATGGTAAAGTTGGAGAAATGTGAGTTTGATATTGTTGAGAGTTTTTGGAGGTCGGATGGTACAAAAGCATCGAGATTAGAAGCCTCAGAATGTATATTTCGAAATCGTACAACTTCATCTCCATCAAGTATTTTCGATTATGAAACAATAAAAATTGATAGATCTTTATTTGATGGTGTGCAATGTAGTAACGGAGGATTTTTCGACAGAGTGGAGGATGCTGTTATTGTAACAAATTCAACATTTAATAGTGTCTTTTGTGCGTCTTTTTTTGCAAGTCCCCGTCTTAGAAATTCAAATGCAAGTAAACTTTATTTGTTGAATAACACGTTCTGTAACTTAGAATCTTATAGTAGCAATTTTGCAAAAAGCAGCGATGCAGCGGATATAAAGATTGTTGGAAACATTTTTGTTAAATGTTCTTATACTTCCGTAATTGATGAAGTACTGGATAATTGTGTGGTGAGGGATAATCTATGTTCTGGCAATACTGTTGGCACAAAGTCGGATTTGCAGACGGAATATATAGATGATGTGTTGGAATGGTTGAATGGGGCACCAGTGTTAAAAGACAACGGAGGCTTCACACCAACAGTTGCTCTAAAATCGGATACACTTTCTAATGGTACATCTATTCGTTTTCCACGTCCTGATAATGTCCTAACAGACCAGCGTGGAGAATCGCGTGACGACATGACGTGTATGGGTGCATACGAGATGATGGAGATCGACACTGTTGTTGTCCGTGATACAATAGTGTTGGGAGAAA
>DGHQ01000010.1 GCA_002392915.1 Bacteroidales bacterium UBA3844 | reverse complement strand
TTGAAAATTCATAAGAATAGATAATATTTATCTTTCATCTTCTCTACAATGACAATAAATATTAACAAGAAACTTTTCTAATTAGATTTAAACAGTTTCTATTGTCAAGATGCAATTTCTGTACCGACGTGAATGCTATTGATCTTTTTCTTCAATATATATATAAGCAAATCCAAGATCGCAAATATCATTATACCCACAAGTCCTGTTGTGCCGCACAAAAGATCGTTGCCACCAGCAAGATACATCACAGATATACCTGCGGACCCATTCAAAGTGCCATGTGCAATTGCCGCAACCACTGTAGACCCTGACTTTTCACGGAGATAAAGAAAGACTGGCGTCATAACCACACATAACAATACCATCATAAACACTCCTGCTATCGGATGATCCGGATAGTTGTGCCCCATAAGGATCAATGGCATGTGCCAAAATCCCCAAATAATTCCTATAATAAGTGATTTTTTCCAGAATCCCCAATCGGACATAACTCGTGGAAGGAATCCTCTCCATGCGATTTCTTCTCCTGAAGCAAAAAATGCATTTATGGTAAGCCCAGCAAACATACTGCTAAATATCGTTATGGCGAGCAATCCCCATCCATCAATTTCGACTTCTTTTGCCGACATATCTGCAATCACTTTAGTCACCAGCTCCGAGTTTGGATCCAACGACACGCCTGGCAACAAAGCAGAGCTAAACATCGCTAAGATGTTGACGACTGGCATTAATAGCCATGCCACGATCCACCATTTGTTTATCTTAAAGTTCACGCCAACATCTGAAAACAGTTTATCACCACATGTTTTCTGTGTGATCAAAACTGATATAGTTGGAATCAACATGTATGCACTGGCAAAACTCATTCCGTAAGTGGAAGAGAAATCCAACCCTAGGCAATGGAACACACCTCCAGCGACAAAGCTGATTCCAAAACAAACGTAAAGAAATACTTTTAATTTTTTATCCATAATCAGAAGCTGCTTAATTTAAGAATTTGGTTATATAGTTGAGGATTGAACTCTATAGCAAAATATTTTATTATTTAATCGTCATCTTCCTCCTCCTTGACACCGTATTTCTCTACCATGTCTGCAAATGTCTTTTCTATCTGATCCATGATAGCGTACGAATCGTCACTCTCTGGAAGAGTTGGTTTTCCGAAATGTAGTGTCGCATTGTATGGCAACACCACCACCCCTCCTTTAGGAAGTGAAGTTCCCATTCCCGTCATGAACACTGGCACGTATTTCAAATTAGGACGTTGGGACAACAAACGTGCGATGCCAGACTTCATCTTGCTCAATTGCTCTGGTTCCCCACGACTTCCTTCCGGAAATAGGATTAGTGAATAACCGTCGTCGATAGCCTCTATCATTTTGTCAAGAGCGTTGCTTTTTCCGTCTTCTTTCTTAGGTCGACGGTTGATAAGGAGCGTGTTGATGAAGAAATTGCTCAACTTTGCTTTCAGCTTAGTATTGCCAAAATAGTCTTGTGCAGCCACAGGACGCACTTTCCACAAAATATCCCCAGGCAAAGAAGTTAGCAGACTCAACGTGTCGAGATGGCTGTTGTGGTTTGCGATAATCACGAATTGCTTTTCGTCCTTAAGGAATGAGCAATCCGGATATTGCACACCAACAAAATATTTCAATATTGGTCTACAAATTCCTTTGTAGATCACTTTAAGACAACGTGACTTTAGAAAAGGTTTTTCCATATTTCGTCAAATGATGGGAATGGAGGATAAACCAAGAAATACATCAGATGGAAGAATGCAGGAGCTGTGAACGACAATGAGTCGATACGGTCGAAGATTCCGCCATGTCCGGGAATCGTGTCGCTCATATCCTTGATTCCTTTATCTCGCTTGACAGCAGACAACACGACGTCGCCAGCAAAACCAAACACTGCGATCAAAGCGCTGGTAAAAATAAGCTGTGGCGTCGAAAGCGGAGTAAGGAATCCGATAAAATAGCCGATAATTGTGGTGCTGATTGCCCCACCTATAAAACCTTCCCACGTTTTATTCGGGCTGACATTTGGAAGAATCTTATGTTTGCCCAACGTCTTGCCCCATACAAACTGCATAACGTCGTTTATTTCTGTCAAGAAAACTAAGAACAGAAGCAGACCTCGTCCGCCTGACGAATAACCTTCGATATCCGGCATTGAAAGAAGAAAAGCCAAATGACTTAATCCGAACACAGACAACATCAACGACCATTGAAGCATCGCCATCGACTTCGTTATACGGTGAGTGTCCTGCTTGAGCACCAAAATCGGAGGCAAAAGCAAAAACATAATCACTGGAATGAAAATGATATATCCTCCATACCAAGTGAAATATGCAAGCGTATATTGGATCGGTATAGCCAACAATGCCACAAACAAACCGTTTCTGTCCGACTGTCGGAAATGCAACACCGAATACAACTCTCGGAATGCGAAGAAAGACAAAACAGCCAAACAGACATACGCCACTGTATTGTTGATGAAAATGGCACAAATAAAGATAGTCACCATTATCCACCACGACTTCGTTCGGTTGATGATCTCCGTGATATTCAATTCCGGCTTAATCTTTCTCACTGCAAACAGGATCGCACTCACCACAGACAATGAAGTGAGTATGATGGCAATCATCAAAATGACCTCTGAACTCTGCTCTGGGAACAGATAGCTTAAAAATTGTTTCATAGTTCTTTATCAGCGTGTGTCATTAAGTAAAGACGATTGATAAGTGTAGCCACCAGACCTACATTCATGATAATCAAAGCAATCATATAGATTAGTTTATCGTAGCCGAATGGAACGCATACAGCAGCTATAAGCGACGCGAATGTAAGCACTGCCATACGGTGTTGCTTAGCCATCGGTCCGTTGAAGTAGTGATTCTTAGTCTTGTAAGCCCCAATCCAACGGAAATAAGCCGTCATGACAGCGTTAAGAGCAGCCAACCACGACAGCTCCACTCCGATACCACCTACGATGTAGCCGACGGGAACGATAAAGAAAGCATCAGCAAAACGGTCTGGCATATCATTGTATAGATCTCCGTTTGGTGAACGCTTACCTCCCTCGACAGCAACCATTCCGTCGAAAAGGTTGCAAAGCAATCTGCACTGGACACAACCTGCAAATAAAATATATGCGACATAAGGGTTCAAGCCGAAGAAATAGTTTCCTAAAAGAAGAGCACAACCCACCATCGAGAAGAAAATGCTCATCAAAGATATAGTGTTGGGGGCAACATTCCATTCCGTAAGTTTGTGGGCGACAGCGTTTGCCCAACCCGTGTTGCGAGAAGCTATTTCACGTCTTCCGTCAACATTTTGTTTTTCCTGTTCCATATCTGTTTAGATTTTTTGCAAAGATAATTGTTTTTTGCATCAATACAAAAGAAATAAAATTACGAGCCCAACGTGAAAAAAACAACACATAAAATCCAATAGTTTTTATATTTAATTTGTATTCGACGAGATTAAAAACATGGATAAAATGATAGTTAGAGTGTCATAACTGAGGATTGTTAAGGGCCCATGTTTGATAGATATTGGCCCTACCCCCCAAAAAAATGCGAGTCGTAAGGCGAGCACAATTAATAACAGAAGCACAAGGAACGCATTTCTTTACCGCTCGCCCTTTGGGCTCGCGAAAGAGAATGGGGTTAGGACGTTCCGTCCTTAACAATCCTCATTTTAGTCGCTAATGAGTTTATACAGCAAAATATTTTAGACAAAATTGGACCGATTCTCACGTTATTTAGTAGATTTTTCTACATTTGTAGAGCCGAGAGAATAGAAGTTTTTTTGCAATAACTTGATAAATAAGTCAATGGCGATAAATGTTAAAAACAACCATTTTGTTGTATAAACGAAGCACAACCATTATTTTTGCATTCATAATGAATTCAAATTGATGTCAAACTGTAATACTTTTTAATTATGGCACAAGTAGCTATGACTGTCCGTACGGATGCTAATTTGAAAGAAGTCTTCACTAATTTGTGTGAAGAATTTGGCATGAGTGCAAATACCGCCATGAATATTTTCATGCGTGCTGTAGTGGAAACTAAAAGTATTCCCTTTCCAATAGCCAAAAGAAGAGACATGGAAGCGGAACATTTGATGCAATTGTTGGAGAAGAATCGTCAATCTAACCAAGAGAGAGAAGATATGACAATTGATGAGATAAATGCAGAAATAGCAGCTTGTCGTGCAGAAAACAAAGCAAAAAAATAAGTTTCTGCCTCATGATATATGCAGTATTGGACACAAATGTTTTAGTATCCGCCCTTTTATCAAAGTCAGCGGAATCAACAATCAGCCGTCTTATTCATGCCGTAATTGACGGCAGAATAACTCCTATGTATTCAGATGAAATTATTGATGAATATAAAAAAGTTCTATCACGTGACAAATTTCATTTTCCACAAGAATTGCAGGAAGCCTTGATAAACCGTATCTTAAACACAGGGCTTGATTCGGAACGCATACACTTTGACGAAATAATGCCTGATGAGGATGATCGAGTTTTCTATGAAGTCACTTTAAGTAGAAACGATGCCTTTCTAGTCACAGGCAATCAGAGACATTTTCCTGTTTCTCCAATTGTAGTCACACCAGCAGAAATGCTTGAGATGCTGAAGTAAGTGTTCTAATCATAAATAAAATTAGGAACAGATTCTAATCTGTCCCTATAAAATGAAAAGAACTATGATCAAATACCTCACTCTTCGTCGAAGAAATCTGTATCTACTTTCTTCACTAAATACGAATGACTAACAAAAACCCCCAATTCATATTTTATCATCAGTTTTGCTAATTTATCTCCATTAATTTTGATAATCTTCACATTGTGAGGATTGAATTTCCATGCTTCATCCGTAAAATCAGATGTCGTTATAAAAACACCCTTTTGTCCTCCTATTCCAGTAATCGCTCCTGCAAAACTTTGTACTTCTTTTCGTGAAACAGTATTGCCAATTTGCCATCTTTTTGCTTGGATGTAAATTTTCTCTAATCCCAATTGATCCGCATCTATTATAGCATCTATTCCTTCATCATGACTTTTCTTAGTAAGTTGTCCTTTACCATATCCCATTTTCTCAAGCAATCTCATCACCAAGCGTTCAAAAAACAAAGCATCCTGTGCAAGAATTTTATCTAACAATTCCTTTTCTAGAATCGACTCCATATTTTTGAATGCATTTTCCATCTGTTCCTCTGGAGTCACAGAAGATTCAATGATATCATTTTTTTCGTCATTAGCATCAAGATCATCATTTTTTATCGTTTTCCCTAGGAAGCCAGGAGAATAATATTCCAATATCTTTTTATCAATATGAATAGGATTCGTTTTCATATATTCCTTACCCTTATCACTTATCACATATTGATTCTTCATCGGGCGTTCCAAAAAGCCAGCCTTCAACAAATAAGACTTAGCCCATGCTATTCTATTTTGATACACTGGCTGTGTACCACTGGCAAGCATTTCTAATTTTTCTTCATCAGTTATTCCACATAAATCAGCAACTGAATAAAAGTCACGGGATTTTCTAGTTTTTCCATCTAAGCAAAGCTTCATTATAGGAAGCATATATCCTTCAAAATTCAGTATCATAATATTAAATTTTCAATAGTCATTATTATTACTTGCAAAAGTAACTTTTTGACAAAAATAAGCAAGCGGATAAATTCAATAATCGTTCTGTAAACACTAATACTTACAAAAACACACTTCTGATTTATATCAGAATGATGAAAATAAGAAAGGGCAAAGTTTTCAATAACTCTGCCCTTTTTTCAATGTTTACCCAAACAATTCAGAATGAGATCCTGTTTCATATTATAACCGTAAAGGGGAAAACACTATCATTTTAACAAAGTCAAAATCATATCAGGAGTAACCTTCATTTTTGTAATAGCACATAGACTAGTACCCATATCCTTTACACTAGCCCCCATCAGATATACATCATCATCAATAATAAGAAATCGATCATGAGATTTGTGAGGCAATTGAATAAAATCAACAGATTCATATTGTTCATTATGTTTCTCCAAATCCAACTTGAATTGTACAGTATAGCGTGAATGGATAGCAGCAGTCACACCTTTTGCTCTTTTTGTCAGCAAGGTTAGCACTCTGTCATCCACGAAATTATCAATTAAGATTATTCGGACTTTGGCATTTCTAACCAATTGTGATACATAATTCCAAGCATCCCATACACATCCAGTTGCAAATATCTGTTCTGGAGTGACCATGGGAGAGAGTTCATCCATACGCTGAAGCACTTGCGCGATCTTCTGATCTGTCAGTTTTTGACGTTGCTCCAAACTTTCTATACGTTGGAACATTCCGGCATTTGCAGAAAGAAACCTACGCATAGCAACAAAAGCATCCATTATCATAATGCTTACTTCTATAGCGGTCTTACTTTTAAGTACAGAACTGAGCTGAGACACTCCCTGTTCCGTAAATGCGTAAGGAAGATATTTGGAATGCTGTCCTTGTCCATTCTTTAAGGTCACAATTTGTGACCTTAAAGAGTCAGAAGTTTCATTTAAAATCACGAGTTGTGATTTTAAATTTCTCCATTCTTCTTGAGTAAGATGAAACATAAAGCGTTCTGGGAAACGTTCTATATTACGTTTGACCGCTTGATTTAGCACTTTTGTCTCAACATTATAAAGTTGAGACAAATCTCTGTCTAACATCACCTGTTCACCTCTGATCGTATAAATACTCGTTTGTATCTTCTCTATGGTGAATTGTTCAAACATCATACTTCTCTCCATCACCAGCTCTCCCTATCCAAACTTCTATACGACAATGCCTCCTTCACATGCGTAGAATCGATTTCCACGGAATCGGCAAGATCGGCTATCGTTCGGGCAAGTTTGAGTACCTTGAAATATCCACGGGCAGAAAAATTAAGTTTCTTCATCGCTTTTTCCAGCAATTCCTCCGCCTCTGAAGATATCTTGCAATACATATCACAGTGTCGTTTCTCCATCTGCCCGTTACAGTGGATTGTCTTCTCGTCTCTGAACCTCTCTTGCTGAATCTTTCTTGCTTTCTCCACTCTTGCACGGATATTAGCACTTGCTTCCCCTCCCTTATTTTCAAGCAATTCTTTATGGCTCAACGGTGAAATTTTGACCTGAAGGTCTATGCGGTCCATCAACGGACCTGAAATCCGGCTCATATATTTCTGCACCTCTATTTGTGAGCAGGTGCACTCGTGGTTAGGATCGCCATAATGTCCGCACGGGCACGGATTCATCGCAGCTATAAGCATAAAACTCGAAGGAAATTCCGCAGAAAATTTCGCTCTGGAAATGCTTATCTTATGATCTTCAAGCGGTTGACGCAGTTCTTCCAACGCCGCACGATTATACTGCGGAAGTTCATCCAGAAATAGCACACCATTGTGGGCTAGTGAGATTTCTCCTGGTTTGGGATAACTGCCTCCACCAAGCAACGCCACTCCCGACACATTGTTATGCGGACTTCTGAACGGGCGTGTCGTCATCAGCGATGTGTCTTTAGGCAATTGTCCAGCGACGGAATGTATCTTCGTCGTCTCCAATGCTTCATCGAGAGTGAAACTTGGCATTATGGATGGCACACATTTCGCCAACATCGATTTTCCCGAACCTGGGGTGCCAATCATAATCAGATTGTGTCCGCCTGCCACAGCTATCTCGATCGCACGTTTTGCTGTCTCCTGACCACACACCTCCTTGAAATCACTCTCGAAAATATCCCGTTTGCTGAAAAAACACTCCTGCGTGTCTATCACAGTTTTTTCTATCTGTATGTTTCCATTCAGAAACTCCACTACTTCAGTCAGACTCTCCACGCCAATAATGTCTAATCCACTCACCACTGCCGCCTCTTTCGCATTCTCCTTTGGCAAAATGAATCCTTTGAATCCAAGATTTTTCGCCATAATTGCTATCGACAACGACGCTGTTATTCCTCTCACCGAACCGTCCAACGACAATTCTCCCATCACGATATAGCCTTCCAACGCTTCTGCCGACACAACATCTGAAGCCGCAAGTATGCCGACTGCCAGCGTCAAATCATAACCTGTCCCCTCCTTTCGCATATACGCAGGAGCAAGATTAATCACTATCTGTTTACGTGGGAATGGATAATCTGAGTTCATGATGGCCGTCGTTATACGGTCTTGACTCTCCTTCACTGCACTGTCTGGCAATCCTACAATAGAAAATCTGAATCCACTGCTGAGGTTGACCTCAATTGTAATCAGTTCTGCATCAATGCCATTGATTGATGCCGCATACGTCTTTACTAACATTTTATTTTGTACTTAATTAATAATCCAATTTAATTTTTCGTTTCTGTCTATGGAGCAGAAAATAAAATGTGGAGACGGGGATAATCCCGTCTCCACGGGATATTTCATTTGCAAAGATACAAATATGTATCAGAGATCACAATAGTCTGTCTTACTTCTGTCGTACAAATATGTTGACAGGAGTTCCCGTAAAACGCCACTGCTCACGCAACTTGTTCTCCAAGAATCGTTTGTACGGATCCTTCACATACTGAGGAAGGTTGGCATAGAAGACAAATGATGGCACCGAAGTAGACGGTAGTTGCATCACATACTTGATCTTGATATACTTTCCCTTCAATGCTGGCGGCGGATAATTCTCTATCAACGGCAAGAAGAATTCATTCAACTTGCTTGTTGAGATTCTCTGTGTACGGTTCTTATACACATCTATCGCAGCCTCAATCACCTTGAAGATTCTCTGTTTGTTGACCACTGATGTGAAGATAACAGGGAAATCCGTGAACGGAGCCAAACGTTCCTTGATTCTCTGCTCAAACTTGGCTGAGCTATTGGCATCCTTATTCTCAATCAAATCCCATTTGTTGACAACCACAACCAACCCTTTATTGTTCTTCTGGATCAGCTGCACAATATTCAAATCCTGAGCCTCCAATCCACGTGTGGCGTCTAGCATAAGGATACAGACATCAGAATCCTCAATCGAACGGATTGAACGAATCACTGAGAAATACTCTAGGTCTTCTGTCACTTTTGCCTTCTTACGTATTCCGGCTGTATCCACCAAATAGAAATCGTAGCCGAACTTGTCGTAACGTGTATAGATACTGTCTCGCGTCGTGCCGGCGATATCTGTCACCACTGTTCTGTCCTCACCGATGAAGGCATTGATGATCGACGATTTTCCAGCATTAGGTCGACCGACCACAGCCACTTTTGGCAATGTGTCCTTAGTATCATCCTCTGGTTTTGCAGGCATCACCTCTAGCACACGGTCGAGCAAATCTCCAGTACCGCTACCGTTGATTGCAGACACACAATATGGTTCTCCAAGACCTAGTTTGTAGAACTCAGCAGCCGCATACTGCCAATCGTTATTATCTACCTTATTTGAAACTACAACAACTGGTTTTTTGCTTTGACGCAACAGATGAGCCACCTCAGAGTCAAGATCCGTCAATCCATTCATTGTGTCGACAACAAATAGAATGACATCACATTCCTCAACGGCGATAGTCACCTGTTTTCTGATCTCCTCCTCAAAAATATCATCAGAGTTGACCACCCAACCTCCTGTGTCGACAATAGAAAACTCTTTACCGCACCATGTCACTTTTCCATACTGGCGGTCACGTGTTGTACCAGCCGTGTCGTTGACGATCGCGCTTCTCGTCTGAGTCAGACGATTGAACAATGTGGACTTACCTACATTCGGACGTCCTACTATAGCTACAAGATTACTTGCCATAATTCTTTCTCCTTTCTTTTTTGGGGTTAAATGTCTGCGTCGTATCCAAAGGATTTCAACTTCATCTCTTTGTTACGCCAATCCTTCTCTACCTTTACGAACAACTCCAAGAATACTTTTTTGCCAAAGAATGCCTCGATATCCTTGCGCGCCTCTGTGCCGACTATCTTCAACATCTTTCCTCCCTTACCGATAATGATTCCCTTCTGCGTGTCTCTCTCCACATTGATCACCGCATTGATTCTGATAAGGTCGTCACTTTCCTTAAACTGTTCGACCACAACCTCCACTGCGTATGGAATCTCTCGGTCGTAGTTGGTAAGTATCTTCTCTCTGATAATTTCTGTCACAAAGAAACGTGCAGGCTTGTCGGTAAGTGCATCCTTCTCGAAATAAGGCGGACACTCTGGCAACAAATCCTTGATTCTCTTCAAGACATAATCAATATTAAACTTGTTGGCTGCCGACACTGGGATTATCTCCGCATTTGGAAGGATCTCTTTCCATTGTGCGACCAAAGCCTCCAACTTCTGTTGGTCGGTAAGATCAATCTTATTTATAATAAGTAAGACGGGAGCATGCTGCTTCTTCACCTTTTCAATGAAGTCGCTGTTTTTCATGCCATTCTCCACTGTATCTGTCACGTAAAGCAAGATATCTGCATCTTTAAGAGCACTTGTTGAAAATCCCAACATAGACTCTTGAAGCTTATAGTTGGGCTTCAACACTCCTGGAGTGTCGGAGTAGACAATCTGGAAATCCTCACCGTTGACAATTCCCATTATACGATGACGCGTTGTCTGCGCCTTCGATGTGATGATGGAGATTCTCTCCCCCACCAAAGTGTTCATCAATGTGGATTTCCCTACGTTCGGATTACCCACTATATTTACAAATCCAGACTTATGCATAGTCAATAAATTTCATCATTTAAACAAACGAAATACATCGTTCAAATTCGCAAACAACATCAATGCAAGAAGGAATGCGACGCCAATCATCTGAGCTTTTAGCAAGACCTCCTTGCTTACCTTCTTACGTGTGATGATTTCTATCAAGACAAACAATATGTGTCCGCCATCAAGAGCAGGTATCGGCAAGAAATTCATAAATGCCAAGACCAAAGACAAGAATGCCGTGATAGTCCAGAACGCATGGAAATCAAACGAATCCGGGAACAACGATGCGACACTTCCGAAACCGCCTAACGACTGCACTCCTTCTGGTGTGAAGACATATTTGAAATCTGAAACATACCCAGTAATCTTCTCGACAGCGGTCTTTATTGCGTGTGGGAACGACTCCAAGAAAGAATACTCGACATGTACCATCTCATACAAGTCGTATGGCGACTTCATATACACACCTACTTTGCCATTTACATCCGGAGTGACTGTCAGTTTCAAAGTGTCTGCCCCTCGCAAAACACTCCACTCCATCGGCTTGTTCTTATGTGAAGCTATCTGCTTCATTGCCTGCGTCAAATACACAGACTGTCCATCTATTGTCAGCAACCTATCATCCACCTGAAGTCCAGCCTCCGCAGCAGGCATTCCGTCGATAATTTCCTGCGCTACAAACGGGACACGGTAGAACGCGAATCCATTACCCTCTCTCAGCAACATAGCCATGAATGTGTCTGGAATAGCAATGTCTACAATCGCACCGTCTCTCTCCACCTGAACCGTCTTCGCATCGGTAATCTTACGAAACGATTTCTCTGACAAACTTTTTAATTTCTCTCCATCCGCAGAAACCAATATATCGCCATCAACAAAACCTATCTCATGAGCCGACCAACAAAATTCCATACCATCTTTGGCATTCTCAAATGGCAAATACGTATCTCCCCAGTGGAAAGCGATTCCGGCATATATCGTTATCGCAAGGAGAAAATTCATCACCACTCCAGCAACCATTATTATCAGTCGCTGCCAAGCAGGTTTTGTGCGAAACTCCCACTCTTTCGGCTCTTCGTTCATCTGCTCCGTATCAAAACTTTCGTCAATCATTCCAGAAAGTTTAACGTAGCCACCAAGAGGCAACCAACCTATACCGTAGGTAGTATCACTGTTTTTCGGTTTGAATTTGAAAAGACTAAAACCAGGGTTGAAGAAAATATAAAATTTTTCAACTCTGACGCCAAACATCTTAGCTGTTATGAAATGTCCAAACTCATGGATCACCACTAACAACGTCAATGAGGCGAAAAACTGTATTAACGTATAAATCATATTACTTTATAAAACTTTCTGCCACTTTTCTTGCCTCTATATCTGTCTGGATATAATCCTCATATGTAGGTTGCGCGATATAAGCTATTTTAGCCATAGTCTGCTCTATGATATCCGACATCTGCAAGAATCCTATCTTCTTATTCAAGAACTCACGCACCACGACCTCATTCGCCGCATTCACCACACAAGCCACGTTACCTTTTTTGTCCAATGCCTCATAAGCCAATGCAAGATTACGGAATACTTTTGGATCTGGAGCCTCGAAAGTAAGTTGCTTGACTTTACCGAAATCCAAACGTTCTCCACCAAGGTAGATACGCTCGGGATAGCTCAACGCCAATGAAATAGGTATACGCATATCTGGCGTGCCAAGTTGAGCTTTCACAGCACCGTCGTTAAACTGTACCATCGAATGGATGATGCTCTGCGGATGCACCTGCACCTCTATCATATCTGGAGTAAGGTCGAAGAGCCATTTCGCCTCAATCACCTCAAATCCTTTATTCATCATCGAGGCTGAATCAATTGTGATCTTTGCGCCCATGCTCCAGTTGGGATGCTTCAACGCCATCTCAGGAGTCACGTTCTCCAACTTATCACGAGTCCAGCCACGGAACGGACCTCCTGAAGCTGTCAGGATTATCTTCTCAAGTTTATTATGGCGTTCTCCCTCCAAACATTGAAAAATAGCCGAATGTTCCGAGTCGACGGGAAGGAGCTTGATTCCGTTTTCCTGACACAGGCGGCAAACCAAATCTCCCGCCACCACCAATGTCTCCTTATTAGCCAATGCTATCTTCTTGTGTGCCTTGATCGCCGCAATTGTAGGGGCAAGTCCGGAATAACCCACCAATGCCACAAGGACCATTTCTGAAGCGTCGTTGGCTGCGACATCCGCAACTGCAGCAGTGCCAGTCATCACTTTTGTAGGCAAACCTGCCACACTATTCTTAACCTCCTCATACTTGCTTTCGTCGGCGATCACTGCAATTGCCGGCTTAAACTCCTTGATCTGTTCGATCAATAAAGAAGCATTTCTTCCTGCTGTAAGCGATTCTATTTTATATCTGTCTGGATTCTCACGCACCACATCAAGTGCCTGAGTACCGATCGAACCGGTAGAACCCAAAATTGTAATTACCTTCTGTGTCATTTCTATCTGACTTTATCATTATTCTGCAGCCGGAGCTGGAGTTTCTGTCGCTGGTGCTGGAGCAGATGGTGCAGGAGCTGGAGCCGGAGTTGGTGCTGGTTCAGATGCTGCTGGAGCAGGTGTCTCAGCAGGAGCCACTTCTGCCGGAGCCTCAACATTCCTACGTCTTACTCTTGTTGTTGTATCTCTTGTTTGTGTTGAATCACGACGCGATCTTCTCACAACAGGTTGATCCACAGGTTCAGCCTCATACTTCTTGACCTTTGGCTGAACAGGTGCTTTCTTCTGTGTTGAGAATGAAATATAATCATTTGGATCAAGTGGATGACCGTTGAGCCACAACTCAAAAGTCATTTCCGACGGTTCTCCACCTCGCAATGTGGCAAGGATTTCTCCTGCATGCACTCGTTCACCTATTCTCTTCAAGAATGGCTGAGTAAACTTATACATCGACACCAAACTTTCTGAATGTTGTATCTGCAAGCAATAACGGTTGTGGGCAGAATATCCCGCAAAGATGACCGAGCCATCCAAAGCTGAGTATACACTCTCCAATGGATCGACACTTAAAGTCACTCCATTCACACCCGAATATGGATCAAATCCCATAAGCACAACACCAAGTGCAGGGCGATGCATGAGTCGGTTTTTACTTGTTTCGGATATCTGTGAATTTGTCGCGTAACGCTGAGCAATTTCATATTGTGAGCAAAACTGATTTTCTCGATCCGACGGTTCATTCTGCACCTTCGACATATCCATCTTGACAACATCCTTAAGTGAAGCCGTACTGTCGCCTACCGCAATATCACCTGTCACAACCTTTTGCAACATCGCCAGATACTGATCGTTGATTTTTGCCTGTTCCTGGAGTGAATCAAGAAGCACCGCCTGAGAAATGACCTGTTTTCTAAGCTCATTCGCGCTTGTGTATCCAGGCATGAACGAACGTAATGGAGTCTTGATAATCAACACCGCAATAATCAAGAAATAGATCACAGCGACTGCAAAACATACCGAAATCACACTCAACCTCGACAATCGTATATGCCATGCCTCTTCCAATGTGTTCTCATTGAAAATGGTAAGACGATACTTAAAATTCAGTTTATGCAAAAAACTACTCTTGCTATTTGCCATTCCTCTTCACTTTATTCTCCCTTGGAAATCTCCGAAGGATTGATTCCTACTTGTTGTTTAAAACACTTTCTAAAATATGCGATGTCTTTGAATCCGACATTGTATGCCACTTCAGAGACTGTCATCGCACCGTCTTCAAGCAACTGTTTTGCTCGCTTGATACGAATATTTCTAATGAATTCCTTCACGGTCATTCCCGTGATCGCGTTCATCTTTCTATACAACTGCATGCGGCTGACTCCCACTTCCACCGCAAACTTCTCGATGTCGAAATCCGCATCGGAAAGATTATCCTCAATAACCTTCATCGCCCTGATCATAAACTTTTCGTCTGGCGACTGAGTTACGACCTTCGTAGGTTCTGAAATCATCTCTATCTTGAAGCGACTGCGAATCTTTTCCTTCAATCGCATCATGTTCATCACTTTCTGGTCGAGCACCTCTATATCAAATGGTTTGGTGATATAGTCGTCGGCGCCTCGCTTCAAACTCTCTATCTCACTCTCCTTGCTGTGAACGGCAGTAAGCAGGATGATCGGAATATGCGACGTCCTTTCGTCATGCTTCAACTTATTACACAACTCATCGCCACAGATATTTGGCATCATCAAGTCTGTGATCACCACATCTGGAATCTGCTCCTCAGCTTTTTCCAATGCTATTCTTCCGTCTTCAGCCTCAACCACAGTGAATCTAGACTCGAAATGAATTGCCACAAATTTGCGAAGCTCTTCATTGTCTTCCGCAATCAAAAGCACCGGCTTGTCCACTCCCGACAGTGAGACTGGATCAATGTCGTCTTTATCTGCCGCCTCTTTATTTTCTGTAGCCTCTTCTTCCGCCACGCTTTCTGATGTCTCAAACAACGGCAACACGACTCTGAATGTTGTGCCTTCTCCTTTTTTGCTGTTTAGAAGCACCTCTCCATCCATCAGTTTTGCCAAATCAAACACGAGATTAAGTCCGATTCCTGTGCCTATTCCAGCCTCTTTTTCATCGTTGCTCTGGTAGAATCGTTCGAAGACATGTTTCTGATCTTCTTCAGTCATTCCCTTTCCTGTGTCAGCCACAGTTATCTGATAGCTGTCACTGATGTTGCCCTCAGAATATGTATGCTGCGACAATATGTCTAGCTTCACACTGATTGAGCCTCCACGCGGTGTGAATTTCATACTGTTGGAAACAAGATTGTCGACTATCTTCTCTATTTTATCAGAATCAAACAGCATACGTCTGCCACGAGCCGCATCGTCGACATCAAGCGAGATCTTTATACCTTTTGCCTCTCCCTCTGTCTGGAACGCACGGACGACTGTCTCAAGCAACGCAGGAAGATCTCCCGGCTTATATATTGCCTGCAACGAACCGCTTTCTATCTTTCTGAAATCAAGAATCTGATTCACAAGACGCAGCAACTTATTTGCGTTTCGCTCCGCCAACACAGCCATCTGCTTCGACTCGGAAGATACCCCGTCGTCTTTCAGAATTTTCGACAACGGACCAAGAATCAACGTGAGCGGAGTACGAAGCTCGTGTGATATATTCGTGAAGAAATCCAGTTTCAGCTGTTCCACTTTTTCCATCTCTTCCGCCTTCTGCTTCTCCAAAACCAACTTGTTTTTTAGAATCATACGGCTGCGATAATGGTAGAGATACATCAGCACAAGTCCGACCACCAACAGAGTCATCAATGTCTTGAACCACCATGTCTTCCAGAATGGAGGCTTTACATAAAGATGCACTTTCAATGGTTTTTCATTCCACACCCCGTCACAATTGGCTCCCCTCAACTCAAAGATATAAGAGCCAGGCTGCAAATTGGTGTACGTACATTTGTTTTCATGACCCGCGTCGATCCAATTGTCACTTTGTCCGACCAAACGATATTTGAATCTGTTCTTGTCTGCGCGCGAATAAGAAAGAGCCGAATATCTGAATGTCACCATGTTCTGGTCGTAATTCAAATTCAAGCATGTTTCTCCCGTATTTTCATCAATTGAAATCTGATCTGCCTGCACATCCTGATTGAAGACTTTCACGTCCTCCAACACTATCGGCGGTATGAACTCATTCACGCGGACATCCGAAAAATCCACTATATTGAATCCGGCATTTCCTCCCATCAGGACTCTGCCGTCAGTGCAGACATACACTGCTCCATAATGAAACTGGCGGCTCTGCAATCCGTCGTTCTCATCATAGTTTACAATCTCCTTATTTTCTTTCTTTATCCGGCTCATTCCTGACGTTGTGCAGACAATATAGTAATCGCCCCACTCAAGAATCGACTGCACATTATTATTAGACAAGCCATCTTTCTCTGAAATCGTCCTTACCTCTCCAGTGTATTTATTGTACTCAACGACACCTCTCTCCAGACTACCTACCAAGAATTGATTTTTTGCCTTTTCAGCTATAGAGCGTGCTCGCTCTTTGTAGACGAGAGTACGATCTTCCTTCGTAAGATATACGACTATCTCTTCCGGAGTGAAAATCCACAAATCATTGTCAGAGTCTTCAAAAACCTTCCAAACCTCTTTGTTGAACGCCAGTTTGTCCATATGGCTGAAAGTTCCGTTATTCGGATTATACTTGTCTACTCCGTCGCCTGTTCCCAGCAGGACATCACCGTTTCGACGAATGCAAATACTCCAGATATTGTCACTGTTGATAGAGGTTCTGTCTGTTTCAGAATGTCGGTATACTCGCTTGACATTGCCGGTGCTGATATCCAACACATTCAAGCCTCCCATGTAAGTGCCGACCAGAATTTCGTTGCCGACCCTTGCAAAACTCTTTATGCTGTTGACCGACAAGTTTGAATTCGACTGGGTGATATACTCAAATCTGCCACTCTTCATGTCATAGACATTGATACCGCCGCTTTCTGTTCCGACCCACACTTTTGAGCCTGGAACTTCCAAGAATGCGTAAACTTGCTCGCAATTCAGATAGCGATTGTCATTTTTCGACTCCTGGATTAGTCCGAACGGTTGTTTCTCACTATTTCTGTAGCTGATACCTCCACGCGTACAAACCCATAGATCTCCTTTATTGTCGACGAATAAATCTATGACTGAGTTGTGCACAAGAGTGATGTCATTATGCACATCATTGACATTGACAACATATCGTTGCGACTCACGATCATAACAGATCAATCCGGAGCGAGTGCCTATCCAGATTCTGCCATCCCGGTCTTCACATATCGCCTTTACAGAAGCTTCCGCACCCGAGGTAGGTAAATTCGTCTGATGCTTACACTCTACATTATTCTTATCGTTGATGTCAACAGTGTATACGCCTCTGTCGTATGAGCCTATCCACACCACACCATCTTTGCTGATACAGATTGAACGGACCTCCAAATCTTGGAGAATAGTCTTGACATCTCCCGTCGACGGATCAAAAAGTTTGACACCAGACTCTCCTGTGCCAATCCACAATCTTCCGTATTTGTCTACCGTCAATGTCTTTATAAATGGTATGCTTCCGACCTCCGAGTCCTGGAACTGATAGTATTCAAGAAGCAAGCCTTCACCAAGGAATGCAAGTCCTTCATCCGTTCCGACCCATATTTTGCCTTCCATGTCCTCGACTACAGAGTTTGCCGAATATTTTGCCAACCCGTTTTTACTCAACGGTATAGCGGAGAACGTTTCGCTTTTAGGCTCATAGATATTCAAGCCTCCATTCTCTGTGCCGACCCAAAAACGTCTTCGTGAATCCTGAAAGATACAACGGACCAGCTCTCCTCTGACATGACCTTCCTGACTGCCATACTTGTAGGGATGGAATGAATA
This sequence comes from Bacteroidales bacterium UBA3844, assembly GCA_002392915.1. Classification (GTDB taxonomy): domain Bacteria; phylum Bacteroidota; class Bacteroidia; order Bacteroidales; family Paludibacteraceae; genus UBA1723. The sequence goes on along the minus strand of DGHQ01000010.1, from coordinate 57,072 downwards.
TCCATCAAAACGATGTAGACCCTGACTTGTGCCAAACCACATATATCCTTGTGCATCCTGATACGCGCACTGCACAATATTATAGTTTAGGCCATCCTTCTGTGTATAGTTGTCGAAACGAGACAATGCGAGCTGCTGGCTGGCAAACGTGCCACCCCACAAAATGCACCAAACAAATGCTAATATGTATCTTAATCCTCGCATACTCGCGTCTTTTTTTATTTTTTCAATCCTAAATCTACCATTTCAGGAAGGGCTGATCTGAACTCATACATATCATCAAAAAGCACATCTGCTCCCTTACTCAACAAATCCTCCGGAAGAAGGATTCCTGTGTTGACAGCCACCGTGAATATTTTAGCGGCATGTGCTGCCGTCACTCCAAGCGGAGCATTCTCCACCACGATAGCCTCGTCTGCTGAAAAACCGCCTTTCTTTAATGCCATCAGATATGGTTCCGGATCTGGCTTGCCTTTTTTCACGTCGTAGGCAGTGACCATTCTCTCCGGTGCGAATATACCCGGGAATAGAGAGTCTAGTTTTTCAAACAGGCTATGCTGGCCTGAACCTGTGACGATATATATCTGCAAACCAGCGTCGCGGACAAATTCCAACACCTCACGGATGCCAGCCATCACCCCTGCCGGACCCTCCTGCTCAAAGTATCTGCACTTGGTGGCGTAGATTCTGTCGCACTCCTCAGCAGTCGCCTCCCTGCCCTTTTGGGCAAGAAACATCTCCTGAATCGTAGCGACTCCCGTCATTCCTTCACGCTTATAGGCCTCATACTCATTGAAATCAATTTTCTCGTCGGCAAACGCCTTCACCCATGCCACCGCATGATGCGGCATTGAATCGAAGATCACACCATCCATATCGAAGAGGACAGCCTTTAGCCTCAACACCGACAATTTCTCTTTCACCTGAGCCGTTAGTCTATTCATTGCAAACTATATCAAATTCTCGCAAATATACATTTTTTCCTCAACTTTTCAGCGGAATTTGCCGATATATGATTTCAAAAAAGTATTTTTACAAAAAACACGAACAAAACAAATATGACAAAGACTAAATTCAGACCAAGATTCTACTACATCACATCGATTTTCGTATTGATGCCCGTGATCTGCGGACTAGTGCTTTCTATAATGCCAGATGAAGCTCCAAAGCATTGGTGGATGATTTTCACAGCCTTCACAGTGATATTCATAGGATTCCTCATCTATCGTCTGGTGATGCAGACAAGAAGTCTTGAAGTAGACGGTACGATTCTCAAAGTGAGCAGATTCTTCGGTTTGATCAAGGAAGGCGAGGTAGACTTGAAGAAGTTCGACGGTTATTATCTTGAATATGTCCGCACAGGAAGAGACGGCAAAGACGTGTACGGATATTTCTGCCTGATGAAGAAAGAGACCACCGTCACCAGACTCTGCTTCAACGACTATGAAGATTTCGATGAATTCCTGAAGGATGCGGTTGAGCCTGTGATTCCGAAGATTGTGTATAGAAAGAGATGATTTGAAATGAAAAAAGCATTTTGGGCATTGCTATGCCAGCTGACGATCTTCTCCATTTCAGCTACAACTGTCGAGACCAACTCACCAGACTCCGTACAAAATTCACTGATAAAGAGATTTTTAAGATTTGTGCCAGACAGTATGGCAATAGAATCAGTCATAATTTCAAATTTTAAGGATGAAGAAATAGAAATAAGAAGAAAGGGTTTTTCCACTTTATGATTGATTTCTTATCTCTTTTTCTCATAAAATAGGCGTAGCCTTTCTCTGTAAACTTTGTGCCTCTGTGGTTTTATAAATTCTGTGTGCTCGCCTTCGGCTCGCACTTTAGCAGGGGGTTAGGGCGTTCCGCCCTTAACAATCCTCATTTTTCTCCAGCTATAACATTCTTCTATTTCACCGAATTGACGTTAAATATGGAAAGAGGACATATCAATTTTGATACGCCCTCTTGTTTAATATCCACCGAAGAGATTCAGCTCCTCATTCCATTAAGGAAACATAATGGTTGGAATATATGTGATTTTACAATACCACCTTATGTGTTTCTGTTCCGACTTTTACGACATAAATGCCTTTCTGTGGCACTGGAATCTGGATATTTTCCTGACCATTACGCTTACTTACGATCAGTCTACCCAACATGTCATACACTTCAACATCACCTTCTGAATCACGTACATAGATAGTGTTTCCTTCTGTCCATACAGTTGTCTCACTTGCCACAGCATCGTTTACGCCAGTACCTTCATCGATATATTTCACCGTCCAACCCTCAGGTATTCTGTCTAATCCATATTCAAGCGGCAACGCTTTCGGGCAGTAGAATGTGCCGGTCGGGGCAACATTTTTCACCCAAAGATGAGTGTTATCCTCTTGATCAGAGCTGTCTTTCCACTCGACGAAGGCGACTCTGATTTCAGACAAGTTAGTACATTCTGAGAACATGAATTCATAACAAAAATCCGCCAACGTTGTGGCTGGTAATTCTGGAGCTTGCGTCAAACTTGTGCAACCTTCGAACATGGAGGAATAACAAAAAACCGCCAACGTTGTGGCTGGCAATTCTGGGGCTTGCGTCAGGCTAGTGCAACCCCAGAACATTCCGTCATAACAACGTTCTGCCAACGTTGTGGCTGGTAATTCTGGGGCTTGTGTCAGACTGGTGCAACCTTTGAACATATATGCATAACAATGAAATGCCAACGTTGTGGCTGGTAATTCTGGGGCTTGTGTCAGGCTAGTGCAACCCCAGAACATTTCTTCATAACAAAATTCTGCCAACGTTGTGGCTGGTAATTCTGGGGCTTGTGTCAGACTGGTGCAATTCTCGAACATTCTATAATAACAACTATATGCCAATGTTGTGACAGGAAGTTTAGGGGCTTGCGTCAGACTTGTGCAACCCGAGAACATTCTATCATAACAACTATATGCCAATGTTGTGGCTGGTAATTCTGGGGCTTGTGTCAGACCAGTGCAACCCGAGAACATATATTGATAACAACGTTCTGCCAACGTTGTGGCTGGCAATTCTGGGGCTTGCGTCAAACTTGTGCAACCTTTGAACAAACTATAAAAACAATAATCAGCAGGGACAACAAGGGTTTCGTCTGTGCCGTCGATCAAACTCATCACGCTACCGCTGACAGCAATCTTTCCTGTCATCGTAAAAGATGAGTATTTATCATACCCCTTTGAGAACCCTTCCGGATTATCCCCTCTCAGCAAAGCCTTGTCACCCTTATGAACCAACGTGATGGCATCTCCTTTAACCAATGCGGTCCAGGTTTCTCCACCGTCCAATGAATATTGGACGTCAGGATTATTATTTTTATTCAAGATTCCGAACGTAGAGCCATCCTCCTCGGCGGCAAATGTTAAATAATTGGCGGCATTTGATATACAAAAGACGCACAACATCATAATAAAAGAAGCTATTCTTTCCATATTATTTGGTTATCAATCAACATCGCGTTATTACACCTCAACAAACTTAGCAATGCAAATGTAACAACAAAAAAGGACAAACACCCTCCCCGCATTGTTGTTTTTAACTTATTTTAACATCAACAGATCTGTTCATTTTTCCGACCGTGGAACAGCCGCTATTCCAGACATCTGTTGACAAACGTCGCAGACGATTTAGCAAAAGCGATCTCAGGCTTTCTCGGATCTCCATTCTGAGCCACAAGATAACACGCATAACGTGTGAGCATGTAGTCGTCAACCTCTCTAACAGAGCCACTTCCTAGACCGACCATTTTACCGGCGCGGGTAAAATGGTCTACCACTTCACATCCTGCATTTCGGCAAGCCTCCTGAGTTTTTATCATTCAAACATAAAAAGAGAGACGCAGCAATGCCACGTCTCCACAAATAATGCCAATACAATCTGTAGTCACATCAAACTATTTTCGGCAAAACTTTTTTCTCTTCCGATGTCAATCGACGTTCCACTTTCTTCACATCCTCACCAGCTGGTTGATTCTCTGGGACAATGCCTCTGTCGAGCATCATATTTCTGACGGCAAGATTATTTTCCACATGCTCGTTGTCTATCTGAGTCACTCCGAACAAGTCTTTTTGTTGGACATTTACAGAGGTCATCTCTGCGGCAAAATCCTTTGCTTTTATGTTGATCGTTGATAAGAAATCTGCGACGGGACGATTTGAAGGAGCGCCTATTTTCCGTTTCAACATTGCTGTGTCAAGATTAAACAATGCCTTGTCGCCATTGGAACGTATCATAGCAAAACCTTTGCTATCAACACCTCGTTCAAAAAGCGCTCCAGACAGACGTTTCTCTGTTTCTGCCAATTTTTGCCGAGCCTGCACTCTCTCAAACTCAAGGAGTCTTTTCTCTACCATTTCCGCCACACGTGTCTGTACAGCAAAATAGTTCTGAGCAAAAGCGATCTCAGGCTTTCTTGGATCTCCATTCTGAGCCACAAGATAACACGCATAACGTGTGAGCATGTAGTCGTCAACCTCTCTAACAGAGCCTCTTCCTAGACCGACCATTTTCCCGGCGCCGGGAAAATGGTCCTCAATTCTTTCTCCAGCATTCAAACATGCCTCTTTCGCTTTGGCAATCACCCCCTCGAAACGTTCCCACTTGGCATACCCAAGCAACCCACATAGTTCTTCGCGGGCACTCCAACATTCAACACCTTCGTAATCACATGCGATTGATTCGAATTTTTGAAACAGGTCTTTAATCTCTTCTGTTTTCATAAAAATACTATTACTGTTAATTGTTAAACAATCTGTTACTACAATCTCGTCAAACTAAAATATCGGATTCCAACATTCATCGCTTAGACGCATTGTCTTTTTTCTTTCACAAAAATAATAAAAACAAAGAGACGCGACAATGCCACGTCTCAAATTCTTAATTATTACTAATATCGTAACAATGTTGGTATTCCAACTCTTAATTTTAGCTAAGAAGTGCCTTCACCTTTGCTGAAATTTCCTTTCCGTCTGCCTTACCAGCAAGTTTCTTTGTTGCGACTCCCATCACCTTACCCATCTCCTGGGCTGTTTTTGCACCAACCTCAGCAATGATTGCCTTGATCTCAGCCTCAAGTTCAGCGTCAGACAACTTTGCTGGCAAATACTTCTCGATCACAGCTGCCTCAGCCAACTCATTCTGTGCCAACTCTGGACGGTTCTGCTCTGTGAAGATCTGAGCCGACTCCTTACGCTGTTTCACCATCTTCTGAAGTATCTTTAGTGCAGCGTCGTCTGCAAGTTCTCCACTTGCTCCCTTGGCTGTCTTTGCCTCAAGAAACTCTTTTTTCACACCACGCAATGCCTCCAAAGCCACCTTGTCTTTGGCAATCATCGCCTTCTTTATATCCTCGCTAATAACATCAAACAATGCCATAGTCAATATATTTAAAATTATAAATTAATCTGGTCTGTTTGAGAGATAACTGTTATCTCCCATCTTTATCTCCTCACCGTCCAGTTTGACAGTGAATGTCGACGTAGGTTCTGGTTTACGTTCCGCAACGACTGTCCGTGTACGGTTAAACGCAGGGGTTTCATCGATCTGTTCCTCTCCAAACACAGCTGCGACAAGTTTTTTCTTTGTCACTGTGGTATCATGCGTCTCAGTAGGGGTGAATTTAGGCTTTTCCTCCACTTGCGGCATCTCCACCTGCTGTTCAAGAGCACCGTCGTCACTCATTGCAACGACAACAGGCTGTGGCTTTGACTCTTCCTTTATCTGTGGTTTTGCCATCTGCACAGGGATATTTCTCTGCTGCACAGAAACATCTGGCACTGCACCTACAAGTTTATCCTCTGCCAACAACTGTCCTGTGACGACAACTGAGATCTTCAGTTTATCACCCATACCTTCCACCTGACTGGCTCCCCAAATGATAGTGACATCATCGTCGACCTTCATCTGAACCATTTCCATTGTTTCAGACAGTTCGTCGATTGTGACCTCCTTATCAGAGTATAGATAGTTCACCAAAATGCTCTTTGCATTACGTATATCGTTATTGACAAGCAATGGCGACGTCAAAGCCTCACGCATAGCCTGCATAGCGCGATATTCTCCTGAAGCCTCAGACGAACCGATCACCGCATCGCCAGAATTGGTCATGACGGTGCGGACATCGTTCATATCCACATTGACGTAGCCCGACTGCGTCACCATATCCGAGATACATTGCGCGGCAGTAGCAAGAATAGAATCAGACGCTGCAAAACTTGAAGATAATTTCATTGGTCCAGCCAACGGATTTCTATCTTTGGATGAGAGTCTGTCGTTGGAGATAATGACAAGAGAATCGACATATTTTCTCATTTCTCTCACACCCTCTTCAGCGATAGCCTTTCTGATTGGTCCCTCATAAGAGAACGGAGTTGTAACGACACCAATGGTAAGGATTCCCAGTTCCTTTGCCACACGTGCCACTACAGGTGCACCACCCGTACCCGTACCGCCACCCAAAGTAGCAGTTACAAATACCATTTCCGTATCTTCTGATAGCAATTGTCTGACATTTTCTTCAACATTGAGCATTGCTGCCCTACCGATACGAGGATCCGATCCTGCTCCCAGGCCTTTCTTGCCAAGCAGGATTCGTTTAGGGACAGCAGAACGTTTCAACGCAGCCTTATCTGTATTCATCAGGATAAAGTCGACTCCTTCGACTCCCGCTTTATACATGTAAGACACCGCGTTGCCTCCTCCGCCACCAACGCCTATCACTTTGATAAACGCTTTGTCAGGATTAGCTATTTCAAGAGTTTCAATCATCGTCTTCGTCTATTGAATTTAAATCTATCTCTCTCGATGGTATTCTCGGACCAGTCTCCACTGGAGCTGGTTCTGGCTCCGGAATTGGTTCGGGTTCCGGCTCCGGAATTGGCTCTGGTTCTGGTTCTGGCTCCGGCTCTGGAATTGGAGCTGGAGCTGGTTTTGCAGAATGACCTTCGTAGAACTTATCTATTTCAGCGTTAGTCATGTTAAAACCAGAATTATTATTTTGTGGAGCGACGTGATTGCCTCCCAAATAACGGTTGGCACGCTCGTCTGTCTGAACTCTTGCGGCTGTCATAGACATGCCATAGTTAGATGTTGGATTCATCTGCACGTCTCCCGTCAAATCAGAATCCTCGACGTTCATACCCGTAACCACTACAGTGACATTAAGGTTATCGCCAAGACTTTCATTGATGGTTGCGCCCCAAATCAAGTTTGCACCGTGGCCCTCGATCTGATCCTGTACATAATTACAAATATATGTAGTCTCGTCGATTGTCACTTCATGTTCAGACGAATAAGAGATATTCAACAATACATTTCTAGCTTTTTCAATGCTGTTGTTGATAAGCAAAGGTGAATTCAAAGCCTCCTTAATTGCCTTCTCAGCACGATCTTCTCCGGAAGCCATAGCCAAGCCCATCAAAGCGTCACCGGAATCAGTCATGACGGTGCGGACATCATTCATATCCACATTGACGTAGCCATCACCGGTAATGATCTCTGCGATACCCTTAGCCGCCATAGCTAAAATCTCATCACCTTTAGAGAAACCGGCTTTCAAGCCAAGGTCGCCATAAAGTTCACGGAATCTGTCTGTTGAGATGACAACAATCGCGTCGACAGACTCTCTCATTCTCTGCATTCCCTCCAATGCGTTGAGGAGACGACGACGTCCTTCAAATTTGAATGGTATTGTGATGATTCCGACTGTAAGGATCCCCATCTCCTTGGCTGTACGCGCGATTACCGGAGCGGCACCAGTACCTGTACCACCGCCCATAGCCGCAGTGACAAACACCATCTCGGTATCCTCAAGCATAGCTTTGATCTTATCAATAGAGTCTTCAGCGGCCTGACGACCCATATTTGGGTCGTTTCCAGCGCCAAGACCTTTTTCTCCCAACTGGATATGGAACTCAGGCGGAATAGGACTACGACGCAGAGCCTGACGGTCTGTGTTACAAATAACGAAATCTACACCTTCAATATGGTTTTCATACATGTAGTTGGTAGCATTTCCGCCACCACCGCCGACACCTATTACTTTGATTATATTTTTTTCTTCAAAGTCGTCTACAAATGTGAAATTTTCCTCCATATCAATCATTATTTGATTTCAGTTCCGTTAATTATAGTTCCAGTCCTTTCAGCCATATTTTCAAAAAGTCCAGACACCCAACGAGTGAATCCTTTTTTCTCCGCTGATTCTGTCTTCTTGACAGTTTTAGCGGCAGACTCCTTCCTGCCTACATATACGCATGACTCAAGTGCACAAGACTCAAGAACACCCAGACAAGCCGCAAACTCATTCATCTTACGAGCTGTTTTGTCGGGATTTCCATTCACAGTGTCCAAGCCTGAGAAATACGGGCTGTATTTTTCATAACATACATCTTTGATTTTACCGATTTCAGTATCCAGGCCAAACTCATTTGTGAATTTGTCACAAACTTTTTTAAGGCGAGCACCCCTTCCCGTAAGAACAATTTTCTTTGATGATGTCAAAGCATTCACTTTGTTCATTTCACCAAGGATGTAAGACATAAGTTCTTCCAGACGAGCCTCAATGATAGAAGCCAATTCGACCTGCTGAATCTTCACATCTGTTCCAGCCACACTTACGATAACGTTTTCTGACAAACCGCCTGGGTAAGCGTAACCCAAACTTTTCTTTATTTTCTCTGCATTTTCCGCAGTCAATCCGCAGACATTCTTGATATCTTTAGTGATCATCTTGCTTCCAAATGGCAGCACTCTGATATGACGGCGAACATTGTCACGATAAATGGCGATTGATGTTGACGAGGCGCCTAAGTCGATCAATGTGGCACCTACCTCTTTGTCTGCATCAGAAAGCATAACATCTGCCAAGGCGAATGGCAAAAGAGAATAACCTGCCAATTGGATATTGATCTGAGATAAAGCCTGTTCGACATTCTCCTTTACCTCTTTTTCTGCTGTGACGACACAAAAGCGTCCCTCCACATTGGAAGCTCTGCAACCTACAGCCTCCATCTTTATATCGTCGTCGACATTATAACCTTGGTTGATCATATCCAAGATAATCTCCTTGTCGTTTTCGACGCGTTTTCTTATATCTTCCTCAATCTTCTGGACAACAGGGACATCAACAAACTGATTATTTAGACGGTAGGCCTCTTTTTGCTCTTTTCCTAAAATACCCTTTCCTCCAAGAGCCAGGTAGACGCTTTTGATTTCAACGGTGTTTCCGATGAAACTGTCGCCTATAGATGATTTGAATTTATTGTATATTCGGTTGGAAAGTTTATTGAACATAGGTTTAAGCACACCATCCAACACGAGATAGTTGTCTACTCTACCATGTCTTATTCCTTTAGAATCAGTCTCTTCAGTGGCAATAATCTGCGTCACTTTATGATTGTCGTCTATGACAGCGGCCACAGATCTTATTTTCGTGGTGCCCAGGTCTAGCACCACCGCTATTTTGTCCGTCAATTGTAGTGTATTCGCCATTTTCACTAAATTTTGATAGTATTTACTCGTTCTTTGTTCTTTGTCGTCTTTGTTCTTTCTTAATTTCTCGTACACACAGCTTGGTTGTCGTATGTGAGATCTATCTTCTTATACTTGTTCCACCCGACTTTCGAGAATCCGCTTTCGTAAAGTTTCTTCAGTCGAGCCATCTTTTTTTGGTAACCATCCGTAGAGCCAAGCACAATTATTTGCGACCCGATACGTGGCACCATCTCCACTTTGCCGTTGATGTCTATATATATCTGCTCCACCAATGGATTCAAGAATTTGTCGTTGTAGACATAGTTGGCAAACTCATAGATGTCTGTCTTCAGATATTTCTTGCTCAGTGTCTTCTCGCTCAGCAACACAGGCACATAAGCCGAGAATGCAGTGGAAATATTCATCAGCCCACCTTCTGAATCCAAATACAAATCCTGTGTCGGCGTCTTAATCCTCAATATTGGTTTACGCTGGTTGATATCCACACATAATAAACCGCCTGGGCTTTTATAACATTGTGCCCCATTGACAAATGGTATTTCAGCAATCTTCTTTTCCATCTCATGGAGGTTGATATTCTTATAGCTCAACCCGTTTGGATTAATGTTTGCCGAATTCATATATTTGAGAATATCCATTTTGTTCACAAACCTATAGTCTGTGCTGTCATCAATAATCACCGTGGTACCAGTGCAACACACACTTCCCGCTGTTGACGGCATAACAAACACCATCACAATAGCATATATACTCAATATGCAAAAGCCTGCTATTTGCAACTTTTTTCTCATACCTTCGACAACAAAATATTCTTAATTTGCGGTAGCATAAGATTTATATCACCAGCGCCAATTGTAGCCAACACCTCTATTGGATGTGTGCGGACATAGTCGAGCAGCTCATCCTTTGAGACCAAACGTTTCTCTTTCGCCGTCACCTTATCCAAGATGATCTGACTTGTCACACCCTCAATTGGCTCTTCACGTGCCGGATAAATATCCAATAGCAACACCTCGTCAAGAAGAGACAAACTTGCTGCAAACTCATCCGCAAAATCACGTGTACGAGTATACAAATGTGGCTGGAACACTCCCGTCAACTTCTTATCTGAATATAGTCGACGTAGCGACTCTATGCTTGCCTTCACCTCATTTGGATGGTGTGCATAGTCGTCAACCAACACCAGATTATCCTGCTTGATGTGGAAATCAAAACGTCGTGACACTCCCTGGAAACTTGCTATCGCCTTTCTGATTTCTTCATGAGACAGTCCCTTCATCAACGACACCGCACATGTAGCGATTGCATTCTCTATATTGATGTAGACTGGCACACCCAAGTCGACACCCTTCAATACGCCCAACGGATAAACCACATCGAATGTGATTTTTCCATTTTCTATCTTTATATTTTCAGCATGGAAATCACCCTTATCCACAGAATAAGTGTAGATTTTCACACCTTCCTGCACATCCGGATTGATTGGAAGTCCATATTTCATGACCAATGCTCCACCCGGTTTGATAAGAGCCACAAACTGCTCAAAGCTCTTCAAATACTCCTCGTATGTGCCATAGATGTCAAGATGATCGGCATCAGTAGCTGTCACCACAGCAATTTGTGGGGCAAGAGTCAAGAAAGAGCGGTCGAACTCGTCTGCCTCAACGACTACTAAATTACTCTTGTTAGAAAGGTGCAGATTGCTTTCAAAATTCTTCGATAATCCACCCAAGAACGCATTACAGTCTAAGAATGAATTGTGAAGAGTATGGGCAATCATAGTTGTTGTAGTCGTCTTGCCATGAGTTCCAGCAATACATATTGCCTCTTGGCTTTTTGTTATCGCACCAAGTATCTGCGAACGTTTCATGATAGTGAAATTGTTCTTTTTGAAGAACAGATACTCAGTAAGATCGTCTGGAATTGCCGGAGTATACACAACCAAGGTATAGTTCGGATTCTTGAAATCCTCAGGTATAAACACTGTGTTATCCTCAAAATGCACCTGTATGCCCTCGCTGCGAAGTTTGTCGGCAAGTTCTGTCTCTGTTTTGTCGTATCCAGCCACAGAATATCCCTTTGCATTGAAATAACGGGCAATGGCACTCATTCCGATACCACCGATTCCTAAGAAGTAGATATTTTTAATTTTATCCAGCATTTTTCCAAAATTTAAATCTCACCTAAAATCACGCTTGCAATTCGGTCTGCCGAATCCTTCTGAGCCAAAGCCAAGGCATGCTCTGAAATAGAAGCGAGCGACGCTTCATCCTCCACCAATCTCAACGCCTCTGGCACTAATTTTTCAACAGCCTCAACATCCTTTATCATCACAGCGGCATTCTTTGTAGACAATGCCATCGCATTCTTAGTCTGGTGATCTTCCGCCACATTTGGAGAAGGAACCAATATTGATGGTTTGCCCAACAGACAAAGCTCAGATATTGAACTTGCACCTGCTCTCGACACCACAAGGTCAGCCACAGCGTACGCATAATCCATACGCGACACAAAGTCTGTGCAGACCAAGTTAGGATTATTGCTTTCCTCAGCCTTCTTCTTGGCATCTTCGAAGTAGAACTTACCAGTCTGCCAAATCACCTGCACACCACTCTGTTTGATAGCGTCAAGGCCAGCTATGATACTATTGTTGACTGTGCGGGCTCCAAGGCTACCGCCAATCACAAGAATTGTTTTCTTTGATGAATCAAGTCCGAAGAAATCATATGCCTCCTGAGCTCCCTTCTGCACATTCAAGAAATCCTGGCGGACAGGATTACCAGTCATCACCAGTTTTTCAGCAGGGAAGAATCTCTCCATTCCGTCGTATGCGACGCAGATTTTCTTCACACCTTTCGACAAGAATTTGTTTGCCACACCAGCATAAGAATTCTGCTCCTGCAAGAAAGTAGGGACACCGAGTTTGTTTGCGGCATATAGTGTCGGGCAACTAGCATAACCGCCCACACCGACCACAGCATCTGGTTTGAACTCCTTAACAATTGATTTCGCCTTGAAATAGCTTTTCACAAAACGATAGACGACCTTAATATTTTTCAAGATTCCAGACGGTGACATGCTTCTCACCAATCCGTTCACCTGCAATCCAATAATCTTATAGCCTGCTTTAGGCACACGTTCCATCTCCATACGACCTTCTGCCCCCACAAAAAGGAACTCTCCGTCTGGGAAACGTTTCTTTAACGCATTAGCAATAGAAATAGCTGGGAATATGTGACCACCCGTACCTCCACCACTGATGATGAATCTTTTGTTTGCCGCCATGTTGTCTAAAATAAAGTTCTTTTGTCCTTCCAAGCCGGAATTGCTTGTCTGTTTCAACTACACACTCTATACTCGATAATCTGCATGGTATTCTTTACACACAATACTACAAAATCCAAAGCAGAAAATCTAACGTCGCATCTGTCTTATTCAGACTCCTCTACAACAAGTTGTGTCTCTTTCTTTTTGTTTTGCAACGTCTTCGCATGGACACTTACCGAAAGGATTATTCCAAACAAGACTCCTGTCATCCAAATCGATGTACCTCCCTTGCTGACAAAAGGCAACGGCTGACCAGTAACAAAGTCTCCTAGTGCCACTCCAACCGACATGTTTATCACAGCCTGAAAGACTATCAACAATGCACAAGCAAGTGTAAGCATCGCATATACCATACTTCCTGATTTATATGCAATAACAATTGCCCGCCACAAAACACAAAGATATGAAAATATAACTAATAAACCAACAAATAACCCCAACTCTTCAAGAATTATCGAAAAAATATAATCCGAAAAAGCCTGAGGAAGACGGAATCTCTCTCTACCACTGGCGACACCTTTTCCAATACCATTACTGTTGGCAACCGCCATTTTAGCATGAGACACCTGATAATTGTCGTCTGTCACAACATACTTTAGTTTAGGATCCTCTTCTGACTTATCTCCCAAAATCGAACCTTCTACACGTGATACCCAAGTAGGCACACGGTGTAATGGAGTTCCTTTCAACTGCTCTGATGTGAACACCGTACCGATGGTTCCGATAACCAATCCCATAGCCATGAACATTCCGACAATCCATAAAAAAGGTTTTAGTCTTATTCCTCCTGCAAGTAGCAAACAGAATGTCACAACAGTCAGAAGTATCATTCCCGACATGTTTTCCAGACCAATAGGCACTACCCATAAGAAATAGAGTGCACACAATATCGCCCATCCTTTCTTTGTCGGAGACAACCCTTTTTCTGTGGAATATTGTCCTATCCAAAAAGCAAGGAAAATGACATAGAATACTTTGACTATCTCCGCCCACTGTATGCCAAACATCGTTCGTCTTGCCCCATTGACCAAATCGCCAAATTTAGGAGTCAGCAGAAGCATCACCCACGATACAATAGCAATAAAGACAAGAAATCCTGTCAACTTAGAAGAGAGCAATCGCTTGACACCTATCTGCACAACAGTCAAGATGATCGCAAGACCTGCCAATTCCATGACGATATGTCTGTAGAACTGTCCATTATAATCGCCATTTCTGACGGTAGACATTGCTTGGATGGAGCTATATACTTCTATAAGCGAAATCGCAAGCAACGACGCTATCACCATCCATATGTAGAGGTCGCCAAGAAACAGCTTTTTGAAAAAAGCGTTGCGATCTCCCATATTATAGACGTTTTACACACTCCTTGAATTGCTGTCCTCTATCCTCGTAACTCTTGAACAAGTCGAAACTTGCACAACATGGAGATAGCAACACTGTGTCGCCCTTGTCGGCAAATGCGAAACACTTGTTGACTGCCTCTTCCATAGAGCTTGCGTCTGCGATATTCTCAACCTTTCCATCGAAGAATTGATGAAGCTTAGTGTTGTCAACGCCAAGACATACGATAGCCTTAACCTTCTCTTTTACCAAGTCCTCTATCTCTGTGTAATCGTTACCTTTGTCCTTACCACCAAGAATCAAAACGACAGGTGTCTGCATACACTGCAATGCATACCAGCATGAATTGACATTAGTAGCCTTTGAATCGTTGATAAACAACACACTTCTCACCTTTGCCACTGGCTCTAGACGGTGCTCCACTCCGCTGAAGTCACTGAATGCCTTACGGATAGTGTCCTTCTTGATGCCTTCAACTCCTGCTGCGATACCAGCCGCCATTGAATTGTAGATGTTGTGCTGTCCCTTCAATGCAAGTTTATTAATATCCATATCTATATAATTATTTTTTAAGTTGATTACTAATTTTTCATTCTCCAAGTAGGCTGCCATATTCTCAATTGTCTGTATTGAAAACGGCATCATCTTTGCCTTAATATCATATTTTGGAAGTTCCTTCGTCACAACAGGATCCTCATTCCAATAGATGAATGTATCGTTCTCTGTCATGTTCTGGATAATACGCATCTTGGAATCCACGTAGTTCTGGAACTTATAATCGTATCTGTCCAAGTGATCAGGAGTGATGTTGAGCAGGATAGCTATATCTGCCTTGAAATCATACATTCCGTCCAACTGGAAACTACTTAGCTCGATAATGTAGTAGTCGTGAGGATCTATTGCCACCTGACGTGCCAAGCTGAAACCGATGTTTCCTGCAAGCGAGGCGTCAAGTCCTGCCTCCTTGAAAATGTAGTGCACAAGTGTTGTGGTTGTTGTCTTTCCATTGCTACCTGTGATACAGATCATCTTCGATTTTGAGTAGCGTCCGGCAAATTCGATTTCAGAGATTATGTTGATGCCTTTATCTCTCAATTTCTTTATGATGGGAGCTTTCTCTGGAATGCCTGGGCTTTTGATCACCTCGTCTGCATTCAAAATCAACTCCTCTGTATGCTGTCCCTGCTCCCAAGCGATATTATACTGGTTGAGTTCAGCCACATATTTTTCTTTAATTGGCGACATGTCCGACACAAACACATCAAAACCCTGTTTCTGGGCCAAGATTGCCGAACCTACACCACTTTCTCCTGCTCCTAAAACAACTATTCTTTTCATTATCTAACCTTTAAAGTCAAAACTGTAATTACTGCCAAAAGCAAACCTACAATCCAAAATCTTGCCACAATCTTTGGTTCCGGCATACCTTTCTTCTGGAAATGATGGTGTAATGGCGACATCAAGAATATGCGTCGTCCTTCACCGTATTTTTTCTTGGTATACTTAAAATACGACACCTGAAACATCACCGACAGATTCTCCGCAATAAACACGCCACACAAAATCGGAATCAACAGCTCTTTACGTATGATCATCGCCACTGCTGCGATAACACCTCCAAGCATCAAACTACCGGTATCTCCCATAAACACCTGCGCAGGGAATGAGTTGTACCACAGGAATCCAAGCGTCGCTCCAACAAACGCGCACAAGTAGACAACAAGTTCCTCCGACTTCGGTATATACATGATGTTAAGGTAGCTTGCGAATTCCACGTGAGCGGACAAGTACGCCAGAATACCCAGCGCCACTCCTATTATCATCGACGTGCCGACGGACAATCCATCCAAACCATCAGTAAGGTTGGCTCCGTTGGATATGAATGTCATCACGAAGATTGTGACCAACACGAAGAAAATCCATCCAAGAGGCTGCGCATAGTCGCCAGCAAACTCAAATATCGACGCATAGTCGAAATTATGGTTTTTCACAAATGGAATAGTCGTCTGTGTCGACTTCACATTCTCCTTCTTATAATTTACCACCTCAACATTTTCTTTGTTGACTGTAGCGTAATTCTCTCTTATCACAACATCCGGGCTGCAATACAGCACCAAGCCGAGGAAGAGTCCGGCTGCCACCTGACCAATGATCTTCACGCGTGGAGACATTCCGTCTTTATTCTTTTTGAAGACCTTGATATAATCGTCCATACCTCCAAGGAATCCGAGCCATAGAGTGATGGCAAGCATCAGAAGCATATAGATATTGGAAAGATTACCGAACAACAGACATGGAATGATTATACCGCCTATGATAATCACACCTCCCATTGTAGGCGTGCCCTTCTTCGACATCTGTCCTTCAAGATTCAAATCTCTGATTGTTTCTCCTATCTGGCGCAACTGCAGATATTCGATCATCTTTTTTCCAAAAATGATAACAAAGAGCAATGCTCCGACAAACGCCAACGCAGAACGGAATGTCACATAATGGAACAATCCGGCTCCAGGGAATGTCATGCCTTCAAACAAATAATAAAACATAATCTCTCTATATTAAATATTTTCTAATAACCTCATGATCATCGAAGTGGTGCTTCACTCCCTTGATATCCTGATAATCCTCATGACCCTTTCCTGCCACAAGGATGATATCACCCTTCTTTGCGATTGAGCAAGCTGTCTTGATTGCTTGTTCACGGTCGGCATTCACAATCACGTTTCTCTGCTCCTCGTCAGTGAGTCCAGCCAACATGTCGTTGATGATATCCATCGGCTCTTCGTTTCTTGGATTGTCCGACGTGATGACAACCTTATCACTGTTTGCGACTGCCGACTTTGCCATGATCGGGCGTTTACCTTTATCACGGTTTCCACCGCAACCTACAACCGTAATCAAATCAGCGTTCACACTTTTGACCTCATTGATTGTGGCAATCACATTTTCCAGGGCATCTGGAGTATGGGCGTAATCAACGATCGCGCACACACCGCTCTGCACACCACGGATAGTCTCGAATCTTCCGTTGACTGGGGTCATCTTGCTCAACGCCACCAACGTATCCTCAGGAGTGTTGCCCAGCAACACGCAAGCTGAATATACAGCGAGCAAATTGGATGCGTTGAATCGGCCGACAAACTGAGTTGAGACTTCCCTGCCGTCGATATTAAGAAGCATTCCGAAGAAACTGTCCTCCACAACCTTCGCCCTGAAATCCGCCATCGAACGAATCGAATATGTTTTTTTCAAAGCCTTGCTGTTCTGAATCATCACACTTCCATTGCGATCGTCGGCATTTGTAAGAGCAAAAGCGTCGGCAGGAAGAGAATCGAAGAAAGACTTCTTTGCCTTGATATAGTTGTCGAAAGTCTTATGGTAATCCAAATGGTCGCGTGTGATATTCGTGAAAATACCGCCCACGAATTTCAAGCCACCGATTCGTTTTTGGTCGGCTGCATGTGAGCTGACCTCCATGAAAGCATATGTACATCCCGCGTCGACCATCTCTGAAAGAAGCTTGTTGAGCGAGATTGGATCAGGAGTCGTATGCGTTGCTGGCACTGCTCTCTCATCCACATAATTGCAGACGGTGGAAAGCAAACCTACCTTATGTCCGAACTCTTTGTGCATCTTGTATAGCACAGTGGCAATAGTTGTTTTGCCATTAGTGCCGGTCACACCGACAAGCTTCAATTTCGACGATGGATTTCCATACCAAGCAGAAGCCAAACGGCCAAGAGCCTCAGCGGAATCCTTCACTTTGATATAAGCCACTCCATCTTTTAAGTTGTCGGGCATTTTTTGGAGGACAATTGCCGTAGCCCCTTTTTCAATCGCAGACTGTATATATTCATGTCCGTCAATCGAATAGCCACACACAGCAACGAACAAAGCGTCCGCAGCCACTTGGCGAGAATCCTGACAGATTGCAGAAATCTCCTTATCTGTATTGCCGACAACCTTTTCGCAGTCGACACTTTTTATCAAATCGTTTAACTTCATAAGCCAACTATTTTAGCATAATTGTTATCAGTTTGCCTGGAGACGCTGTTTCGCCTGGAGGAATAGACTGCTGCACCACAGTGCCACGTCCATGCATCGTCACCTTCAAACCTTTATTCTCCAACAGATAGAGAGCATCTTTTGCTCCGAGTCCGATAACCTTTGGCACAGTGTATTTACCGACCTTCATCTGAGCCATGCTCACCACACTGTCTTTTGTGGTTGTGCATACCAAATCATCATCGTCTATCTCGTTTTTTGTATATCTGATATTCAACTCCTTCAACAAATATTCAACATCACTCTTATAGCCTCCTTTAATCTCAGGAGCGAATCTTCCATTGTCGCACAATGCCGTCTCACAGCTGACAGGAGTCATAGCATAGATTCTTTCTGCTATCGTGCGGAATGCCTTCGACGTGACATTATTATAATGCTCAGCCTTTTGCCAATACACCACCATGCAAGTGTAGCGTGGTTTGTCGGCAGGGAAGTATCCCACAAAAGACATCTGATAGTCACGAGGCACTCCACTTGGATTGTTGTAGTGCATACGCGCCGTACCCGACTTGCCTGCTAATTCAAGGATATCAGACTTTGCTCTTTTTCCTGTACCCTGCTCAATCACACCTTTAAGCATCTCCCTAACCTTACCAAGAGTCTTATTGGAACATACTTTCGGACAAATCACCTCAGTGGAGAACGACTCCAAAGTTTTGCCGTCTCGTTTGACGGATTTTGCGAAATACGGTTTGATCATCTTTCCGTCGTTGGCGATTGCATTATAGAATGCCAGCGTATAGATTGGAGGAATCTGCAAGCTATATCCAATCGACAAAGAGGTCAAATAATTACCGTCGTTTCTTACTTCCGGATCATCTGGCTTACGGATTCTTGGTCGAACATCGTTCGGAATATCAAGATCCATACGGTCAGCAAGTTTCATCGAATAAATTTTCTCGACAAATTTCTCTCTTGATTTAGAGAAATATTCGTGAACCGGCTTTGCTATTCCAATATTAGAAGAGACGTGGAAAGCATGAGCCAACGAGATTGTTCCGAATCCACCGGTACCATCCTCTCTATAATTATGGTCGTGCATACCCTTCTCTCTCCAGAATCCGTCACCTGTCTCGATCTGGTATGAAGTATCAATTTTCGCAACTTCAAGTAGAGTTATCACAGAAGCCAGTTTAAACACTGAGCCCGGTTCGGAATTCATACCGACAGCGTAGTTTTTCTGATCCACAAACGAAGACCCAAGTCGAGTAAGGTTTGAGATAGCCTTGATTTCACCCGTATGGACATCCATTAGCATCGCACATCCGCTATCCGCATAAGCTGTCTGCATCACATCAGCGAGAGCAGACGTAACGACATCCTGCATACGCATATCAAGAGTTGTATAGACATCCGCGCCATCAAGCGGGTCAATATCGTTCACCCAAATAGGTCTTCCTTTTCCATGAAACTCCATTCTTGCGAGTCCAGCCTCACCCCTAAGCTCTTTATCAAACTTTCTTTCAAGACCGTTTTTACCTTTATCAGACTCAGGATCAAAACCTCCAATCGTACGCGCGGCAAGGTTACCAAACGTCTTCTTGCGCTCAATCTGAGTCTCTACATAAAAACCTGTTTTCTTTCTGCCTTCTCTCCAGAATGGAAACTTTAGTGCACGTTTATAATCGCTGTGCGACACAAACTTAGGCTCAAATACGAAAGCTCTTTTCTTATTTTTTTTTGCTTCGATAGCTTTGCTCTTATAGTATTCCGGTGTATGCACATATCCGTACAATTTAGCCACACATATACATAAAGAATCAATATTTGCATTGAACAAAGCATTGTCAAACCCCTCCGACTTGAAGTCCATCACCAATTTGTGTTTCTCCACCGAACTGGCGATAAGCACTCCGTCGCACGAATATATATTTCCGCGCTGAGGCATGACAATCGAGCTATCCCTGACACTCTCCTTCTTCAATACATTTCTCCAGCCTTCACCTTCCGGTCCAAACATCAGTCCACATGCTCTCAATACGATCATAGACATCATGCCAACTATCAAAAGAGTAGGCAATATCATCCCTTTGAGGATGCGTTTTTTCATGTTATTGTCAAACTTTGCCATACACAATCACTTTTTAATCATAAAAGGTGGCAATGTCGACTCTGCAACATCAACGCTACTCTCAGAAATCATATTTTTAACATTGCTCTGACGACTAAGTTGCGACAAATCAGCATTGACAGCCAAAGCCTCATTTTTCTTGTCTTGAAGCACTCGTTTCAGCTTTTCGATTTGTCTGAACTGTTTGTCACACTCGTAACGGTTCTCTATGGTCAAGACACATAGTCCAACAACAAGAGCCATCAGATACATGTTGTTCATCACAAACTCAACAGAGAATATATATTGTATATTTCCCTTCAGTGTTTTTAATCCGTTTTTCAACTCATTCATACTATTCTCCTCCTATTTTTTCTGCGACACGTAGTTTTGCACTTCTGCTTCTTGGATTTCGTTGGATCTCGTCAGCGTCCGGAGTTATCACCTTTCCGTTTACTGGAGTAAGAGATCGAACCGTATTACCATAGAAATCCTTCTCTATCTTACCGTCGACGTTGCCAGTCTTGAAGAAATTCTTCACCAAACGGTCTTCAAGCGAATGGTACGTAAGGATAGCCACACGTCCGCCGTCACCAAGCACACCAGGTAGTTGTGAGAGCATCTTCTTAAGAGTGCCCATCTCATCGTTCACCTCAATACGGATAGCTTGGAACAGTTTAGCGAGATCTTTTTTCTGGCTATCCTTGCCGATAAGCGGCTCAAGCAATTCGACAAGTTGGAAAATTGTAGTGAGAGAAGCCTTCTGACGAGCCTTCACGATAGTTGACGCCACCTTACGGGCGTTGTTCATCTCTCCATATAAATAGAATATGTCGGCAAGACGTTGCTCTTCATACTCATTCAACAGAATTTCAGCAGTAAGTTTCGACTTACGGTTCATTCGCATGTCGAGCGGACCGTCGAAACGGAAAGAGAATCCACGTTCAGCCTCATCGAAATGGTGGAATGATACTCCAAGGTCGGCAAGCACACCGTCTACCTTCTCCACTCCATAATAATCTAGGAAATTGCTAAGGAAGCAGAAGTTTGAGCGGCAAAAAGTAAGTCTCTCGTCATCAGGAATGTTGGTGATAGCGTCGATATCCTGATCAAATGCAAAAAGTCTTCCGTTCTTGCCGAGACGGGAAAGTATCTCACGTGAGTGACCGCCACCGCCGAAAGTCAAGTCGACGTACACGCCATCACTCTTTATGTCCAACCCCTCCATGCAAGGAATCAGCAAAGCAGGTGTATGATAAACTATTTCGTTTTCCATAACTACATTTCTTTTCGGTTACACCATAATTTTTTCAAGTGCGGCCTCAAGAGATGCCTCATCCATCATAGATGCCTCGTAACGGTCTCTAGCCCACAATTCCAAATAATCACCCACCCCAGCAAACACAACATCAAGATCGATTCCAAGCTGTTCGAGATACTTCTTCTGCAAAAGCACACGACCATTAGAGTCGAGTTCGAGCTGCTCAGCTTTAGAAGTGAACGTACGGTAGATCATCTGATCTTGCGCTTTCCATAGGTTAAGACGGGATTTCAACTCTTCACACTGTCTTGTCCACTCTGAAAGCGGATACAGTTTTGCAAAACCAGATTCAGTGTTTACACGCAACACCAACGCCGTCTCACCGCTCTGCTCAAGCAAGCGACGAAACTGAGCAGGGACGAATACTCTGCCCTTGCCGTCAAGTTTAGCGTCTATGTTACCTAAAAACTGCATACTACTAAATCTTAAGTTTTGGACTTCAAAATTACATAATAAATTTAAAAATTCCCCACATTTCCCCACTTAATACTTTCAACCCAACAATCAACAAGTTTTCAACAGTATTTCAACAGGTTTTATACAATCATATACAACCCTAACATTCAAATATAAACAATTATATTTCAATAATATACAAACAAACGAGAAATCACATGGCAAAAAGTGGGGCAAAATGGAGCAAGAAAACAACGAAATGGATGGAAGGTTTTGTAATAGGAACGTTATGTAACTATCATAAACAAAAACACACGAATTCTATATACACCGTTAGGTGTTTTATATCGGTAGATATATAAATTATGATGGGACGTATTTTCCCCGTTAGGGGATATATTATTTATCAAAGCAAAACAACATAAATTTTTCCACGTCGACACAAAAAAAGAGGAGAAGCGAAATGCTTCCCCTCCAAAGGAGTTATAAAATTTAATTTTGATTACTTCACAACCAACTTCTGAGTGCTGACACCTGCGTTAGTCTTAACCACTACCGTATAAACACCTGCAGTCAAAGACTTGTTGATTGTTGCAGAACCCACAATCTTCTGAGACGCAACAACCTGACCAGCCATATTCACCACCTCTACTGAAGCCTCAACATTGTCAGCAAGAGTTAAAGTAAACTCTCCTGAAGTAGGGTTAGGATTGATAGAGAACTTAGTTGCATCTACATCATCAACTGCGCCAGGTAAATCTCCTCCACAATCGCCACAAGTAATTGGATCTTCAGGATCAAGCTCTTTGTAGAATTCAAAAATAAGTGGACCGACACCAGCAGCATCACCATGGAATCTGAATGTTATACTCTGTTCTCCAGCTTTATCAAAAACACACAGCACCTCTTTATTATCACCGCTTATAGCATCTGACTCTGCCCAACAGTTCCAATAAGTAGAATCAGTTGCCGTAGGATCAGCGCATATAGTTGTTTTGGGGAATCCAAATGTAGTGACAGCATCTTCATCCCTTGGGGATGAAGTACTTCTAAGATGGTTTCCATGGCTTGATAAAATAGATATCTCTCCATTCTTACTAGCTGCCTTATACTCTGAACTGATAATACCTTTAATCTTATAGTATCCAGGTTTCTCTACTTTTACAGTATAATTGATCCACTCGTCATCTTCAACAAGATACAGACTATTGTATCCCTTATTTTCAAATATAGTTCCATTACAATTAGCGTAATTCAAATCCACGCCTTCCTCCGGACGAGCTGAGCCTTCAGTACCAGAATAATTACGTCCTGCATTCAACGACTTGTATGTCGGTTTTCCTTTTTCATCCTTCCACATCGTAGCTATTGTAGAATCAAATGAGACAACTCTGCCATCCTCAACTGTAGACCAAGGACAATTATTATCTATCCACATCATCTTTCTAGCTAACGAGAACACGTCGACCTCTTCACCATCATTCCTATATCCGAGCACAACTCCATTCTCATCTATTTTCCATGCGTCTTTATTTACATCATGGTATGTCATTCCTTCTCCACCTAAATCATAATAATCCCAACGCCATAAATTAGATTCTGTCGATGGAATTGTATTTAAATTAGACCAAGGTCCACAACATGGAGGTGGTGTGCAACAAATAATTGGTCCACTCATCAATTCAATGACATAATATGAATATTTTCTACCACTTTCATCCATGTAATTAGACAAGTTACCGGGGGAACATTTGTATGTAAAAAAAGAAGATGCCTCATTTTTACTGCCCCAGTTCCAGATACACCAGCTGACCACCTGAGGAGCTACGGCACTTATATTATCACAATTAGAGATCAACTCATCTGAGTTCTGCCTACAGAATGGACCATCACCGTTAAAATGAACAGCAGACCATTCAGAAACGAATACAGGCAAGTGCTTCTGTGCATAACGGAAGTCGCCCAACAACGCATAGTGAGAACATGCATCGTAGTGGAATGAATACATCACATTTTTCTTATACGATGAATCCATAGGCATAACCATTGGCTCCACAATTTTCTGAGACCACTGGTCTGTACCAACAATCACAATTGCATCAGGCTGGTTTGCAGTGATTACAGGAATAACCTCTTCTGCATAACTCTTGATATTAGGCCATCCACATGTAGACTCATTACAGATCTCATACAAAACGTTATCGTAGCCATTGTCAGCACAATACTTAGAGATCTCACCGAAGAAATCCTTCGACTCAGCAATATAGTCATTAGGATCTCCACTTAACAAGGAATCAGGAGTAGTATGCCAGTCCACAATACAGTACATATTCAATGCCTTAGTCTCTGCAATACTCTGCTTGATCAAATCCTTAAAATAATCTGGCTTTGCAATATAAGAACCTCCATCTTTAGGGTCATCAATAGGCATTGCCAAACGTACAACATTGGCTCCATATTGTTGCATTAAATTCCACTGACCTTCTCCTGTGCAACTTCCTTTGTAGTTAAGTGAATAAGTTGACCATCCCTTCAACTGGACTGGATCGCCTTTTTGGTCAGAAAGTTGGTTGCCCACCAGTTTCAACTTGCCCCAATCTAAATAGTTTTTGCCCTGATATGGACTTTCTGCATTAGCGACCAAAGCCATAGATACTGTTGCCGCAAGTAATAATTTTTTTCCCATACTCATCATTTTAAGGTTAATATGATGCTCGCATCAATAAATCAAAACACTTAAAGTATATATAAGGTATCTTCATTGATGTAATACAAGAGACAATATTACAGAATTTCTTTCGAAAAACAAAAAAAATCATATTTTTTTGACATAATAAAATGTGATACAAAAAAAAGAGGAGAAGCATCTAAGCTTCCCCTCCAATAAAATTTTAAATTTAATTCAAATCACTTTACTACCAATTTCTGTGTGCTGACTCCACCGTTAGACTTAACGACTACCGTATAGACACCTGCAGTCAAAGAATTATTGATTGTAGTTGTACCCTCAAACCTCTGAGATGCCACAACCTGACCTGCCATATTGACGATCTCGACATTTGCCTCAATGTTTTCAGCAAGTGTTATCGTGAACTCACCTGATGTAGGGTTAGGATTGATAAAGAATTCGGTTGAAGTAATGATGTTTAAAATTGTCGGATCTGGGGCATAACAATACGGCATCAATTCATACACATAATCAGAATATTTTTTCCCATTATCATCTTTGTATGAAGACGATTTCGCATCACAAATGTTTTCTAAAAATGAAGAATTTTCTTTTTTCCCTCCCCAGGTTCCAATACACCAGCTGACGACCTGAGGTGCGATATCTCGCTTTTCACAAGCAGCGATCATCTCATCACCATTTTGTGCGCAGAATGGGCCACTACCGTCAAACTTAAAAGCTGACCATTCTGATACGAACACTGGGATGTTCTTCTGTGCATTACGGAAGTCTCCCAAAAATGAGTAGTGAGAACATGCATAATAGTGGAATGAATACATTACATTCTTCTTGTAATCAGGATTAATTGGATTAAACACCGGTTCCATGATCTTCTGGCACCACTGGTCTGTTCCAACTACGATGATAGCGTCTGGCTGATTAGCTGTGATCACAGGGATAACCTCTTCTGCATAGTTCTTGACGTTAATCCACCCACAATTTGGCTCATTACAGATCTCATACAAAACATGATCGTATCCATTATCCGAACAATACTTGGAGATTTCGCCGAAGAAGTCCTTTGACTCAGCAACATAGTCATTAGGATCTGCATAGTTTATAGAATCAGGGATTATATGCCAGTCAATCATACAGTACATATTCAACAATCTAGTCTCGGCAATGCTCTTCTTTACAATATCCTTGAACTTGTCTGGATTGCTCAAATATGCATCAGGAGCATCAACATTCATGGCCAAACGAACAATATTTGCACCATATTGGTTCATCAATTTCCACTGAGACTCTCCAAGACATTCCTGAACTTCATCAAGATGGAGTGATTGTGTAGACCAACCCGTCAACTGAACTGGGTTTCCTTCTTTGTCGGAAAGTTGATTGCCTTTCAACTGCAGTTTACCCCAATCTGAATAATCGGCATACCATGATGAGTGGCATCCACATGCGCCAGCATGCATAGCAACAGCCCCTAACGAAATAAGCAGTAAAGTTTTTTTCATAAACACTTAATTTAATTGATAATCAAAAAAAATATGATTCACAAATAGCAACACAAGATAGACCTCATTGATTTCATATACAAATGTACATATTCCTACAGAATAAACATCCTTCAATATATTACAATTACGTTACAAAACATTCATTACAAACCCACAGCAAAGCAAAAGATTGAAGCCACAACAAAGTGATGGCATAAAAAAAGAGGAGAAGCATCTAAGCTTCCCCTCCAATGGGATTTATAAAATCTAAATCAGATTACTTAACAACCAACTTCTGAGTGCTAACAGCACCGTTAGACTTAACAACTACAGTGTAGACACCTGCTGGCAAAACCTTATCGATTGTTGTAGAGCCTACAATTTTCTGAGAAGCAACAACCTGACCTGCCATATTTACGACTTCAACTGAAGCCTCAACATTGTCAGCAAGAGTCACAGTAAACTCTCCCGAAGTAGGGTTAGGATTGATAGAGAACTTAGTTGCATCTACGTCATCTACTGCACCTGGAAGGCTTCCTCCTCCACAATCGCCACAAACAATTGGATCTTCAGGATCAAGATCCTTATACCACTCAAATATTAGCGGACCCACGCCACTAGCGTCGCCATAGAATTCAATTGTAATTTTCTGTTCACCAGCTTTTTCAAAAGCACACAGCACCTCTTTATTATCACCGCTTATAGCATCAGACTCTGCCCAACAATTCCAATATATAGAATCTGCAACAGTTGAATCTGCGCATACTGTTGTTTTATGGAATCCAAATGTAGTGATAACATCATCTTCCTTTAGTACAGATGTGCTACGAAGATGGTTTCCATGTTCTGAAATGATTGAAATCTCGCCATTCTTATTGGCCGCCTTATATTCTGAGCTAATAATACCTCTAATCTTGTAGTATCCAGGTTTTTCTACATTTACTGTATAGTTGATCCACTCTCCTGCTTCAACGTTTCCAATGTTAGAATATTTCTCACCTTCATGATCTGTTCCATTCATATTAGCATAATACAAATCCACACCTTCATCTGGTCGATCTGAACCATCGGTACCATTATACATACGTCCTGCATTCAAAGATTTATAAGTAGGATTCCCATTTTCATCTTTCCATAAAGTAGCAATTGTCGAATCAAATGCGACAACTCTGCCATCCTCAACTATAGACCAAGGACAATTATTATCTATCCACATCATCTTTCTAGCTAACGAGAATACATCGACCTCTTCACCATCATTCCTATATCCGAGCACAACTCCATTCTCATCTATTTTCCATGCGTCTTTATTTTCATCATGGTAAGCAATTCCTTCACCACCAAAATCAAAATAATCCCAATGCCACAATGAAGCTTCGGTTGAAGGGATGGTATTTATAGTTGACCAAGGTCTATATGGAGGGAGACAACAGATTGGGAAGAAACCACCAATCATCAATTCAATCACATAATCAGAATAATTTCTACCACTTTCATTCGTGTATTTAGACAAGCTACTGGGGGCACAGTAGTCTGTAAAAAAAGAAGATGCCTCATT
This sequence comes from Bacteroidales bacterium UBA3844, assembly GCA_002392915.1. Taxonomy (GTDB): domain Bacteria; phylum Bacteroidota; class Bacteroidia; order Bacteroidales; family Paludibacteraceae; genus UBA1723. Next base: position 29,313 of record DGHQ01000010.1, on the reverse strand, counting down.
TTTACTGCTCCAGTTCCAAATACACCAGCTGACGACCTGAGGTGCTACGGCACTTGTATTTTCACAATTAGAGATCAACTCATCTGAGTTCTCCTTACAGAATGGACCATCACCGTTAAAATGAACAGCAGACCATTCAGAAACAAATACAGGCAAGTGCTTCTGTGCATTACGGAAGTCTCCTAACAATGAGTAGTGAGAACATGCATCGTAGTGGAATGAATACATCACATTCTTTTTGAATTCATTCTTAATAGGGCTAGATACAGGCTCCATAATCTTCTGGCACCAAGAATCTGTACCAACTATAATAATTGCATCAGGCTGGTTTGCGGTAATCTCCGGTATTACCTCTTCCGCATAACTCTTGATATTAGACCATCCACATGTAGACTCATTACAGATCTCATACAAAACGTTGTCGTAGCCATTGTCAGCACAATACTTAGAGATCTCACCGAAGAAATCCTTCGACTCAGCAATATAGTCATTAGGATCTCCACTTAACAAGGAATCAGGAGTAGTATGCCAGTCCACAATACAGTACATATTCAACGCCTTTGTCTCAGCGATGCTCTGCTTGATAAGATTCTTGAAGTAATCTGGCTTCTGAAGATATGAACCACCATCGTTAGGATCGTCGATATACATTGCCAAACGTACGATATTAGCTCCGTAATCTTTCATCATCTTCCACTGTCCTTCACCACCACAGTATCCTTTGTAGTGAAGAGAGAATGTTGACCAACCCTTCAACTGTACAGGGGCACCATTCTTGTCTGACAATTGGTTTCCTACCAATGTGAGTTTTCCCCAATCTGCATAGTTTTTGTCTTGATAAGGACTTATTGTCCCATACAGAGCAAAAGCAAAAGAGGTAAATAAAGCTAGTAATAAAGTTTTTTTCATAGTATTATGTTTTAGTGAATTATTCAATCTATAGTTGTAAAGACATAGCCAGCCGATAGTTGCAGGCGAAACGTCTCCGTTTGATATATATGCAAATATATATGTATTGAATTAGACACATCACATCGCATCTGAATTGTAACAAAAATGTAACAATCTGAAAAGCCTATGATTTTATAAGATATTTTGGATATAGCTAAACAACAAAAAAAGAGGGGGAGCAAAATGCTCCCCCTCCGTGGATTTATAAGAAATCTAATATCAGATTACTTAACAACCAACTTCTGAGTGCTAACGGCACCGTTAGACTTAACAACTACAGTGTAAATACCTGCAGCCAAAGCCTTCTTGATTGTAGCAGAACCCTCAATATTCTGAGAAGCTACAACCTGACCTGCCATATTAACAACCTCTACTATTGCCTCTGCATCATCAGCTAGAGCTACAGTGAACTCTCCTGAAGTTGGATTAGGGAAGATAGAGAAGTTAACAGCGTCAGCCTCAACATCTGATACAGCTGTAATAGGGTCACCCTCTTCTAGGTCACCATACCACTCAAAGATTAGAGGACCTACACCACCTGCACTAGCGCAGAAACGGATAGTAATTTCCTGCTTTCCGCTCTCACCAAATGCACACAAAACCTCCTTATCTCTTCCGCTCTTAGCGTCAGAAACTGCCCAACAATTCCATGGCTCTTTTGAACCATCGATTGAAGAATCAGCACATTTTGTAGTTGTAGGGAATCCGAATGTTGTGATAGCCTCATTATCAGTTAGCTTAGATGTGCTACGTAGGTGATTACCATGCTTTGAAGTGATAGAGATCTCACCCTTAGTTTCAGGGTTCTTATACTCAGCACCGATGATACCAGAAATTTTGTAATAACCTGGTTTAGCAACCTTTACTGTGTAGTTGATCCACTCTTCTTCCTCAACCCATCCAAGGTTACAGTACTTTTCACCAGCGTGATCTGTACCATTCAATCCAGCACCTGACAAGTCAACACCATCATCTGGACGCTCTGAACCATCAGTTCCTGAATAAGTACGACCACCATTCAAAGACTTGTATGTTGAGTTTCCATCCTCATCCTTCCAGTTGTTTCCTGTTGAGATTGACTCATCAAAGCTAACAACCTTTCCATCCTTAACTGTTGACCAAGGGCACTCCTTATCTAACCACTTCATCTTCTTAGCCAAAGAGAATACGTCAACCTCTTCTCCTGCCTTCGCGTAGTCAAGAACAACACCTTCGTCATCCTTCTCCCAAGCACCACCATTACCATCGTGGTAAGAAACAGCCTCACCACCGAAATCATAGTAATCCCAGTGCCACAAAGCAGACTCTGTTGAAGGAATCACATTAAGAGTTGTGTAAGGACCTGTCACAATTGGATCTACTACACGAGGTTCACCAGCCATCAATTCAATCACATAATCAGAATATTTCTTTCCGCTATTATCTGAGTACTGAGACAAATTAGTAACGCTACAATTGTCCTGGAAGAATGAAGAAGCCTCTCTCTTGCTTCCCCAGTTCCAAATACACCAGCTGACTACCTGAGGTGCAACATCTATCTTATCACAAGCAGCGATCATCTCATCACCATCTTGTGCGCAGAAAGGACCGTCACCATCAAACTTTACAGCTGACCACTCTGATACGAATACTGGAATGTTTTTCTGTGCATTACGGAAGTCTCCTAGCAATGAGTAGTGAGAACATGCGTAATAGTGGAATGAATACAATACATTCTTCTTATACTGAGAAGAAATTGGATTTGACACTGGCTCCATGATCTTCTGGCACCACTGGTCTGTACCAACAACGATGATTGCATCTGGCTGGTTTGCTGTAATTACAGGGATAACCTCCTCAGCATAGCTCTTAATGTTTGCCCATCCACAAGTTGGCTCGTTACACAACTCATACAATACATGATCGTATCCATTGTCAGCACAGAACTTAGAGATCTCAGCGAAGAAGCTCTTTGCAGCATCCTTGTTCTTGTTAGGGTCTCCAGATCCTCCGTTGTTCTGCTGTAGAATATGCCAGTCAACCATACAGTACATATTCAAAGCCTTAGTCTCTTCGATGCTTGACTTGATAAGATTCTTGAAGTAATCTGGCTTCTGAAGATATGAACCACCATCGTTAGGATCATCGATGTACATTGCCAAACGTACGATATTAGCTCCATATTTCTTCATCAACTTCCACTGTCCTTCACCACCACAGTATCCTTTGTAGTGAAGTGAGAATGTTGACCAACCCTTCAACTGAACTGGGTTACCATCCTTGTCAGAAAGCTGGTTTCCTACCAACTTCAACTTACCCCAATCTGAATAGTCCTTATCCTGATAAGGACTCTTTTGAGCGTTAGCAGCCAACGCCATAGACGCAACTGCCGCAAGTGATAAAAGTTTTTTCATCTTCCTTGTTTATTTAGATAAATTTGTTTTTGTTTTCCAATACTCTTTTTTGATAAGTGAGATATACTATTAAATAGCATAAGTACCCTTTCATCATTGTTTTCCGACTGCAAATATGCATCTTATTTTTCTAACAAAAAACAAATTTCAACTTTTTAATACTTTGGCATACTTTTTAACATTAAACTTCTACATTTGACTTACGTCTCCATATTATTAAAAATCAGGCAATTGCACCTTAAACACAAAGTCACTCTTTTAAACCAAACTGCTAAAAAACATATTTTTGATAAAAAAATATCGTTTTTATGTTGCAGAATATAAAAATAGTATTACCTTTGCATTGTGTTTTTCATGGTATTAGATTTAAGGTTGGAAGATTGGAAGTCGAGAGGCTTCCTTCTTTTTTTTATTTTAAATCAAAAACACGAGAAATCCAGACCCATCAAAATTCTGTAATAAAGGCAATCACTGCGGTCGTCTTCATATTCAGTCGCAATGAATGCACAAAAATAGGGATGCTAATGACTCAGCATCCCTATTCTATTTTGAGAAGATTTAATATTATTTACTTCTTAATAGAAGTTTTCGGCGTTTTAGTCACCATAATAACTTCAGCTCTACGGTTTTGAGATCTACCAATAGATGTTCTGTTTGAGATTATTGGTTTTGTCTCACCAAATCCTCTTGCAACCACACGGCTATCATCAATTCCCTTGTTTGTCAATACTCTCTTAACTGCATTAGCACGTTTGACTGACAGTGCTAAATTCTTTTCGTTTGTACAGTCAGAGTCTGTATGACCAAGGATAATCACTGACGTGTTAGGTTTATTCTTCAACGTATTATATACTTTGTTGATCTCTGGCAACATACGATTTCTTACAATTGCCATACTTGAATCAAACAAGACGTTGCATGTTGGAGACTCAAACACATCGTACTCTACACCATCCTCTACAATTGTATAATGTCTTGCCTGAGGGCGGTTAGCAGCATACTGCTCTGGAGTCAATTCATCGTATCTGTCAGCGATCATACTGTTGTCTGAAACCTTTGCGACTGAAGCCTTAGATGGTTTTGCTACCGTTTGTGTTGCTGCTGGTTTAGCGGCAGGAGTAGCAGCAGGTTTAGTCGTTGTTGCTGCTGGCTTAACTGTAGTTGTTGCAGGAGCAGCTGGCTGTGCGTCATTCTTAACCTCTGCAGGAGCAGCGGCTGGAGCCACAACGCTATCAACAGGACAACCATTTTCATCTACCTTAGTATCAAGAGGAGTGTCAGGGCACTTGTCAAGATAATCTGCGACTCCATCCTTATCTGAATCCTTAGGGCATCCGTTAGCATCAACTGGAGCACCGATTGGTGTCAAGTTACATTTGTCAAGATAATCAGGCACTCCATCGCCATCAACATCTGAAGGACAACCGAACTCGTCAACCAAAGCACCTGAGTTAGGGTTATGGCACTGATCCTTATAGTCGAACACACCGTCGCCATCAGAATCAAGCGGGCAACCCTTCTCGTCTACCTTCTTGCCAGACAAAGAATCGTGGCACTGATCCATATAGTCAGGCACTCCGTCACCATCGGAATCTTTAGGGCAACCATTCTTATCAACCTCAATTCCTTCTGGAGTGTCATTACACTTGTCATACAAGTCAGAAACTCCGTCTTTGTCTGTATCCATCCACGACAATCTACCCTTATCCTCTCTTTCCTTATCACGAATCATAAAATTGATTCCCGTAGAGAAATTGGCTGCACGAGTGCGAGTAGGGATAACCTTACCGTCGCCCTTAGCATAACGCAAAGGTATTTGATCCGCAGCCAAGAAGAAGTTTACTGGACCAAGATTTAGGTTCACTCCCAAGCCAATATTGCTGAACATACCGTTTGTGACAGTATATGAAGCGGAAGCGGATACGATTCGGTTTGGACGATAGTTGTATGCAAGCATAAATTCCTCAGACGCGCAACCACGCAAGAAGTATGTCTTCGACAAAGCGCCTACAGACATTTTATTTTCAAAGAAAGAGTATTCTACACCTAGCAAGGCCTTAGCTGTAAGCATTGAGTTGTATCCCTCACTCTCATCTACTACATACATATTGTCGAGCATTTCCTCATATGGTTCCCATAGATCAGCTGAGTCTCGCTTGTGGATGTCATCAATGCCATATTTCAAACCATTATAGATGAAATCTTCATTTTTCTTAATCTTGTGCAACTCTTTGCTGTAGTGGATAAAGCCAAGATCAAGAAGGCTTGCCGACAACTTAACGCTTTTGATTGGATTGTAAGTCACACCGAAATCAAGAGCTAGACCAGCACCCTTTGACTTAGTAAAGTCTTTAGCTTTTAAATCATCATTGAAATCAACAGAATCTATTTTACCCTCTTCATCCTGATAGATTTCAAGACCTGGCATAGACGCGTCGACCTCTCCTTCACCTGTAAATCTCCATTCGTCCTTTGACACATACAAATCCATATCCTTGAAATCTGTACGATAACCAGCGTGAGGAATCAAAAATTTAAGTTTTCCACCCATCTGGAACTTTTCAGAAAATGCATAGCTATAGCCAAAAGCAAGCTCAGAATAGCAATTCATTGTCGACGAGAATTTACCCAATCCAAATGGATATTCTGATTCTGATCCATTTTCTTCAGACATCAAAGCAGCCTTAAACAACTCCTTCGGAAAGATTGTATTCATCTCCATTCTGTTCGACAACGAGAATGAGACATATGATTTTTCTTTTATTCTCATTCCGAAGTTCAAAAGCTGAATATTGTAATCTGCAAAAATCCTGTCACGCGGACTGATTTTATTCATGACATTACGAAGTTCATTGGTTGCCCCTGGATGCAAAAACAATACGGTAGTATTCTTTCCATCAATAGTGCGAGGCACATATATGTCTTCAAATGCAAGCTTGCTATTACCAGCATTTACTGAGACTAAAGACAAGCCTGGCATTCCAATATACATCTTGTCTGTAGGCTGGAATGAAGGATTAAAATTATGAATCAACGGATTCTGATCCATAAAATATAGTGTAGACGACATTTGCGCAAACGCCGTTGACGCTGTAGCTAATATTGCCGAAACGACAGATATAATTTTTTTCATTGTCTTAGTCTATTATTTTTCTTTATTAGAAATATTCGCTTTCAAATGGCTGTACACCTTAGCCGACATACCACAATCATTAGTCAAAACGATACCATTTACAGCACCCTTTGGAACCTTGATTTTGTATGTAAAGTCGACAGCATTGATTTTCTTGATATCTTCAACCATATCATCAGACACCTTGATTTTTTTCTTAGACGGAGTGGCTTTTGTAATATAACCTCCATTAACGTCAATCTTTGCTGCCGGAATCTTTACTGTCTGATCAAGTTTTGTATTCTCTAGATGTGTTAGGACAACATCTCCATTCGCAGCTGTATCTGCCTTACAGAATCTAGCGATTATCTCACCTTCTAGAGGCAAAGCATTTTCAAATTCTATAAAAATCTCTGCATCATCCAACTTGAAATCTCCGTTCTGGTAATCAGTAACATCCTCAACTATGTCTATTCCGTCAACAGTGTCTTTGATTGTAATATAGCTGGCATTGCCAATCTTCAAAGGCACCTCCGCACGGATATTTAAATCAACATAAGTTGAGTCTAGCAAAAAGTATGGAACAGCACTTTCTGGATCAGCATTTATCCTAATGCCACACTTCACAGAAACAGAATCAGGCATAAAGTTGAATATTTTATCCAAACTTCCGTTGTCCTTATCAAACTCTTCTTCAAAAGCCTTTTCTTCTTTTCCTTCAACAGTCGAATTCAAGAATTCAAAATCATAGAATTTATTACCATCCCTGAAGACAGCAACTACAGAATCTTTATTTGACGATTTTTTTGTTTTATGTTTTGCCACAAGGCTTTTTACAGAGCATGCCAAAGGTATTCCACTATTTGTCATTCCTGTAATCGTCAATTTCGGATCAAGGACATCTAAATCATATTTTAGATTATCATCATACAAATTTATATAGAAATCCGTATTCTCAATCTGCTCAACATTCGACTTGAATGATCCGACTATCTTATGGTAAGACAGCTTTGACTCTTCCATCACTATTTTGATCTTCGCATCAGCTCCCTTAATCTGAATATCTTTTTTAGCATCCAATACATCAACAACACACGTCAACTTAAGTCCACCTTCATCAAATTTAAGGATTTCATCTGACAACGAATAAATTGTTGTTCCGCCATTGATATCTAGCAACTTGCCTATACTGACATCACTAATATAAATGTTCGAAACATCAACATTTTCGCTTTCTATATGGAAACGGAAATATCCTTCTTTAACATATATCTCATTTATTTTTCCTTTGCCTGAGGCATCATCAATGCTTACATTAACAGGGAAAGGGATTGTAAGAGCTCTAAAATTATTTCCTGGAATGACATTATTTTCTAATGTCAAAGCGCCCGAACTTAAAAGATCATATTCAAAAACATTATTCTTAAAAATTACTTCGATAGGTTTGACTTGGACACGATTTACTGTGTCAAACTTAAAAGTCAAGACTCCCTCTTCATCCTCTGAGATATAGTCTGTCTTAAACTCACTTAAGATATCCTTCAACTTGACCTCAGAACTAGCAATTGGTAGATATTCATTTAATCCGATTCTGAAATCATTGGAAATATTATCCAAATCGTAGGAATCATCCGTACAGCTTACAAAACCAGCTGTCATTAAGGCTAAAGCCAATAATTGATTTTTCATTATATTACAATCGTTTTTTTATCACAAAACTATTTTTTTACAAAATTAGACAAATAAAACTAAAAACAATACTTTTAAGCATACTTTATTCACTTTTTTTTAAAATAATACACTTTCGCATCATTTCAGCATAAATAAAAAGGAATACGTTACATGAAGTAACGCATTCCATATATTATCTATCAAAAAAAACTATTTCTTGCCATGAAGACGTTTGAACACGTACTTGCCACTCTCTGTAAGGATTTCTGGATCCATCGGAGAAATCTTTCCTGTGTTCCAATTCAACGCTCCACAAACGCCTCCTTCCGCACTGAAGCTCCAGTTACACCAGCTGACCAATTGGTTTCCCGTATTACCTCCATCCATGATGTCCATCCAAATATCCGTAAGATCTGGGCGGAATTCATGCCATCCGCTCGCCTCTGTTGTGCCCCACTCTGTCACAAATATTGGAAGCAACTCCAAAACTGACTTTTCGCCCTTTTCTGGATCTCCCTCCGCCATTTTCTTGAAGAAATTGTCTGGTCTGTGATTACCTGGCTGATCCGCTAATCTTCCATCATTATGTGTAGCAGAGTAGAAATGGAATGTATACATCACATTTTCATATGGTTTTCCGTCTTTGTCTGCCACCTCGTTTCCAAGAACCAACTCAGGGCAAGAGCTCCACCATGGTGTTCCGCACACTACAATGACATCCTTATCGTTGGAACGTATGATCTCAAGCATTTCTTCGCAATAAGGCTTGATCTGTGTTGTCCAATCTACACCTGGGCCTCCTTCATAATGCCAGTTTGGCTCATTGCAAACCTCATATATAATATGCTTCATGTTTGCATAGCGACGCGAGCAATATGTAAAGAAGTCACCAGCTAAGTCACGACCGTTTGTTGGATGACAACGATACTGTGGCGCATTTGGGTTTCCTGGCTTGTGAACATGCCAGTCAATCAAAAGATATATACCATTTTCAGCTGTCCATTTCACTACTTTTTCAAGAATCTCATTCCTGAACTGAGGATTATATGCGTATCCACCCTCCTCGTCTACATACAATGCATAACGGAACACGCTGCAATTCCACTCGTTTCTCAAAGCCTTAATATTGCGTGCTGTGACATTAGCCACACCAGCCCACTGCAATCCATGAGTACTCATTCCCTTAAGCTGTATAGGATTGCCATTTGCATCACACATACAACGTACGCCCTTGGCATTGGGAGCGACTTTCAATTTGCCCCATTTAGCGACAGGCGATCCAGCCGGATACTCATACGCTGGCAACGCCTCAACATTGCTACTGAGCGAGTCGATATATCCCTTTTTAACAACATAATTCATTGCAGAATCCGCCTTCAATGAATCTGCCTTTGCTCTTGCGATAGAATCCGCTTTTACATCAGCACCCGTATTGTCAATTTTTCCCTCCGCTGACTTATTGTTGGTACACCCTAACAATGCCATAGAGAGTAGCATTCCGAAGAATAGTTTTTTTGCCATTATTTTATTTTATTTGTTTCATTTTTTAAGTGATCGTAGACATATTTTCCACTTTCGGTCAATATCTCCGGATCTAGAGGGGAAATCTTTCCCGTGTTCCATTTCAACGCCCCACACACTCCGCCTTCCGCGCTGAAACTCCAATTGCACCAGCTTACCAGCTGGCCGCCATCGTTGTCTCCATCGAAAATTTCAAGCCACATGTCCGACAAATCAGGACGAAAATTTGTCCATCCGCCAGCATCTGTTGTACCCCATTCCGTCACAAAAACAGGAAGAGTATTTAAAATCGCAGGAATTCCTTTTTCCGGATCTCCTTTTTGGAAACGTTTCATAAAATTTATTCCACGGAATGTCGTTGGCGTGTCGATATCTCTTCCATCGTTATGACTAGCCGCATAAACATGGAACGTGTACATCACATTCTCATATGGAACTCCGTTCTCATCAGTCACCTCATGACCAATCACATCTTGCGTGTCCTGACTCCATGACGGTGTACCACACAATGCCACAACATCCTTGTCGTATGTTCTGACAATTCGCAGCATATCTTCACAATAATCCTTGATTACTCCAACCCAAGGGATTTTTTCACCATTATCAATGTTCGGCTCATTGCAAAGCTCATACAATATATGTTTCTGATTCTGAAAACGTCTCGCGCAATATGTGAAGAAATCACCCGCCAAATCCATTCCGTTCATCGGATGACAACGGTACTCTGGTGCCTGTGGACTTGCTGGTGCCAACACATGCCAATCTATCACTAGATACATGCCACACTCGGCTGTCCATCTGACAACATTCTCCAACATTGTCTGGCGGAATGTAGGGTTGTAGGCATAACCTCCTTCATAGTCGACATAAAGAGCAAGACGGAACACACTGCATCCCCACTCCTCTTTCAATGCCTTGATATTGCATTCTGTGACATTGGCAACACCTGCCCACTGCAGACCATGTGTTGAAAATCCTTTTAGCTGAACAGGCTCTCCCGTCTCACTGCAAAGGCAACGTACTCCTTTTGCATTCTTGGCGACTTTCAGTTTACCCCATTTGCCGACGGGGGAATCTTCCGGATAAGAGTAAGCAGACAAGACATCCACATTGATGCTCGCGTCATCAATGTACCCAATTTTTACGATATCTTTTCCAAAATCAGCCACTTACGTCCTTTTTTAATCCGTTCTAAAATAATATATGCCTTTTGTTTTTCAGTGCAAAAAACGCACACTGACCGGCAAATAATCCAAAATTTTGACAAAATTATAAATTTTTAGAATAACTATTCAAATTTATCAGGAGTAATTCTAAAAAAAATATGGAAAAAAATCAACAATCCATTTTTGCGACGGCGAATGCGCAAACTGATGGGGTGTTTAATGTTGTTTATGAGACGCACATTGGTATATTATGAGACGCACGACCGTGCGTCTCTACAAATCCATAACCCTTAATAAAAAAAAGAGAGGCTGCCTTATCACAAGGTTGCCTCGCCATTAGTAAATCACTTATCAAAAATATAGCTTGTTTTGTAAAAGCCTCTATTTTATGAAATAGTATGAAAATATTTAAATCCAATACAAAGATATAATTCTTTTCATATATTGCAAAAATTAATTATCAACATTGCCCAAATTCACATTCAACACCACTCTTTGGTAGCATGATGTGCCCTCTTTTGTGGTATGGAAATCGAGATATGCGCCAAAAGAGACATGCTTATTATTCACAATTGGTGAATAAATTGATGTCTTGGCATACACGCTCGACTGATAATGCGGATCTCCCATATTTAGCAAAGAGCCATACATAGGATAAAGAGGGAATTGTTTGTTTCCGGCATATAATGTCTCTTTTATCCCTATCTTTTTCCATAGCAGATGTAATTCAGCAAGAAGTCCTCCGTCTACTTCCCAATCGCCAATCGCTCTGCATCTGTCGAAACTTACAGCATAACCTGCTTTTATACAAAACACATCAAAAATTTTTTCGCCAAAATCCAATCCGACATAAGGATAGGCAAACATATCATCATTCACGCCCTCTCCTTCTGGAGCCGGATTTCTTTTTGCAAGATGATTGAGCTGGGCATTACCTCCAATGAAAAATGGATCTATAGTTGAAGGCAGACCGCTTCGGAATCTTTTCACAAAATTATAGTTCACATTGAAAGCCTCTCTCTGCTCCGCACTCTGCAGACTACGCCAATCAAGCGATATTTCATGGAAAACCAAATTGTTTTTCGTACATTGCAGAAGGATTCCACGAATATTAGGATTATAATAATCCATAGAATCACTCCATAATATTTCAGGAAGACGCTGGAACATGAGTCGACGTGGAATCATACCAAACGATACTCTCCAGACTTTGAATTCAGATGAGGTCTTTCCATCTATTCTAATTATGGAAGAGTCTCTTTTCTCTTCTTTAATTACCATGTGCGAAAATGTATAATAAGCTGTAGGGACAAACTTATTTTCTTTGTATCCGATACCTATCGGCTGAAGGTAGTGAGTTCCAGCCACGAGTTTATGGAAGTCAAAACTTCTTTTTTCCTTTATGCCATTGTTTTTTTCTATTTCTTTTTCCGATTTCCAAAATTTCACTCCCAAAGATGGTGATAGACTGGAGAAAAATATAGTCTGTTGTGGAGAATATGTCTGATCTCCCTCTCGATTGTCGAAGACGGTTTCCGCATCGACACCCCAGATAAAATCAAAATTATATTCTTTCTCTTGTTCCTGAGCTGAAATGGCACTAAAGCAAAATGCCGAAAGCAGGATAGTAAAAGTTCTTAGCAAATTCATTTTTCTATTTTTTTACAAAAATAACTTTTTCTGTTTGCAGACGGAGGAATGCACTATGAAAAATTAAGAATTAAGATTGAAAAATTAAGAAATTTACGAAAACAAACGACATACATGTGATGAAGATTCTTTTTTTGTCCAATTTCTTAAAAATGTCACTGTATATAGAGAAATTTTTACAATTCGACTAGAAAAACAGCCGTAAATGTTTCATAATCATATCAGATGAGAAGAATAAAAATCAATCAGACTCAGAAGCCATAAGATAATAATTGACCCTTCATAAGGGTAGAAGCAAAAAAAATTGCAAAAAGTGTTAAAAAAGTTTAATTTTCTTTTGGAGTTAAACAAAAAAGGTCTATCTTTGTAATAGAAAACAAAACAGGTAGATTTTTTCATAATTAAGGTTTAGGTTAAATTAGAACGGAGGGGGCTGCGAAGTTCCCTTCTTTTGATTTTAAATCATTCCTATTTTCTAATTTTCTCATACGCTTCATTAAGTTTCGCCATCAATGTCTCACACTCCTCAATTCTTGCAGCATTTCTAGGCAGATCCGGATGATGCTGTAACGCCAGATTATGGTAAGCACGTTTGATCTCCTCGTCGGTTGCATTCTCATCCAGACCAAGGATCTCGAAATATGGTTTTAAGTAGGAGACTGAATGGTCCTCCGTCGACACGGATCTTCTATATTCAAATTCATCAAATTCTGTACGCAAAGGAGAATATCTGTCTTTATAAAATTCAATATAGTTTTTATTGAATCCCCATTGCATCATAATACTCATCAACAAATTCCACTCATCATTGCGTATTCCATCCTGCACAATCGCAAGTTTGAAAAGAAGGTCCAACAAAGGTTTCTTCTCCGACAGAGGTCTCTTTCGCCAATACTTATTCAACTCTGGCATCAAAGAATCTGAATATATCTGTCGGTAGACGAAAATTATCTCATCTTCACTAAGATACCCAGACAAAAAGGTCTCCTGCTCTTTTCTTCCTTCCTCATTAAGATTGCAGAACCGTCTGATATATGGGAAGACGTATATATCCATACGTTTGCCTAACTCCTCTCTTTTGGCTATATAGTTTTTGATTTGTGGCTCCGTCATTCCCCATTTCTTCTCATAATGTCGGAACAAGATATTCGATGACTTATATACTAACTTCTTAATGGATTTTCTTCTTTTTAATTCATCTATATTATACACATAAGCAAGCGTCATACTCAGAGATATTCCATAAATTAGAAAAACCCAACTTCCATTCGGCCCCAACTTTTCGGATAAATCAACACATAAAAAAATTGTCATAAGAAGAGCCAAATAAACCAACAGAAACATCAGCATTCCAGAAAACATTATCAGGAATACCCGTAATATTCTCAGCCATTTATATTGTCTTACGATTTCATTTCTATTCATAGACTGATTTATTTTGAAGAATAATTAACGTGAAGTATGTAAATCGCAAATCATTTTCCACTTTTTGATTGAATTCTAACCTCTTTTCCTCATAAAAAGGAATAGCCTTTCTTTATAAATTTTGTGACTCCGTGGTTTTATTAAATTTTATGTGCTCGCCTACGGCTCGCACGTGGGGAAGAGTGGCAAATTAAAAGATTGCACTACAGAAATGCAGAAAAGTGGCAAATTTTGCACTTTCGAAGTGCAAACATACTGGCATAAAAATACAACCATAGCATTGAAACAACTGATAACCATAATTTTATCATCATTTTTGCAAATTGAAACTTAAACTTTCAATTTGCAAAATTCAATAATTCAGTCCAAACATCCATAATGGAATGATATTGTCTGAACCATATTCAATGTCATCTTTTACAATATATCCCCTTTCTACACTGGAAATTTGTTTCTGTCCTTTATTTTTACCACCCACTTCAAACGTCATTCCCTGAATCTCAAAATCAGATTGTTTCGAAACGATCACCTTGTTCTGGACTCGCATCTGGTTAAAGAAAAAAGTTTCTCGGATATTTCCGATAATTGAAGATTCCTCTCCCAGCAAATAAGCTAAATTAGGGTTGTCCAAATAAACCTTTTCTATTTTTCCCAAGCCCATAATGCCATTTGTTGTATCGCGTAATTGGGCGATCATACCTGAATTTTCCATATATAAGAAATAATCAGACAAGTCGTTTCTACTTACATTTACCATTTTTGCTATCTTATCCATAACCGGTTTGAATGGAACACTCATAGCGATTATGCCCAAAAGTTTCTTTAATTTCCGTCCTGTTGACACATTCATATTCGCATATTGTGGAATATCCACTTCCATGGTCAAATTGATGATTTGGTTAAGTTTCACATCAAACAAATTGTCAGTTGCAAATGGATAGTACCCACGTCGCAAATATTCCTTAAATAGTGGAAGCGGATGAGGAACACCTTCGATGGGAAATGGGTTATTTTCAATGATCTCCTGCAAAGGAAGAACTGAAACATTTATATGATGCGACATGGCAAGGTATTCACGGAAAGAAAGTCCCTGCATTGTATAAATCGGGGCACGACGACTGAGGTCTGCCTCCCCCTTGGTTATATCAAGGACGGAAGAACCCGTGAACGCAACTTTCAAATCCGGATGAGTGTCGTATATCTGTTTAAGTTCCCTCGACCAGTTGGCATACTTATGCACCTCGTCTATAAACAAATGATTACCTCCCTCTTTAGAAAATTGATCCGCAAGTTCTACAAGCGAGTGAGTGGAGAAATATGTGTTGTCAGCAGAGACGTAAAACAAAAATTCATC
Organism: Bacteroidales bacterium UBA3844; assembly: GCA_002392915.1. Lineage (GTDB taxonomy): Bacteria > Bacteroidota > Bacteroidia > Bacteroidales > Paludibacteraceae > UBA1723. Next base: position 14,070 of record DGHQ01000010.1, on the reverse strand, counting down.
ATTTTGTCTCTGTTTTATGTACTGTAAGAACAGAACCGTTTTACCGACACCTCTTGGACCAACAAGTCCAAACATACGCTGCTGCCAATCTATTTTATCAAACATATATCTGTAAAAATCAGTTGGAGTGTTTTGCAACTGATTTTGCATATAGTTCACTAAATTTATATCCATAATCCAAATGTTTTTCTACAAAATTAGCAAATTGCACTACAAAAGTGCAGAAAAGTGGTAAATTCTGCACTTTCAAAGTGCAATTTCTCTTAAAAAGCAATAAAAAAACGCCATTGCAGATACAAACCCGCAATGGCGCGATAATTAGAGTTTACTATATGATTTATTTTACTATCATAGTCTTGCTGTCAACATAACCGTTGGCATTCATGACATAGAAATAGAATCCTTGTGGCAAGTTGCCTACAGAGAATGTCACAGTATGACTTCCTGCTGAATACTCGTCGGAAACGATACCCTTAACCTTAACTCCTAAACTGTTGTAAAGGTCGATAGTCACAAATGAATTATCCGCAATAGTGAAGTCGATCATTGTCTCACCGTTTGTAGGGTTTGGTCTGTTCTGCGACAAATAGTAACCGTTGTTCTCATCCAAATTGCTCTCTGTCTCATATAAACCTGTTTCGCCACAACCCTTATGCTCAATCTTATGTCCACCCCAATCAAACTTACCGCTGCTGTGGTTGCTGCTTACTGTAGAAGTACGCACTTTAGTGTTTTGAGAATTGTCACCGAACAAGAATTTGTTGATGTAAGCCTGAGCAGCCTTGTTTTGGTTACCTGAAGCCTGACAGTGAGAGTGACCACCCTCGATCACATAACCGAAACGGTCCTCAATGCCCATCGCTTTCCAAACCTCTTCCGCAGCCTTCAATGACGCATAACCAGACGCATCTCCCAACCATACATAATCAGGATTTCCGAATGCCAAGAAAGCACGTGGAGCAATCATTGCGATCAATTCATGATGGTCGTAAGGCAACTTGTCGATCTGCGACTGGAAGTTGCTCTTGAAGCTGTTCAAGAACCAGTCGTAGTTAGTGTTGGAAATACCCTCAACGTCTGATCCGATTTCTGAACTTACACGCCATGAGTTGACACCGCCACCACCAGACTCTTGTGCGATTGTCAACGCGATACGCTCATCAAATGCACCTGCATACAATGCCATCTTACCTGCGTATGAACATCCTGTCACTGCTATATGTCCAAGATCAGCCTTGATCTTATCCTTAACAATCTCCAAACCATCGATCAAACGGCTGATACCCCATGACCATGCACAGTAGTCAGCTTTTGTGTTGAATGTTCCAGGATACAACTTATAGAATGGGTCGTTCTGACTTCTTCCACCACCGCCAAATCCTGAATTGTACTCAGCAATCTGAGAGTGAGTGAATGGCACCTGAATACACTTAGAGAAATAAGAAGAGCTCAAACTTCCTGTGTTGCCGTCCATACCAATCACAATTGGATGTGGTCCGTTGCCTGATGGCACAGAAATCTTACTTGTCAACGTAAGCTTATTGCTTCCGTTATATACTGTGACTGTCAACGTTCCTCCAGAGTAAGAAGCTTCAAGTTTATCAAACTTAGGCTTTTCTCCAATCTCCCAATACTCAATCTCACGCTTGATTTCGTTACGACGGCAAGACCAGTCGCAGAAATCAGTCACCTTACCATTACCATTTGCCCACTCAAATGGGTTAGGCAATGTCCTGCATGATTTAAGATTGTTCTTGTTCAAAGAAACTGGATCTTCGCATGCAGCTCCTGTGTTTTCAACGTCGTAGCTCAAAGGATATTCGCCTGGAGCAATGTAAGAGCCTCCCTGATGGCCTCCTTGTCCTCCTTGTCCACCGTGTGAAGATGTATCAGCCTCAGCAAACTCAATGTAATCCAAATTGTTGTTGTTGCTGCCAAACTTAACTTTCAAGATATGCTTACCAGCCTTGATTTCATCTGTTGTTGTCTTCAATGCTGTGTAAGTATCCCAGCTGCCTGTTGAACTTCCTTCGAAAGAAGCCACCTTCTTATCGTCGATATATACGTCGAAATTGATGTCGCCGCCTCCATTAGATGCGTTGGCTGTCAAATCATATTTGAATGTTTTCTCCACATCAATTGTATACTCCAACCACTCGCTTGAAGTTGTGTAACCGATAGCCATACCTGTTCCACCCTTCACGATATCAACACCTTCGTCTGTACGGAATTTTGCGTCTCCCTCATTTTGATCATCGGTATCATTATAAGCATTGCCGTTTCCGCCTATGTCGTAGTGCTCACCTTCCAATTTACCAGGAATTTTGATAGCGTCTTTGTATGGTTTCTGCTCTACAGTAGAGACACCACCTTGCTGTTGCTCACCGCCGCCCTGGCTTCCACCTTCGCTGCAGCTCAAATCACCAAGTGAACTCTTCTGTCCCTTCCACGACATACTTGCGCAAGTGTACTCGATAGATCCAGATCCACCGCCTACCTCACAAAGAATCTTACAGTCGTAGATTCCACCAAGTCTCACACCAAGTTTTTCCCAGTTTTTGAAGTGCTCAGTCACATTGATAGTACCGCAAGTCTGGTAAGAAGAACGGACAGCAAAGATCTGCTGGAAGTTAGTGTTACCCTCAATTGAAGGAGCGTTGTTTCTCTGACCAACCTTCAAAGTGTAAGTCACGCCATCCACAGTGTATGTACCCTTGTTGTTTGCGTTCCAGAACATACCTCCACCATTAGGAGTAAATGAGTCGTCCACAATATAGTACTCGATCAACGGATTCTTAGTCCAACCATAGATACCGATGTAAGAGTAGCTTCCACCGCCGTTTCCGCTCTTTGAATAGTTGTAGACGGCATAGATCTCACCTAGATCAGTATATTTCTTAGTGGCAGCTCCATCATAGTAACCTACACGAGCCAAGTAGTCGCCGGAATTGTTCCAGCTTGCCTTGAACGCACAGTCAGCCTTGCCGCCGAACACAGTCATGTTTCCTGAATTACCGTCGCGCCACATCTCGACGTTATAGCCGTTGCCGACATCCTTCACGCCATTGCTTGTGATTGTTGTACCACCAGAATATTTAGTCTTGTAAGAGCATGGATCGACGCAGTTTGATGTAGAGCCACCACCCTGCTGACCTCCGCCTTGCTGGGCTTCGCCACCACCTTGTGAAGGGTCATACTTCAACACTTTCAACATCTGCTCAGCATAGCGCTCACCTAATGTACGGTAGCTTGCTGAAGAGAAATGAAGGTTATCTCCCTTATGTCCAAGACCTTTAGCCGAGATCACATAAGAGTTAGGGATAGTGCTTGGCACGTTAGCGATAATATTGTTCATGCTACCGCACTGACCTCCCTGATCTGTACGCACAACCTCACCGACCAACAAAGGTACATCAGCAGCGTTTAGACCCAAATCCTTGATCAAATCGTTGTAAATTGCCTTTACACGGCTTGGCCAATTGTTCTGACCTGTGTTAGTTTCACCTTGATGAAGAAGGATTCCTTTGATGACACCAACTTTCTGGGCCTCTTTACCCATCTCCACCAAACGACCGTAAGGATTGCCACCATAAGACTGGATTGTGCCCTGCATGTACGACTCCGCACGATAGCTCTTGTAGTTTTCCTTCTCGAACAACTGGATGTCACAACCAGCAATAGCCACAACCGACACTCCTACCTTGATGTTCTCAGGAAGGTTCTTGACCAATGTACGTCCGAAATAATCTACAGGTCCTAGATGAGCACCGCTACAGCACGACAATGGAGGAGTAGCGTCGTACCAGCTGCCCTTTTTGCGGCTACCACAATTGTCGTAGGAGCAAAGTACCTGGAAACGTTTGTCTACACTTTTGTCTTGATTTTCGATGTTGCCCTGGCCTTCCATATTGGACTGACCGAAGCACAGATAAATGTGAAAGTTCGGGTCTGGTGCCGCAGAACTATTCACAAACGACCCCAGCAGCATTGCTAAAGTCGCAATAATAAACAGTTTAGTGTTCTTCATTTTATTAATGTGTTAATGTTAATTGAGTTCTAATACAAATCGAGTTTCTAGTGTTTATGTCGCTATTCAATAAAGGTCGACGGTACGCTTACCATCTTGTTTTCCACTTCATTGGCAAATGTGTCAGTAAAATATGATCACTAACACCCGACAAAAATAGTCGTTTTTCTTTATTTTCCAAAAAACAGACAAAAAAATATATAAATATGCTCCATACATCGAAAAAAAGCCGCACCATTTCTGATGCGGCTTTGCTATTTATATGACAATTCAAATGAATTACATACCTAGACGCTGCTTCAAGATAGCCAAGCGGTCGCTTAGCTCCTTAGGAAGGTGTCCAGCGAACTTAGCATAGTGCTCTTCGATACGACTAACCTCTTCCTTCCACTCGTCAACGTTAACAGCTAGAACAGCCTTCATTGTCTCCTCGTTGTAGCAGCTCTTCAAGCCCTCGATGTTGATCTGGCCTGGAGCAGGAACCTTTCCGATTGGAGTATCAACTGTCTTACCCTCACCGTTGCAACGATCGAAGATGTAAGCCAATACACGGCTGTTATCACCGTAACCTGGCCACAAGAATCCGTGCTCTGATTTAAGAGCTGGGTTCTCCTTATCACGACGGAACCAGTTAACGAAGAAGATCTTAGGCATGTGCTTACCACCCTTAGCCTGTGGCAATTTCTCCATGTCGATCCAGTGCTGGAAGTAGTCTCCCATGTTGTAACCACAGAATGGCAACATAGCGAATGGGTCACGACGAACACCAGCCTTCAAACCGATAGCAGCAGCTGTAACCTCAGAACCTACGATAGATCCCATGAATACACCGTGTGCCCAATCCTCAGCCTCGTGTACCAATGGAACTGTGTTAGGACGACGACCACCAAATAGGATAGCATCAACCTTAACACCCTTTGGAGACTCCCAGTCTGAAGCGATACCTGGACAGTTAGCAGCAGGAGCAGCGAAACGTGAGTTCTTGTGAGCGACTGGATTCTTATCCTCGTCACGAGACTCAGGATCGTTTACAACGTTACCCTTCCAGTCGATTGTACCCTTAGGACATGGGTAACCGATTCCTTCCCACCAAATGTCACCGTCAGGAGTGTATCCTACGTTTGTGAAGATAGTGTTCTTGCTGCAAGAGTCAAGAGCGTTCTTGTTTGTCTTAGCTGAAGTATAAGGAGCTACACCGAAGAAACCTGCCTCTGGGTTGATTGCGCGAAGGTAACCCTCCTCGTCGAACTTCATCCAAGCGATATCGTCTCCGATTGTCTCAACCTTCCATCCTGGAATAGTTGGGATAAGCATAGCCAAGTTTGTCTTACCACATGCTGATGGGAATGCTGCACATACACACTTAGTCTCCTTTGTAGCCTCCTTAGTAAGCTTAAGGATAAGCATGTGCTCTGCCAACCAACCCTCTTCCTGAGCCATCTTAGATGCGATACGAAGAGCGAAACACTTCTTACCAAGCAATGCGTTACCACCGTAACCTGAACCGTATGTCCAAATCTCGCGCTCCTCTGGGAACTGTACGATGTACTTGTCGTCGATTGGAGCGCAAGCCCACTTAGCATCCTTAAGACCATCTGGCAATGGCTTACCTACTGAGTGGACACAAGGGATAAAGTCATTCTTCTCCTCGATTAGCTTAAGAGCACCAGCACCCATACGAGTCATGATCTTCATTGAACCAACTACGTAAGCTGAATCTGTGATCTCAACACCAAGCTGAGAGATAGGGCCACCTAGAGGACCCATTGAGAATGGGATAACGTACATTGTACGACCCTTCATACAACCAGTATACTTGCCGATAAGGATTCTCTTCATCTCCTTTGGATCCATCCAGTTGTTTGTAGGACCAGCATCCTCCTGCTTGCGTGAGCAGATGAATGTACGACCCTCTACACGAGCAACATCTGAAGGATCAGACTGGAAATAGTAGCTGTTTGGACGCTTCTTCTCGTTTAGCTTCTTTGCCAAACCCTCTGCAACACACTCATCCATTAGGCGAGTGAACTCTGCATCAGAACCATCACATAGAACGACGTTCTCTGGCTGCATGATATCAGCCCACATCTTAACCCATGTGTTAAGTTTTGCACAATTTGTTTTAATCATGACTTATTTTAATTGAATTAAATTTTCGATTTGGTCGCAAAATTAGCAAATTTCAGTCGATTTTATGTTATACAATCAATTTTTTTTGCTTTTGTTCACAAAAACAAGACTATTTTTTCTCCAACACTTTTACTCTTTTGTCTGTAGCAGCTCTTTTATGTGACAATCTTTTTACTCAAACATTAGATTGAGGAAGCAGAAAAAAAATTTTACTCCGTTAAAAATCCTGACTTCAACAAAGTATTTCAGTTGTATAGCATGAATCAGTCTTTTTTCTTAACGAAGAAATCTACAATACACATCACCATGTAGAAAAGGATTGTTGTGAATGCCGCCGCAAATAAAATTCCACGTATGCCAAATATCACCATCGCTACAACTGCGAATGCCATTAGTATGAATTTCTTTTCATTTCCAGTCCACCCAAAATGTTTGAACTTTAACGAAAACATTGGGAATTCAGATACCAAAAGTAAAGATGTCACAATCACTATCACTATCATCGCCACTGGATTACAGCAGAAATCTGTAAACCAATTAGATACGCCTTCTTTCAATAGAGTATCCGACGTTGCAACTAACGAAGAAAGGAATAATGCATTAGCTGGAGTAGGCAAACCTATAAAGCTGCTGGTCTGTCTTTCGTCGATATTGAATTTCGCCAATCTTAATGCTGAAAATGCAGGAATTAAAAATGAAATGTAAGGCAGATACTCACAAAAAGAGCAGTCGACATGACCTTTCATCCAGAAATAAATGGCAAATCCAGGCGCAACACCGAAACTTACCTGATCCGCCAACGAATCCAATTCTTTTCCAATAGCGGATGATGCCTTCAACGCTCTAGCCGCAAAGCCATCACTGAAATCAAAAATCGAACCGATCAAGATGCAAGCCACTGCATAAAGGAAATTTCCTTCAATCGAATAGAGTATTGACAAGCACCCGAAAAATAGGCTGATGCAAGTCAACGTATTAGGTATACTTTTGATTATTTTATTCATAGATTGGCTTTTTTACTTTAGCTACGACAGTCTGGTTGCCAGTCACCTTCTGACCAACGTTGACTAAAATCTCACTATCCATAGGCAAATAAAGGTCGACACGAGACCCGAATTTGATGAATCCCAACTGTTGGTTTTCATCACAGAAATCACCTTCCCGTGAATATGTGACAATTCGACGGGCAAGAGCTCCAGCCACCTGTCTAAGTAAAATTTGAACTTTGCTTTCAAGTTCAATAACTATAGTTGATCGTTCGTTTTCCGTACTTGACTTAGGAAGGTTGGCGGCCATAAATCTACCATCATTATGAGTATAGTAGACCACCTTACCTCTTGTAGGATACCAATTCGCATGCACATTAAGCACCGACATGAAAATCGATACTTGAATTCTTTTATCCTTAAAATAAAATGGTTCTTCCGCAGGCTCTGCAATAACTACTGTTCCGTCTGCAGGAGCAATAATCATTCCATCTTCAAAACCTATAAATTCACGTTTCGGATTACGAAAGAAATTTAAGAAAAACAAAAAGACAGCTATACAGAGTAATGAAATAACGAACGTAGCAGCACTCGTTCCGAAATAAACGAATGATGCCAATATCACCAACGCTAGCATAACCAGCAGCGTCAATAGCATTCCTTTTCCTTCTTTATGTATAGTCATCCTTTTTATTGCCTCTAATTTTATCGGCGAGCAAATTTAGTTAAAAAAAACTATTCTGCCCTACTTTTTACCGAAAATTTACAAACCTTGTATCTCGCCTATCAGTTTAATTATTTTCTTACTGATCTTTTGCTCTTCCATTTGTTGCCATCTTTTCACTCTGTGAGTATCAGTACCGACAACTTCATAAAACCCTTCAGTCAACAACATTTCTGCCTTTTCTTTCACCGCTGGTCCATAAAGTCCAAGCAAAGATGTCAAATTGAGTTGGAATCGAATTTTCATTTCCTTAAGTTCCACATAATCTTTTTTTTCAAGGAAGCGATATCTCTCAGGGTGTGCAAGTAGGACATAATGTCCTTTATGCATCAATTCTTTCAACGTACTTTTGAATCCATACGGAGCTGACACCGTTGACGATTCCACTAAGACATGATTATTCGCATGTACAAGTAAATCATCATTCTCCAATCTCTCCTGAAACAGGCTGTCAATCATATATTCCGCAGCAAGATGAAGCTCAATATTCCCTTTGTATAGTGATTTAAGCTTTTCAAAATGCATCTTCAAAAAATCCGTCTTATTGGGAATATCTTCCATAATATGCGGAGTACACCAAACTTTTTTAACACCAGCTGTTTCCATTATACCCAATAGTTCAAGTGCATCTTCCATAGACTGGATTCCATCGTCAACACCAGGAAGCAAGTGTATGTGATTATCACAAAAACCATTCAGGATACCTGTTCGGTTTAATGCTTTCTTGCCACTAAATATATCAAACAAGCCCATTATTAATCTTCTTTTTCTTTTCCGTAGCCATAACCATAACCGTACCCATAGCCGTAACCGTAGCCATAGCCGTACTTATAGTGGCTTTGATTTGTGCCATTAAGTACAAGGCTCATCGTAGGGTATTTCTTCTCTTCATAAAACTCATCCACAAGATGCAAGAAGCTCTTCTCCATCAAGCCTGCTCTTATCACGAAAAGTGTCATATCTGCATATTTAGACACAATTCCCGCATCAGCAACTATATCTACCGGTGGGCAATCGATAAAAATATAATCATATTGATTACGCAATGATGCAATCATGTCGGAAAGATATGTTTTATTAAGCAAAAGCTCTGTTGGATTTGGCGGCATTGTTCCAACTGGTAAAACATCCAAATTTTCATTATCATCTGACTTTACCACAATCTCTTTCCAATCCTTGATTTTACCATTGAAATAGTCCGCCAAACCAAGTTTTGGAGAATCTACAATCTTAGACAGTGTTGCACGACGCAAGTCTAAATCCAACACGACAACTTTTTTGTCTCTCAACGCAACACAAGATGCCAAATTTGCCGAGATGAAACTCTTTCCACTTCCCTGGTTCATTGAAGTGACCATCACCACCTTTTTGCTATCATTTCCTAAAATAAAGTCGACATTGGTTCGAAGCACACGGAACGACTCGTTTATTAGGTTTCTATTGTCTTGTTCCACTGCCAATCTCTTCTCCTCTACATTCGGTTGCTCCGGGATTTCTCCAGCAAATGGAACTATCATTCCTTCCAAGTCTTTTCTATTACGCACTTTAGTATTCATGCTCTCCAAAATATAAAAGACACTTGCAGGAATAACCAGTCCTATTACTAAGGCAACCAAAATAATAATAGTGTTTCGCGGAGAAATTGGTGCATCAGATCCTCGCGGTTCTGTAATCATCTTTGACTTATATACATTATAAGCTTTCGACAATTCATTTTCCTCTCGTTTCTGAAGCAAAAACAGATAAAGGCCTTCCATGACCTTCTGCTGACGTTCTTCCGACAACAAATATTTCGCTTGATTAGGATTTCTTGCCAACTTACTAATAGTGTTTGATTCTTGATTCTTAATCTGCTCAATTTGCATATTAAGAGCTGTGATTTCACTTTTCACACTTTGAAGAATCACCTTTTGCATTTCTTTCAAAGCTTCTGTCATATCAGTCACCAACGGATTGTTTCCACTACTGTTGGCAATCAAACGATTTCTTTCTAGCAACTTTTCATTATACTTATGTACCTGTTGTTGAATACTTCCATTTGACAACGCAGAAGACGAAGGCAGAGGTTCCTCAAATGTCTGGCTATTAAGCATTTCATTGATATATTTCAGAGTCATCAACTGTCCATTAAGAGAAAGTAACTGCTTTACACTTTCTGAATTCTGCTCCAAATATATCTGAGAGACAGCCTTAATATCCGGCAATAAGTTTTCTCCCTTAAAATTAGCGATATTTTTATCGATACCTGTCAAATCTTGAAGTATCATTTGCAAACGTTCTGTAATAAACTCTGAAGTTTTTGTCGCTAATTTATTACGGTCCTGAATCCAATTTTCATTATAATTATGAATCAGTGAATTCAATATATCCTCCGCTCTTGCAGGAGACAGATCATTGATTGACAAATTAAGAACCGACGAGTTTTTATCAGCCAAACTAATGGTCAAATTATTACAATACCCATCCGTCACTGATTTAAGTCGACTATGAAAATAATGAATTTCAAAATCTTCCGAAAAATAATCTGTCGAGACAATTAGTACTCGTCCTACCGGTGTTGAGATTGTGTCTCCGATACGACCATTTTTACTTGTTTCATATTCATCCTTATTAAATTTAAAATCACTAAGGACAAGAGATTTTTTATTAAAATCTGCGTTAATTTTGAACGAAATGTTGTCGACAACATTGTTCAAATCAATCAAATCTACTTTTATAGGAGAATTTTTGTATAATGCTGTTTTCCTAAGGCCTCCGACTCCACTTTTAATCACATATTTATTTGTCAAATCCAAATCATTTACAACTTGAGTCATCAATGACGGAGATTTTAAAGCCAACAATTCATTGTTGATATTGGTTGTGTTGGAAAATAATCCCAAATCCTGAAATTCACTGGTCATGCTTATCGCAGAAGCTCCTTTTTTTTCGTCTTCTATAAGCAACGTAGCCGTACGTGTATATATTGGAGATGTTGACATTAAATACAATATTGCTACAGTCAAGCATATGACTGTCGATAAAACGAACCATCTCCATTTATATAGACATAACTGAAGGAGGTCAGAAATGTTGATTCCATCCTCCTCCTGATCGTTTGGTATATTTTTCCTTTGTGGTTGTTGTGGCATTCTTGATTTACTATTTCTTTAATTTTCAAAAAAGTACTGCACAATCATACAGTTAATCATGTTTTATTTCCGTTTTTACTTGCATAAATTGTGCAAAAGTCACTTCTATTTCATAACATTAATCATCGCTCCTATTGTCCCTCGCTATGCTATAGACTAGATTGAAAACAGTAAAGAATGTTCCCATACAGCTAAACACAAGGCTTGTTGAACTACCGATACGAGAATTCTTTGTTTTGATCTTGTTAGGCTCTACATAAATAACGTCATTCTGCTTCAAAAAATAAGCAGGAGAAGCAAACAAGTTTTTTGAACGAATATCAGTCTTGTATGTTATACGCTGTCCATTTTCCTCTCTAATCACATATATTCCATCTCTCACACCATAGATAGACAAGTCTCCCGCCATACTTAATGCCTCAAGCAAAGTGATTTGGTCCTTCGTAATCATATATTTTCCAGGGGCACTAACCTCTCCCAACACTGTCACATAAAGGTTCATAAACTCAACAGTAACGACTGGATCATTGATCAAGTTTGCCTCCATCAAAGATGTCTTGACATGCTCAGCAACTTCACTCTTTGTCATTCCTGATATCTTGATCTTTCCTAAAACTGGGAAATCGATTTCTCCTTTATCATCCAATGTATAACCAGAAATTTTTGACTGACCGCTGGCACCACCTGACGAACCGACCTGATTACTTGAAGTGGCAAGGTTGAATAGAGCAGCAAGCTGAGGATCCTTACTATTGACAATGATTGAAATCTGGTCCTTAGGCTGCAAGCGAATGTCTCGTGATCCTACAACAGGTTCATTCTTGTTCAACTGAACATCCTGAAAATACAAGATTTTCTCTTGTGTCTTACAAGAAGAAAGCAATACAGCACAAATGGCTATCACCAAAAGTTTTAATGTTTTTTTCACGTCAATAAGTTTTTAAAAATCCTCTAATCAATCAGTTGCGGTTAAAAGCAACTATAATAGTTTTCATAATATGAATACCAAGTCACAAATTTATACAATTTCACCGAAAAAATAGTTTTTTAGCGAAAAAAAAGAAGTAAAATTGCGTATGCAAACGGTGCTGAAATAATAGCACTGTCGAATCTGTCAAGAAATCCTCCATGCCCTGGCAACATATTGCTTGAATCCTTGACCTTAAAATATCTTTTGAAAAGGCTCTCTACCAAGTCTCCCAATGTTCCCAACACACATATCAAAGCAAAAAATACAGCCCACTGCCAATCAAACAACTGATGTCCATTGATTTCTGGCAAATTTGGGAAGTACTTGCCAAAAAAATATCCAGCCGCTGTCGCCAACACAAAACCACCCCAGAATCCTTCCCACGATTTTTTTGGAGACACTCTTTCATATAATTTATGTCGCCCTATTGCTCGTCCGACTAAATATGCACCTGTATCAGAAACCCAAATGGCAATGAAAAATGCTAACACAAACGAGCCTCCTTGCCAATCAGCACCGTCTGCACTTGCCCCCAAACTCTCAATCATACACAAACATGAAAATGGCAATGCCACATATATGTGTCCAAGCAATGACATCGCCACATTTAATATTGGTGATCCATTGTGACGGAACAACTCAACTACAAATGTTCCTGTGAAAAAAGGAACATATAGTAAAGGTATTAAGTATGGGGCTTGATATAATTCTGCTAGAAAAACAGAAACGAACAACATTCCTCCTCCTACCATCGCCCATCGTGATATGGGCTTGGCTTGCTCCACCTTGTAGCATAATCCGTAAAACTCATACAGACATAACATCATCAAAGCAAAAAATACCACTCCAAACAAATATGGTGGCATCAATATAGCGGTAATCATCACCCCGAGCAATACGGCTCCCGTCAACGCTCTTATAACTAAGTTTTTCAAAATATTAGACTTTAAAATTCACAAATTAAAGCAAATATACTACCGGCTTGCCGTTTTAACAAATATTGTCTGCTTTTTTCTCTCTTTTTAGCCGAAACACAGGATTTTTCATAATTTTGCGACACATTTAAGAAATTGTCATTTTAATGGAAGACGGTAATAACAAACGACTGATTGCGGGCCACCTTGCAGCGTGTGGAGCTTATCTTATTTTTGGGTTTAACATCGTGTTGACGAAGGATTTGACCAACTCTCATATTTTCACGCCTCTTTCTCTCTTCACTCTTCGCTCAGCTGGGGCCGGACTGCTATTTTGGATTCTTTCCTTTTTCTCTCCTAAGGAGACGGTGGGGAAAAAAGACTTGGTTAAGATTTTCTTCGCTAGTCTGCTCGGCTACTATGGCACACAACTGACGTTTCTTGTCGGCATCAACTACACCACCCCACTGGATTGCTCCATCATAGCTACTTTTTCTCCAGTCTTCACAATGCTTGTGGCGGCAGTCGTGATCAAAGAGCCAATCACAACAAAGAAGGCGTTGGGGGTCGCGATAAGTTTAGCTGGCATCATCCTTTTAATTTACAACAGTAGCATCGCAACTGCAGAGACCGTAAGGACAACTACCCCGTACGGTATCGTTCTTATTCTGCTCAACAGTTTGTTATTCGCGTCTTACCTTGGCATTTTCCGTCCGGTAATCCAGAAATATTCCGTCGTCACCTTCATGAAATGGATATTTCTATTTTCATTCGTCATGTCGGCCCCATTCTCTTTTTCAGATTTGGCGGATGTCGATTATGCGTCTGTGCCGACAGTTTGCTTCCTAGAACTTGCATATCTTGTATTTTTTGCGACATTCATTGCCTATTTTCTGATTCCGATTGGACAGAAGGAGCTTCGTCCGACACTTGTAAGCCTATATTCTTATATGCAACCCATCGTTGCCACATCATTGGGTATTTATCTCGGAATGGACCACTTGTCTCTGATGAAAATAATCTCCTGCGTGACGGTTGTGATAGGTGTGGTGCTTGTCAACAAATCCAAATCAAAAAAGCAAACAGCATAACATCACTAATTGAGACGCACGTCCTAAAATCGGAACACGCACATATTAATTGAGACGCACATATTAATTGAGACGCACGTCCGTGCGTCTCTTCTAT
>DGHQ01000011.1 GCA_002392915.1 Bacteroidales bacterium UBA3844 | reverse complement strand
ATTATTTTTCAGAAATGTTCATAAAACGCTGATATTATGCGAGATATTTTTTTACATTTTTTAACACTAAACCAGGCGATACAGAACGAAGGGACGGGTTCGAATCATGCCAGTATAATTTTCCGGACAAGGCATAGGCTCAAACCATACGCTGGTGATGACGCCCCTTCGGGGCTGAGACCATGCGGAGGGGGCATGCGACGTAGGGCTCACGCCCCACGTTGGGTTATGTCGCGCCGTTGGTGCCGGCTCATGCGGAGGATCACGCCGCGTAGGGTTGAGACCCTACGTTGGATGATGTCGCACCGTTGGCACGATATTGGAATGCCGGATTATGTGGAATTCATATATTGTGTGGGTGGCATTGCGTAGGGCATATCTAGCGTAGGGCTCACGCCCTACGCTGGGTTGTGCCGTGCCTGCGGCACTGGGGGAGCCATTGCATGGATTTTATTTCGCGAAACATCACGTTGCGTAGGGCTCACGTCCTACGCTATGTTGTGTCGTGCCTGCGGCACTGATTTATTCTCTCAATAATGTAAAATGTCCGCTACGTTGGATATCTAAATCTTCTATGTCTAACAAATACCAATAGTCAGCACTCGGCATCTTGCTTCCATTATATGTGCCATTCCAACCTTCTTGAGGTGTATTCGTAGACACTAACAATCTGCCAAAACGATCAAATATTTTCAAGGATACGCAATTAAACATCTCTGTCCCTTCAATTTTCCACGTCTCTTTGTTTGCAAAGAAAAAAATCGGAATATTCAAATCCACGACCATACCGTCTACATCATACGTAGAGCTACAACCTAATTCGTCTGTAACAGTTACATGATATACTGGTTTGTTATATGTAAATTTTAAAATATTTGATTCCGTAGGTTCACCTCCATTGCCATAATCAAAAAGCAACCTTCCTGTTCCTCCCTCAACATTAAAAAGGTAGCTTCTACCATTATCTAACTCAACATGGTCGATAATTACCGGTCGAGGATTCACATTTACCGTAACCTGGTTTTCTTTTTCACAATTCCATTCTTTTGCTACTATATGATAAGTCTCTGTTTCTGTCGGACTGACGCTAAATGATGCCCCTTCGTGCAATAAGTTGGTCTTTTTTTCATCGTCATACCAATACACCTGATCGGCTTTCGCTGTCAAGACTATACTGGTTTCTTCACATATAGTCACTTCTTCAACATCAACATTCGGATTATGAACCCTGACATAAAACTTCTCCCCAATAACGCCACAAATTTGGTTCTTTAACAGTACACTATACGTCATATCTGAAACAGGGACGTCTTTCATATCCTTGGTTTCAGAAATCAAATGAGTGAAATCATTAGCATCTTCTCCTCTGAGCCATTGTATCTGATCAACAGAGCCTTTGATAATAGAAACTGTCGCATTTATCTCTTCTCCAAAACAAAGGTCATTTGGAATCTGTGATACAGTAAACTCAACACTAGGTTCGACGTATATAGATACAGTATCAGTAATAATTGAGCATTCATTATTGTAAGCGACCACCCAATATTTAGCATTTTCTTTAGGTTTTATATGCTCAGTTTGGAAGAGTTTGTTGCCAATCAGATTAGGACTTATATCCGATTCGTTTTGTTCATACAAATACACAACTTCAGAACCCTGTTGGTTAAGACATAAATCGGTTTCTTCAGATTGACATATTGAATCCTTCAAAGCAGACAATTCACATTTTTTTAGTTCAGAAACATTAACGCTCATACTTTTCGTTATACTACAACTACCATCTGATACGATTAGTTCATATTCATTCCTGGACTCTGTTGGTGTATCTCGCAACGTTTTAGACGCAGACAAAAATTCTCCATTTCTCCGCCATTCGTAACTATCGGGGTTTCCACCAACAACATTAACATCAACTTCAAATTCATCGCCATAACACAATGTTTTTTCTGGGACATTCTCCACCTCTATTTGGAAATCTCGTCGTTTGACATCAAAAGATACTGTATCGGATATACGTCCACACCCTTTACGAATTAAATCAGATGCCCAATAAAGAGCTTTTTGTTTTGGCTGGAAAACAAGAGTATCGGTAATAAACAAGCTTTTCTTTTCCTCAACGCCATCTATCTCTTCAATTAGCCACATATCTTGACGACTTTCCTTATCAAGGATAATTGTCACAGAATCCCCTTCGCATATTTCGGTTTTGGAAGTCAGAAGTTTTAATGAATCTACGAATTCAGGTGTCAACCAAAATTTTTTCGTGAATTTATGGCAACCATCTGAAACTTCAACTGTATATTCGGTATCAACGGGCCGTGTAGGTTCGATTAGGGATTGAGAGGTCGAAACTATCTCTCCGTCCCTTTTCCAGACATAACTGATAGGATTTCCCTTTATGACATTGACCTTTGTCTTGAATTCTTCTGGATAACACCTATTGACATAATTACGCGTTTCCCACGTGAATTTTCCATCTTCTTCACCTCTCCAACTTACCACAGTCACTTCAAGTTCTTCTGTTTTATCTGCCTTAACAGATAAAGTGTCGGAAGTACTACAACAACTTGACACTCCACCTGGATATATATATTCATAACAAGAAGACAACCAATATTTGGAATCCTGACCAGGTCTATCCTTCCAAATGAAATGAGTATCTTTAGAATCCAGCATTTGCGTTGGATTCTCCTGTGTCGCACCTTCATTAATACTATGTAATGTTATTCCATAATCACCATTTTCCTGATCTATACCCAACGTCACCTCTCCATCACACGACTTATCCAACACAGACAACTCCAATTTAGGTGTTTTCGAAACATTCATCTCATAAGAAACACTTACAGGAGGACAATAATCTCCCGTAACAATATGAGTCAATATGCTATTCTCATAGATTGGAGGGGAGACAATACTGAAATCATTAGAGATCTCAACTCCGTCCAACAGCCACTGTGATTTATGAGTGTCTTTGTATTGATTCTCATTCAAACTAATGAACTCTTGCTGATACGGGACGCATCCATATATAGAAGTGCCATTTATACAAGCGTCTGAAGGCCAACCTTTCCAACTAGGAACATATCGTTTCTCCACGTCTACCAAAACATAATCACTTTCACTTATACACCCCAACGGACTGACAGCATGGACATAATACAGACTTATATTATCAACAGGAATATTCAAACTATTACCGTTTGTTTTCGACACAATACTATCATACCCATCTTTCCAATAAACTTCAGCGGGTGTTTTTTCATACGTCACATTAAGAGTCGCTTCTGAACCTTCACAAACAATTGGAGTGGAAGTTTCCAAAGTGATTTTCTGGAGTGATTCCACTCTATAGTTGAAATCAAATACTACTGGAGGACATACGCCATTGGATGTGATGATATGGGACACTTTACAATCATTATTAAATGGACCCAATTTTGTATTTAAATCGTCGTTTACCTTTATTCCGTCGATTTGCCACTCTGATTTATAATTCTTTTCTATTTCTTCAGCATCTGGAATATTATACCTAAAGCCATCGCCTTCACAGATGTCTATAACATATCCACTAGGTATCGTATCCCCATTATATCGCCAAGTCGGCTTGTATTGATATTCGACGTCGACACATGTGCTGTTCGAATAGACTGACTGCCCATTCAACATGCCTTTGACTCTAAAACAAATCGGTTGTTCAACTTGATACGTGAGCTCTGAGTTCAACTTATTTCCAAATGGGATATAGTTGACAAAATCAGTAGAATATTCCCAAATTACAGATGTACATGCCCCATAATCAAGACTCAGCACAACATTCTGACCTTCACAAACAGTTTGGGCATCTGCATTAAGAGATAGTGTTTGAGCATTAAGCTTACAAACGCTAAAACACGAAAGGGCTAACAAAAACACACACAATTTCATATGTCTAGTTTATTGATGTATAACTTCTTCATATATGACAACTCATTATCTGAGTCGGTCCTCCAAATTATCAAAAAGAATAATTCAAAACAAAAAAAATACATGAAAAAGATATGACAAAACATAATGGATAGTTTTTTCCGTGTGAAAATCCCTTATAGTTGGTTAAGTCGGAAGTGCCACACCTGCGGCGCGAACTATTTCAAAAATCCTGGCATCTTCAATTCTCTTATCTCTTTATCTACAATTTTATGAGATATTCCGTATGTTTTGTCGAACAATGCCCAAAAATTTGCACTGTGATCCATGTGTTTGGTGTGACATAATTCATGCACGACGACACTTTGTATCAGATGCAACGGCATCAACATTAAATATAATGAGAAATTTAGTGATCCTTTGGATGAGCAACTGCCCCACCTTGTCTGGGCTGAATTGATTTTGACGCTGCTGTATTTGAACCCATTCGCGTCGGCTATCTCCTTTACTATACGAGGAAGCCTTTTTTTTGCCTCATATCTCAACATCGCTATCGTCGCATTCTTCACTACCGCAATTGTCTCTGGTGATTCGAACTCTGTATTATATGGCATCTCTAAGACAAGGTCGTCTTTTTCAGACGATGCGGATGAATCGGATGGATTTGCATTAGGGATGGTTCCTGCCTTTTTCAATCTGGGTGTCGTGGTGTTGGACAGAGAGATTCGCAATATGGCAAAATGGGTGTCAAGGATAAAATTCTCGTCGACGTTGGTTTCCTCTCGTCGCATCTCATGACGCTTTATGAATGAGAGCATCTTCTGCTCGTTTTCTTTAATAAGACGCTCAATATTCTCCATGGAATAGCCGACGGGAGCAGATACCGTGAATTTTCCTTTCTTGAAACTCATTCTCACACTCCGCATATTGCTTTTCCATACAATTGAAATTAACCCTAATTTCTCGTGCCTGTATGTCTTCTCGATATTTGCCATGACACAAAGGTAGTAATTATAATGGAAATGGAGATGGCTTTTGGCTTTTGGCCATTTGCCATCAAAAATAAAATTCCTTATTTAATAAAAGAATGGGAGAATATAATTAAATTTGTAGGGTAACAAAAATAGATTAGCATGGATACGAATTTGAAATGGGACGAAATTAAAGAGGGATTCGACAAATATGTGTCGATAGCGGAAGAGAAATTACCGATTGGAGCACTTAATCCAGTGCGTGATGCGATGAATAAGTTTGAGGAGAAGGTTAAATCAAATAATGTATCCGAAGACGATATTGATCATATAGAGCGAGGTGTGCAGACGGCGTTGATTCTTGCCGATGAAGTGAGTCTTGGTGGTGGCCCCAGCGTCGCAAAGATTCTTTTTGAGATGATACAGTGCGGCTTGATGACGGAAGAGGATATCGCCAAATCATTCCCCGACAGCATCGTTGCTCTCGTGCACGGAGAGCAAAAAGTGGACGAGTTCTATCGTCGACGTGTAGGCGTGGAGAATGAGAATTTCAGAAAACTGCTGATGAGTTTGGCGGAAGACATCCGCGTCATCATCATCCTTATATGCGAGGTGCTTTATCTGATCAGGAAATACAATCCTATCGAAGAGTCGGAAGACGGTGACAGAGTGGCACGTGAGGCAAGCTATCTCTTTGCTCCGTTGGCTCACCGTCTGGGATTATATAAGGTGAAGAGCGAGCTTGAAGACTTGTCGATGAAGCGTCTGCATCGTGAGACTTACCGTGAGATTGCCCACAAGCTGAATGAGACTAAACGCAGCCGTGACAAATATATCGCCGACTTCATCAATCCGCTGAAGCAAAAACTTGAAGACGCGGGTTTCAAATTCACAATCAAGGGTCGTACAAAGAGCATCTATTCCATCTGGAACAAGATGCGCAAACAGAACACCACTTTTGAGCACGTCTACGATCTGTTTGCGATCCGCATCATCCTCGACAGTGAGCTGGCGGAGGAGAAAAGCGACTGCTGGCGTGTCTACTCTATCGTCACAGACGAGTATCAGCCAAATCCAAAACGTTTGCGTGACTGGCTTTCCATTCCAAAGACAAACGGCTACGAGAGTCTGCACACCACTGTGATGGGTCCGCAGGGAAAATGGGTCGAGGTGCAGATCCGCACGGAGCGTATGGACGAAATCGCAGAGAAGGGTTTTGCCGCCCACTTTAAATATAAAGGAGTGAAGAGCGAGAACATGCTCGACACATGGATGGCAAACGTCCGTGAGATTCTTGAAAACCCCGACGTCGCAAATGAGGAGTGCATCTCAGAATTCAAAATGAATCTCTACGACAAGGAAGTGTTTATCTTCACTCCAAACGGAGATCTGATACATCTTCCCAAAGGGGCGACGCTGCTCGACTTCGCCTACCAGATCCACAGCAATCTTGGCAACCATTGCGTCGGCGGAAAAATCGGTGGCAAGAATGTGTCCATAAGATATGAGGTGAACAACGGCGACCAATTGGAGGTTGTGACCAGCGCCACTCAGAAGCCTAAAAAAGAGTGGCTCAGCATCGTCAAGACGAGTAAGGCGAAAAACCGTATCAAAGCGTTCCTGCGTGAGGAAGACAATGCCAACGCTTCCCTTGGCAAAGAGATGCTCAACCGTCGATTCAAAAATTGGAAAATTGATCTTGAGGAGGCGACTTTGGCAAAGACAATCAAGCGATTGGGCTATAAAGTGGCGACGGAATTCTACAATGATATCGTGGAGGAGAAAATCGATGTGGTCAAGATCCGCGACGTCTACTCGGAGATACAGGAGAAGGATCTGCATCCGGGATTGGATTATGAGGTGAAGAGTGCGGAGGATTTCGAGCATCATCAGAATCCGACAGAAGACAAGTCGAAAGATGATGTGCTAACGATCGACGACAACGTCAAAGGAATCGACTACACGCTTGCCAAGTGCTGCAATCCTATCTACGGCGACGAGATTTTCGGATTCATTCTTTCGCAAGGCGGAATAAAAATCCACCGCAAAGATTGTCCGAACGCTCCGATGATGATCCAACGTTTCGGCTACCGCTACATCAAAGCGCGCTGGAGCGGCAAACAAGGAAGCCAATATGTCTGCACATTGCGTGTGATCGGCAACGATGATCTGGGCATCGTCACAAACATCACTTCACTGATACAGAAGGAGAGCAACATCTCGATGCGTTCAATCTCCGTCGACAGTGTGGCTGGACTCTTCCAAGGCCATATCTCTTTGCTTGTGAACGATCTCCAGCAGGTGGACAATGTGATTAAAAAAATCAAGGCAATCAAGGGAGTGAAGAGTGTGGAGAGAAGCTGAGATAATTCATAATTCATAATTCGTAATGCATAATTGTTGGGAAATACATGCAGCTGGTGAATCCGATCCTCGAAGAGAGGACTTGCGTGTTTTTCCAATTCGAAATGAACAATTCATTACTGAAATCGATAAATATATAATTCCCCAAAAATATTATCATAAACAAAAAACAAATGACTACACCACGTTCTTTCATAATAATTAAAGGAGAGCCCAAAGCTCTCCAAATAGAGAAAATTGCAATAGGAGAGAACGGGGTGTATAATATAAAATTCAAATCTTCTCCAACTACTTTTCACTATCGTGCTAATGATGTCATATGGTTAAAAGATGCAGTTTGGCATAATAACTTACAATGTAAGGTATATATAGATGGCATTGAAAGAAAAAATGTTTCAGACATACGTTCTTTCCAACAGGGCAATCTTACTCATTGGCGAATAACCTATAGCAATGGTTATATTCAGGACTACAAGGATGGCACTATCCGCGTTGTTGAGTCTTGTCTTGCTGATGAAATTGCAAAAAACTCATTTGAATATCTAAAACGAGTTGCTCAAACCAACGAACTAGGAAAAGACGAGAATCATGGAGGAATACTTCCTGCAATATATGAAAACATACATTTTATAGAGGAATCTCTATCTATAGCACCATATTTAGATCCAGACAAACACAAGATACGCAAAACAAAATCGCCATCTTTAATATTTCCATTTGGTTGTAATGCAAGTCAAGAAAAAGCTGTAACAGCAGCATTCGAAAACCAAATCAGTGTAATACAAGGTCCTCCTGGCACAGGTAAGACTCAGACAATTCTAAACATAATTGCAAACATTCTTTTACAAGGCAAGACAGTCATTGTTGTGTCTAACAACAATTCTGCCACTACAAATGTACAAGAAAAATTATATAAATATGGAATTGGATTTATTGTTGCCGCATTAGGCAATAAAGATAATAAAGAGGCATTCATAAAAAATCAGCCATCAATTCCCGATGACCTCACAACTTGGAACGTTGATACGATTAGTCAAAAACAAAAAAGGCACCAAATATCAACCATTCTATATAAACTCAAGAATGTTTTTGCACTTCAAGAAGAACTGGCTCAATCCAAACAAGAAAGAAAAGAGATTGAACTTGAATGGGAACACTTCAAACAAGACAATAACATCGATGAGACCATATATAAAACCAAGCCAGGAATCGACTCTTCTAAATACATGAATCTTTGGTTGCACTACCAAGCATACATAGAAGATGATTACATCGCTCCTTCAGGGTTCTTTGCCAAAATCAAAGAAAAGATAAAATGGATCTGGATAAACCTGACTCGTAAACATATTCTAGGCATAAACGCTTCATTTGAGACAAACAATCTCCAAGCCACCGTTCTTGAATTACAGTCATTATATTATATTGCTAGGCTTGACGAGCTCAAAAAAAGGATTAGCAAAATAGACTCTGAATTAGCTTTATTAGATGACACAATTTTAAAAAAGGAGTTAGAATCGACATCAATGGAGCTATTGAAAGGGATTCTATACGACAAATATTATGGTAAAAATAGAATCACCTTTATCGATACTAAAGACTTACGAGATAAGTCAGGAGATGTTATTAACCAATATCCGGTAATTTTAAGTACAACCTTTTCAGCTAAGATCAGTTTAGCAAATACGACCTATGATTATCTCATTATGGACGAAGCGTCACAGGTATCTGTAGAAACAGGAGCCTTAGCCATGACATGTGCAAAGAACGCTGTCATTGTTGGAGATTCGCTTCAATTACCCAATGTAGTTACAGAAGAGGATAAAATAAAATTAGACGCAATATTCAACAATTACAATGTCAAAGAAGGATACAATTCATCCAAATACAGTTTTCTAGAGTCTGTCTGTAAAGTCATTCCAGATGTAACACAAACACTTTTACGTGAACATTACCGATGTCATCCAAAAATCATAAATTTTTGCAACCAAAAGTTCTATGGAGGCAAATTACTCATTATGACTAAAGACAATAATGAAGAAAATGTTTTATCCGCCATCAAAACAGTTCCTGGCGAACATTGCCGAGGTCATTATAATCAAAGAGAAATTGATGTTATAAAAAAAGAGGTATTACCTAATATTTCCGACAAATCCGAAATCGGAATCATTTCTCCATATAACTCTCAAGTTGCAGCTTTCAAGCGTCAAATTCCAGAAATTGAAACAGCAACTGTACATAAATATCAAGGACGAGAAAAAGACTCTATTATTATAAGTGTAGTGGATGATCAAATCTCAGAATTCAGTGATGATAAAAGTCTTCTCAATGTGGCAATTTCACGAGCTAAAAAGAATTTCTGTATCGTCTTATCCGGCAACAATCAGAATTTAAAAGGTAATATAAGTGAACTTGTTGATTATATCAGCTACAACAACTGTTCTGTATCAGATAGTAAAATCCGTTCTGTATTTGATTATCTATATAGTCATTACACTGAACAACGAATCTCATACATGAAAGACTCACAAAGCATATCAAAATTTGATTCTGAAAATTTAACTTATATACTTCTAAAAAATATAATTGACGAATTCTCCGAATTTAGTCATCTAGGCATATTGTGCCATACTCCTATAAGAAATATCATACAAGATTGGTCTTTAATGAATGAGGATGAGAAATGTTATGTTTCCCACTATACAACCCATTTAGATTTTCTATTAATCAACCATGTAACCAAAAAGCCAGTTTTAGCTATAGAAACCGACGGTTACAATTATCATAAAACCGGGACAAAACAATATAATAGAGATATAAAAAAGAACCATATCCTTGAATTATATGGAATACCATTATTAAGGCTTTCAACAAATGGAAGCGAAGAGAAGAATAAAATAGTGCATTGCTTAAAATCACTGAACAACATATAATAACCGATAAATCTTGATTTTTCAAAAAATCATAATGCATAATTCGTAATTGTGGGGAAATACTTCTGATGGGATTTTACCCGTAGGGTCGATCCCTTGTGGTCGCCCTGACCATAAATGAAGAGACACCATAATACAACGTCTCTGCATTTTTTCCAAAATTTTCAAAACCTCCGCAACCAGTTGGCGTAGGTTCGGTTTTACTTTGCATTAGAAAAGTAAAATCAAGGAGGATAAATTATGGAGCATAACAAATTCAGTTTGGAGGGGATATTTGATTTGTGTCAACAATATCGCAACGACATATATGAGCGTAAGGATTTGAAACACGTCCTTAATCGTCGCAAAGTTCGTTTCATCAATCCGGAAGGCAAGTTTGACTACGCCTATTTCGGAGATTTCTATTTCAAGTCAATGGAAAGAATGATGTTGGTGACAAAGAATCGTGCCTATACCAGATACCATCAATGCGATCAAATGGGAAATTCCCTGTGGTCGACGGTACCCGTCATTTTCGCAGGGGTGCAGACCGGTTATCGAGATGATACTGGTAGGGAAATTTACACAAGAGATATCGCGTCTGTGAAAGGGGAAAATGGAGAATTGGGATTTACCTCTGTTGTGAGATATCTGCCATATGTGGAGGAGCCAAGTCTCATTTGCGACAATTTTGACATGATGTTTTCCATGTGTAAATATGGAGTTCATGTCCAGGGCACAGCATTCAGTGAGATGAAGAGGGAGATGTACGGATGCTTTGATCCTCAATTTGTTTTTTGGTCGACGTCGCAATTCCATATGGGAGGAATGACAACTGAAGAAATTGTGGAAAGAGCCGCGACAGCTAAGAATGCCCCAAGTTTCCTAGAAGGTTGTGAACCAATCAAAAACAGAGGCAACAAAACCCTTTACTCCGACATCAACGACGCCATGCACGGAGATTTCCTGCTTGTATGTGTAGACGGAGATGAGTTTATCGACGAAGAAGAAGGTCCATGCAGCACACTGTATGCCGACAACATTCCAGACGACTACGAAGGTGAGATACGTAACATCCGTCTCAACGAAGAAGCCGACAGTGTAGCAGACCAACTCAAAGATTCATTAAATGAATTCATGATCTATGCCCACCGTTATCCTGAAACAAGATTCATCCTTTGTGACTTTGCCAAGTCGCTATTTCTCAATGAGAGCGAGAAACGAGAAGTAGCGAAGTTATTCAGTCCCCTTCGTCAATACAACATCACCAACGTCGTGCTACCATCGTGGATTACAATATGGTTAGTGACAGAAGATACGTTGGATTATATGTGCGGGTGCATTCCGAATTCATAATTCATAATGCATAATTGTCACGATATACATCTGATGGGATTTGTCCGTAGGGGCGATTCCTTGTGGTCGCCCAAACCACAAATACCCACAATTACGTTGTCAGACGTTACATATTGATAGAAAAATATGATGATGGATTTCATTCATTACCCCTTTAGGGGTTATAGAAAATGCGATCGTTTTATTTTGCATTTATAATTAGAGAACATAGACGACAAGAGTTTAAATTGTTTTCAAAAAAACATTAAATATTCCATGTTATTTTTATAAATTTGGAACAATAATATTTGACCTATACTCCTAATATTTTAATGAATAGGAATTCATAAAACAACACAAAGTACTGTCTTCCAGACAGATTCCTCCACACTCTTCTACACCCGAGACTTCGTCCCGGGTTACTCTCGCTTCGCTCTGTATTGCCTTCCAGGCAACAAACATAGAGGCCGCATTTCTCGCGTCTGGAAGACGCTATTTCTGTAACCGGGGATGCCGAAGTGTGCTACGTAGTAGTACACTGGCATCCTCGGATATCACGCATACCGAGACTCTACATTTCCTAACGAAACAAAT